>NZ_JAIVFS010000119.1 GCF_020829645.1 Nostoc mirabile CHAB5784 | reverse complement strand
AGCACGGGTCAGATTGCTGGGGTATGCTTTACTCATGTTGCTCTCTCAGTGCTGTCTACTATCTATTCACAGCGTATACTGAGAGAGCTTTTTTACCATCTCTCCGACTTTTCAAACAGCCTCTAAGATTAGGTAATGCTTTTCAAAAAAAAAGTTACAAATCAGTCATCAACCTAGCCTTACGGAGAAAGAATTGCAGTACCGTTTCTTCACGGGAAATAATATCAGTCCTACCCTCCATGCCCAATTGAATGTGACACTGGTTTTTCCCTTTACCTAAAACCAGAGTTTCCGGTTCAATAGTCACTTCATAGAAAGCACCAGGCACAGCAGCTTTTGGACTAGTAGTCGCATTAGACATAGATGCATTTGTGCCATTCTTTTGAGGAGCGATCGCATCTGGAGAAATCGCTTGCACTTTACCATTGAGAGTACCATAATCTGGGTAAGGGCAAGCGCTCACCCGCATTTGGACTTTTTGACCAATTTTTAACTTACTTTGATTTTCAGATGCCACTGCTGCTTTCAAAACCTGAGGCGCATCAGTGGGCACAATTTGCAATACTTCTTCGCCAGCACGCACAGTTTGACCTGGATTTCGCAAATTGAGTTGGAAAACTATACCATCGGCAGTAGCTGCGATTGTGGTTTGAGCTAAATCTATTTCCACTTGTTTGAGTTCGCTAGTATCACGTTCTAACTGCTTTTCAATTTCAATCCGTTGCTTAACTAAGGCTTGGCGTTCCTTTTCTATTGTTGCTTTGTTGCTTTCCCCTCCGGCTTTTTCTTGAGCGATCCGCTCAGTAGCAACAGTTACTTCTGTATTACTTGGATTTACGGCAACTTGGGCGCGTTGTCTTCTAACAATGACAGCAGATACTGCTTGTTGTAATCGTTCAATTGTCTGTTTTTGCGCCTCCACTGCTGCTTCTTGCGCCTTTACCGCTTGCTCTTGCTGTTTGGCAGATAATTGTGCTTCTTCCAATTGATCCTTAGATAGCGCCCCAAGGGCAGCTACACTCTCATATCGGTTCTGTTTTGACTGGGCTACACCCAAAGCAGCTTCAGTTGCATGGAGATTCGCTTGTGCTGTTTTTAACTGTGCTTCCCCAGTCTGCAATTCTTCCTCAGCAATTTTGACGTTGGCATCAGCTTCCTGGAGTTCGGAAACAGTGGTAATATTTTTATCTTGATATTCCCGACGGCGACCGCTCAATTCGGCTTGGGCGCCAGTAATAATCCGGTTTACGCGGTCAGTTTCGGCTCGAATCTGGCTGTTGAGGGCATTAATCTGGGCATTGATTTGCACTAGTTGTAACTTAGATTGTTGAATACTAGTTTGCAATTGGCTTTTTCGGGTTTGCAGACGGGAGTTATCGATAGTGGCAATAACATCTCCTGTTTTGACAACTTGATTTTCTTGGACGGCGATGCGCGTAATTGTGCCTTCTGTGGCAGCCTGAACAATCTGCAATTCACCAGCAGGACGGACGGTTGCCTGTGCTTTGACAGTTACCTTATATTTGGTCGTCGATGCAAGTGCGATCGCTACTCCTACCGCACCAACGATCAATAGTCCGCCAAGCTTTGCCCAAAAACTAATTGGTGGCAGAAAATCGGAGCTTTCAACTAATGGCAGAAAATCTTCTTTAGGTGTACTGACCATACATTTCAAGGAATCAGGAAGTCTAAGTGATCTCCGGCTTGATGGCGTAAATCTTCCAAAGCACCTTGCAGTTTCAATTGTCCTTGTTCCAGCAAGACGATCCAATCGGCACGCTGAATCACCCTCGGACGGTGGCTAATCATAATTGTGGTTTTACCCTGGCGATGGGTTAACAACTTGTCTAGGACTTCGGTTTCACTTACTGGGTCGAGGGCACCTGTGGATTCGTCTAAAATTAGTACGGGTGGATCATTGACTATTGCCCGTGCTATAGCTAATCTCTGTCGTTGTCCACCAGAGAGATTGGCTCCAAATTCCCCTAAAACAGTTTGATATTTCTCTGGTAGTTTACTGATAAATTCGTCAGCACCAGCCATCTGGCAAGCTCTAACTATGCTCTCAAAGCTGAGATCAGGCGAACTCAAGCGAAAGTTTTCGATAATTGACCGACTCCAAAAGTGGGCTTCTTGGGGAACCAGTACCACTTGTTGCCGCAGACAATTGAGGGAAATGTCTTGTTGGTTATAGATACCAAAGCGAATATTGCCAGACTGAGACGAATATAACCCCGCAATCAATTTTGCCAAAGTACTTTTACCACAGCCGGATTTGCCGATCAGGGTGATCGCTTTGCCTCCGGGAAGGGTGAGGGAGAAGTCTTGCAGTAAGTCAACTCTGCCAGTGTGATGAAAGTTAAGCTGGGTGCAGGTAATGTCTGTGCTGTTGGCAATTGTCACCCAAGGCTTGATGGTGTTGTCTGGAGTTTCTGGGGTAGCGTCGATAACTTCCGTAAGTCGCCCAGTAACGGTTTTTGCACGGGTGAATTCATCGACAAAGCCAAGTATGGTATCAATAAAAGAGTTAAAATTAGCATTGATGCCGTTAAATGCCAGTAGTTCACCAATAGTTAATTCCTTACCAATTACAAGGCTGCTGCCTACCCACAACAAGGCAATACTACCGATGTTGGCAACTAAGTTAGAGAAAATGCCGTTGAAGAAGCCGATTTGAATCGTGCGGAAGGAGAAGTTAGCAAGACGACTATAGCGGCTTTGAAATTCTTCCCAAAATTGGGGAGCAGCAGAGGTGGTTTTTACGGTGATGGCTCCTTTGAATGTTTCTACTAATACCCCTTGGTTTTCTGCCGATAAGACTAAGAGATTGCGGATTTTTTGTTGGAGAGTGGGTAAAAAAATCAGGGTTGAGAGGGTCATGAAAACGGCAATTAGCATCGCAACTGCTGTAAGTTTTAGGCTGTAGAACAGCATGAAAGCCACCGAAGCCAGAGCAATAAAAAATTGGCTGGGTAGACTAACAACAGCTTGGGAAACTAAATAATTAATTTGTTGAATATCTTCTAGACGACTGACTACTTCACCACTACGTCGGGATTCGTAGTAACTTAGGGGCAAGCGGAGAATTTGGCGTCCGAATTCAAAGATTAGCTCTAGTTCTAGACGCTGGGCAAAGTGGGCAACAAGGTTAGATTGTGCTAGTCGGAGACTACTGCTAACGAGGTGCATGACGATTACAGCGATCGCCACACTAGTAAGCAGATGGGTATCACCGCGTACCAGCACATCATCGGTGAGCATTTGCAGCAGAAAAGGGGAAGCTAGGGAAAATAGACCAAGGACTGCATTCAGCAGGAAGGTTTGGGCAACAATGGCGCGATAGGGCAAGATGCGTTTGAGGAAACGACCCAATCCGCCAATTTTCTCTTTTTCATCCGACTGGGTAAAAAAGCGCAATGGGTCTGGTTCTAGAAGCAGCATGACCCTGTCTGTCCATGCCTCTAAGAACCACTTTTTGTCCAGATACTGGATACCGACACTAGGGTCAGCCACTACATATTTGTTGCCCCGTTTACCGTAAAAAACTACCCAGTGATAACCTTTCCAATGAATGATAGCTGGTAGAGGCACGGCTTTTTTATTGACAACTTCTAGGGGAACTTTAACTCCTCTGGCGTGGAAACCAAGGGCTTCCGCGCCTTGCTTCAATCCCAATAAAGTGGTGCCTTCTCTACAAGTTCCTACAGCTTGCCGGATAGTGTTGATGGTAAAGGTTTTGCCATAATGTTTGGCAACAGAAGCAAGACTTGCAGCGCCACAATCTTCTTCATTATGTTGTTGAATAAGCTGGTACTTCATTATCTTTTAGGCAGTGAGGGCAAACTCTGCGGTTTTCTGCACTACGCCCTTCAGCTTCGGAGGCTCCAGCACTAGCACCGAAGGAATACGCTCTGGTGCAGCCAGTCGCAGTAATCCATAGCCAATACCGGCCAGTCCAGTCATTAAACCAGGAGTCTCCACTCCTGAAGGAACGCCACAAAGCCAACCATGTTGATTAATGCTTTCAAGAATAATGGCAGCAAAGCGATCGACTTGAGGTTGCCACTGGAACTTATCGAGAGTGAGACTGGCTTGCAAAAGCAATTCCAAGTTGCCCAAATCACCGTGACACAGAGAGTGATTATTACCAAATCCTTCGGCTAGGGTAGTTTTCAAAGCGGTGTCGATCTCGGAGCGGATTTCAGCATCATCAAGATGAGGAAGACTGCGTAGACGAGCTAACCCAATTCCTGGCGCACCATGACACCAGGCGTTCATACAAAGATTTTGATCGTCTTTGTCTGCTAAGACGGTATTAGTAAAATTGCGTAAATCCAACCAATTTCCTGCTTCGGGGAGGAAGTGACTTCGCTCATATTCAATGGCAGCTATAGCTGTAGTTGCAAAACGTTGCTCGCCTGTTACTGCTGCCAATTCTAGCAATGACGCTGCTATTCCAGCCGCACCATGAGAAAAACCTGTCAGTGGCTTCTCTTCAAACATCTCATCTTTCCAAGTCCAACCAACACCATGCGCCATCATTTCAGCACGGGCGATGAGTAAATCGCCACATTTAATTGCGACGGTAAGAGTATCATCGGCAGGTTTACATTTATACAGAGCGAGTAAACTGCTAATACATCCGGCAGCACCACTTATAATGTCAAACTGCGTATCTTGCTCAATCAAATCGGGAAGACATTCAATTATCTTTTCCGCTTCAGTCATTAACTCTGGTTGATTCCATAACACCGCTAGATGGGTTAGGGTATAGATGATTCCTCCCCAGCCACCAAAAGCTCCAATCTGTTTGAGTCCCGATCGCAATTCTTCTATTTGAGAACGCATAGTTCTGAATGCTGCTCGTGCCAGATTGGTATAACTTTCTTCTTCTGTAGCCTTACCAAGATAAGCTAGAAAGAGTATTATTCCAGGTAAACCATCATATAAATCAAAGCCTAAAGATGCGAGGGACCAATGACGCTCGCCTAAAAAAGTTAAACCAATCCAAGAGGCATCTTCTTCGCCACGTACTGCTAAGAAATCTAGGCGATCGCCAATAGCACGGGCAGCAGCTAATAGTTGATCTCGGTTTGCGATTATCTGTGGCTCTGCAATCGAGTAGCCTGGAAAAGCAGCGTTAGATAATCCCATATAAACTGTTGCCAGAGAAGCCCGAATAAACCACTGCTGTTGTGCCATATCCAAGTCGCTCAACTTCTCTAAGCGACGGTAGACCATATCGATACTGGCTTCCTCAAGAAAATCCTTGAGACACTGCCCACAACTACCCCACACATCCCGCGAGTTTGGGTGCGTCACGAATAGAGGAATATCGCCGCGCAGCAAGTCTTCACGCTCTGCGGCGATCGCCTGCTTTAAGTAGGATCGATACTGAATCTGAAGCCAGAGTAAGTCAAAGTGGCGATCGCGTTCGAGAGCATCTCGCAACAGATCGGGATGAAAACTTCCGTCTAGCAAAAAACTATAGGTGCGGGTAAGACCGAGGATGACACGCACCTCATCCTCGGCAAAAGCTGCTATCAGTCCTTGTTTTGAAAGTAAATCTTCTCGATATTTAAGCAGCAACTGATAGATATTGGTAAACCCATTCAAGATTTCTTCGGTATACTCGAGTAGGTTAACATTAGCACCATCTAAAGTAGGTAGATTCTGATCTGGTGGCATCTCCATCCGCTTACGTGCCAGTCGCATCTCATCAGTTCCCATATCTTCCCAATAAGGAATCTGATTAGGAGTGAGTTGCCCGTGTTTTGAGCCTAAACCACTAAGATCGATGCCTTCAGATTGAGCGTTGCCCCAAACACGCTGCGGCAGCAAACCTATACCCAAAACCGAGTCAGCTATTTTGTCGCTGACAACTAAATTGGCTTGGGAGTTATCCATCTTACCGACTTTGGGATGGAAGAGAGCTTCGAGGTCAACCAAAATCGGATGCTCACCAGCAGCAATTAAATTCTCGGAATGAAAATCAGTCGCTTGCAGGGCATAGAGCAAAGCTAGATAGCCGCCCTGACGTTGGTAAAAACGCTGGATTTCTGCTAAAGTTTTACAGCTTTGGGCCTTAACAAACTCGACCCAACCATAGTTGCCACGGTCTAGAAGTTTTAAGATGCGGAAAGGTGGGTGATCGCCACGCTCATTCAGCCAAGTGAGGAGTTCTTGAAAATGAACATCCACTGCCAGGGATCTCGGTTTGTAGACCAATTGCAAACCCGAACTGAATTTGGCGATCCGGACAGAACGTCCTCCTCGATGGCTGTCTCCAGCACCACCTAGCAACTCCACCAGTAAACCCGGTTCATGTTTAGGACTGAATTTAGCTCGGATTTCATGCCAATCTGCACATAAGTGGTGGAGAAATTCTAGACTAAATGTTAGCCAATGATTTATGCAAATAGTGGTTTGGCGAGCCAAGACAGGATATTCTTGCAAAATAGAAAGGGCAACATCTCGCTGACGCAAGCGCTCCACAAAACTGCGAAACCGTTCTTGAGGTGTATCACCGGTAAGCAACCCTTGCAGGCGAGCCACATTCAGTTCTAATACTAGAGTGCGATTTAAGATTTGACGTAACTGTATTGTCAAATTTGTCAAGAGCATCTCTGTAACTGTCTTCGGTTCAAAGGGTAGTTCCGAATGCTGCTGACTTAGACTCTCGATACCTTCAGACAGACGGTTCAATCCTTGGCAGATTAGCGGCTCAACTAAGTATAAAAACCAACTAGTTTCTACGTTCTGCGTTGCTTCTGGGAGATGAAACTGCTCAGAATTAGTTGAAAATGCCTCGGCAATTTGTTTTAACCAAGTCGGAGTTTCGGGGAAACGTTCTTGTACTGCTTCAATGGGTTCACCAAGAAGTGATAAAAATTTCTCGTCATCGATCCCATCCATCGCCAAACGTTCGGCAAAGTAAGATTCCTTTGGAAAAGGATCTTGATCGCGCCATCGTTCCATACGATTCTGAGCAAAATCTGCATTTATCTGCTTATTTTGAATTTGATTTGCTAATACTGAGAGCGATGCAATCCGTTCTGTTAAGGTAATAGCGCGATACCAGTTAGAAGCTTGAAAGTATGCTCGATTCACAGTCTTTGACTCCTAAAAATAAGGTGAAAGTTGTTGATATTGCATACGCAGGAGGAGAGGAATCTCTGTGACTCCTCTCCTCACGATTACCTAACCACCTTTCGAGCAGGTGTAAAGCATAGGTGTCTGAGCTTTGAGGTTCATAGTAATCGAAAGGCACCATTCTCAATTACCAGGAAAGAACTCAGAGTCCTTACTCAATAGGTTGGCACAAATAAACTTTAGTGAAGATGGCTAATGGCTAATAACTAATTACCAACAGATGAACAAGTTTGTTTTCAATGGGCCACACCCGTCGGTTTTTGTGCAGTTACCCCCTGTTCCTTGACCTGTACCACCACCGCCACCCGGACGCTTACCTCCTGCAATCGTTTCTAAAATCTCATCTGACAGGTCAGCTATTCCTGCTGGATTGTCAGGTAGCATATAGCGTTGTTCCTGACTCAAACTTTCGCGATAACTTCGATCTTTCCAAGCGCGAATGATGTCTTGTTGTGACATTATTGTCCTCCTTTAAATAAGTGAAATATTATTAACCCGGCAACTGTTGAGATCGGAGTAGATATTGACTCCGGCAAAGCAGATCAATGCCTTGTTTTACAAGCATTTTGAGCATTTTGACCATCTTTCTGTAAATGCAATCTCTTTTATTGCCGAGTTAATAAGTAGCTGGACATCGTTGAAGTAAGGATGAGTTTGGGGGTAGAGACGGTTCTACTCCCTCTCTAGGGGAAAAGCCCCCACTCCCCCTTCTGACAATTAATTAGAACTACCTACTTATCGCCGAATCGTGAAGACATTGATAGTTTTATGTCTGAACGATTCGGTTAGAGTTTATACTGCTTAGACAGACCTTTCCACTGGTCAGACGATTATCTGACGAGCGTTAACTATCACCACGCATTAGCATCCGGCGCATTTTGAGCAGTTACCGCCTGTTCCTGCCCCTGTGCCGTAGCCGCATTCTGAGCTTACGACTTTTGTGCACTTACCGCAGTTACCGCCTGTTCCTGCCCCTGTACCGCCGCCCCCGCCTGGACGCCTGCCTCCTGCAATAGTTTCCAAAACCTCATCGGACAGTTCAGCGATCCCTGCTGGATTTTCAGGTAGCTGAGAGCGTTGCTCTTCACTCAGACTTTCGCGATAACCTCGATCTTTCCAAGCGCGGATAATATCTTGTTGTGACATTATTGTTCTCCTTAACAAAAGTTTTAACTGTTCAGAAAGGGGTATGAGTAGATAAATTTTAATTCACCTTATTTGCACTTTTTTGTAGTACTTACTAAGTGAATCTCTCTGCATATCACTCTTTACGACGACTTTTAATTTTTATGCACTTGGATCAGAAATTTTTTAAAAAATCTGTAAAATCCTTATCCAGTAAGGAATTAGCTTTTGGCTATATGGCTGTATAATTGAAATCAGCTATGGTTCAAACAACGGCAGCAAGTATTACATGCAACCCCGGCAGGGCATTGTTGAAATTTTTTCTACATTTTTGCAATTTGATCTAGAGCAATTTAGTGGTTGGGCAACAGATGCCAAACTGCGACGCAGTATTAAAAGTTGCTTGGAACGGTCTTCAAAACAAGAATCAGATACCTTTTGGGCAATTTACTGGTATCAAGTTTGGCACAATCAACCCAGTTCTCTAGCTGTGGGACATATTTCTGCTTATTTACAAGAGGTGTGCTATTGGGCTGCAAGAAAATTTGCCCGAAACTTTTCCACTCAATCCTCTGTAGCAGACTGTTTTCAGATTGCGATCGCTCGTGTGCAGAAAATACTCAAAACTTTCAATCCTCAATATAGCTCGAATTTGAAGGGCTACGCTGAACTTGCCTTTGAAAGCATTATCAAGGACGTGCTGCGATCGCGTCGAGAAGCAGATATTTGCTCAGACTGGGCATTATTACATAAACTCAGCCGCAAACGACTAGTACAGTCATTACAAAATGTAGGATTTAACGCTCAAAGCATTGAGAGTTATCTTTTAGCCTGGGAATGCTTTAAGGAACTCTACACAGGTGACAACACAAAAATTCGCCAGCTTACCAAACCAGATGCTGTGATTTGGGAGGCTATTACTAATCTTTATAATGCAGAACGTTTAAGCCGATTGAGTTCACCCTCTCCCGCAGTCAACCAGCAAACCATAGAAACCTGGCTATTATCTTCTGCTAAAGCTGCCCGTACTTTCCTCTATCCTAAGGTTGTTTCCGCAGACGCTCCCCTCAAAGAAGAAGATGATGGCAATTTATTAGATATATTGCCTGCAAATTTACAAACATCTTTACTAACGGAAATTATTGAGCAGGAAGAAGCTGCGAATACACGAAATCAGCAAGCTCAGTTAAACCAAGTTTTGTCCCAAGCGATCGCTGCACTCGATGCTGAGTCCCAAAAAGTACTACAAGCTTACTACGTTCAACAACTGACTCAACAAGAAATTGCTGCACAGTTAGAAATTAAGCAATATACTGTTTCTCGTCGCCTGAGCAGCATTAAAAAGTCATTGCTTTTGACTCTCACGCAATGGAGTCAAAACACCTTGCATATTTCTCCTAAATCAGACGTAGTAGATGCCATAAACACAAGCTTAGAGGAATGGCTTAAAGTCGAATATAGCCATACCCAGATCCAATCAGGAGACAAGAAGTAATTTTGTCTCCCCCATCTCACTTAACTTTTTATATGGTCTTTATATGGAGCCATTCCAAAATTATTTATGTTGAACGCACCTCCCCCATTTACGATTGACTCGCAGCATTTGTACTTGGAAATTACCCAATCTCCAGAGGCGCAAGAACAAGCATACTCAACAGCTGGTGCTTGTCAACGTGGGTGGATAAATAAAAAATGCTTGCAAGCATTTTTGCCTTGGTTCCAGGAGGAAATTGCTCCCACCGCCAGGGTTTATCCTAATAGTGCAGCATTGCCGAGTTTTTGGGAAGTAGTCAATGGCACAGCTATTACTTTTGATCGCGATCGGCTTGTATTAATTCCCACCCTTGCTATGGATGACGATGAGTTGCGCGTACCGCAAGAATGGGTAGATATTCCAGAGTGGGTTGCTGACTATTACGTAGCAATACAGGTCAATCCCGATGATGGCTGGATGAAGATTTTTGGCTATACAACTCATCAAATTCTGAAAACAAAAGGAGTTTATGATCCTGGAGATCGTACTTACAGCTTGGAAAGTGAAGATTTAATTTCAAATATAAATGTGCTATGGGTTACACGCCAACTTAATGATCCAGAAGCCTTACGCGCCCAGATTGCACCTTTAGATCCTATTACCAAAACTCAGGCAGAAAACCTTTTAGAAAGGTTGGGTCATCCCGATGTGAAATTCCCGCGCTTGGGAGTTCCATTTTCACTCTGGGGTGCGCTTCTGGCACATAGCGGTTGGCGAAAAAAATTGTATGAACTCCGTCAGGGTTTACTCATACAGTGGTCAATTCCGCAATGGTTGCAGACAGGAGTAGCGAATTTAGCTCAACAGTGGGGATGGGAAAAAAGAGAATTTGTCGTGGTGCCTGCCAGAATGCGGAGTGCAGAAACATTCTTTGGCTTGTCTCGGGAAATAATAGTTGCAGAGCATACATACGAGTTACGTGTTTTCCCAAAAAGCGCTTCTGAGGACTATGTTTGGCGCTTTGAATTGCGAAGTACAACTCCTAGTGGTCAAATTCCTGCTGGGTTTAAGCTCCGACTACTAACGGAAGACTTACAAGCTTTTGAGAACAATGAAGATACGGCAACAACTCCTGTAGATATGTTGTATTTGGAAGTAATCTTGGAACTAGGAGAAGGATTGGTTTGGGAAATAGAACCCGCACCTGAAGACTATGATTGGGAGATTTTGCGGTTTTAAGAGAGAGCATTGGACAAATTTGCAAAATTTTTTTTTACGTACCTGCGTGAAAACTAAAAGTATCGTAGAAAGCAACGGAGTCATTGCTTTGGGCAGTCACCGAACAGAGGTATACCTAAAAGTGGGAGGGTTCTTCAAGAAACTGTAATGGTAAATAATTAACTGGACTTTGTAGTTTAGCAACCAAGATACAACCAAGATAATAGATACAACTGATCATCTGTGGAGAACTAGCTGTGGGCAAGTTAGTCATCTTAAAGTTAGGGGAGGGAAATTTTGAACAAGGGTTTCCCGTGACGCTACAGATTGGCGATGAAAATGTCCGCCCTAGTGTGGAAATCACGGGTGCGCTTCCCCCAAACCCAGAAATTCTCCGCGATTATTACCGTTGGCAATCTATTTATCGTAATTTAAGGTTGCCATCTCGTCCTATTGGTTTACATAAGGAACTTAAGCAAGCCCCCAGCCTAGAAGACTGCCAGCAGGTGGCTGATGAATTTAAAGCACGTTTTAATACTTGGCTTGCTTCCGATTCCTTTCGTCCTATCCGCGAAAAATGGTTAGAAAAACTCATGCTTGCGGATAATATCCGTGTGCTTTTACAAACCAAAGACTTCCGATTACAGAAACTCCCGTGGCATCTTTGGGATTTAGTGGAACGCTATCCCCAAGCGGAAATAGCTCTGAGCGCTCCCGCCTACGAACAAGTCAACCGAATAACAACCACATACGACAAAGTAAAAATCTTAGCGATTTTGGGTAATAGCCAAGGAATTGATACCAAAGCAGACCAAGCGCTGCTTAATTTGTTACCCAATGCAGACATCACCTTTTTAATTGAACCACAATGCCAAGACCTTACTGACCAGCTATGGGAGCAGCATTGGCAGATTCTATTTTTCGCTGGACACAGTTCTACTCAGGAAACCAATGAAACAGGAAAAATCTACATCAATCAAACTGAAAGTCTAACAATTAGCCAGTTAAAGTATGCGTTGAAAAAGGCAGTGGAACGAGGTCTAAAACTGGCAATTTTCAATTCCTGTGATGGCTTGGGATTGGCACGGGAGTTTGCAGATTTGCAGATTCCTGAAATCATCGTTATGCGAGAGCCTGTACCTGATCGGGTGGCACAGCAGTTTTTAAAGTATTTTTTGGAAGCCTTCGCGCAGGGAGACTCGTTGTATTTAGCCGTAAGGGAAGCGCGAGAAAGGTTACAAGGGCTAGAAAACCAATTTCCCTGCGCTACATGGTTGCCTGTCATCTGTCAAAATCCGGCAGAGATGCCGTTAAATTGGGGGGAATTGTTTAGAAATGCACGTAATGTTCCCACATCTTTGTCTAAAACCACCCCTGTTAAAAAAAACACAAATCGGCTTGGCTTCTCATTGCTTTTACTGATCAGCATGGCAATGACTGGAATATTAACGGGAGTAAGGTATTTGGGTGTTTTGCAACCATTAGAGCTAAGTGCGTTTGACCAACTGTTACGCTTGCGTCCTCCTGAGAAACCAGACTCACGCCTACTGATTGTGACTGTGACTGAAGAAGATGTGCAGGCGCAAAAACAGGACAAACCTCAGGGTTCCTTGTCAGATAAATCACTTGCCCAACTGTTAGAAAAATTAGAGACATATCAACCACAAGTTATTGGTTTGGATATATACCGAGATTATCCAGTGGGTAAGGATTATCCAGCATTGGCAGAACGAATGCGAAAAAGCGATCGCTTTGTAGGGGTGTGTCAACTTAGCGATTCTCAAGCCGGAAAACTAGGTGTGAAGCCACCACCAGAAGTTTCTCCAAAAAGTCTAGGTTTTAGCGATATTGCCGTAGATTCAGATAATGTCGTGCGTCGCCATCTGCTAGCGTTAACTCCCTCACCTTCATCTCCTTGTACTGCCCCCTATGCCCTGAGTGTTCAACTTGCACTGCGTTACTTATACGCAAAGGGAATTAAGTTGCAATTTACCCCAGATGGCGCGTGGCAATTAGGGAAGCTGACATTTAAACCAATAGAAGCTCATACCGGAGGTTATCAAGGAATTGATGCTTTTGGACACCAAATTTTGTTAAATTACCGTTCCTCTGGTTCCCTAGAAGCGATCGCACCACGTATTACCTTACAACAAGTGCTAACGGGTAAGCTAAATGCTAATGCAGTCAAAGACAAAATAATCATTATTGGCACAACAGCAGAAACTTATCGTGATTACTGGTTAACTCCCTACACGACCCCTCAAGGGAAATTACAGGCAATACCAGGAGTTTTTTTACAAGCCCAGATGGTCAGTCAACTTCTCAGTACTGCTTTGGACGGACAACCTCTATTGTGGACTTGGCCACTTTGGGGTGAAGTAATTTGGGTTTGGGGTTGGTCTTTTTTAGGCGGTTTGCTTACTGCTAATCTGCACCGATTCACTTACTTAAGCTTGGCAGGAGGGATAGCTATTATCAGCTTATACGCTAGCTGTTTTATATTTTTTATTGTATATAGTTGTTGGGTTCCCCTGATCCCTGCTATGTTGGCTTTAGGAGGTAATAGTTTAATGGTTACAACTTACTTAAATATAAAATTTAAAAATAAATTTTGAAAAGTATTGCATAATCCCAAATTAAAAATTCCAAATTGTGTAACTCCTAATTTACTATGAAAATTTATTGGCAACAAATACTTGCTACATTCTGGATAGTTTTGTTGGGAATTATCGGCTATTATCCAATGATTCGGATGACACCAGTTGCTGCCGTTCCTGTTACATTTTCGCCTCCCCCACCGCCTCCAGACAGGGGTGCAACAGGCGAGCGCGGAGGAGCCGCAAGTCGTGGTTGTAGTGTTGGGAATCAGTCTGCCATTGCACTTGTACCTGTATACAAACAGACACTCAAACAAGGACAAACAGAAGCAGTTTCTGTTACTAAAGTTTGGGGCTTGACGACTGAAGAATATCCAACTTTTTGGTTTTTTGTCCCATATAAAAAATCTACAATTAATTCTATTGAGTTTGTTCTCAAAGATGAGTCAAGTAAACTAAGTCAAACTCTTTACCGAACAATAGTAACAATCCCAGAAACACCAGGAATTATTAGCATTCCCTTAAGCGCAACTACTCCCTCATTGCAAGTAGACAAGATGTATCACTGGTTTTTTAAGATGAAAATCATTTGCAATCCACAACAACCTGCACAACGGGAGTATGCGGAAGGATGGGTGCAACGGGTTAATCTAAATCCTAAATTAGTAGATAGCCCGGCGCAAGAAACTCCTCAGCAACGGGTAAGGCTTTATGCTGAGAATGGTATTTGGTACGATGCCTTAACTACTCTGGCTGAATTACGTCTTGCCAAACCTCAAGATCCAACTCTAGCGGTGGAGTGGATGAATTTGCTTAAATCCGTAGATTTAGAGAATTTAGCTAAACAACCCCTTATAAAATGTTGTCAAGCTAACGGGACTTAAACAAAACAGGAAAGAAAAAATGGTAAGAAAAAGCGGCATACCTTAAAGGCACAATTAGTAGTTGATCACTAGTGGGAAAATCCTCTGTACTGCCTATGGAGTTGGTCGTATACACGATTTTCGTTTACTCAAAAATACCAAAGTGCGTTTTGAGCGATGCCTACGGCTGGCTACGCCTACGCAGTTATGTTTAGCTGATAACTCTGCCTTTCCCCAACCAAGATCACCAACAGTTGCCAAGAACCCATAAATTGAGCAACCCGCTTTGAAAGCATGAAGCAAGCAACTTGCTCATCTTACGGTTACAGCGACAGTAGGAGCAGCCGCAATTTTTTATGTTCTCGTCCTCAGCGGAGACTAGCTTGATTTTATCCGCTTTTTTGGACTCTTTGACCGTCATCCCTCAAGGATGTTGCTGGTCATAAAAAGGAGAGCTTTTCACCCAGACATTTTGATTGTGATAAAAATCACCACGTTGTTCTAATGTAAACCCACCCAGCAATAATCCCAACCATACTTCTACCATCGGCATTTCCAACACACGTTGCAGTTTAACTAAAGAAATCTCATCTTTGACATTTATCAGGTAGTTAGCAATCACGCTCTGCCATTTTTCCACATCCTCATCTGATGCCAAATTGCGGACATCTTCTAAAGTTGTCACCTCATCGAGCATTGCCAAAACATTCGCTTTTTCAACAGGTGCTGCTACAGAATCACCCTCCTGGTTAGGAGATGAAAATTGGTGTGGGCCCTGTGGTTTAAAGGTTTGTGGTGTTTCCGGTTCAATCAAATCATCTAAATCCAGATGCATTGTTGTCCGCACTAGACCAGCAAAGAGATCGGCGCTAACAATTGGCCCCAAAAGACTATTGCGATCGCGGGTATCTTGCAACAGCACTTGGGCACGAGATTTAAGAATATCTGCAATCTGACTGAAGGCAAGCGCTGCAGTTGATAACTGTGCATCTATTGGTAAATTCTCTAGCTCGGCATCTAAACATTCCCACATTGGTACAAGTGAGGATGTCGCTGGAGATTCGGACAACTCATCTAATACATCCCAGATTGTTAATTGGCGGTATGTGGTCATCTCTAGGATTGTGGATGTAACGGGCAGGGTCTTACTGGGCAGTAGCTTGAGGCAATCTCAAACATATCTTTATATTGATATAGTGAAACACCATATTGTCTGGCAAATGCCTGCAACACCTGATCTGTATAGGCGCGGATCTTGCCAGCCGTTAGCCCAAAACAATGAATTGGTTCTAAGCGGCAAACAGGTTTTTGCCCCAGCCAGAGTTCTGCACCCAAGGCGTGTAATGGTTTATCCCCCGCTTCTTTATATAGATACAGAACTGCAAAATATGTTGCTGGTGGTTCGACTGCGATCGCATCAATTTCTGCTGAATTATTCTGGGAGCGGTGGCGATAGAATGAGCGGCGATTGTGCCAGACTTTTGGATTCCAACATCCATCCCCTGCTGTTCCATGCAGCACTTTAGCTTGGGTTGTTGGTAACTTGGCGCATAACTGACACTTAAGATCGAGTGGCTTAGGCATACCTTACTCCACTTGAGTTTCACCGATTGCACGATAGTAGGCAGCGATCGCAGCCTCCTGTTCACTGCGAAGGGTATAGCGCCGAAACGCTTTCTCGCTTTGATGCCCTGTTAATTTTCGTGCATGGCTGGGGTCAACTCCCAATAGCAATAAGTCAGTAGCGTAAGTATGTCGAAAGGAGTGAGGATGTAAATCCTCAATGTGAGCTATTTCACCGATTTTTTCTACAGCAAAGTAAATACCGTGATAACTCAAGCGTTCGCCCTTGTATGAAGCATGGTGTGAAATCATCAGTGGGCTAAGGCTGGTCAACACCTCTCCTTGCTGTTCGCGCAATTGCAAATACTCTGCTAAAACTTCCCGGCTTTCTTTTCGCAGTGGAACTAAGCGTGGTTCATTGGTTTTGGTGTCTGGTAAAAATAGCAGCTTGCCATCAAATGACCCAACATTTAGCTGTACAACTTCCCCTGCCCGGAGTCCATGACTGAGAATGTGAACGAGTGCTGTATCCCGTTGCTTTGTTTCTCCTAACAATTCTAACGCTGACCAAACCCGTTCCATCTGTTCTGGGGTTAAACTCTGGGCTGGCGGTAGAGGTACTTTTTCCAGTTTAATCCCCAGTGTGGGATTAGTAGCAATAATGTCAGGATACGTATAGCACATCCATTTAAAAAAGCTTTTGAGTGCAGCAACTCCGGCATTTATGCTGCTTTTTGAAAGCGGTTTACCTGCATCAGTCCGTATTTCATCTCTTAGGTATTCTTTGTACAAACCAAGGTGACGTGGGCGTAACTCATTAAAGTGCAATTGCGTCCATCCCAAGAATCTCTTTAGTTCACGTTCGTACAATTTTCGGCTGTTAGGCGCTAGGTTATTGCTGCGTAAAAATTCCAGTACCTTTATCCATCGAATATCTGTGGGTGTGCTAATTTTAACAGAACTTCTATTTTTTGTTGTTTGCACACTAGATAGATTTCTATCCAATGGTATCAGTTTTATCGAAGGTAAAGAATCTGTGCTATAATCCATCTTTAAACTAAATAAGAAACCCTTATCTTTTATCCGACTAAAACTACGATTAAAACTACTTTCCTTGATATATAACACTTTCACCAACATGCGATCGCGGAGAGTGCATGTTGGCAACGAGAATAGATACTATTGCGCTGCCGATAAATTTTGGTTATCCCTGGTATCGCCTATAATGGGTAATCCAGCAATACACAGGTTTGAAGTGCTAACTTCCAATTATAGTTAGCCGTAACTTATTATAGGCACAATGCAACTGTAACTTTGACTGAGTGCAAAGATAGTTTACAAAAGTTGCTCAGGCGGTTGCCATAATATTGGTTTAGCGAAGAGACAGAGGTATTGCTGCACAAGTAAGTATGCATTCGGGAAAACTTTTCTCCCTTGCTTGATGTGCTTGATGCCTGTCCCTCCTCTAAGATTCGGATTATGGATAATTGCAACTGCCTTGATGGTCAACCGTCTGGGAATACAAATTGTCTGCTTTAATTACAAAAATCATCTACCCGAATATCCCGCCAGACATCAGAAACCTGCCAGCCAGAGTTGCCCACCGATTGTACTGGAGGATTATCAAGAAATGGAATATAGTCAGGAACTCTAGGCTCTGAAATCGCTACTGGTTTCTCCTCAACCTCAACCACAGGGGCTGGAGAATTGACAGTATTAGCTTCAAGAAGTTGGTCTTCTGCCTCCTCAATTAGCTTCATCTGTCTCAGGGTAAGCTTATCAGATTTTTTGATGATCTTCTTGGTATCTATATCATTAGAAGTTTTCATTGAATATTCCCTCGAAGGCATTGGTTTAAAATTTGGATGAGTAAAGTTGCAAGAAGATAGGTATAAATAATTTGCACAGAAATAACAAGGTACACCAAATCGATGGAAAATACGAGTCTCTTGCTGAAGAATTTATTAATTGGATATAAATCTCTTTTTCGGGCAGATGCCCTAGCATAATTTAGTTGCACAGATGCAAGTATTAAGCCATCGCTTCTTTCCTCATAACTGTACTTCAAGATTGTTTTGCGTTTTTGACTCCTAATGAGCAGATAATAGATGGTTGAGAGTTCTCGCTGTGGAGGAACAGCGTTGAGAAACTTATCAGGTGATAAAGGAAAAATCCTGGTAGTAGATGACGAAGCCAGCATCCGCCGGATTTTACAGACGCGGTTAGAAATGATTGGCTACAGCGTAGTTACAGCTAGCGATGGTGAAGAAGCTTTGTCAGCTTTTCGCTTGTTGACCCCTGATTTAATAGTTCTAGATGTAATGATGCCAAAGCTAGATGGCTACGGTGTGTGCCAACAATTACGGAAAGAGTCAGATGTACCAATCATCATGCTTACAGCTTTGGGAGATGTAGCAGATCGGGTCACTGGACTGGAGCTAGGTGCTGATGATTATATGGCAAAACCTTTCTCACCCAAGGAATTAGAGTCAAGAATTCGCTCCTTGCTGCGACGAAGAAACGATAGAACAACTACTACTGCTATTTCTAATTTGGGAGTAATGGTTGTAGACAATCTCAAAATTGATACCAATAAGCGACAAGTCTACAAAGCAGGTGAGCGGCTTCCATTAACGGGTGTAGAGTACAGCTTACTAGAGTTATTGATGAGCTATCCCGGCAAATCTTTTACCCGTGGAGAAATATTGCAGCAAGTGTGGGGTTATAACCCAGAACAACATGCAGATACTCGTGTGGTGGATGTACATATCTCACGTTTGCGCTTGAAGTTAGAAGATGACCCGGAAAATCCAGAATATATACTTACAGCAAGAGGAAGTGGTTACTTTTTTCAACGAATTGCTCACCTAGAGAATTAATCATGAAACCGCTAAGGTTAGTGTTATGACTAAACTCATCTTAATTACAGGCATAAGTAAAGGTCTAGGTTATGCAATGACCGAGGGTTTTATTCAACAGGGGCATACTGTTATTGGTTGCGCTCGGTCATCAGATGCTATCGATAAAATACGTCATTCGTATGGTGCGCCCAACGATTTTACATCTGTAGACGTGGCAAATGAACAGCTTGTAAAAAAATGGGCAGAACATATACTGAACAAGTATTCACCGCCAGATATAGTAATTAATAATGCGGCAATTACCAATTATCCAGCACCTTTGTGGGAAATACCATCTGAAGAATTTTCTGATTTAATAGATATCAATATCAAAGGAGTAGCGAATATAATTCGCCATTTCGTACCAGCAATGGTGAAAAACAAGCGGGGTATTATTGTTAACTTTAGTTCTGGCTGGGGACGTTCAACTTCAGCCCAAGTTGCACCATACTGTGCTTCTAAGTGGGCAATCGAAGGATTAACTCGTTCTTTAGCACAAGAATTGCCGAATGGTATGGCAGCTATACCCCTCAATCCGGGGATTATTCATACGGATATGCTTTCTATTAGCTTTGGAGAAGAAGCTGCTAATTATACACCCGTGTCCGATTGGGTATTGAAAGCTGTTCCGTTTATTCTCAATTTAAAACCCCAAGATAACGGGATTCCCTTGACTATACATTAAAGAGTGAATCTCAATTCCGTAGGCGTAGCCCGTCGTTGATTGCAGGAGAGTTTCCATTAGAAAAACTCGGTGGTCGTCCCCAGTTAAAAATAATCTCATTATTCCCTACTTATTAACAAAGGTTTTAGATATGATCGCCCTATCCCAATCCCCTTTAACGAACTTAAAAAATGCGAATTCGACCCAAATCTCTAAGCTTTACGATCTTGTTGGGGGCGCTTTCTGCACTACCGCCCTTGTCAATCGATATGGGGCTACCAGCATTCCCGACAATCAGTGCGGCGCTGAGAACGTCACCAGGCGCGGTGGGACTAACACTTAGTTTGTTTATGCTTGGTTTTGCGATCGCGCAGCTCGGTTTTGGCCCACTTTCAGATCGTTATGGACGTAGGCCAGTTTTACTCGCAGGCTGTGGAATCTTTGCGCTGGCTGGTGTAGTTTGTGCTGCGGCACCATCGATCGGTACTCTGATTGCTTGGCGCTTAGTTCAAGGTGCCGGTGCTGGTGCTGGCATGGTGGTGACGCTGGCAATCGTCCGAGATTTATTTGATGGCCCAGAAGCACGGGCGCAACTTTCTTACGTCAACCTGGTGATGAGTGTAGCACCGATGATTGCACCTACAATCGGTGGATGGGTTTTGGCACTCATAGGTTGGCGGGCAATCTATAGTGTGCTAGCTGTGGGAGGATTACTGCTGGTACTGGCTGTTGCTTTTGGACTAAGTGAGTCTCTTGTTCAGCGTGATCTAAATGCAATCAAACCACATCGGCTAATCAATAATTATAGAAAAATTCTCACCAATCCCATTTGCCTTGGCTATGCCCTTGTGAATGCACTTAACTTTGGATGTATGTTCGCCTACGTTGCCGGCTCACCATTAGTGATGCTCAACGTTTTTGGTGTCTCAACTACAATCTACGGTTGGCTATTTGCATCAACCGCCTTTGGGATCATGGTAGGTTCATTCCTGAATGGGCGCTGGAGTCTCCAAGGTGTGCCACCTTCACGATTACTCAGTATTAGCTTAATTGTCGCTGTCGTTTCCACAGTGGCACTTATGATTGTGTCAGTGAGTAGTGCAGCCCAAGTCGCAACACTCATGCCATTGCTGGTGCTAAATACCTTTTGTCGTGGGATCATTTCACCGAATGCTATGCATGGTGCCATCCAACCAGTACCAGAAAGTACTGGAGTTGCAGCCGCCGTAGTCGGATTTCTGCAAATGCTCGGTGGCTCACTAGCAAGTGGGTTAGTGGCTTTCCTTTATAATGGGCACAGTGCGTTCGCTATGTCTGGTGTCATGGCAGCATTTGCGATCGGTTCTTACGCCGCCTATACTTTACTAGCACGTCCCGCCGAACGTCGTTATTTGTCGAACTACCAAGACGCCTTCTCTGCGAGAGGCTCCGCCAACGCGCAGCGTCTCGTAGATAAGAACGCCAAGAATTCCTAATAAGTGCGTAAGTCAATACCTTTGCCAAATAGACATCTCCGAAAATAGTCAAAGCCTTTGTGTGACTAGTTTAGAGCACGTAAATGCAATCATCTAAATTAGCTAATCTGTACGAGAAAATGAGGCTTTCAGATATTTGTTGTTGATAATTAGGCAA
>NZ_JAIVFS010000118.1 GCF_020829645.1 Nostoc mirabile CHAB5784 | reverse complement strand
CAGTTCTTCTTTGGGCAACTGGCTCAAACTTTCTCGGTCTAATTCTTCAGGCTGGCTTTGGTTCATATTTGTGATACTCACCCTCAAGTGTCCTCCTTGTCAATACTCTGCCACCTGAATCCTTACGCACAAAGATTTACCGCCATCTGGATTGGGGATGCCTCAACACTTCTTCGCGATGAAAAAACACTTCGGACAACTGCAAGAAAAAACAGGTGCGGTATTAGCAGGAAAGATGCTGATGGTGGTAGAAGCTTTCACACACACAAGAGTAGCAATTTGGTATGAAGAGTAAGCCAAAATCAATGAGACTCGTTGGTGGCAAGCCCTGTTAGAGCGTTTACCTGATGGTGGCTTACTGATAGTAGACATGGGATTTTATGGTAATGAGCTTGTTCGATTCTCTCACTGCTGCTGGCAAGTATGTACTTACACGCCAAAAGGAAAAGGTGAGATATCGGGTCACACGTGTACTTTCTCAAGGTTCTCATATCATGTCCGGTTAATTACTTACGATTAAACTGCGATTTTAATCCACCAATGAAAACCAGTTAACCCTTGAATCAAATTTTGCTGTTGAAGTAAAAATTGACAGCGATGAAATAAAACTTCCTCCAAATCATTTAGGGTTTTAAACGATTGATTGGCAATTGGTTCGTCAACCAAAGTCCACAATCTTTCAGCAGGTTGTAATTCGGGTGAATGAGAGGGCAAAAATGTTAAATGTAACCCTTCAGGAATTTTTAAATTATGGCTAATATGCCAGCCAGCACGGTCAACAGCTAGAAGAATGTGTTTTTTAGCACCTAATTCAAATTCACGAGCAAAGTCAGCTAAAACTTGATTAAAGAGTTCGGTGTTGACGTAGGGCAAGATCCACCAATAAGTTTCTCCTGACTTAGGATGTACAAATGCATACAACCATAACCATTTAAATTTCCAATTAACATTGGCAATTGGTATTTCTCCCTCAGGTACGTAAACTCTCCTGAGAATTGGCTTCAGCCCCAAGCGTTAGCGAAGCGGTAGCGAGTCTTCGAGCGTCTGTTCATCTTCGCACCACAATTGAATTTCAGCTTCTGGATAAGCGCTTTTAAGTTCTTCAACTTCTGTTGCTAGTTTTTTTTCCAGGCTTCTTGCTCTACTGGGTCGCTTTCTGTGTGAGACGGGCCAGGTACTCGCACCTCTTAACTCATCTGCCGTAATATTTCCCATCCTCTTTGTCGGCTAACTGTTGTCCCTGTGACTTCACTCAACCAATCTGCCACTTTACGACCATTCCATAATCCTCCATCTGGAGCATCGTCACCGACGAACAGCTGCTCGGTCACTTGACATCTGGGCTGATGCCTTAACTTGACACCAATGGTACACCGTTATCGATGCTGATGATGCATCGGATGATGAAAGTAAAGCAGTAATCGAGTCTGTTAAAGCGGCAAGTGAGCAATTGTATACTGCTGAGTGTGAAGCGATCGCTAATTCTGTTGAACTCTCTCAAACTGAACTCAAGAAACTGCAAGACAAAAAGGCGAAAACGAAAACTGAACGACATCAGCAACGCAAGGCGGAATTGTCTCGTCGCTACGAAATTGACGTAACCCCTGATTTGGTCGAGAAAGATGACGATGGGTGGTATCCCCAACTGCGGATGCACTATTATTTGACGCTGGGGCGGGAATTTCTGACCGAATAATTCGTAATTCGTAATTCGTAATTCGTAATTAAAAACTTAGAAATTAGGAATTAATTATTAATTAATTCATTAAGGGTGCAAGCCCCTAATTTTAATTATGAAAAAGAAAAAAAGGGCAAAGCCAACTTTATTCAAGCCCCCGGATTTATCCGTGGGGTAATAATTACGAATTACGAATTACGAATTACGAATTGGAGCGAAACGACTTGACCAACCGTGATGCGAAACGAGCAAAAGCGCAGTTAGAAGCTGGGGAGAATTCGATTTGGAAACCAGATTTTAACAAGGGGCAACTATTACCTGCTGTTTTGTTACTCAAAAATCTGAATCTGTTGCAATTTCTTACACCAGACGTTCAGTTGCGGGGGTCTGATGAGAAGATGGTGGAGTTTAAAGCGCTGGCTGTTCAGCACAGGCACGTTATCAAGAATTACTTGAATGTTTCCATTTCTGAAAAACATACACCGATTGCGATCGCACAGAAATTGCTGGAGAAAATTGATTTGAGGTTGGATTATGTCGGGCGTTTGGGATCGAGGGAAAATCGGGAGTGTGTTTACCAGTTTGTTCCACCCGATGATGAGCGTGATTCGATTTTCCGCCTATGGTTAAATCGGGATGAAGCATCAAACCAATTCGCAATTGATAATGACGCTCGTTCGCCTTTGGCGTCTCCCCTTGGGAGAGGACTCGTTAACGCTACGCTAACGCAATTCGCAGTTAAAACAATTGCGAATTGCGAATTGCGAACTGCGAATTGTTTGGTGTCAGGCACTAATAATATAGAGTTCAAAAAGCTAGTTCTACAAGAATATTTAATTTCAATTTCCTTCAATTATTAGAACAGTATATTCAATTCTATGGTCACGAGAGTATCCCTGTGTGATTATAATAGGATTTTCTCTGATTATTTCTAATTCTTTCTCCTGATTATCCAAACGATTATTGTATTCTCCGTGCAAATGCAATGAAGTTGAATCTAAATGAGAATATTTGGGAGATATTCCATATTTTTTGACGATTTCTAAGGCAATTATTAGGAATAGCTTAGTTAATCCATATTTGTATAACTTATCCATCACTCTGACTAATTTATCATCATTTAAATCCTCTGCCTTAATCCCCTCCCCTAAAAAATGTTCTATAGCTTTATCTTCAAAAAACTGTGAAAATAAATACAATGGTTTAGAAACAAATCCAAGTCCATTCAAAATAATTGTTTTGACAACTTCCCCGGCACTAACTCTTTCCCTAGTATCGGTTCCTAGCAGGTCATTGATTTTCTCTACTATTCCTATCTCATCAACAATTCCAGCTACTATTCCTAAATGATCCAAATTTTTAATGAATGTTTCTTCTTTTTGATGATTCATTTTTTTCGATTTTATTTATGAAAGCTTTCTCTTGATTTTCTCATTTTTTTACAACTAACAATACTTTTAACAGTTCGGCTAAGTTTAGCTTTTACAACGATCGCACGCCTACCAACTGCTCTCAGTATTAATACTAGGTAATATTTTTATTATTGGTAATATTAATTGAAACATTAATGTATTGCATTCTGAAGTGCGGAATGTGGGCTATATGGAAGTAGGTACGGTACTCTCTCCAGTATTCTAATGTCATCAATAATTGATCTTGCAAGCTTAATTTACCTGGTCGGGAAAGTTTTTCGTTTTGGCTTGCTGTGCGATCGCACTACCTCTAGCATTTGGTTAAAAGTATCTGGACGTACACCACACAAGCGTTTAAAGTCTTCTGATTTCAGGCTCTTTACCTGTTCGTAGGTCATAGATGCTACCCAACTCTAATCTACTTGTCCCACGGATCTAGGACTTTTGCAAGAGGTCTATCATATTAGCCCCATTACTGGCGTTGTGCGAGAACTAAATAAAATTCCTGGGAATGGATTAACTCATAATTACATTGCCAAACATCATTTTCTCAGTATTTTCGACGATTCAGCTAGTTTACGGCAAAATTTGGGGGGTAGAAGTGCAGGGAAAGGTAGGACTGACTCTCAAGCTATGGCTAGTGGTTTTTGCGAAGCGATCAAGCGATATTCTGGGGTATTTCAAGGGGATGAAATTAGAGAAAAAGGCAGTTACCAATACATGGGGGACAAGGCGATCCATCCCAATGTTTGTATGAACTTCAGCCAACAGCAATATCAGAATAGAGAGCAATGGAATCTTGAGTGTCAAGGCTGGTTTCAAAAAGTCCCCGAACCTTTTGATGAACAAAGAGAAATTGACTGGACTCCTGTTTGGTCTTTAACCCATCAGGAATTTAAGTATCTGCCATGAACGCAAACGATCGCCCAGTTAAAGAGGAGAGACGCAAATGAAGCTGTAGAGCGACGAATTATTTGACCATAGCGATAAATTGTTGTCCAATCCATTTCTTTGCTATTACTTCACTTTAGAACAAGATTGTGTTAGTGGATGCGATTTTCCCGCTTGTCCATTTAAAGTATGAAACTCCCAATCCATAAAATCTCTGAAATTAAGGATTTTGACACTGAATTTGTCTAGCAGGACAAATAATTTGTTGCTCTACATCAGAGTATAAATAACAATACGGGCAATCGAAGCTGAAAGTACAAAGGGTTAAAGGGTAAGGATTAAGAGTTTTTTCTTTCCCTTTTCCCCTTCCCTTTCCCCCTTAACGACAAGTATTGACTTGGTGATGTTATTTTTCATGAGTTTTTCTATGAGTTCTGAGATGAGTTTTATGAGTTTCACAGACCAAGAGAAAAACTAATATTAAAGGTAATTCACCGCGATTGAAGCTCACATTCCGTACCCTCAAATGTCACATTACCTGAAGGAAAGGATAAAAGCTTTATAACCACACCTTGACGGGGCAATGGCAAGGTAACAGTTTAGGGGTATGTTTTGTTTTAGCCATCGCTACTTTTTATCTTACAGCCCAAGTCACGGAGTTCTCGCTCAAAGGTCTTGTTAAGCTAAAACACATCTGATTTGCAGATTAAAATTTTCTCAATATCTTGTGAGGTGGACAACATGAGCGCCCTGATTATACAACTTGAATGCCGATTAGCTTATTAACATTAAAACTTGCAAACTGTTCTTAATTTTTTATTTAAAAGTTGACTATCTTGTCAATTTGTAAGTTCTAAATACTTAACCAGAGAATGAACAATGCCCATACAACCAACTTATCCAGGCGTTTACGTAGAAGAAATCAAGAGTGGAGTACGCACGATTACAGGCGTATCTACCTCTATTACTCCCTTTATTGGTCGTGCCTTACGAGGCCCTATAGACGAGGCAATTACTATCAACAATTATGGCGACTTTGAACGCATTTTTGGAGGATTGTGGCTGAATAGTACCCTTGGCTATGCTGTACGAGATTTTTACCTCAACGGTAGTAGCCAAGCAATTATTGTTCGACTCACTCACTCTAAGCTGAAACAGGCAAAAGGTCAGGCTCCACCAGAAGGTCAAACTCCAGGGAAACTGAACCCACTGCTATATTGGATAATCACACCACCTAGACCAATTGCACCGATATTAGATAGGGAAACGCTATGCTATTCCAAGACAGAAGAAATACTGAGATGTTCAGTTAAATTGTTACTTCACTATTTGAAGTATCAAACTGTACCTACATAAATCGATTCATCCCTTCATTCAGCAACGCCGTTTTTAGTAAGGGTGAATACCTAAGATGTATTATAACTATCAACTAAATGGTTTGTAACCGTTCAGGTGGGTAGGAGAGCGATCATCAAAAAAGGCCACCCCAATCTGATAAATTAAGTAGCATGGAACAGAAGCGCCTGAATCATTTAGAGCAAGAACGTCGGCAGTTGTGTTGGGCGCATCTGAGACGGGAATTTATCACAAAATATCCGAACGTCTTAGAGTCTCGGCACAATTAGGAACTGCACTGGTTAGACAACAGGAGAAATTATTTGAGTTGTGGCATGTTGCAGAATAAGGTATAAAGGAGAACTGCATGAAGTTTTTTGAGACTATTAGAGAAATGGGTCATGAGCAAATTTTCTTTTGCCATGACAAAGAGTCAGATCTTAGGGCCATTATTGCGATCCATGACACAAGCTTGGGACCTGCTATGGGTGCGACACGTCTATGGCCTTACGCTAGCGAGGACGATGCTTTGCGAGACGTTCTTCGTCTTAGTCGCGGTATGACCTATAAGGCAGCGTGTGCAAACATTCCTGTTGGGGGAGGAAAAGCAGTAATTATTGCTAATCCTGAAAATAAAACAGATGGACTGCTGAGAACGTATGGACGTTTCGTTGATAGTCTCAAAGGACGTTTTATTACAGGTCAAGATGTAAATATTTCTCCTGAAGATGTGAGGAATATTCGTCGGCAAACAAATTACGTTGTGGGTGGCGCAGAAAAAGCTGGTGGACCAGTTGTTACGACAGCTTTAGGAGTCTTTTTAGGAATTAAAGCTGCTGTAGAATTTCGGTTGCCACAAAAAAAGCTAAATCAACTTAAAATTGCAGTTCAAGGAATAGGGAATGTAGGTAAAAATCTCTGTAAATACTTGCATGAATATGGTGTAATAATTTTTGTAAGCGATCTGAACAGGGAGAAAACGGAGGAAGTTAAACACTTATACGGGGCAACGGTTGTAGACCCGAAAGAAATTTACTCCCTTGATGTTGATGTTTTTGCTCCTTGTGCTTTAGGAGGAGTTCTTAATAGTTCAACAATTCCTATTATCAAAGCTCCCATCATTGCAGGTGCTGCGAATAACCAGCTTGAAGACGAGCAAATACACAGTAAACTCCTTGAATCAAAGGAAATACTTTATTGCCCTGACTATGTCATTAACGCTGGAGGCTTGATCAACGTATACAATGAAATGATTGGCTCGGATGAAGAAAAGACTTTCAAACAACTTAATAACATTTACGACACTCTCCTTGAGATTTTCATTAGGGCTAAAGAGCAGGGAATAACTACACACGACGCTGCTAAATATTTGGCCAATGAGCGCATCATCAGAGCAAAAAACATAGTTACTTCTTAGGTTTTTCCGCCTTTTGGGCAAGTGCCATTCAAGCATAACGGAGGACGTATATTTGTATGAAGTTAAGTGATGCACTGGTCAAAGCTTTAATGTTCCTAGATGTGCGCTACATATTTGGTGTCAGCGGGGCAAATATTGAACACATTCATGACGCCATCCATCGGCTAGGAGAGGGAAAGTTACAGTCAGTGATGGCTAAGAGTGAGGATGGGGCGGCTTTCATGGCAGACTGTCGAGCACGCGTTCACCAAACTTTGGGTGTATGCTGCTCAACGTCTGGTGGGGGAATGGTGAACCTAATTGCTGGGATCGCTGAGTCCTATGCCGAGTCAGTGCCAGTTCTGGCTTTAGTCGGACAGCCACCATCAGCACTTGATGGAAGGGGAGCCTTTCAAGACTCTTCAGGAATTGGTCGGACAGTGGATGCCATGAAGCTCTGGGGTGCGGTGGCCAAGTATGTGGCGAAGATTTCAACCCCGGACAGCTTTTGGTATCACCTAACCGAGGCAGTGAAAGCTGCTCTTTCCGGTCGTCCTGGACCAGCTGTTCTAATGTTTCCTCGCGACATATTTGAGCAAGAGGTCGAACCTTGCCCAGAAAACTGGGCTGATAATCTGAAAAATCTCATACGTCCGACAGCGGTTACATTGGACATGATTCGTCCTCTTTTCGAGGAGATTTGTCGGGCGAATAACCCTGTACTCATTTTGGGGCATGGGGTGCAACGGTGCAGCGATCCACAGGCTGTAGTCGATTTTGCCCGTTCTGTCAGTCTACCAACTGTGACCACACTATCAGGACGCAGCGTGTTCCCGAATAATGACCCCCTCTATTTGGGAATGTTAGGTGTTGCAGGTCATCCCTCCGTCCACACCTACTTAAAGACTAAAGCAGATCTGCTCATTGTCGTAGGTGCAGGTTTCAATATCATGACCCGACAGCCGCTCGGATCTGCACTCTTTGATAAGAAGATTGCGGTAGTGAATGTAGATGTCGGTGAGATCACCCGTATAATCTCTCCCGATCTGGTCGTTGAAGCAGATGCAGGAGTTACTTTCAGAGCGCTTTTAGAGCTACTGAAGCAAAAACCTTTTAAGGTTAAGCCACCTCAAGACTACGCCCTTGAGAGATTCAAGCCGTTTCTTGCCCGATCAATTCCATCAGAGGATCGCAGGCAAACAACCAATAGTCAGCCCCTCTTACAAAGTGAGGCTATTACAATTTTGCAAGATTTTCTTCCTGAGAATGGACATATCCTTTACGATGCGGGCAACTGCGCTGCTGCTGCACTCCACATGACTTGTGTACCAAGAGGCTCCAGCTCGACAATTGCTCTTGGTATGGGAGGGATGGGTTATGCGATCGCGGGAGCAATTGGTGCCCAACTAGGCTCACCCTCAGGCACAAGGACAGTAGTTTGTGCTGGTGACGGAGCCTTGTTAATGACCGGGTTTGAAATCCACACAGCTGTAGACTTAGGACTTCCAATCCTTTTTGTCGTGTTCAATAACAATATGCATGGCATGTGTGTAACGCGTCAACAGCTTTTCTTTGAGTCGCGATTGGAATGTGTACGCTATGCACCCGTGAATATTGCTCTGAGCGTTCGGGGATTTGGTACGACTGATCGGCTTTGGGTGGGAAGTGCTGGCACGGTTGACGAATTGCGCTACCAACTTGAAGACTATAGCAACCACACAGACCTTCCGGGCGTTCTAGAACTTCGCCTCTTGCACGAAGAGCTGCCACCTTTTACACCTTTTCTGCCCGAATATGCACCAACAATTCCTGTTGGCAAAGGTAAGTCGAAGGGAATCTCTCATACCAAGTTGCAATCTAATTTCCCAGAAAACTTACCTTTTTTAGTTCCCTCTCCTCATTAAGCATTGTATTTGACGATGCGACTTGATTTTAAACACTCACGGTATATTAAAAGGAGGTAGAATGATGCCTGGTGCACAGATTGTAAATGTTGTCAGTTTTATGCCGGAACGTGTCGTCGATAATACCAAGCTGGCACTGGATGGCGAAGACGATAACGAATTAGAAAAAAACGCTTTTTTCAAGGGTGTCAAGGAGAGACGCTTTGCTTCACCAGAATACCAGTCCTCGGATCTCGGTAGCAAAGCTTTGAAGCTCCTGCTTGAACGAACTGGTACAAAACCGGAAGCCCTTGACCTCATTCTGTGTTCGTGCATGTTTAGCGATTATTTCTGGCCCGGTATTGGACCTGCCATCCAAAATCAGGTTGGGGCAAGTCAGGCAACGATTTTGAATCTGGACACAAGTTGCAGTTCCTACCTGTCGATGCTCAATACTGCCCGTGCATTCATCGAGTCAGGGCTGTACAAGACAATTGCCATTGTCACTGTAACAAACTTCGTCTCGCGCCTCCCAGAATTTCAAAAGTCGAAGAAGTCCTGGGTACTTGGCGATGGAGCATCAGCAACTCTGTTAGTTGACGGTAAGTCTAGCTTGGTGGCTAGTTATGAACGCTCTCACGGAGAACACTATGGGCTGTTCGTCTTTGAACCCGATATGGTTGATGGTCGGTTTTTGAACTATTGGGAACGTGGGTGTGGACCGATTACTGTCAACTTCTCACCAGATATGGTCACGGCTATACGTTCTAATGCTGTTGAATTAGTACCTGACGCGGTTTCAAAATGTCTCTTTAAAGCTGGGTTATCGACAGATGATGTCTCATTGCTGATCACTCATCAGCCCAATACCTTCTTGATCAAAGAGTGGCGTGACCGGATCGGAATCGGGGAGCCGCGAGTTCATGACACTCTGGAATACTATGGAAACCTTTTTCAGAGTTCGATTCCCGTGACTCTTGCCGATGCAATAGAGAAGAACAAAGTGCAGTCCGGTGACTTGCTTACTTTTGGAACATTCTCAAATGGGGGAGATTTTGTTAGTTCTATGGTCATACGTTGGACATAGCACTATGTAATATTTCGAGTTAGTAAGATTTACAACATTTGACATTATTTACCATATAGGAGGCAAGCATGTTAGTACGTGATACACTAGGACCTTGGAGTAGAGAGAGTCTTGTTACAAATGATATTCCGTCAATAAAGATACCAGGTTTGTACAGCTGCGAAGATCATGATATCCCAGAGGTCATGGCAAAGCTGAATGAGATGACCAAGAAAACTTATTCACATGAGGATATATTCGGCAGTTACTGTCACCTTGGTGAGTACATTCATTGTCCAGTAGATATGGCTTTTGAATATGCAGCGAACGTTTATAGCTTGGAGGAGTGGACATTCAGCATGCGCCACCTCAAACATATTGGCGGTGGTCTTTACAAGGGTATAGAGTATTTAGCCAAGGACACCTCTATTTACGTTCGCGCCGAGGCTTACTCCGATAGTCGAGTGGTGGACTACCCCTGTGCTTGGGATCAAGGAGAAGAACTTTGGATGCGATACTACTTCCGCTTCATTGATGCAATGCCCACGCTTCGCAAGCCAGGAACTGTCATGCTCTGGACTAACTGCAAACATCCTTATTACGACCGTAACGTTACTAATGTTCCAGACTATATCTCCAGTGCTCGTGAGCGCACGGATCGGAGTTGGGTCGGCGATATTTGGCCAGATTTTGATGCAATCCACCGGATCGAAGCAAGAAACTTGAAATCGATTTTGGAATATCGTTTTGCTAATGGCTAGTTGTAAGTTCCCAGGTTCTTTAGGGTTTCAATCTCACACAATCTTTTCCATTGATTCTGATGTTATGATGTCAACAAATTTACCATCTGATAAATCGAGTACAACTGAATCGTCGCCATCAATGGTAATGCTTCAGATGATCGGCGGTACCTGGCTTTCACAGTTAATTTACGCGGCAGCAAAGCTTGGTATTGCTGATCTGCTAAAAGATGGACCGAAGAGTAGCGAGAAGCTTGCGATATCGAGCGGAACGCATGCATCTTCTCTCTATCGAGCATTGCGTGCACTCAGTAGTTATGGCATATTTAAAGAGGTTGAACCAAATTGCTTTGGGCTGACGCCTCTTGCAGAAACTCTTCAGAGCGGAGTGCCGGGCTCGATACGCAATATGGCGATTACTTGCGGTGATGAGTACTATTACTACCCGTTTGGAAAAATTTTATACACTCTGCAAACTGGCAAATCGGCATTCCACCATTTCCATGGTATTGGAATCTTTGAGTATCTAATGCAGCATTCTGATTCAGGCAAGTGTTTCGATGAAGCCATGACCGATTATGTATCGCAGATGCACATATCATTTGCTGCCGCATATGACTTCTCTGGAGTGAAAAAGGTCGTCGATGTAGGTGGCGGTCATGGAACTCTTATTAAGTCCATTCTAAAAGCCAACCCAGCAGTGACCGGAATTCTCTTTGACAGGCCATCTGTGATCGAGGGATCAAGTAAAAGCATCGAAGCAGCCGGGCTTGCGGAGCGTTGTGAGGTTGTTGGTGGAGACTTCTTTGAATCGTTGCCAAGCGGCGGTGACGTATATATTCTTTCATCAATCATCCACGGATGGAATAACGAAGACAGCGCTAGGATACTCAGGAATTGCCATCGTGCAATGGTTAATAATGGGAGACTTCTGCTCGGAGAATTGGTCATCCCAACAGGCAATGAGCCGTTCTTCGGTAAAATACACGATATCAACCTTATGATAGCAGGCGACAGTGGCCAGGAACGAACCGAGAACGATTTCCGAAAGCTTTATGATATGTCTGGCTTTAAGCTAACAAGGATTATCCCGACACAGTCTCTAGGCAGCATAGTCGAGGGAGTACGCGTCTAATGTACCTCAAATTCACGTGTAAGTACCAAAATTTGTTGTGCCGATGGGCATCCGGGTCTGTGTTGCTCAGACTCTGGGCAATAGGAACCTTTGACCGACCTACTGGACCTTCGCAGCGAAGCGTACCTCTATTTTCATCCTTGGTTGTGCGCGTAGCGCATGGGGATAGACGCTCACGTATGCTCTTGCTGCAATTTAAATCCTGAAACGCAAATCCGTTAGTTGTATTAAGAAGTAAAATCTATGATCCTTGTCACAGGGACTACAGGCAAAATTGGAGGGGAAGTTGTCAAAGAGCTTTCTGCATTGGGAGCACAGTTTCGTGCCTTGGTTCGCAAGAGCACTGATGCGGACAAGCTGAACGCTCAAGGAGTTGAAACTGTCCTAGGAGACTTCACCCAACCGCAAAGTATTCAAACTGCGTTGCAAGGTGTTGAACGGGTGTTTTTGCTTTCTCCCTCCAGCCCTATGCAAACCGAGTTGGAGGAGGCGCTTGTTGATGAGGCAAAGAAGGCAGGCGTGAAACAGATTGTGAAGCTTTCCGTCCTGGGAGCCAATAGTCAGGCGAACTCAAGGTTTCTGAAATGGCACGCTCAGATCGAGCAGAAGATTAAAGCATCGGGTATTGCGTACACGTTCCTGCGCCCGAACGCCTTCAACCAGAATTGGGTTCCAATCTATGCTCCATCCGTCGTCGCTGATGGCATGATATATGCGCCAGCTGAGGACTGCAAGATTAGCTGGGTAAACACTCGTGATATCGGCGCAGTAGCTGCCAGGGTACTCACTGAGAGTGGGCACGAGGGCAATACCTATGAAATCACGGGCCCTGATGCGCTCTCCTACGCACAGATCGCGGAGAAGCTTTCAGCTCTTGTTGGCAAGAAAGTGACTTACGTCAGCGTCCCTGATGAGGGTGCGCGGCAGTCGATTATATCGTCTGGAGCACCGAACTGGTACGCCGATGGTTTTGTCGAACTTTATCAGTTTTACCGCCAAGGGGGCGGTGCTGTAGTCACAGAAACGGTAAAGCAAGTTACCAAGACCAAGCCCCGCTCCTTGGAAGCGTATCTTGAGGAGAATGCCCAGGCGTTCAAGGGTAGCTAGGTATGTGACCAACACGTTTGCAAAGCAGGTGCTATTGGCAATGCTTTGCTGACTATCCTTATACATTGACGAGTACCCTGCTAATTATGTCCAAACAAAACAATCTCCAAAACCCGGAGTCTATGACGCCACCGGAAGCACTGCTGCAAATGATCACCAGTTCCTGGGTCTCCCAGACGATTTATGTTGCAGCCCAGCTCCGCGTTGCCGATTTGCTGAAGGATGGCCCAAAGAGCAGCTCGGATCTGGCAAAGGCTACTGGAACCCATGCACGATCTCTCTACCGAGTAATGCGGGCACTTGCCAGTGTCGGCGTCTTCGCAGAGATTGAGGATGGTCGCTTCGAGTTAACCCCCCTCGCCGCCTATCTCCAGACCGACGTTCCTGGTTCAGTGCGTGCCATAGCTATCATGTGTGGTGAGGAGTGGCACTGGCAACCGTGGGGCAATATCCTTCACACTCTCAAGATCGGCAACACAGCCTTCGAGTATGTTCACGGTATGAAACTCTTCGAGTATCTAACCCAAAATGTTGAAGCTGCTCAGATATTTAACGAGGCGATGACTGGTACGACCGCCCCGTTCAACGCTACGATTACAGATGAATATGACTTTTCATCTATCAGCAAAATTGTTGAGGTCGGCGGGGGACATGGCGCTCTGATTGCCTCCATCCTCAAGACATATCCAACGATGCAGGGCATCCTCTTCGACCTACCACCTGTCGTTATCGGTGCAAAGCATCACATTGAGGCGGAGGGACTGGCAAAGCGCTGCGAAATCGTGGGGGGCGACTTCTTCGAGTCAGTACCCACCGGGGGCGACGCTTACATTCTCAAGAATATTATTCACGACTGGGATGATACCTACGCCCTTGCTATCCTCAAGAACTGCCACCAAGCAATGGTGGAGAACGGAAAACTCCTGCTCGTCGAGGCACTCATCCCGCCTAGGAATGAACCCTCCTTCGGCAAGTTTCTCGATCTAGAAATGCTGGTGATCGCTGGCGGTTGTGAGCGCACCGAAGCAGAATATCGGGCACTCCTGGAGGCGGCAGGCTTGCAGTTAACAAAAGTCATTACCACCCCGTCCTTCCTGAATGTGATTGAAGCGGTACGTATGTAGTATAAGTATAATACTAGAATGGAATGGCACTAAGATTTCGCCAAATCCATAAGGTATAAGGCTTTTGGCTGTAAGGGTGTGAGGGTGTAGGGGTGTAAGGGAAAAAACTAAGAACCAAATAAGAATACTTACAAATAAACGCTTTTCCCCTACACCCCACACCCCTACACCCAGTCCTGAAAATGGTTTCACGTTTTCTTAGTGCGATTCAGTTATAGCCCTTTTAAGGTGAACGTTTATACTATAAAATAAATGATGTTTTTAACCCTATTTTGGAATTTTGGCTCAGGCGATCGCTTAATTTACAGTCGAAAAATTTGGAGTTTAATGGATAGATTCTTTGCTCAATTCCAGCCGATGCCTAAAATGCCGTAAGAACTTGGATAGTAAAGATGCTCATCTTGAAAGGGCTAGTCCTAAGTTGACAATACCATTAACCAGCCAGACGTGAATTTAACGTAACTAAAGGAACGTGAAAATGAAGAAAACTCACCAACAGCCAATCCTGAAAAGTATGAGACTAAGGGAATTTACCCTTACACTTGTAAGTTTTTGTTTTGCCCTTGTTTATGGAATGAAAACTGCAGAATCTGCGACACTGACAACAGTTGCCAGCAACCTCGACAATCCACGTGGTCTTGCTTTCGGACCTGACGGCGCTCTCTACGTTGCAGAGGCAGGTAGAGGTGGTGAGGGGCTAAGCATACCAGGACCTGAACTCGGTGCAAATCTATTTTACGGTGATACTGGTGCCGTAACGCGCATTCAAAACGGGACACAGGAGCGTGTAGTCACTGGTCTACCATCCCTCAGGCTAATTAACGACCCAAACTCTGGTCTACCAACCGTCCAAAACGATAGGTTTGAAGCTCTTGGACCTCAGGGTATAGGATTCTCTCAAGACGGAGAGGCTTATGTCGCCATCGGTTATGGCTCTAACCCAGCTTTCAAAAACAACTTAGGCTCCTTTGGTGCTGACTTGGGCAAACTAATAGCGTTCGACCTAAATGCAGATGACTCGTGGCAAAGACGCGCTGATTTTGCGGCTGATTTTGTAGCGTATGAGCAGTTAAACAATCCTGATGGTCAGGATAAGATCAGTAATCCCTATGCCTTGAATGTTCAAGGAGACAACGTTTTTGTAATTGATTCAGGTGCCAATGATTTATTCCGTGTAAACAAAAATATAGGAAATATTTCGTTGGAGAGTGTGTTTGATAATTCGCGCAGTATTGATGGTATTCCATATCAATCGGTACCCACATCTATTACACTTGGTCCGGACGGTGCCTTTTATGTAGGTGAATATACTGGATTTCCTTTCCCAGAAGGTGGAGCACGTATTTACCGAGTCGTGCCTGGTAATCAACCAGAAATCTACGCTGATGGCTTCACGCAGATAACTGGACTCGCCTTTGACCCTCAAGGAAACCTGAATGTCTTGGAGTACGCTGCTCAATCTCAAGGATCTAACAGTGACATAAAGGGTGTCCTTATCCAGCTGTCCCCTGATGGTACTCGCAGAACTTTGGTCAGTGAAGATGAGGGACTAATCGGTCCTACTGCGCTGACAACTGGTCTTGATGGTGCTATCTATGTTTCAAACTACGGCTCATTTGCAGGAAAAGGGCAAGTAGTTCGTATTGATCAAATACAGTCCGTCCCCGAACCCTCTTCTGCACTGGGAGTATTTGCTTTTGGTGCTTTTGGTGTAGGTTCGTTGCTAAAGTCCAAACGGAAACGTTATGCAGATCCGTCACCATGCGTTACTTCCTGATCCTGGTGAATCAGTAGAACTCTTGCAAAAGTTTTTTGTGATATAATTACAAGCCTGCCAATTTGCAATTAGGACTTTGATTAGCAGTGAAATTTTGGAGGAATAACAAATACTGGAACGAAAATGCTTGCTTGATAAAGAAAAATAGACATACCAAAACGAGGCTTGAATCAAGTAAACTCACCCAATTTACAAGCTAATAATTATAATTCCAATTAGGTTAAAATCAACCAGGACATTTTAGCCGAGAGAAATAATTATAAGCTGTTGCGAAAATATCTTTGTAGGGGCAAGCATTACTAATTGCAATTAAAACCCGTCGGCGACTAACAGTAATAATTGCTCCTAGCTTCAATAACTTTGTCCGAATAGTTCCCACAGTAGCGTTTTTTAGTTTGATTTTTGCCAAACATTGCTCTCGTAAAGCGTTCATTAAAAGATAAGCGATAGAAAAAAACCATAGACGTAGTTGATTGCCTGCGAATGTAGATTTTGGCAGTTTTTGACCCCGATTTTCTCATTCTTTGTGAGAAATCCGGGCTTATATCTTCTTCTTACTTTTTGCTGAGGTTGACACCAATGAACAGTTTTGTGCCCCTATCGCGTGTTGCATTCAAACAAGAACCAATATAAATCTGCCAAAAATCACCCCAATTTATTAACGCGCGATCGCTACTAAAGTGGGCTGCTGCTTATGAAAGCAGACTTCAGAACAAAACGAAATTTAAATAGTTTTTGTTATTAGCATAAATCTCTAACTTCTTGCAGATAAGTTCATAGAAGCTCTGTATCTGAGCTTCAATTTCAAGTTATTGCAACTATAATTGACTATTTTATGATTCAAATATTGAGGTATTGAGTGAGGTGAAAATACCTCAATATTTGAATCATAGGCTTTTGCAAGTTTAACTCTGTCTAATTCATATCCAAGAACTTTGAAAGGAATAGTAAATGTATTTAGATAACCATAACTACACAACTAAAGGTGAAATTCTTGTGTCTCGCACCGTGACCAAGACTTCGATAGAGACTGCCATTGATGATATTCTGTCAAGGCTGGATTTTCAACGCGGAGGTTTGCTAAAAAGCAGCTACGAATATCCAGGACGTTACAAGAGATGGGGAATAGGTTTTGTCAATCCACCCCTAGAACTTGTTACTAGCTCCAACTCATTTACAATCAAGGCACATAACGAACGAGGTATGGTGCTGCTTGTATATTTAGCAGAGCGTCTATGCAAGCATCCACAACTAGTTGCAGTTAACTTAGAGAATGTTTCTGTAACTGGCTCTATCCGACCAACAGAACGTTTATTTTCAGAAGAAGAAAGAAGTAGGCAACCATCTGTCTTTAGTATTGTTCGCGAAATTCTATATGCTTTTGAAAGCTTGGAAGATGAGCATCTAGGACTTTATGGTGCATTTGGCTACGACTTGGTTTTTCAGTTTGAGCAAATGCCAAAGTATCTTACTCGTCCAGAAGATCAGAGAGATTTAGTGCTGTATCTACCCGATGAACTGGTAATTATTGACTACTACCAACAACGCGCGTTTCATTTGCAGTATGAATTCGATACCAAATACGGTAGTACTAGGGGTCTGCCTCACAGTGGGGAAGTTATTGATTATAAAGGTAAGGGCTATACCGCTACTCAAGCCTCTGACCATGCACCTGGTGAGTATGAAGAACAAGTTAACAAGGCACTCAATTATTTCCGTCGTGGTGATTTATTTGAAGTTGTTCCCAGTCAAAACTTCTTTAAAACCTGCGAAAGCTCTCCTAGCCAATTGTTCCGAACGCTACAGGAAATTAATCCCAGCCCCTATGGATTCATCTTTAATTTAGGCGGTGAGTATCTCATCGGTGCATCTCCAGAAATGTTTGTGCGTGTTGAAGGCAGACGTATTGAAACCTGCCCAATCAGTGGTACTGTTCGCCGGGGAAAGGATGCGATTGATGATGCTGCTCAAATCCTGAAGCTGCTCAACTCACGCAAGGATGAATCTGAGTTAACCATGTGTACTGATGTTGACCGCAACGATAAGTCGCGGATTAGTGAGCCTGGGTCTGTAAGAGTAATCGGTCGCCGCCAAATTGAGTTATACAGTCACTTAATCCATACAGTAGATCACGTCGAAGGGTTATTGCGACCAGAGTATGATGCCTTGGATGCATTTTTGAGTCATCTTTGGGCGGTTACAGTGACAGGTGGGCCAAAACGGGCAGCAATCCAGTTTATTGAGCAGTATGAGCATAGCCCCCGACGTTGGTATGGTGGAGCAGTTGGATACTTAACTTTTAAAGGCGATTTCAATACGGGTCTAACCCTGCGGACTATCCGACTTCAGGACTCCATTGCAGAAGTGCGAGTGGGTGCAACAGTTCTTTATGACTCTGACCCAACAGCTGAAGCCCAGGAAACTCTCACTAAAGCTGCTGCCCTCTTTCAAACAATTGACCAGACAAATCACAGAAGTAGTAATTTTGCAAGCAACTACAACATTAATCATCAGGCAACCAATTTAGGGGAAGGTAAACGCATCTTATTAATTGATTATGAAGACTCTTTTGTACACACATTAGCAAACTATATCCGTCAAACTGGCGCTACAGTCAAAACGCTACGACATGGCTTTTCGGAATCATTGTTTGATACAGAAAGTCCAGACCTTGTTGTCTTATCTCCTGGACCTGGTAGACCTACTGACTTCCGTATAGCACAGACAATTGCAGCTTGCACAAGACGGCAAATCCCCATCTTTGGTGTTTGTTTGGGATTACAGTCAATTGTTGAAGCTTTCGGAGGCAAACTGGGAGTTCTCGACTATCCCCAACATGGCAAAATATCTCGCGTTTCTGTTATAGCACCAAACTCTACAGCTTTTAAAGATTTACCACCATCGTTTGAAGTTGGTAGATACCACTCGTTATTTGCTCTACCTGAAAGCCTTCCTAGAGAACTCAAAGTTACAGCCATCTCTGACGATGGTGTAATTATGGGTATCGAACATCAAAAATTGCCAATTGCAGGTGTTCAGTTCCATCCCGAATCAATCATGACTCTTGAGGAAGGAGTCGGTTTGACGATTATTAAGAATGTAGTACATGCATACACAACTAAAAAACTGGTCTCAAATTTGGTAAATGGCATGTAATTAATTCTAGCTGTAATCGCAGTTATAGTATTTTGTTGTTTTATATAAAACCAAGTACTTAATCGCTAAAGCAATGACTACGAACGCATATTTTGTCTAAATGAAAACCTCTAGATATTATATGCTAAATCCTCAGTATCAAACAATCCAGTCCCTTACTAATACTATAATCAACAACCTAATGATTACACAGTCGCCAAAACCACGTCATATTCTTGAGGAGATTGTGTTGCACAAACAGGAAGAGGTCGCCAAAAGGCGTGAGCAACTATCTCTAGAAGTACTAAAACATCAAGCTAGTATTACACCAGTGCCGCGAGATTTCCTAAGTGCCTTGTTGCAAAATCCCACCAAACCTAGCCTGATTGCAGAGGTCAAGAAAGCCTCACCTAGTAAAGGAGTAATCCGTGCCGACTTTGAACCTGTCAAGATTGCTCAAGCATACGAGCGAGGCGGTGCTACCTGTATATCAGTGTTAACCGACGAGAAATTTTTCCACGGCAGTTTTGAAAATTTGCGGGTAATTAGAAAGAGCGTTGCACTACCGTTGCTTTGCAAGGAGTTTATTATTGATCCTTACCAAATTTATCTTGCACGGGTCAATGGCGCGGATGCAGTGCTATTAATTGCCGCCATCTTATCCGATGAAGTTCTGCAAAATTTTCAGCAGATTGTTCAGCATCTGGGTATGACAGCCTTATTGGAAGTGCATACTCTTGGTGAGCTTGACCGGGTGCTAGCGTTACCAAATGTGAAATTGATCGGCATTAATAATCGCAATCTGGAAAACTTTATCGTTGATTTAGCAACAACTCAATCTCTATTAGCAGAACGTTTGGAAAAGTTAAAGATTTTAGGGATAACAGTTGTGAGTGAGTCTGGTTTATACACATCTGCTGATTTAGCTACAGTAGCTGAGTCGGGAGCTGATGCAGTCCTGATTGGAGAATCCCTGGTCAAGCCAACTGATTCAGAGCAGTCCGTCAGACGTTTGTTGAATTTTCCCAAGTAGACGTTCAAATACTTATTAACTTTCAGTGGATCATCAGAATGACTTCTATCTCGCATACCTTTCAAACTTTACGCGTTAGCGTTCGCGTTGGCGAAGCCTCTCTGCAAAGAGAAGCGTCTCTGTCAGGAGAAGCTCCTCCGCAGGAGGCTCGCCAACAGTGTGCTTTAATCCCCTTTATCACAGCAGGCGATCCTAACTTAGAAACCACCGCCGAAGCTTTACATATCTTAGATCGCAACGGTGCTGACTTCATCGAGTTGGGCATTCCCTACTCCGATCCTCTCGCAGATGGGCCTGTGATTCAAGCAGCAGCAACCCGCGCTTTGCAAAAAGGCACGAAATTAGAGCAAGTGCTAGAGATGTTACACGTAGTGATTCCTAGCCTAAAAGTGCCGATAATTCTATTTACTTACTACAATCCCATTTTGCACCGGGGTATTAAGTCGTTTTTGGCGCAAATTGCTGCTGCTGGGGTGCAGGGATTGGTAGTACCAGACTTACCCTTAGAAGAAGCAGAAGAATTAATCCAAACTGCTGCATCTTTTGGAGTTGAGGTAATTTTACTCGTAGCTCCCACCAGTTCTCAAGATAGGATTGAAGCGATCGCTCGTCAATCTCAGGGTTTTATCTACCTGGTGAGCGTTACAGGCGTTACAGGTATCCGTTCTCAACTCCAAAACCGCGTAAAGTATTTATTAACAGATTTGCGAAGCGTCACCGATAAACCTATTGGCGTTGGTTTTGGCATCTCAGGGCCAGAACAAGCACATCAAGTAATGGAATGGGGTGCAGATGCGGTGATTGTTGGCAGTGCCTTCGTTAAAAGGTTAGCTGAAAGTAGCTCAACTGAAGGATTGCAAGCTGTAAAACAACTATGTCGGGAACTTAAAGCAGCAATTTCCCCAGTAACCCTGCAACAAATTGGTTCCGCTAAGTAAAAAAGCTCTTTCTTTTCTCTATTTCCTTGGCGTCTTCTCTACGAGAGGCTTTTGCCAACGCGGAGCGTCTCGTAGAGAAGGCGGTTTGATGGAAGAGTAACAAACCGCAAAGGACGCAAAGAAAGAAACACAAAGCAAATCTTGACTGTAGTGCAACTTCTCAAAAATATATTTCAACGTAAAAGGATTTTAACCAGTGGTAAGCATACAAGACATCAAAACTGCAACTGTCCAACCAGATTCTTTAGGCAGGTTTGGAAAATTCGGCGGTAAGTACGTCCCCGAAACCTTAATGCCTGCATTAACTGAGTTAGAAGCGGCATTTAATCAATATTGCAATGAGCCGAGTTTCCAAGCAGAACTGCAAAACCTACTGCGCGATTATGTAGGACGACCCAGCCCATTATATTTTGCTGAACGCTTGACAATAAACTACGCTAGACCAGATGGCACGGGGCCGCAAATTTATTTAAAACGCGAAGATTTAAATCATACAGGCGCTCACAAAATTAATAATGCTTTGGCTCAAGTGGAATGGCACTAAGAAAAGCTCTAAGCTATACGGAATAAGGGCTACAGCTTTGAAAGTTATTGAACAGTCGAGGAGGGGTCAGGCGGTCGTCCTTGATGCAGTGTCATGGAAGCGATCGCCACAAA
>NZ_JAIVFS010000117.1 GCF_020829645.1 Nostoc mirabile CHAB5784 | reverse complement strand
CAGTAACTCCACCACGTAAAGAAGCATCTGTTGCTGTTTAATACCTTAGATTATTCATACTTTTGCTAAGTCTCTGATTAACTCAGCCCTGCTGGGTCATTTTGTATAGCTTAGTCTAAACTCCAGTGATTACTTAAAACGTGATAACGGAAAGTTAGAAAAACGCTTTGTTTTATCCACTAGACCAATGAAAGCTTCTACTCTCAAGTGGTGGGGTAAACGTCGATGGCAGATAGAAGGATGGTTTAAAACTGCAAAGCATCGTTTTGGTTTGCACCGTTTCGGTCAAGGTACTTTGCTTGGTATGTATCGCTGGCTTATTCTTTCTATGACTGCCTACCTCTTAACACATTGGACTTATTTAGAGACTCTATTACCATTACCGCCTGATTGGGGTGAGGCTGCACAAACAGCAAGAGAATCTATTTTCCCTCAAATAGTCGTGTCTCTTCTTTTACTTAATATTGAGCGATTGTTACCCCTTACACGTAGTTGTGGTTTTGACATTCATATTTCCAGGTGCAAGATGTGAGATTAAGATAAGCGCAACGGTGAGCAAGGACTTGAGGTACATTATCAATATTCCATTGTGCACCTGAGATTTTAGTTCGACGGTCAATCTGTTTAACAGTAGATTCAATTGCACCGGAACCAATTGAACAAATTTGTTCAGCTTGGTAGTACTGATAATTGACGATGCGGTGTCGATGTTTTTCAAGGTAAACACAAAAATTAAGAGCAAGCTTATCGCTTACAGTCAGTAAAGCTGACAATTGCATCATCAACTTTCCCTTTCCACAGAAGCTCTTTGACTTTGTTTATCCTTCGCATCGAACCGCCAACTTTATAGAGGTTTTCCATGAGATGGAACCAATCAAGTATTTCACGTCGCTCTTGTTTGGGTTTCAACTGGCGGACAATGTTCCAAATTCCGTCATGTCCGTCGCCAATACATGTGAGAATGTCAGCCAAGGGTTGGTTATTGACCCAATCAATTACGAGATTATTTTCTTGGAATGAAGCAGCGGTCGCTTGTAAATTGTGTAAGCGGACTGCTTTATAACCTTTCCAATCACATGGTTTTCCAATCGGTGTACGGATACGGATATTTAGAGTTCTATCTTGCTCTCTAGTCAGAAATACCCTTAAACGGTTGCCCATATCTCTGTTACCTTTATAGAAAAATTCTACGTATTTACTTATCTTTACATAGTTTGGTTTTTTCACCTCGTTCTACTTACTTTTTATTTCTCGTCTGTGTCCTCTGCTTTCTCCTGTGACATTTAAGGGTAAAAAAAACCCAACAGTAGGCATTACATGTTCCTGCATTTGACTGCGTATTACTTCTTCAATCAATCCTTACGCTTGTCAGTTCCCCAACCGGAGCGTTTTTGTAGAGTATTTTAGCGATCGCACGAGCATGTTCAATTAAAAGTTGGTTTTCTTCTTCAGTCATGACAGCTCCCTTTAAAAGGATCGCGTGGATTATTACTTTACCTTCTCACGCTTTATTTAACTTTTTTGGAAAAATAAAAACTGGGATGCTCCCTCTGGTACTTTCAAACGTTTGGCTTTATGAAATGCGCCATTATCAAGTTGAATAATCAGCAGTGAATCCGCAAAATGTGACGAAATCAAATTGAGAAAAATCTGAAAACAGTCAGTATTGAGGTGTGAGAATTCCCAAAAAAAACTCGCTCCAGTTAGTGGCTCAATGATTCCATATAAATACGTTGCCTGGAATTGCCACTGTTGTCTACCTACTGGTTTAATCCCACTCGCTGTAATTTTACGAATGAGGGTTTCAGGCGTCATTTTTAAGACTGGCAATCATGAACAGTTGCGATCACTTTCTTGAAAGGCAGATTACAAGCTAATTTCGGCGAATTGTATTCTCAAACGAAAATGAAGGACTGGTAAGGCTTCTGGAAAACTTTTCGGTCTACTGAAACTGATTAACCACAGGTGTTTCAGCTTTTCTTAGTGCCATTTAGCTTATATTAAGTACACAAGTACCTATCAAAAAGGTACTTGTGTCCATATGCAAACTTGGCAGCATAAGGGTAATTTTATCTGTATACTAAAATTTCCGCGTTGCATAAATGCGGGATGAATTAGCGGTTAAAACCTTGAAAATTCATTTCAAATCGGACGAAATCATCCCATGATTCAGCAATGCCATTTTTTCCAGAACATTACTAGTGCTTTTGCAACACAATCCCCCATGCATAGCAGTTACTGTATGAGTGAACCTCTTGGCGTTTGACTCGTTTCAAGCAGGAGCAACAGAAGCAGATGAGCACGAACACGAAACAACTTAGACTGGGCGCATTTTTGCTCCCCACCGGACATCATGTAGCAGCTTGGCGACACCCCAATGCTCAGGTTGACGGAGATTTAAATTTCCAGCATTATCGACAACTTGCACAGACAGCTGAACGTGGTAAATTTGACACAATCTTCCTCGCAGACGGTTTAGCTGTCCAAGACCGGAGACAAGGTATTGAGGCTTTAAGCCTGGGACTATTCACTGTTCAATTTGAACCTTTGACTTTATTATCTGCCCTGTCAGTAGTAACAGAGCATATCGGGTTGATAGCAACGGCATCGACCACCTACAATGAACCATTTCACGTTGCCCGCAAGTTTGCCTCGTTAGATTATTTAAGTGGCGGTCGTGCTGGATGTAATCTTGTGACCTCTTCGAACGATGCCTCAGCGAACTTTAATCAGGAAAAGCATTTGGAGCATGCATTCCGCTATGAGCGTGCACGTGAGTTTGTAGATGTCGTCACGAAACTCTGGGATAGCTGGGAAGATGATGCCTTTTTACGCAACAAAAAATCAGGCGTTTACTTCGAGCCCAACAAGCTGCACATTCCCAACCATAAAGGCGAGCATTTTTCGGTGCGCGGACCTCTTAATATAGCTCGTCCACTCCAGGGATATCCGGTCATCGTCCAAGCTGGGTCTTCCGAAGACGGTAAGGAGCTTGCCGCGCAAAAGGCGGAGGTGATTTACACCGCTCAGCAAACACTGGCTGAAGCCCAAACATTCTATGCAGATGTGAAGGGTAGACTAACAAACTACGGGCGTTCTCCCGATCATCTTAAGATTATGCCGGGTGTATCCCCGGTAATTGGTAAGACAGAGCAAGAAGCTAAAGACAAATACGAGCAGCTTCAGGAGTTGATCCATCCACAGGTCGGATTAGCACTGCTGTCAGGACTGGTGGGCGGAGTTGATCTGTCTGTCTATCCGCTGGATAATCCGCTGCCAGACTTATCAGAACCCGACGATGGTAAAAGCCGACAGCAACTACTAATCGATCTTGCCCGAAGAGAGAATTTAACGATCCGGCAACTCTATTTGCTAATCGCTGGTGCACACGGGCATCGCACGATCCTGGGTACACCCGAACAAATCGCCGATCAACTGGAAGACTGGTTCATCAACGGTGGAGCTGATGGGTTCAACATCATGCCGCCTTATTTGCCAGGTGGTTTAGATGATTTTGTGGATTTGGTAATTCCCGAACTGCAACGCCGGAGACTGTTCCGTACAGAGTACGAAGGACGAACCTTGCGCGAGAACCTCGGACTGCCTCGTCCGACTAACCAGTTTAGCACTTTTATGGTATCCCCCGAGTTGCCAACTGTCAATACTTCAGCATAGTTTTACCTGTATGGGTTTACAGTTATTGTGATCGGATTATATTTTGTAGAACCTCAATATCATCAGAACATCGACTCTGTACTGAATGGCACTAAGAAAAGGGAAAATCGTTGAGGCAGAAGGGGTGCAGAGGAGCGGAGGAGCAGGGGAGAAAGAAGAAGTTTAAGGTATACGAACGGATATTTAGAAATTCCCCTCTGCACCCCTGCACCCCTGCCCCTCTGCAATCCTTACGCTGCTTACTCTTCAACTTAACTTAGTGCCATTCGACTCTGTACTAGAGCGAGGCAAGTTTGATTTAGTATTTTTTGCAGACTCCTTTTTGAAATAAGGGCAGAAAAATGGCACTTAAAGGTATCTATGTTCCACTTGTGACGCCCTTTCGTCACGGAGAAGTCGATTACGAATCGCATGATCGTCTTGTTGACTATCTCCTCCAATACGATCTTGGTGGATTAATGATGTTTGGCACTACTGGCGAATTTTTGGCACTTAGCGATTCGGAAATGCATCAATTGGTGGAGCGAACCCTGCCCCGCATAAGTGACCGCTTGTTGCTCTATCTAGCTGTGTCTGGGGGATCCAGTCTTGCAGTGGAGAATGCCATCCGTGCGTTTGAAAAGTACTCAGTGGACGGATATCTCGTCGGCTCTCCATACTATATAAAGCCAACTCAGGAAGGTGTAATCTTGCATTATAAGCAAGTAGCAAAAGCCAGCAAGCGCAATATGCTTATTTACAACATACCTTTCCGTTCAGCAATCAACATAAGTAACGAAACTGCGTTTGCTCTGTCTGAAGTACCTAATATTGAAGGAATTAAAGATGTCTGCGGCGACCTAGAGCAATCTTTTGAATTATTGACTCGGCGTCCACAAGGTTTCACGGTGTTGGCTGGTCAGGATCCACACCTCTTTTCAACCCTCGCCTATGGTGCGGATGGAGGCATTGTTGCTAGTGCGCATTTGGCCCCAGAAAAATTCATTGAACTGGACCAAGTCATGCGCGATGGCGACTTGAATCGAGGTCGAGCCTTATGGTCAAATCTGCAGCCACTTATATCTGCTCTGTATCAAGAACCTAGCCCAATAGGGATTAAGTATGCTTTGTCAAAGCTGAAGATAATTGAGTCACCGGAATGTCGCCTTCCCCTAACTCCGATCACTAAAAAAAACGCTGCACTAATCGATAGCGCTCTCAAATTTAGTGGTAATGTCAGGTCAGCTTTGAAGAGTTGAAGGTTTGAAAGTATTCTCATGTATAGAACCCATTTGAGATCTATGCCCATTTTACCCTCTCTCCCAAGATCCCAAATGGGTTCTATACGGTAAGGACACATTAGTGCGTCAACAATCAAATGCGTTCCAGCTTCAATCAGTAGCACCAAACGGACTTTAGGGAAAGCAGGTTCAGTACCAGGACGACTGCCTGGATATCTAAAAACCTTTGCGTTCGCCTTCGTATCCGGTATATCGAATAATGTTCCATCTACTGCCATTATTCTTAGTCCTCTAAGTTATGGACAATTAAACCTATGTGTGGCATCTGTGGTGTTATCGGTCAACGTGAGAATCAAGCCAAAACCCTGGTAAATGCTATGCTTCAGAGCCTTGTGCCTCGCGGTCCCGATGGAGAGGGGGTTTTTTATGCCCCTGGTATCGCATTAGGTTCGCGTCGGCTAAGCATCATCGATATTGAGCATGGTGAGCAACCCCTATACAACGAGGACAGATCTTTGGTGCTAATAGCCAATGCAGAAATCTATAATTATGTTGAGATTCGTAGGGCTCTCGAATCACAAGGTCATCGATTCAGAACAGGTAGCGATTGCGAAGTTATCCTTCATTTATACGAAGAGTATGGAGTTGACTGTATTCCTCGATTACGCGGTATGTTCGCGTTTGCGTTATTCGACAGTCGGCGTGGCGTAGTGCTCCTCGCTCGTGATCGGCTGGGGGAAAAGCCACTCTATATTTATCAGGATGAGTCCGCTCTGTACTTTGCCTCCGAACTCAAAGCGCTAATCCGGTCTGGGTCAGTACTACTCCAAATAGATTACAATGCCTTGCATGAGTATTTTCATTATCAATATGTACCTGAACCTGAAACAATCATTAAGAAAGTACGTAACCTTCCTGCCGGTCATGCCCTTTTAGCACATATTGGCGATAGATCGCTGACCGAATGGACTTACTGGTCACTAGAAGACGTTGAAACGGTCGATGCAAATCCAGCAGAAGTTCTCGCGACAGAACTATGCAAAATTGGTCAAATTATTGTCCGTGCAGACACTGACATTGGCGTTGCACTAAGCGGAGGGCTCGACTCAACTGCGGTTAGTGCATTGGCGGCTGCGAACACACGAAGCGTGACGGCATTCAGTATAGGGTACGAAGGACGACCCACAGTCGATGAACGGCGATTTGCCGAACGGGTCGCTAAGACGCTGGGGCTAGAACATCACCAAGCCGAACTTACGTCAGATAGTATTGTTGCTGACTTTGATAATATGGTTACAGCGCTCGATCAACCTATTGCTGACATGGCAAGCTTTGGGTACTACGCAATTGCTAAGCTGGCGCGGTCTCATGGAATCAAAGTACTTCTCCATGGGCACGGTGGCGATGAGTTCTTTTGGGGCTATAAATGGGTTCGTAGGGCGCTCGCATCACTGCGCAATCGAGACCCTTCGACCATAGGTCGGCATGATCTTTATGCGTACAGCGAGATAGTAAATATGGCACGGCGGTTGCTGCCAGGACTATACACGCCTGAATTTGCTAGGTGGCAGTTGCCTTATCAAGAAAGGGGTAGTTCTCAGAGAAAGTTGGGTATTCGGGTCACGAGGCTCCTGGCTGATACCTACTTACGAACGAATGGAGTGGCGCAGACGGAGCGATTAAGTATGTCGATGGGCGTAGAAGTTCGTCTCCCCCTTCTTGATTATCGGTTTGTCGAGTTAGTGATAGGGCTACGAGTCTTGCGTGACGATGATGATTTGTTTCCTAAAACATGGCTAAGGCAGGCTACTAGTAGCCTCGTCCCAGATTTTGTATCAAAGCGAAACAAAAGACCATTTTCTACTCCCATCCAACGTTGGCATCAACACCTTTTTACTGCTTATCACGAGCGGGTAATCAATGGTTGGTTAGTTTCCTCTGGTGTGGTGACTCGGAATGGTGCAGCGCGGCTTGCGTCAGGTGCGTGCGGTGTAGGCAACGGTACGTCATTGTCGCTTAAGGCACTTGTTTTTGAAACATGGTTACACTCTTTATCAAGATAACTTTTCATTGAAAAATTAGATGTTGCTGAATGAAGGGATGAATTCATTTATGTAGGTACAATTTGATACTTCAGGTAATGTAGTAATAATATAATTGAGCATCTCAGCATTTCTTCTGTCCTGGAATAGCATAAGGTCTTCCGGTGAAGGCGTGCAAGATAATGGCGTAATCGCGTATTTTCATTTTCCACCCGTGTCATATATGTTTTACTCACAATTTGATCTCCTTCTGGAATAAAACTTGGGTAAACTTTCCAGCCATCTGTCACATAAAAATAGCTTTTCCACTGTTTGACAATTTCCCACAATGGCTCAAAGGTTTCAGTACTATGGTCTCCTAAAACCCAAGCTAAAATACTTTGATTAAAGTGATTTACTGCTGTCCAAAGCCAAATTTTGTTTTTTTTGAACCTATGAATGTCTCTAATTCGTCTAGTTCTCCAACTTCTGGAACGACATCTTCTTTTGGGACATCTGGCAGTTTTTCTTCCAATTGTTTAACCCAATAAATGATAGTAGTTATGATGCACTCCTTTGACTCGTTCAATAGCGCGAAAACCCATGCCATTAAGGTACATTTTTAAGCATTCTTGTTTCAGTTCCTCGGAATATCCTTTCGGTGGATCATACAAGTCAATAAATTGGCGCTCGCATTTGGTACAAATGTGATTTTGTTTACCTCTTCGCTTCCCATTCTTACGAATTCCCGTAGACCCGCAGTATGGACATTGCACTGTAGATGACCTCAATTCATCCCTCTATTATGCAACGCCAAAAATTACTGATCTTTTGATCTGTTCGCGGCTAAAATTCAACGATGAGAATGAGAGATTACGAGAGATTACATAGACTTGTAGAGGAAATTATGGAAGATATAGAACTCGAAAAGTTGCTGCGGTATGAAGACAAACACTACTTGGGTTCAGTAGATTTGATAGCGGCCTCCAATGCTCCCACAGCAACAGTTAGAGCAAACACATCATGGGGTGTAGCGCAGTTTCGATCAGCTGAAGGTTATCCTGGTCGTCGGCCCTATGCGGGCTGCGCCAACATCGACGCTGTGGAGCAATTGGCTATCAGACGGGTCTGCAAGGTGTTCGATGCCGAGCACGCAAACGTTCAACCGCTCTCCGGATCTTTAGCTAACCTTGCCGCTTATCGGGCTGTACTACAGCCAGGTGATACTCTACTGTCCCTATCAATGAACGCAGGTGGCCACTTATCGCACGGACACCCCAAACACTTGGTATCAAGCAAGTACAAAGTAGTCCATTATTCGGTGGACCCCATTACACGCCTGCTCAACTACGACGAGATTCTCTTGATCGCACGACAAGAGAGACCAAAAGCAATTGTCGCAGGATACTCTGCATATCCCCGAGTTATAGACTTTACCCGGTTTGCTGAGATCGCGCATGATGTGGGAGCCAAACTAATCGCCGATATCTCTCATATTGCCGGCTTAGTAGCGGCTGGCTTACACGAAAATCCAAGCCTTACTGGTGCTATTGTCACTACTTCGGTGGAGAAGACATTGCGGGGGACGCGTGGTGGCTTTATACTTTGCCCAGCCGCATTGAGATCTGCTGTAGACACAGCAGTGTTCCCCGGTCTGCAATCGTCGGTAGGACTTGCAGGCCTGGTCTCGCTATGCTTACTCCTATCCGAGATAGGTAGTGCATCCTTCCGCCGTTATCAAGAGCGCGTGGTTCAGAATGCACGTTTTCTCGGCTCCCTCCTCTCTGATCATGGAATTCCGTTGGTCACAGGTGGTACTGATACTCATATGATTGTCCTTGATGTTTATGCAATAGGACTGACAGGAAGAGATGCGGAGAAGCGGCTAGAGGAAATTGGAATCTTATCAAATCGAAATTTACTCCCATTTGACCCTCTGCCTCCATTTAAGGCAAGTGGCCTTCGGCTCGGAACACCCACCATTACCGCGAGAGGCTATGACGAATCCGATATTCGTGAGGTGAGTGAGATCATTGCCTCGGCACTTCTTGCAGATGGTTGGGAAAACGCACAGAGAAATTCTTTACGAGACAGAGTCTCTGAACTCGCTTGGCAGCCACGAGCCGAGGACACACTCAAAGATCTGTATCTACGCGTGCATAGCTGAGAGGAGATGCTTGTGGCTACTAAGCAAATATATGTCGGTTTTCATCCGTTCCGGACTTATACTCAACATCCTGGTAAAGACGGTAGTAATTTTGCTTACAGCGAATTGAGCCGTCTAATTGCCAATACAGATACATTAAAACCCTGCCCGCACGATCTACTCCAGCTCTGCGCAGATGATAAAGTGGCCTTAGCCGAACTTTCTCGCTGTGAAGTAGTTGTCGCCACTGTCGGTCCACATGCTTATCTGTACTTCTATCTACGAGAGAAATTGGGGCTGAAGTTTCGGATAGTGCGAGACGTACGTACGGCGCTGTGGAATGGATACCTGCTCCAAGAAGTGCTCTGTGCACCTTACTTGCGCCCCGAAGACAGTCTCATTCATTCCTCGGCTTACTCTCATGTTCTTTATCAAAATCTCTTCCCACATTTGCTCAAAGAAAGCCAACATATTTGTTATCCACTGCTTCACTGGTTCTCGGCAGACCAAGCCAGAACGTGGCGCGGTTCTTGTGGTCGAAAGCCACGAGTTATTGGCTATGTCGGAAGATTAACCGATGATAAGAACTTTCCACAGGCGCTAGACCTTCTCGCCAAACTCCGGCAAAGTCAACCTAGCGCTTTTAAACTGCAAGCTGTAGGTGAAGGACGGGGACCCTTGGGACACCCATTGGTTATGAAACGCCTTGGAGGAAATCTGTCAGGATACGAATGGGTGCCGACAGCCAATCGTGACCAGATTTGGTCTCACTACACACAGTTCGACATACTATTTTTTCCTAGCACATCAACATTGGAAACTTTCGGTAGGGTTCTTGTTGAGGCATCTTACGTTGGCGTGCCGATCTTAGCAGCAACTCATGGCGCAGCCCCAGAGTTGCTTGAGCCAGATGCGCTATTACCCACGACTTATCAAGCAGATGTACCTTTTTCTGTGCATCTAGCTGCTCCACTTGGACAAGTTGATATAGTCAAAGCTGCTGACTTGTTACAAAGCGGTCAGTTTATTCCGAAAAGCACCGGGCATACTCTCTACGAGGGTGACGACAAGCGGTTTCTTGCTATTGTGCGTCACGGAAATGAAGCGGGATGTTTATCTTCGCAGCGATGCCCGAAAATTTCTCAGACTCGTTTTATAAGTCGCATCCAGATGAATGAACTAGCCCTTTCCCCTAACATAAATACTGACGCTGTATTACAAAAACTTTGTACTAAGTTTGTAGCATTGCATCGACGCGACCATATCAGTTACGGATTGGCGCTACTCGAACTCCTTGCCCACTCCCGTTACCTGTCTAAAACTTGGGAATTTGTTCGACGTAGTATCGTGAAGGGAGAAGACTTCACTAATATCGGAGGAATTGATCTCCAATTTAGCCACCTGCTCCAACTTTATCCTTGGTTCCGGCTCATTTCTGAGGCATCTACACAAGATAAAAACACACAGGAAGAAACACCATGCCTCGACCAATCGCAGTCATAACTGGAGCAGGCTCAGGGATCGGTGCATCAATCGGTCTGCGTCTGGCCACTAACCATGATGTCATCCTCACCCATTTGAACGAGGACGATGACTTTCTTCGTGTAGTAGCCAATGCTGAGGCGCGGGGTGCACGAGTTATAACAGTGACCGGGGATCTAACCTTAGATGCCACAATTGAGGAGTTTCAGTTTCGCGTCCACGAACATATGGAAAACCTACAAACTCTCGTCTGCTGCGCCGGAGCCTATCCAATCGTCCTGTGGAACGAACTAACCCGCAATCACCTGCGCGCAAGTCTTTCGCTCAATCTTGAAACACATTTAGCTTGCATTCAGGCTGTAACTCCTAGGATGATCCAGTCAGGCTACGGCCGCATTGTCGCGATCTCGTCAGTACTTACCCAGATTGGCAGGGTTAACCTTGCTCCCTATATTGCTGCCAAGGGCGGACTGGAGGCACTCGTGCGTGCTCTCGCCCGCGAACTTGGACCACATGGAGTCACTATTAACATTGTACGCCCTGGATCTATTGAGGTCGCCTCGAAGGGTATCAACAACAATCCAGTCGCTGAAGCGCAACAGTTAGCTAAGCAATGCATACAGCGACGAGGAACCCCAGACGACATTGCAGCCGCCGTGGCATTCCTTACCTCATCGGAGGCAGGATTCATCACTGGTCAATGTCTGACAGTGGACGGAGGCTGGCATTTTTCGTAGCAAAGTATTAGTACAACAAGGGAGAAATAGTTAATGACATCTCTAATTTCAAAATCAGAAGCATTAAAAAGAATCTTTGGAGAAAATAAAGATTCTTTAGCGATAAGTGATTTAAGCCTACTCCTTTTTGGTCATGCGGCTTTTCAATACCTTTATGCAGGTGCAGAATTAGGATTATTTGAAATTCTATCGAAAAAAACTCATCTCTCCAAAGCTGAAATAAGTGAATACTTGCAGCTAGAGACGTATCCAGTTAAATGTTTACTTTTGGGACTAACAGCTTTAAAGCTGGTCATAAAAAAGGGAAATTCGTTCGACCTACAATCGGTCAATCAGCCCACAAGTAGCTTGGTCAATCACTTTTTTTGTGAATACTTTACAAACTGTTCTCCACGTTCGTGACATTTGAATCTTTATTTACCATTGTGAATACGACTATTTTTGACGGTTTGTGAAGATAAACAGTTTGGACAGATGAACATCGGTAGCATCAGAATGTCGCAGTCAATGTTACTTTAGCAACATTACTTCTCGCGCACTACCTAAATTGATAGTATTGAGTTTGCTAGATGAGGAGCACAAATGGCACAGCTTGCACTTCGCGGCGGAACATCGGTAAGGACCCATCCTTATCCTACCTGGCCAATACACGACGAGCGCGACCTTGAGGCAGTGGCAGAGGTAGTGCGCAGTGGCCAGTGGGGCGGATACCCTTCGCCACTCCCGCGTGCAGTGGAATTTGCCAAACACTTCGCCGCATACCAGGGCGCAGCGCACGGAGTCCTAATGGCCAACGGAACCGTTACCCTGGAGGTAGCACTTAAAGCATTAGGCATTGGTTGGCGCGATGAAGTAATCGTACCTGCCCTTACTTTCGTAAGCACAGTCAACGCAGTGATTGCTGCTGGGGCACTCCCAGTATTAGTTGATATTACTCCGAACACTTTGACTCTCGATCCTGATCAGGTAGAGGCGAGCATCACCGCACGAACCCGCGCCATTATGCCAGTTCATCTTGGTCAGAATATGGCTGACATGGACCGACTGATGGAGATCGCAGAACGGCACTCACTCGCAATTATTGAGGACAGCGCTCATGCCATTGGACAGCGCTGGCGTGACCGAGGGGCTGGCTGTTTTGGGGAGTTCGGGTCTTTCAGCCACGAGGCATCAAAATCACTTACTGCCGGAGAAGGCGGTACCCTACTTACCCAGGATGAGAATCTCGCTCGCCTTGCCCACTCTCTAATCGATTGCGGTCGTCCAAAAGACACAGCTGCTATACAAGCAACTGCTGGTACCAATTACCGCTTAGGGGAACTGCAAGCCGCATTACTACTCACTGCACTTGATCGTTTGCCAATGCAGCAGGCAGAGCGAGCTGAGAACGCAACTAAGTTCGAGAATATGGCGGCGAGCATTCCCGGAGTTTGCCTGCTTCCTCGCGATTCACGCATCACTCGTTGGAACTTTTGGCGATACATTCTGCTGATCGACCCATCGGAATTTGCTGGCGTCTCCCACAACTTGGTATCTGATGCACTTGAAGCTGAAGGCATTGGTTGTTCACCTGGTTTTCCACCGATGAATCATTATGAGCTATTCCAACCAACCCTCTCCCGCCTACCTGTTGCTATTGAGTATGCAGACCGATTAAATCCTTTGCAAATGTCTTTTCCCATCGCAGAAGAGATGGGTGGAAAGCGAAGTCTATATCTAAAGGAGAACGTGTTCCGCTCAGGAGAGCAGGGAGTCAAGGATGCCGTCGAAGCTCTCGCCAAAATACAGCGCTACGCTGAAGAGCTGAGAGAACGATAACGTGCATTTGTAAGAGGTTAAGGTAATTGCACGGGTATAGTCGTTCTGCTCTAGGTGCATTCTATCGCCGCTTACGTTCTCGCTTGGGGACACCCAAAGCCATCACTGCTATTGCCCACAAACTGGCACGCTTGTTCTACCAAATGTGGGCGACTGCTGGACAATATGCCGACCCTGGCATGAACTACTATGAGCACAAATACAACGAGCAAGTCCTTAAAAATCTCAGCAAAAAAGCTCTTGGTCTTGAGCTTGTGCCAATTTCTCCAGATACGCCAAATACTCAATCTTCTCCAACCCTTACTACATAAGCTTTATGCCAAGTGTTTCTTCAGAGTTCGACGGGCTGAAAAAGGTGCAAAAAGATGCTGAAAGTACTTACTAGAGAAAGCGGAAATTTGATGCATACACGAAAACCTGTTCACAACCAAGTCTTTTTACTGTTTATCTGTACCAATAGAGCCCATATTCGATCCTCGGAGCAAGTTCTGCCATGAGTAGTCACATTCTTAAGCTTGCTGACAGTCTTGGTTCGTTAGGAACTGAGCGTGCGTTTGAAGTACTTGCTCGCGCTAAAGAGTTAGAACGCCAAGGAAAAGAGGTAATTCACCTCGAAATCGGAGAACCAGATTTTGATACTCCAGCACATGCTTGTGCAGCTGCGTACAATGCAATGCTTGCGGGCGAAACGCACTATTGCCCGTCAGCGGGAATCCTGGAGCTAAGGGAGACTGTAGCAGAATACTTTAGTCGCACTCGCGGTATCCCAGTGAATCCCAGTCGAGTATTAGTCGCTAACGGTGCCAGAGCATTCCTATTTTTCACAATTCTTGCGACCTGTAACCCCGGTGATGAGGTTATATACCCAAACCCCAGTTATCCAATCTACGAGTCTGTCATTCGTTGGGTAGGAGCAAAGCCGATACCGCTCAGATTAAGGGAGGAAATTAACTTTGCATTCGATCTTGAGGAGTTTGCCAATGCTATTACTTCTCGCACTAAGCTGATTATCCTCAACTCGCCGCACAATCCAACGGGCAGTGTGCTTAATGCGGAGCAAATTTCGAATATAGGCAATCTGATCCGGGATAGCAACGCCTGGATACTCTCCGATGAGATATATTCACAGATAGTGTACGATGGTCAATTCAGCAGCATTGCAAGCGATCCGAGTTTATTTGATCGGACTGTAGTATTAGAAGGCCTTTCCAAGACATATGCGATGACCGGATGGCGGTGCGGCTTTGCTACGGTACCAGAATTACTAGTTGAGCCGCTGACTCGATTCTTTATCAACTCAATGGCTTGTGTTCCACCCTTTATCCAGCGCGCTGGAGTGGAAGTCATGCGTGGATCGCAATCTAGTGTGATGGTGATGCTAGAGGAGTTCCGCAGTCGACGGGACTTAATGGTAGAAGAACTTAATCGTATCGATGGGATTTCTTGCCGTGTGCCATCTGGCGCTTTTTACGTCTTTCCTAACATCCAGGAGACTGGCTGGGAAGCAGAGGAGCTTGCAGCTGCTATGCTAGATGAAATCGGCGTAGCGGTACTTGCTGGGACATCCTTCGGCGATGCCGGAAGATATAATCTGCGCATATCTTACGCGAACTCTGAGCACAACTTGCGTCGAGCTCTTGTACTGATCAAACAGATGTTAACGTCCTCGAAGCCCTCTTAATGCTCGACGCTCAGGATTCAGCTAGGAGAAATACCGATTGTGTTGTAAAAACTGATGATTCTCTAGTAAAATTTCAACACTAAGTATTAATAGCGTAAAAACCACTGTTAATAAACCCCAAGCAACCGTTTAAGTGACGTGGAGCAACCAAACGCTCTGCTTAGGTCATTTATAATTTGAGACCATCCTACTGCGTTTCAGATGGTATTTGCACTACCCCTTGAGTTACCACGATTTGGAAGAAATGATGCGGAAGCGGTGACCAACGGTAGATCACATGATTGAATACATTTAGAAAAATAGGAATCGGCTCTATGGAAAAGGTAGTGGTAATCGGTGGTGGACTTGTGGGTATGAGCGCCGCCTACCGACTGGCGCGTCATGGTGTCCAAGTAGTCCTGGTCGATCAGGCTGACTCGGGCAAAGCAACAGCAGCAGGTGCAGGAATTCTATCGCCAGGCAATCGATTCCCGTCCAGCGATCCAATTCTTCCGCTCTTAAAAGAAGCCCACGCTTATTATCCTGAGATGATCGCGAGTCTTACTGAAGACGGTGAATACCATACTGGGTATGAAAGGGTGGGGGCACTTCATGTCGCTACTACCGACGAAGAGGCGGCCCTGATGCCCAAGTTAATGGAACAAGTTCAGCAGCGCTGTGCCGCTGGATTTCATCACATTGGAGATGCCAAGATTGTCGCACCGGATGCTGCTAGATCGTTCTTCCCGGCACTCAGCCCAGTTTTGGCTGCAATCCATATTCCTGAGGCTGCTCGTGTCAACGCCCAATTGCTCTGTAATGCACTGGAACGGGCAGTTCGCCGACGCGGTGCGTCTCTACTCCATGGTCGCGCCGACTTGGTAGTTGACGGAGAAAAAGTAACAGCTGTCACGGTGGGAGGTCAGACCATAGGTGCCGACGCAGTAATTGTTGCTGCAGGCGCTTGGTCGAGCACACTAGCTAAGCAGCTTGGGGTAACGGTGCCAGTGCATCCACAGCGCGGTCAGATCGCACATTTAGTTGTCCCCAATACTGAGACTGGAGGATGGTCAATCATTATGGGATTTACACACTACATTCTTACTTTTCCTCCTGATCAGGTAGTCGTCGGCGCAACACGTGAGGATAACATTGGCTATGACTATCGTGTGACTGTGGGTGGGATGCGGGAGATCATCAACGAGGGGCTGCGGATGGCAGTCGGACTAGCATCCGCCACTGTACAGGAAGTGCGTATCGGTTTCCGTCCGCAGAGCCCGGACGCGGAACCTTTCATTGGGTCAGTGCCTGGCATTAAGAACGTGTATTTTGCGACCGGACATGGGGGGTACGGACTCCAAGCAGGGCCCTACTCTGGTGCTATTATCGCCGATTTGGTGCTGGAAAAACCGATTTCCATTGACCTAAGCCCTTTCGCTGTTGGGCGCTTTAATCATGCCTGCTGACAGAAATATGGCAAAGCTCGTTTTGATTTCAAGTACTTACGCTTAGTTCGACTTTATCCAAAATTAAGAACTTGGTTCTCCTTATAGGACAAAAATCCTAGCTTTTTGGCAAAAACTTTTTCCATGTCACTGATTAACGGTGAAATTGAAAAAGTAAAACTACCACCCCATATAGGTTTCAGCGTTAGCGATCACATTGCTAGAAAATGGGTAAAGTCGAGCTTAGAGGCTATTTATAAAGTAAATCTAAAGGTAGGAATTTAACCAGTACCATCGTCTGAGTAAGGATTACGAACGTCTTCCTGAAATGAGTGAAGCTGCTATATGCGCCGTTATGACTCGTATTATGCTACGTCGTCTAACAACTCTATTAACTGGTATTCCCAACTCGTCAACGATTCCAAGCCTGCCCCATTTTTTGGAGCTTGTATCCTCGTCAGGGAAAAAGCCCGCAACCAAGAGCGTTGGGCGTATAAATTTTAACCATTTTTGGTGTTTTTAGCCTTTACAGGTGGAGCAAACAGTTTTTCAGAAGAGCAATATATTTACCACTACCCAATGCTTATGAGAACTAAGAAAGTTCACAATGTCAATTCCCAGCGGTGGACAACACTTACGGTTTGTTTAGTCGGAGCGTTTATGACGCTACTTGACATAAGCATCCTCAACGTAGCCCTTCCCTCGATCCAGAAAAGTTTGTACGTCTCGGAAAGCGGACTACAGTGGATAGTCTGCGGATATACCTTGATATATGGGTTAGTTTTGGTGCCCGCTGGCAGACTCGGTGACACACGCGGGCGGAAGATGGTATTCACTATCGGACTTGCCATATTCATCCTGGCGAGTGTGCTTACAGCAGTAAGCATCGGAGAAGTTTGGATAATCATTGCCCGCTTGGGGCAGGGAGTTGGTGCTGGTGTGCTCATGCCTCAGATTACAGGATTGATCCAACAGATATTCCCACCTCTCGAACGTGGCAAAGCCTTTGGATTGTTCGGCGCGGTAATCGGCGTATCAACATCGGTAGGACCATTGATAGGCGGGATGATCATCCAAATAGTCGGAACTAGCGATGGCTGGCGCTGGATCTTTGGCGTTAACGTGCTTATCGGTATTGTCGTGCTTCCATTAAGTTATCGATTGATACCTGAGCTAGCTGAGCATAGGTTCGTTGATGGAGAAGGAGCGGAGCGCAATGATCTTGATCTGCTCGGGATCGTGCTGCTCGGTTTAGCAATGGTGTTGCTACTGCTTCCAGTCATTCAGATACAGCAATGGCACGGGAATAGCAAGTGGCTACTCGTCGTCATTGGGGTTGTTCTATTCGCATTGTTCATGATTTGGGAGCAACACTGTAGCAAAACTCAACACATTCCATTGGTTAACGTAGGGCTGTTCCGTACACGCTCGTTCTCTGTGGGTATCTTCATCGGTATGCTATTTTTTGCAGGTTCCAGTTCGCTTCCTTTTACCTTAAGCTTATACCTACAAAATGGAATTGGCTACACTGCAATAATGACAGGTTTAGTCATCACACCCTTCGCGATAGGTTCGGCAGCATCATCCGCAGCAAGCGGACGTTACATGCTACAGTTCGGTCATTTCATAGTCACAGGTGCTCTTGTACTGGTTGGTGTTGGTTTCATCGGAATCATGGCTGTACATCATATTCCCGGAAACACCTCAAGGTGGAACATGGTACTACCGCTATTTATCGCTGGACTTGGCAGTGGTACACTAATATCGGGAATTCAAACACTAACGCTCAGGAAAGTGCCGAGGAACGACGCTGGTAGCGCCTCTGCAGTGTTGCAGGCATCCCTGCGCATTAGCACCACCATCGGCAATGCCATCGTCGGATCGGTGTTTTACTCTAAGGTGAATTCCTCGCACGGCAATTGGGCTGATGCGTTCCAAACCGGACTAATGATTGGACTCACCTTTGTAGCTGCTGCATTGGTTGTTGCCGTCCGCTACCTATTTCAGGTAGAACGAGCGTGAAAACTGCCATCGTGATCGGAGAGCGATTTTTTTCTAGAACCGCAAAGTTTGCTAGAGAGGGTCAGATATTCAAGTAAACTAGGGGACACAGAGAAGATGAGGTGTATAAATGGCAAGAAAAAGCCCTCAACCAAAAGCGACATCCTCTGAAGTACTAGAATGCGTGCAACAGAATTGTCCCAGTTGCGGTAAACCCATGTGGAATGAGTACAACAATCTTCGGCGTGTGAGAACCCTCAAAGGAGTGGTACAACTGCTCTTAAAAATTCGCCGTTGTCAAAATATATCTTGTGAGCGTTACAGAATTAAATATCGACCAGAACAGGAGGGTTCATGGGCATTACCAGAACAAGAATTTGGTTTAGATGTGATTGCACTGGTGGGCGCGTTGCGCTACCAAGAACACAGAAGCATACCTCAAATTCATCAACAGCTTCGCAATCGCGGTGTAGAAGTAAGCGAGCGTAGCGTTACTCACCTGTTAGAAAGATATGACGAATTGGTTGCATTGTGGTTAAGTGACCACTCAAGACTCAAAGCCATAACTAAAAAACAAGGGCGATTGATATTAGCAATCGATGGGATGCGGCCGGATGTTGGACATGAAGTACTATGGGTAATTCGAGATTGTTTATCAGGAGAAATAATACTTGCAAAAACCTTATTATCGTCAAGAAATGAGGATTTAGGAGCCTTGTTATTAGAGGTGAAAAATACTCTTGATGTAGAAATTGATGGGGTAATAAGTGACGGACAACACTCAATTCGCAAAGCCGTTGAATTGGCTTTGCCTGGAATTGCTCATGGTTTATGCCATTTTCACTATTTGAAAGAAGCAGCCAAAGTTATTTATGAAGCAGATAGGCACGCAAAAAAGGAATTAAAAAAGAAGGTTCGGGGCATACGTCAGATTGAACGTAGTGTGAGTGACTATGACCAAGCTACATCCGAAGTTGTACGTGGATATTGTTTAGCTGTACGTGGTTCCTTGACGAATGATGGTCGTCCACCGCTAAATGCCTCTGGATTAAAATTACAGGAACGTCTGAGTTTGATTGAAGCAAGCCTAGAAAGGGTAGCTAAAAAAGGGGGTTGCCAAAACCCTTGAGAAAGCTCAAACAAATTGTTTCTAAAGGACTTGAACAAACGGCATCTTTATTCGCTCCAATTACTGTTGCTTATAACTGGATTTATAAAGCCGCAGAGATTCTTGACAACGAAACTGGTCTTGATGCAATTGAAGTCCAACGAAGTTTTCAAACTTTACTTGATTTAATGTCACATGAGAAAAATGAAGCGGGTACTTTAGAATCGGGCATTACTCATTTCTTAAAGATTACTCGTAGTTATTGGTCTGGACTTTTTCATTGTTACGAGGTTGAAGGTTTACCTCGAACTAATAATGACCTTGAACAGGTGTTTGGTGTTTTACGACATCATCAACGTCGTTGTACTGGTCGTAAAGTCGCTCCTTCATCACTCGTAACTCGAGGAACAGTCCAGTTAGCTTCAGCCATTGCTACTGCACTTCATTCTTTTACAGCCCAGGATTTGGCTCAGGTTTGTGTTCAGACTTGGCAACAATTACGCTCTGATTTACGCCAACATCAACTTAATCGCATTGAACAACTACGATTCCGTCGAAATCCTGAAGCTTACTTGGCACTAGAGCTATTCAGGCTTATCTAGGACACAAGAATATTCAACACACTATTCGCTACACCAAGTTATCCCCAGACCAATTCCAAAATTTTTGGCTCGACTGAACCTCGTTTTGGTTCAAAATCTCTACAAATCAATGCTTTCAACCGCCTTTGTTTACAAAACTTTACAACGTGTCCCATTTTGCACGTATCCGATACCGTTGGCGAATTCCCTAAGCAGCTAAACTGAACCGATTAGTTCAGCAATGAAACGATTGAGAACCTTCTGAGCAGTTTTATACCCAGTAGCAAGATTCCCTAACTTCAGTTGGGACTGTTAGGCGATCGCGTAAAATTTCAAGTTCTGAAGTCGGTGGCAAACCGACAGGCTATTTAGGGCTTGTGGTATTAGATATCTTATGTGACTCACTCTGCCGTGTAATACTTGGTTGAATGGGAGCTAAAAAATCTGAGTCTTCCCGTGTAATACAAGGGTTATCGTTATACCTAACAATGTGTTCTAAATAATCAGCACGGGTTAAGCCTAAGCATTCCGAAGCAATACCAAGAGCCTTCCAAGTATCATCTGTTAATCGCAAAGAACGTACTTCACGATAGTCATCATTCTTGAGCGCAAACTTTCCCTGAATATCCCGTTTCAACATAGAACCTACCGTGTATTACATCGCAAGCTTAACCTGGAATGACGATGAGCTACCATGTATTACACGGTAATAAACCAAATTTTCTTGACGTTTTAGCAACAAGCAAAACGGATATTTTCTAGCACACAGTAGCGTCTGCAAGTTTTGCAAAGTGTGAGGAGCGAGTTTTAGCCTTTGGTATCTCCTCTAACCAAGTGAAAACTCGACTTAGATTGATAGTGGCAGCAGTCAGAATATGCTGTAGATGATTTTTAGCTAGCCCAATATAACGGCAATCGCGCATTTCAAAGGCGCGGATTCCCTCAGAGATAGTTCCTTCAATGCCTGAGCGCAGTGCATACTGCTTCTGAAACTTGGGTCATCTTACCGCATTGCCAGTCTCATCTCCCCCGAAAAAAATCGCTCTCCAATTTTACACGCAATACTGACAAAATATCTCTAACTGGCGCTTTATCTGCTTCTAGCTTCTCTATTCTCCCTAATAGTCCTTTTGGAATATACTTGCACTTTTTAACCAGGCGATCGCCATCCTTCCAAAACTCATAGTGATACCAAGCTTGGGGATAATCTTTGCCGTGAAGGGTAATGGTTTTCCACTGAATGGAGCCACTACCTAATCCTTTGTGTCGTCTACTTTTACTAGGGTTATTTTTACTGGGGGGTATCTCTGACTGGAATGGCACTAAGAAAAGCTCTAAGCTATACGGAATAAGGGCTACAGCTTTGAAAGTTATTGAACAGTCGAGGAGGGGTCAGGCGGTCGTCCTTGATGCAGTGTCATGGAAGCGATCGCCACAAA
>NZ_JAIVFS010000116.1 GCF_020829645.1 Nostoc mirabile CHAB5784 | reverse complement strand
GTTTTACTACTGAAAATGCCCGTGTCAAACTTAAGCATCTTTATCCGATTTTTGAAACCGATGAAACAGGTGATTCTAATGCAACATTTTAGCCTTGACACGCTAGTAGTAGCGTGTCAAGGCTAAAGTTGTGCATTATAAAATGGGCTTTGAACTTTTAAATTCAATGTTTTTAGCGCTAATTTATTGCAACATTTTAGCCTTGACACGCTACTACAATAATTTTATTTTTACTTTATAAATAGCCTCTTAGGCTACGGAATTTCATCTTCAGCCAAAATCAGGTCGTTAAAAGTGATAGGCTTTTTACAGCCGTTGACATCTATCAAAAGCCATAGAATATTTTGGTGATAGTCTAAAGTTATACACATTTCAAATATTTATAATTAGTTACTATTAATTACAGGATTGCCAAATGCCACAATCCCTAGTATTGTGAAAAATATAAGTAAAAATTACTAGAACAACACGGCTAAATAAACAGACCATTAGATAACTAGGACTTTACAGTTCTAAATCCACTTAAAAGGTTGAGCCATTGTTTTATGAAAGTAGTCAATAAAATCTTAAATTCAATTTTTAAAATCATCCTGACTAGCAAAACTTACTGTTAAGTAATCGAACAGAAATATTTACACATTAGGTTTTAAGCTACATAAGGGTTTCAGGTCGAAATTTGTGTAATTAATTTTGTCTTACTACTTATTAGTAATTTCCTTAATGTCTAACTCGAGTGATTTCACAATGTTTGCTGTATTTAAGTAGATTTGTAAATTAAAATACGCGCAACAACCGACTCAAACCCTTATTTAGGCAGGAATGAGCGTGAGATTTATTTTGCTGCTATTGTTTGCCTGCATTTGATTAACTGAGGCATAATAATGACCAAAATTCTCAATAACTTCCCAGAAATTTTTCCTCAGTATGCGACTATCGTTGATATTTTGCGAGATCGCAGTTTCAAGATGCCGCACAAACAAGCGTTCACTTTCCTTGAAGATGGAGAGACTCAGGAATCAACGCTGACTTACCATGAGTTGGATCGGCGCAGTCGGGCTGTAGCATCTCAACTGCAAGCTCTTGGTTTGAGTGGGGAACGTGCTATATTGCTCTATCCTCCTGGACTGGATTACTTAAGCGCATTTTTTGGTTGTCTATATGCTGGGGTCGTGGCAGTTCCAGCTTATCCACCTCGTAATCAACGTAAAACGCCCAGAATACAGGCTATTAGCATAGATGCACAAGCATACGTTGCTCTCACCACAACAGCAATGCTCCCCACATTACAATCAATACTCACACCAGAAACAAAAGAGAGAAATTTTTGCTGGCTGACAACTGACAACATAGCACAGGGTCTAGAAGATTCTTGGCAGCAACCTGCAATTAATGGGAATACCCTAGCTTTTCTGCAATACACATCGGGTTCTACAGGCACACCAAAGGGAGTCATGCTTAGTCATGGCAATCTGATGCACAATGTCGCTGTAACTTACCAACTGATGGAATATTCGCCTAGCAGCAAGTTTGTTTCCTGGCTACCTGTTTACCATGATATGGGTTTGATTGCTGGGATTTTGCAACCTTTGTATGGTGCTTTTCCTTGTATCTTAATGTCGCCAGCATCATTTCTGCAACGACCTTACCGCTGGTTACAAACGATTTCCCGCTACAAAGGTACCATGAGTGGTGGCCCCAACTTTGCTTATCAACAGTGTATTCAGAGGATTACTCAAGAACAAAAAGAAACTCTCGACTTAAGTAGTTGGAGTGTTGCGGTTAACGGTGCCGAACCAGTCCGGCAAGATACTCTTGAGCAGTTTGCAACTACATTTGCAGAGTGTGGTTTTCGTCCAGAAGCATTCTATCCCTGTTACGGGATGGCGGAAGCAACTTTGATAATTTCTGGTGGGATCAAAACAGCCTTAGCCCAAGTCATAACTGTAGATAAATTTGCACTTTCACAGAACCAGATAGTTGAAGCAAATACCCAGAGTCAAGATATTCAAACCTTTATCAGCTGCGGTGAAACCATTCCTGAACAGCAGATTGTCATTGTCAATCCTGAAACATTAATTCGCTGTTCATCAAATGAAGTAGGCGAAATTTGGGTATCTGGGCCGAGTGTTGGTCAGGGTTATTGGAATCGGAAAGAAGAAACAGAGCAAATATTCCAGGCTTATCTGAAAGAGACAGGAGTACAGCACTCCGCGCATGAAAACAGCGAAGCAGGACGAAGTTCGGGGCCGTTTTTACGCACTGGTGACTTAGGCTTTATGCACAATGGAAAACTCTTCATTACAGGTAGAGCAAAAGATTTAATTATTATTTGCGGTCGCAATCTTTACCCGCAAGATATAGAATTAACCGCAGAACGCAGTCATCCATCATTGCGTTCCGGTGCTGGTGCAGCATTTACAGTAGAAGTTAATAACGAAGAACGCCTGTTAGTTGTACAAGAATTGGAGTTTCGCGCCAAACCAAATTTCGTAGAAGTAGCTAGTGCAATTCGGCAAACTATTACTGAAGAACATGAAGTACAAGTTTATGCAGTGGTTTTAACTCAACCAGGTAGTATACCCAAAACTTCCAGCGGTAAGATTCAACGTAGTGCAACTCGCGCTCAGTTTGAGAATGGTGAACTGAATATAGTTGTCAGTGACATTCTCAAGACTAGTGATATTTCCAGAAAGGAAACTCAATTACAACGTTCTGAACTTTTGGCGTTTTCCCCAAGAGAATGTCAACCGATTTTAGAAACATATCTGATTAAACTTTTGGCGGGAGTACTTTCAATAGCACCAGATTCCATCAATTCTGAAGAACCATTAAGCACTCTGGGGCTTGATTCTTTAAAAGTGTTTGAGTTGAAAAACCGGATTGAGGTTGATTTAGAGGTAGAAGTATCGGTAGCAGACTTCTTTGAAGGGATGAGTATGCGATCGCTAGCTACAAAGCTCCTCACTCAACTGACAACAGATGTACTACCGTCAATGTCTCTTACCCAACAAGAGAAAAATACATCCATTCAGCCTCTATCCTTTGCCCAGCAAGGATTGTGGTTTATCAATCAGCTAACTCCCGATAGTCCTACATATAACATTCCTATAATTATTAGCTTCAAAGGTTGCATTAATTTAGCAGTCTTACAAGATAGTCTTAACGAAATTATTAGACGACACGAAGTATTACGGACGAGCTTTGCAGTGGTTGATGGACAACCTGTCCAAATTATCAATCAAGCTGTAGCCTTAACTTTAGCGGTTGAAGATTTGCATTCACTATCAGAAAGGGAAAGCACTAAAGAAGCACAACATTTGGCTACAGAATTCGCACAGCAGCCATTTGACTTATCTTGTCAATCGCTTTTACGTGCTAAAGTCTTTATATTAAATGATAAATATTATCAATTATTGCTGACTCTACATCATATAATTGCAGATGGTTGGTCTATAGGTCTTTTGATTAAAGAACTAGCTGCACTATATGAAGCATTCTCCACAGACAAGCTCTCTCTACAAGACGCTACACGTAGCTTGCTTTCCCAAAGGGGTACGCTACTTGCTGAACTACCTATTCAGTATAGAGATTTTGTCAATTGGCAACGAAAATGGCTTGATGGCGATCGCATTCAGCCAAAACTTACCTATTGGAAACAAAAGTTAAGCGGTGAACTGACTGTATTAAATTTACCAACTTACCGGGTGCGATCGCCAGTTCAAACCTTCAAAGGCGCTCAAGCGAAATTAGTTCTTTCTCAAACTCTGACAAAAGAGCTAAAGAATTTGAGCCGTCAGCAGGGAGCAACTCTGTTTATGACCTTGCTTACAGCCTTTAAAATCTTATTGTATCGTTACACAGGTCAGACTGATATTTTAGTCGGTTCGCCAATCGCCAATCGGAACAGAGCAGAAATTGAATCATTAATAGGACTCTTTGTCAATGTTTTAGTATTACGTACAGACCTTTCTGGCGACCTGAGTTTTCAGGAGTTATTGGCGCGGGTAAAGTCAACAGCTTTAGAAGCTTATCTTCATCAAGACTTACCTTTTGAGAAGCTAGTAGAAGAACTACAGCCAAATAGAGACTTGAGTTACAATCCACTCTTTCAAGTGATGTTCGTTCTCCAGAATGTTCCAAAACCTAATCTAAGCATATCCGATATATCAATTACTTATGAGGAAAATTACAATGGTACATCTAAATTTGATTTGACATTGTTTATGGAGGATTCTGAGCAAGGGTTAATTGCAACTTGCGAGTACAACACGGATTTATTTAATACAGATATCATTACTCGGATGCTGGGACATTTACAGACTTTGTTAGCAGGAGTGGTTGCAAACCCCGAACACAGAATATCTACCTTACCTTTATTGACCGAATCAGAACGTCATCATCTGTTGGTTGAGTGGAATGACACCAAACGGGAATATCCAAAAAATAAATGTATCCATCAGTTATTTGAGGACCAAGTAGAGCGAGATTCAGATGCGATTGCACTTGTCTTTGAAGACCAGCAGCTTACCTATGGACAGCTAAATTGCAGAGCGAATCAATTAGCTCATTATCTACAGACTTTGGGAGTAGGTCCAGAAGTACTCGTAGGTATCTATGTCGAGCGCTCGCTAGAGATGGTAGTGGGTCTGTTAGGGATTCTCAAGGTTGGTGGTGCTTACGTTCCTCTCGACCCCAACTATCCTAAAGAACGATTGGAGTTTATGCTCCAAGATGCTCAAGTTTCCGTACTCCTGACCCAGCAAGAACTAATTAAGCAGTTCCCTGAGAATGCTGCACGGATTATCTGTCTAGATACTGATTGGTCAGTAATTAACCAAGAAAAGTCGGTTAATCTAAATAGTTATGTGAATGCTGAAAATTTGGCTTATGTCATCTACACTTCTGGCTCTACTGGACAGCCGAAGGGGGTTTCAGTTGCTCATAAAGGATTAATTAATCTAGTTATTTGGCATCAAACGACCTTTGATATTACTTCATTAGATGTTACTACTCAGCTAGCAGGAACTGCATTTGATGCAGCAGTATGGGAGTTATGGCCTTACTTGGGTGCCGGAGCCAGTATACACTTGCTCAAAACCGAAACCATTATTAAACCAAAAACTTTACAAGATTTCTTTATATCACAACAAATTACTATCGCTTTTTTACCAACCCCTTTGTTAACTAGCTTTTTGTCTCTGGAGTGGTCAACCCCTGTTGCTTTGAGAACTATACTCACTGGTGGGGATGAGCTTCATCAATACCCATCAACTACATTACCCTTTAGCATAATTAATAATTATGGACCAACTGAAAGTACTGTTGTCACCACTTCTGGATTGATTGATGCAACTGAATCAGCTAACTCTTCACCATCAATAGGGCGACCTATTGCGAACACACAAATCTATATCCTCGACTCACAACTTCAGCCTGTTCCCATTGGGATGCCTGGGGAGTTGCATATTGGGGGAGTCGGTCTGGCGCGAGGGTATCTCAATCGTCCTGATTTAACAGATGAGAAATTCATCCCCAATCCCTTCAGTGATGAATCGGGAGCAAGGCTCTACAAAACTGGAGACTTAGCTCGCTACCTAGCAGACGGTAACATTGAATATCTTGGTCGTATTGACCACCAAGTTAAGATTCGAGGCTTTCGTATTGAACTGGGTGAAATAGAATCTGCCTTGGGACAAAACCCATCAATTCAGACATCAGTGGTTACAGTCTACGAAGGACAAAATAATGACAAACGATTAGTGGCTTACTATGTTCAAGAAGGGGAAGTAACAACTAATGAGCTGCGTCAATACCTCAAGCAGAAACTTCCTGAATACATGGTACCATCAGTTTTCTTCCCACTAAAAGCCCTACCTCTGACCCCAAATGGGAAGGTTAATCGTTCTGCTTTACCAGCTCCAGATAACTCCTACTTCAGTCTTGGCACCCAATTCGTTTCACCCCGTACACTAACTGAGAAAGTATTAGCAGTAATCTGGAGGAATCTTCTGGGAGTAGAACAAATTGGCATTCACAACAACTTCTTTGAATTGGGTGGACATTCTCTTTTGGCAGCTCATTTACTTTTTCAAATAAGTGAAGCATTTCATTGTGATCTCTCTTTGCGCAACATCTTGGAAAGACCAACTATTGAGGAACTTGCAGTTTATATTGATAACGTGCAAGAGGTCTCTCCAGATATACCCATTTCAAGCCCTATCCTACAGCGTAAGAATTTGCCTCTTTCACTAAATCAACAACGCGGCTTGCGTAATTTAATGTCAGATGCTACTAGAGTCGTAGCCCATCCCTTTATAGCTATACGTTTCAAAGGTCCACTCAACGTGGTAGCTTTTGAGCAAGCAGTTAATGAAGTTATGTGTCGACATGAGGCTTTTCGAACTAGCTTTACTGTTAGAGCAGGACAACCAGAACAGATTATTAAATCAAAGCTAATTCTGTCCCTACCAATTGTGGATATGAGTCATCTTCCTAAAAATGAACGGGAAGAGCAGGTCGAGCAGCATATTATTCACGAAGTTCAAAAGCCGTTTAATCTATCTCAATATCCCCTCATACGATTACAAATGTTTCGCATGAGTGAACAAGAAAACATCTTTTTCTTTACAATTGACCATATTTTATTTGACGGCTGGTCACGTGATATTTTTCTGAAGGAAATATCAATACTTTATCAGGCGTTTTCCGTTGGGCAAGCTTCTCCCCTTCCACAAGTTTCTACTCAATACTCAGATTTTGTGCTTTGGCAGCAAAAGCAGCTAGAAGGTGAATATTTTCAGGAACTTATCTTCAGAAAAAGAAAGTATCTCTTTAAAGCTTCACCGTTCTTGAAGTTGCCGACAACAAATATAACAAATATTGTCATTGCAAAACAATCATTCATCTTGTCAAGTTCACTACAAAAAGCACTAAATAACTTTAGTCGCATTGAAGGTGTTACACTCTATATGACTCTTTTGTCAGTCTTTCAAATATTGTTGTATCTCTATTCTAATAAAGAAGATATTGTTGTAACTTCTCCTTTCTCAAACCGTGTTAAAAAAGAATTTAAGAACATAATTGGCAGTTTTGCTATCACTCAAGCAATACGGGTCAATTTGTCAGATAATCCAAGTTTCAAAGAGTTCCTAAATCAGGTTCGCAAGATAGTTCTTGAAGCTTATTCATGGCAAGAATTACCAGGCCCGCTTATTGGGCTACGGCCGCTTGTCTGGGACGAGAGTTTTTTTCTTATCAAGCAAGTAATGTTTGAGCTTCATTATGAGACATCACAACAATTTTCGATTCCAAATTTAATTTTCAGCAACACCCCAGTTCACAGTAGTATAAGTCTAGGTAATTTAGCTATGTTACTGTCCATCGAAGTATCTCCGAGCAAATTATCTGGTTATTTTGACTATAGAACTGACATGTTCAGTGCTGATTTTATGGGACAAATGGTGAAAGAATTTACTTGTTTATTGGAAATAGTTGTTCAGAATAATGCAATTAGGGTTAATACCCTCAAAAGCCTAATTTATCAAGAATTTGAGGCAACACTAATAGGTTAAGGAGGAGAGAGATATATATTTGTAAAAATGATCACTTTAATTAGCGAAAGCAAGCAAGTTATAAATTGGGGATGAAGACATTGGTTAATAGTACTAGATTAAGCTTTTGTGTTTAATTAATTACTTTTGATAAGTACTATTGCAATGAGAAAATTTAATTGATTGAAATAAAATGATACAAATGAATAAGTTATATCTAGAGGCAAAGGCTAAAACTAGGCATTTAGTAGCAGCTATGATTAGAAAATTTGAAAGGCAGTTTGAAAAATTGATTAGGCACTTTTCTCTTATTGGAGATGCAACCTTTTATGATAGTCATCAATTTAGCTGGGTTGTAGACTTAGAGTCTAACTGGACGACAATTCGCAAGGAACTGGAGGAAGTTCTCAAATATGAAGATTATCTGCCTAATTTCCAGGACATTTCACCAGAGCAATATTATCTAACTAAGGATAATCGTTGGAAAACGTATTTTTTCTATGCTTATGGTCTTAAAGCTGAAAATAATTGTCAAATCTGTCCTGAAACTAGTCGTTTAATCGAAAAAGTACCAGGAATGAAGACAGCATTCTTTTCCATTCTATTGCCTCATAAACATATTCCAGAACACTGTGGTCCTTATAAAGGCGTTATCCGATATCATCTTGGGTTGATAGTTCCGCAACCTAAGGAAAATTGTAGAATTCGTGTTGGTAATGACTTTGGCTACTGGGAGGAAGGAAAAAGTTTGATATTCGATGATACCTTTGAACATGAGGTTTGGAATGACACAGATGCCAACCGTGTAGTTTTATTTCTGGATGTTCTCAGACCTATGCGTTTCCCTTTTTCAGTTATCAATGAATTAATCATTAAGCTCATATCTTGGACACCCTTTATTCAAGATGCGCTACTTAATCAAAAAGAATGGGATAAACGTTTTGAAGAACGTCATAACTCATATTGAGGTTGAGCCGAGATCCGGATAACGTTGGCAAATTCCCCAAATATGTAAACTGAACGGGTTAGCTACCAAGAAAACAATTGAGAGCTTTTTAAGCAGTTTTATACCCAGGTACTTGTTTACCTAACTTGAGTTAAGACAAAACACGGTCACGTAAAATTTACAGTTTTGCAATTATCAACTGTTAGTTATTGTTCAAAAAGGTTACCTGAATTACTATGTCTTCGTATTCACTTACATCCAGTGAGTTGGCAACTTACCAAAATGATGGGTTTTGCGTAGTTGCTAGTCTTTTATCAGTAGATGCGCTTGCAGCAGTCTACTCTTTGCTTGACGAAGCCAAGTCTTTAGTTGCCAGAGGAGAGGTTTCTAAAAGTTGGCAAACAGACATGACAGCGTGGGAGCGAGACTTGACTTGTGATTCCTTAATTGTAAGAAAAGTTCCAGCACCCTTTGAGCACTCCGAACAGTTTCGCAGCATTTTTAGCAGTCCAGTAATACTGGACCGGGTTGAGCAACTGATTGGTTCAGAAATTTTCCTGCACTCATCGAAACTTATTTTCAAACCACCCCAGATCGGGCGGCGCAAGCCCCTGCACCAAGATTTAGCCTACTGGGATGATATGCAAGCTCCGCAAATCACTGTTTGGTGTGCAATTGATTCTGCAACGCCAGAGAATGGTTGCTTGGAAGTGATACCTCGATCTCATAAGAAGGGTTTAATTCCCCACGCTGATCTAGAAGACTGGCAGATCAATGAGCATACTTTAGAGGATAAAGCAGTTTGTATTCCGATGAATGCTGGCGATGTCATGTTTTTAGATGTTCTGACAATTCACGCCAGTCTCGCGAATCGATCAAATTGTGGGCGCTTAGCAGCTATTGTGAATTACTACTCTGAACCGCGTCGTTCTGATCAGCGCTCTAAATACGGCTCAGAAACTCCTCTCAGGACACGTAGTTTATTGTCTGCTAAGGCGTTGTTGCATGATTGATAACAGGGACAGAGTTGAACTTGAGCGCATTTGAGATTAAGCTTTGACCTTGTAGCTTTGGGGTTTAGCCAGTCTAATCATGCGGTTGAGAACAGGACATTTGACCAATAACTCAGCAGCCTGATTGTCAAACTTGCGCGTACTTAGATTACCTCCAAAGATTGCCTTGAAGCGGAACATAGTGGTCTCTGCCAACGACCGCCGATGATAACCAAAATCACGCTTCCACTTCTTGCGTCCGTGCTTGCGGATGTACCTGAGATTCTCGTCTCTGGGATGAGGTGGAGCATTGCAGTTGCCATGCTGCCAGGTCACCGCATCCTTGGGAGGGGGAATTACCGCTTTGGCTTCTCACACGGCAATCTCGTCGTAGCAATGGCTGTGGTCGTAGGCTCCATCAGTGGTGACTTGTTCAATTTTTCCCTCAATCTGCTCTAAGACATTGTGCAAAACTTTACCATAACGATCAACCAACAAGATTTGAAAAAAGCTATGCCATACAACATACAGTTGACGTCTCAGCACCTTGATGACGACGATCTTGAACGTCTGATCCATACTGTTGCGATGACACAGCCAGCCCAAGTGCTCGACTCCCTTCTTACAGCTATTGAGGGATGTGATCCTGGGCTTCGCTACAAGGGTGTTCTTACAGCAGCTCTCTCCTTTCAGACATGCGTGTTAGACACCATACGTCGTGGTCAGCTAACCCGTGAGGCTCTCAATCAAATTCTGCGGGAAGCGATAGACCCTAATACAGACTCCAGTACAAATTTAAACTGCATTTTTGATCGTGCAATCCTTCTCTTTGGAATCCGCAGGTCAGGAAACCATGCGCTGATTGAGTGGTTGAAAGGACATTTTGATCCCAATGCAGTTCTATTTCTAAATAGTGCTGAACCATCACTCTTTCGCACAACAGCACAGGATCTGAGTGTTGATGCTTGTACCTATGGAGCAGTTCCAATCAAAGAACACCAAACCTGCCTCATTGTGTCCTATGAGAACTGTGACCCACGCCTTTATCCACTGATATATAATTCGGGTATTGCACATAGAACTGACGCACTGCTTCTACTGAGAGACTTTCCAAACACTGCCGCTTCGATCACGCGAGCAGCACACGACCAACCTGCATTTGGCTATCGCTATCGTATTCGGGACTTCCCCGCGCTCTGGTGCATTTATGCCAAATTGATTATGAGTCGGGCACCGGGTTTTTATCCGGTACTCTATAACGATTGGTTTAAGAGTTCCGATATGCGGTTCCATCTAGAAAGCGCATTGGGACTTCAACAATCGGATGCAGGACTTAACCAAGTGAGCCTTTTTGGTCAGGGCAGCTCTTTTGATGCAATTACTTACGACGGCAACGCCCAAGGCATGGATGTACTGAACCGATGGACAACTATGATTGACGACCCACTGTTTCAGTTTTTACTATTAGCAGAAGAGGAAGCTTTGCCTTTGAACGATATACTTTTTGGCGGTTTTGCTCAAAGTTATTCAGACATTTTTTCTCTTTGGCAGAAGCGTTGATGAATATGAATGTTCTCCATGTTATTCGCCGAGTTACGAATGGTGGAGCCAGTCTTGGTATGCTTCGCCAATGTGTTGATGGTCCTGAAGGCATTTGCCAGAAAGTTGCTTCGCTTTGCAAGCCGGATTTGGAAGCACTGTCTCGATTTACTTCAGCAAACGTTGAAGTGATTTGGAAACAAGAAGACATTCCATCAGCCGTGCTTGCATCCGATATCGTACAGGTTGAGTGGTGGAACAATCCAGAAGTTAATGCATTCCTGGTGCAAACTGATCTTCCTCCCTGCCGTATTCAAATGCACGCACGCGGACATTTTAGTGCTCCCTGGATGTGCCCAACTGCGTCCCTGCTATCGCGGGTAGATATTTGCAGCGTCACAACTCCAAGTGCAGCAAAAAATCCTGCTTTTGCAAGGGCATGCAAGCAGGCTGCTCTGCCTTATCCCCCCTGTATTTTCTCAGCGGCCCCGTTGTTATCACTACCACTCGAAGCAAGTCAATCCAAAATAAGCTCTGGTATCACATTCGGGTATCTTGGTACAGTTGAGCCAATCAAAATGCACAGTGCTGCTATGAAAATGGCAGCCGAGATCCTGAAAGCAATCCCAACTGCACGCTTTCGTTTTGCTGGGGAAGGTTCTTTGGATTTCTACCGTGAGGAGTGCCGAGCACTTGGCATAGCGAACCAAGTAAAGTTTTACGGCTTCGTTGATAGTCCAGCTAGCTTTCTTTCTGAATTGGATATCTTTTTTTACCCGCTCAATCCTTTTACCTATGCAACGAGCGAGAAGGTCTTACAGGAGGCAATGTGCATAGGCTTGCCATGCGTCGTGTTTCCGTATGGAGGCATTCAGGATCTTGTAACCCCGCACTGCGCTGCCGTTGCCTCAAACGAGTCGGACTTTGTAGCTGCTTGCATCGCGCTGGGATTAGATGCTGATCGACGTGCCACAATTGCTGCGGCTGCAGTACAGCGCATTTACACTTTCGCTTATATCAGTGACTGGCGAACGCACCTGTACAATGCCTGGACTGACCTGATGAGACATAAAAAGTCTACACGGGATGCGTTGCCTGTTGCGGATGACGATCTCTTTACCCACTGTACTAATACATCAGCCATCGATCGTGATGCACTTGAACCTTCATTACGAGCTGACTTTGATAAGGTTGCTGCTTTTGTTGAGGAAGGCTATACGGAATGGATTAAGACAAAATAGGCGTCAGTAACTATGACAAAGAAATAACAGAAGTAATGATTATCAAGGAACAATATGAATCAAGAACTGGAATCGTTAGAAGTGCTTAATCTTGGAACTAAAGAACTGCCACAAATATCGCGTGCAGCTTTTCTTGAACTAACGCCAGCTACCATAATGAAGGCTGATCAACCCTTCGTCGTGGACTTTCTTGAACCTCCTGAACCAGGTACCATAACCAATCTAATTCGTTCAGAGATTGGCGATCTTCCAGCAGCCCTCTTTATTAAGTCGCGTGATCCAGAAGCACCTGGACGATCGCAGGTTACAAAAATTCCACTTAACAGCTTTTTCGAGACGCCTCTTTATAGTTCATCTTCTCACAAAACTATCTACCGGATTGTTACTAATATAAAGTACCAAACTGAGCTGATTGATCGAATTATTGGTATGAAAGCAGATCAGTTATTTCCTTATCAGCAAAGGGGTAACTCTGCTAATCTTTGGATCAATTACGAGGGGCAATTAGGTCGTACACATTTTGATGAACTCGAGAATTTTAATTTGCAGCTGGAAGGTACAAAGCGTTTTGTCTGCTTACCACCTGGGCGAAGCAACTTTTATATTCGTTCCTTCTGGCGTGGCTTTGGTCATCATTCCCAAGCGGTTAATTTCGATACAGTTGATGAAGCTCGTTTTCCAAAACTGATGAAAGAGCTAAGCGCCCGTCGCGAGATCATCCTTCGACCTGGTCAGCTACTTTACATCCCTCTAGGCTGGTGGCATCAGGTTGAGCCTTTGGAAGAAATTAACATCAATTTGAATTTTTGGCTGCATAGTTGGAAGATCCTGCGTCGTCCCTACGTTTTTGTTGATGGAGTTTATAAGGCAGTGCTCCGGCGAGCGCTCGGTCTTTACGATTATCAGCCGGAACGGAGACGTCAAATTCCAACATTCACGACAATTTTAGGGGACAATACTAATGATAGAGAAGCTCAAAGTTAAGCCCGCCAATCGCTACCGTAATAACGCAAAAGCGATCGGTATCGGCAACACCTTTTGGGACAATTCTGAGCATCATGGACTTGCTGGTATTGTTGCGGATCTTCAGCAGGGTCGCCTGTACACTCAGGAGGGACACAGCTTTGTCAATTTCAGCTGCTGTTCCTATCTCGATCTCGACTCACATCCCCAGGTTATTGAAGGCGCAATCACAGCGTTACGCAAGTTTGGAGTGCTCGATCACTGTATTCCAAGAACTCGAGTTCAAATTCCAGCTCTCCTTGAATTAGAAGCATCCTTGAGTGAACTGTTCGAGGCACAAGTAGTCAGTGCAATCTCAGCTAGCGTCGCGACCAGCGGCATTCTTCCGTTAATTGCATCCGGGCATTTGACGGATGGTGAGCGACCGTTGATGATTTTTGACAAGAACTGCCATGTCTCAATGCAGCAGGCAAAACCAATTTGTGCTGATGAGACAGAGATTGTGACCTGTTCTCACCATGATCTGAATTTCATAGAAGATCAGTGCAAGCTTTATGAACGTGTTTGCTATATCTGTGATGGTAGCGACAGTTTAGGAGGGTACGTGCCAGTCAAGGAGTTAACACAGCTTCAAGAGCGTTATGGGCTTTATATCTACTACGATGATTCTCATTCAATTTCAGCCTATGGTAAAAGAGGGGTTGGCTATGTTCGATCGCAGATTGATTGCCTCAATGACCATACAATTATTACCGCCACACTAAACAAGGCTTTTGGAGCCAGTGGAGCAGCCATTCTGCTTGGCGATCGTTCCCACGAAACCTTACGCGTTATCGAGCGATTTGCAGGTGCAATCAGCTATTCACAGCCGATGAATATAGCTGCGATCGGTGCTTGCCTAGCTTCAGCCGACATTCACCGCACGGAAGAACTGCATACTTTGCAGTGCAAGCTCCAGAGTAAGATCGCCTTGTTTGACAGTTTGGTGCTTACTGCACAGGTAGGGTCTACCTTTCCCATCCGGTTAGTTCCGGTTGCAGACAGCGAAGTGATTACGCTAGGGAAACGTCTGTTTGAAGCGGGCTATTATGTTTCTCCAGTATTCTTTCCGATTGTTGCTCGCGGTACTGCAGGTCTAAGGGTGATGATGCGAACCGGACAAACAGATGACGATATTCGAGGTCTTGCGCAGGTCATTATTAACAATCGTCTGATATCGGAGGTTGCGAAATAATGGCATTATCTGTGACTGGTCGCGCCATTCCCCGCAGCGTACTCTACACGTCTGCTCTCGATCCTCAGCGTCTAGCTAAGGCACTTCAATACGACAGCGATCTTCACCTGATCGATCTGGAAGACTCAGTGCCTCAACTGAAAAAAGAATACGCACGTACTTTGTGTAGGGATGCGTTGATGGCTGCTCCTGTTCCACAACTGATGGCGGTGCGTATCAACCCCATGCATAGTGCGGAGGTCTATCGGGATTTAGTCATGCTGCTGGATGCGTCATCAATACGTCCGGGCTTCCTCTTCATGACAATGGTTGAAACTGAATCTGAGGTTGATTGTCTGCGGCGATCGCTTGCAGAGGTCAATTGGCAACCGCAGATTTATGCGACTATTGAGACCGTAGCAGCGATTCAAAATATCGTTACGCTAGTCACAAAACTGGATGGCATGATTCTTGGTTCAGCTGATTTAGCAGCTACACTGGGTGTACCAATCTCTCAAAGTGCTTTAAGGTCAGCACGCCAAGCAATGGCTCTAGCTGCTGCTGGTGCTGGGATCGGCTGTCTAGACACAGGCAACTTTCACCTCAACGAGCCTGAGCTTCTCGAAGCTGAGATTACTGAGGCAAAAGCGATGGGTTTTCATGGAAAGGGCACTGTTCATCCGAAAGAGTTGCCAGCAATTAATGCAGTCTTTCGCCCAGATCAAGAAGAAGCTTTTCAAGCAATGCGTATTATCGAAGCCTCTGAAGCCGCAGCAGAAGGTGTTTGTATACTCAATGGTTCCATGATTGGACCTCCTTTCATCCGTAGAGCCAAACAGCTACTCGCTGATAACTTAACTTGGCAAAGCTTTTTTAGAAAAACTACAACGGAGGTGAGGAGATGACCCTGATTCCCACTGGTGAGAATGAATATACTGAACGTCACGGCGGAGACTACGAAGATTTTGAGCCGGGAATGGTAATCAACCATTGGCCCGGTCGAACATTAACAGAGAGTGATAATACTTGGTTAACTTTGCTGTTGATGAATCAACATCCACTGCACTTTGACCAGATATATGCGGCTCAAACTACTTATGGTCGAGTGCTGGTAAACAGTTCAATTACCTTAGCATTGGTTGGCGGCATGACTGTACAGGCACTATCTGCCCGAGCAATTGCTAATCTAGGTTGGGACAAGGTGCGACTTTCAGCACCAGTATTTGTTGGCGATACACTATATGCCCGCAGTCGTATCTTGTCGAAGCGTTTATCTCGATCTCGTCCTGGTCAGGGAGTTATCACTGTGGAGACAACTGGATTAAAAGCAGATGGGGATGTTGTTATAGTTTTTGAGAGAGCTTTTCTAGTACATTGTCGCGATAAATCTGTATCAGAGGGTAGTAAAGAGTAACTACTATGAAAGAAAACGCTGAAATTATCGTTGGTATTTCTTGCAGTCACGATGCTTCAGCTTGTGTCCTTGTAAACGGACGCGTTGAGGTTGCAATACAACTTGAACGGTTAACACGGGTTAAACATGACGGACGCCCTTATCTCAGTACACGACGGGCGGTAGACTACTGTCTCAATGCAGCAGGTATTTCAACTGATGAAGTTGATTTATTTGCATTCAACATTCAGAACTTGCTACCTGGACAGGTTGGACTTGGATTTCCACTCGCCGATGAAGAGTTCGATTTGTTCGATCCACTAGGTCCAAAGTCAGTTTACGTGTCGCATCATCTTGCCCATGCTTTTGCAGCGTATTACTGCTCGCCGTTCAATAGTGCTACGGTTATGGTGATTGACGGCTCTGGCGGCAGTGTAATTGGTGCAGACGACCTCATCCTCAATGGATTGGAGCTTGCCCATTATATCCAAAGGTCAGTTCCAATACCACGACCTCCCTACCACGCTGAGTCAGTTTATGAGTTCCACGAGCACAAATATAGGCTCGTGTCACGACATGTTGCACGTTCGTTTCACCCTATGTGTGGAAGTTCTTCACTTGGTGAAACCTATGCCGCTGTCTCCCAATATGTTTTTGGAGATTGGCAGGAGAGTGGGAAGCTTATGGGTCTTGCGCCTTATGGTAAAGCCGATTTATTTGGTTCATCTCTCTTAACACGCGACGATGCAGGGCAACTCCAGTTTACAGCATCTTGGAAGGCTGGCTTGCGTAAGGCAAACTCCCGCGAAACACCGATGGCTTACAGTAACCTTGCTGCCCGAATTCAGAGCGATCTTGAAGAAGCTCTAGTACAGCGTGCCCACCAAGCAGTAGAACTGACTGGTAATCGGCAGCTTGCCTACTCGGGCGGTGTCGCACTAAATAGTGTTGCTAATCAGAAAATTCTTGAGAAGTCAGGGGTGGAGGCTTTTTATATAATGCCAGCTAGTCATGACGCCGGTATTTGTATTGGAGCCGCTGCCGCCGCTTATTACCTCTCATCCGGTTACACAAAAGGTGCCTTAGTGAAAGACGACTTTCTTGGTCGTCCATATAGCGAGGAAGAGATTACAGCAGCTATCAATGCCTATCGTACTCGTCTAGATGTTGCACCAGCTGATTTGAAGGATATCTCTAGACATCTTGCTGCTGGTCAGGTATTTGGCTGGTTCCACGGCAAGTCCGAATTCGGACCCCGAGCTCTAGGGCACCGCTCAATTCTTGCTTCACCCTTTGATCGGGATACTTGGCGTCACCTAAATCGTGTAATTAAGTACAGGGAGGAATTCCGACCCTATGCTCCAATTGTACATGCTGAAACAGCTGAGAATTATTTTTGGCTGGGTCCCGATCCTGAAAGTCCTTATATGCTCCGTGTCGTTAAAGTACGCGACGAATGGAGAGATCGGTTGCAGGCAGTGACTCATGAGGACGGAACAGCTCGGGTGCAAACTGTGGATCGCAAACGGAACCCTCACCTGCATGCCCTTCTGGCAGCCTTTGCTGAGATAACTGGAGTACCGATTCTAGTCAATACCAGTATGAATGTACGTGGCGAACCAATTGTTGAAACACCAGAGCAAGCCATTATTATGCTCCTCTCAACAAAAATGGATGCTCTAGTTCTTGGTAATCAGTTACTCTGTCCACTTTCGATTACCGAGCGAGGTTTCGAAACAATGTGTCTTGTTCTTGGTCCACAGGTACGACTACAAGCAGACGGTAACAGTTTCAAATTAAGCTTCTTCTTAATTTGCCAAGCTCAGGGTGGTCAGTTAGTGGAAATTCCACAAACCCTCTTCAAACTGCTTGCTGATGCAGATGGACATCAGCCACTTTACTTGTTATTGGATCAGCATGCACTAGTCGGGCAAGTACGAAGAGATATCATCTCACGACTTAAGGATCTCGTGAATCAGCGGTTAGTACTTATTGTTTCCAACTCAGTAGAATTTTAAAAAGGGTAACTATGAAACCTCAGCCTTTCAAGGTAGCGATTCTCGGAGCTGGTTGCATTGGTACCGACCTTCTTATGAAAATCCAGCGATCAATCCATCTCGAATGTGTTTTAGTTGCGGGTCGCAATCAAGCCTCGTGTGGACTTAGGAAAGCCCTTAAAATGGGGTATCCAACTACTGATGGTGGCATTGCTGCTCTGGTTGATAAGTCTCATACCTTTGACCTTGTTTTCGATGCAACGGATGCTCATTCTCACCAGGAACATTGGAATCAGCTTAAGCCGCTGAGAAAGCTTATGGTGAATCTAACGCCTACTCAAGTCGGTCATATGATTGCACCAAGCGTTAATGGCAATGAAATACTGGAGCATCAGAACATCAGTCTTATCAGTTGTGGTGGTCAGGCGAGCATACCTTTGGTCACCGCGCTTTCCAGCTTGTTCCCATCAATTCCTTATATCGAGGTAGTTACCACTGCCGCTAGTCCAAGTGTTGGTCGCGGAACCCGACTTAACTTAGATGAGTATATTGAAACCACAGAGATGGCTATCTCTGCCTTTTCAAGGGCATCACAGGTAAAAGCACTCGTGAATCTCAGTCCAGCCAAACCACCAACGACATTTCGGGTTGCTATTTCCATGATGACAGATGGAGCTGATCTCTCTGCTGTGAAAGCAGCAGTTACAGAAGCCGCAGCACAAGTTCTCTCCTTTGTTCCAGGCTACCATATCACCGCTTGTAAGACATTTGAGAGCGGACAAGTCTTCGTTGCAGTCGAAGTGAAGGGACGGGGTGATTACTTACCACCCTATGCAGGCAATTTGGACATCATCAATGCTGCCGCCATTGTGGTAGCTGAACGTTACGCAGTTAACCGAACTAGCCCACTGATGCCCACTAGTGAATTGGAACTATGAGTAGAAAATACCAGATTAGGGACTTGCGGATAAATAAAATACCAATCACTCTAGAAAATAGGAAGCGGATCTGTCAATTAATTTAAGAATCCGACTGATTTACTATCCCTCATACCATAGCAAGTACAATCCGATAGAGCGATATTGGGCTGCCCTGGAAAACTATTACCCAAATGGGATATCACGATTGTCCCAGTTTGATTGGGATCTTATTTTCTTGCAAGTCCCTTACTATCCATGATTCGACCTTGCGAGACGGTCAGCATGCCGTTCGTCATCAATTGACCCTAGAAAAGATGTGTGTTTACGCTGAGGCTGCCAATGCAGCTGGTATAGCTGTAGTAGAGGTTGGTCATGGTAATGGGTTGAGTGCATCATCGTTACAGGTCGGCATAGCGCAGCAACGTCCGCCCTCGTAGTTGATGGAGGAGACAGTGTGATTTAACTAAGATGTCAATAAAATGTCAATTCCCTTTTTGTCTGCTCTAGCTCTTAACGATCCCACTTTGGTTCATCATGCTATTGATGCTTTACGGAAAATATTCCCCGCTCTCTTAAATTCCGAACTGAAGATGCCGGAGCGAACACTTTTGAGCACAGCGAATGGTTTACAGCAGAGGCAAATGCTAGTAAGTCCAATTGCATGGACTGATGCAAATACCGCGTGCGTAAAGATCACGACCTTGACACCAGCGAACCGTGATCGCGGACTGGATTTGATCCAGGGACTAGTAATTTTGATGGATTTGGTAGACGGCCGCCCACAAGCCATCATTGATGGTGGTGCGCTAACTGCACTGCGAACTGGTGCAGTAGTGGGACTAGCAGCGGATTTACTCTCACCGCCTTCCGCCCATCGTCTCTCGGTCATTGGAGCAGGCGTTCAAGCCCGATCTGTTGTTGATGCAATGCTGACAGTTCGTCCAATTGAGCAAATCCATCTTGCATCTCGAACCAGAGCGGGAGCAGAAACGTTTGCGGCATGGATCTACAATCGCTGGGGGCAGAACATGTCTGTATGTGTGCATGATCGTGTAGAGACAGCTGTTGCAAATACGGACATCATTTGTACCGCTACATCAACTAATTCTACAGTTCCAATCATTAAAACAGGTTGGGGAAATGAAGCAGCTTTTTATGCTGTCATTGGTGGTGCCAACGAGAATGCTTGCGAGATCGAGCCACTGTTATTTGAAGAAGCTACGGCAGTTGTAGAGACACGCGAAAGTGCCTTGGCTGAAGCAGGTGAAGTTCGTGCTGCTATAAAAGCAAAGCATTTGAATTCTAATGACCTTATCGAATTGAGTACTGTAGTTGCTAACCCACTATCATTTAACAAAGCACATCGAAGAATTATCTTTCGTGCAGTTGGCAATGCTGCAGAGGATCTTGCTGTAGCATATGCTGTCTTCAACAAGCTTAGGAATATGGATTAATGTGTGACTACTTAAAAGATAATTTTGCCGCAATGGCAAGCTTTTACTTTAATTGGAAAGAGGCCATAACTTAGCCAAACGGTCACGAAATACTTCAAAAGTATGTGTGACTTAAAGGAAAAGATTGCCGAAAATTAAAGGATAAGCTTGCCGAATCTATAGCCTGACTGGTTTTGTGGTCAAATCCCCGTTTTCTGAGAGTGCGATCGCCTCCGGCGGGGATACAGGGCAGGGCAAACGCATCTTATTTACTAATAAAAACTAAAAAAGATTTCAAAATGATATAAATAATTCTAAAAGTTGCTACATATATAAGTAAAATGAATCAATAAGACTTTCAGAATATGAATCAGCTTATATCAAGTAAAACCACTCTTTATGGATACTAAAAAAGCTCATTAAGCAAGTGTAAAAAACTATGTTTATCTAGAGAAAAAGTAAAACTTTTGCCTAAACTATCAATTCAAATTTTGATATATTAGTTTAAGCTAATGCTAAAACTCTTGTTAGATAGTTATTATCCATCGCGGCAAGAAACTGTTTATTTTTTATTCCACGTTTAACACGCTTCTCTTGAGTTAGAAGGTTGACTGCAATTTGCCGTAATATTGCGAAATTCTGGGGGGCATTATCTTTCCTAATTCGACAATTATCTTCTCTTAAAGCCACATCCAAGATCCAATGCAAGTTTACTGCAATCTATTCGTGGATCTTGTATCACTGCAAAGTGGTCAGCAATGGTAATTTTGGGTTTGAGCTTCATAGAGAGGAGAATGAGAACGTAATTCTTCTTTCTGATAAATGTGAGAATACCACGTTCTTTGACAAGCAGCTGTCCTGACTTTTCACAACATCTGTAAAAGTCAAAGAGTGTCGGTTAGCGATGGCGTAACCGCCCGCCGTAGGCGATCGCATAAATTGAGTTTTTCTTTGAGCTGATCTTCTCGTGATTCCTTTTCATTAATCTACAACTATTGAGAATCAGACTGTGAGAAAACCTACGCTATTTAGTGACTTGAGAACTGACCGTGAAAATTCAGGCAGCCGTTGGCTGCCTCTAACTCCCCCTCATAATGATTATCATTTCCATACACAGTGAGATTTAATTTCCTGAAAGCCCTATGTGGTTTGAGTCTTGGTGTATTTCACCCTGATTCAGGCTCGTCAATATTTAGTGTGATTTGAATCATAAAATAAACTTTTAGCTCAAGATATGCTTCAAAAAGAGTTAACTATTTTATGCTTCAAAAATTAGAATTCAAGTAGAATAATCTCCCATGTAATACACGGATAGGGGTAGAC
>NZ_JAIVFS010000115.1 GCF_020829645.1 Nostoc mirabile CHAB5784 | reverse complement strand
CGAGTACTTCAAACGATGTTGCCTCTGGTTTTAAACTTTTTCTTGCCAAGTTTTTGCACCATTATTTCGCTACAAGGTCAAGATTACAGGATTTCCGCTCTTCTCTAGTAAGTTTTGCCACGCTAGGCAAAAACAATGCGAGCTTGTTCACAGGACATCTGCTTAACTTGATCTGCAAATGTTCTAAGGCTAAATTCTTGTTCTAAAGATAATTCGATGGGTTGATTCATCACTTTTATTACTTACTCTTTTATTTGGGTTTGCTTAATATAAGCAAATATTGCCTTATCTAAATAAATGTTACGATAGTTTTACAAAAAGCAAAGGGGTGCCGACCGTACTAACTAGGTTAGAAATGCCGTATCTGCTGCTAAAAAGCTTGATATCACTCCATTGTGGCAACCCAAGTAAAAACCTAAGTTCTAAAGTTTCTTAACTAAGAGGTTTTTAAAAGCATTTTTCGCCTCTGCTTGCGGCTGGCGATCGCTCAAAAGAAGAGATGGGCAACACTTTGGGTAAGAGTGGTGAGCGTCGCGGCGTGATGCTGGAGTTTGAGGATCTTGACCCTTAATAACGCCTACCGCTGTGTGATTGCCTAAACAATGCTTTATAGCCAAAAACAGAGGGGATTAATTGATAATCTAGTAGGATATCCCGGAAAATCAGACCACCAAAAGGGTGCATCTTTAGACATAGAAGAATGGGCAGATGTGAAAACTCTGATGACCACTCATGGATGGGAATGGACTTATGGCAACAAAGATGCAATACACTTTGATTGCACATCTGATGAAATCAGGGATATCCGCCCCGATTCCATCAAAGACAAAGATGTAAATATTCTTACCATTGACCGTGACTTACTTGATTCCACGATGAATGCCAACACCTTTGGCGCAATTCGGATGGTGCAAGCATTTTTACCCCTGTTGGAAAAATCCCTTGAAGAACCGAGTTGTTAACGTTTCAAGCGGATATGGAGCATTAGAAGGCTTGTCTTACTCCCGTCCCAAGTTACTGCCTATCAAAGCTGACATTAAATGGTGCAACAATTATGCTGGCACAAGCTCTACAATCTTTTGGGATTGTTGTCAATTCCATTTGTCCAGGGTCAGTAGATCACAAACTTTTTCCCAAAGGGCGATCGCCCTTTGGGAAAAAGTTTGTGATCTACTGAATGTGGCGTTCATTGCATGTAATTGTCTGTGAAGCGAGGAAAGCAGGATTGGAATTACCTCATTCGTTAGCCTGGCATAGCTTACGTAAGTCCTTTGCCACTAACTTTATGGAACAGAATCCCGATAAAATCTGGGTGCTGATGGACATGATGGGACATAGAAATCCAAGTACTCTCCACTGCTATGTCAAACATAGTCGCTCGTACTATGACCGAGTTATCGATAGTATTGTTAAAAATTTGATACCTAATACAACTAACGCATAAGGAGAATGCTCATGCCTATCGTGTGGAACCTGAAGAAGTGGCTAGCTATTGAACGAGATATTTACCGTCCATCAGAACTTCAGGCACTACTTGCTTCTAAAGCTGGAGTTCAACTTTCCTTGCAGGCAGTTTCTGCCTTAATTAATGGAAAACCTAGTGCATTAAGAATACAAACAATTCAGGCACTTTGTAACGCTTTAGACTGTAAAGTCAGTGATTTTTTTGATGTACTTCCAGACTCACCTAAAGAACTTACAAAGCAAAGCTTTGCTTCTAATCACAAACCATCTCGGCTTTATGGAGATAAGAAGCAACCAGAAAAACAGGAGAGTATTTTCCCTGATCCGCATCAATTTCCTAACCAAGGTACAAATGGGTAATGAAAATGTCTGAACTCTACTACGTATATCTGGCTTGGCAATGGAAATGTTCGATATGCACTCAAGCAGTTGATTTTGACCCACATCAGCGTCAGCCACCTGAAGTTTGTTTGGGTTGTTCTTCTCTCCATTGCTTTACCCAAACCAGTCGGTACAGTCACAATACTATTCGTCAGCACTGTAGTAAATTATTTGTTTTCTTTGAATGGGCTTTAAACAATAAGTTGACGCTGATAAACCCTGTCAAGCATAAAGTTCCAGCACTAACTCCAACTATCAAACATTACCCACTAGAAATAATTCCTCATCTGTGTGAGTATATATCTGCTCCCAGTGCAGAACCATTAGAAGCCTTGGTTTTATATCTGATTATCTTTCATGCACTTTCAGTTTGGGAACTTCAACATGCTGAAATCCCGACTGTGCTTTCTTTACAAAAAAACATTATACCCCTGAGTCTTCCGGATACTTACTATATCATCGTACCTAGACCCAAACCTTCACGAGGCAGTCGAACTCCAGGTCGTCCTAGCACTCGCTTAGATTTCCCCGCGGCTGCCTCCTCTTGGCTCAAACCCTTGTTAGAACAGTTTGAAGCTCAACGGCAGCAGATGCTTAAAAATAACCATAATCGATATTTAATTCTTACTTCACAATCAGCTCACCGTACAACACGAGCCAGCCAAGCCTTTATTCAGCAAATTATCTCTCAAGCTTCTTTACGTCTTTTAGGATCTCATTGCGATTGCAATACACTCCGAAAAACTGCGGCTGTTATGTTTGCTGATCAGGGTGGTGCTGGAACTTTACGCTGGCTAGGCTGGGAGTATCAGCAAGCATTCGCCTACTCTTGGGTACAGCAAGAAATTGTTTACCCCAAGCCATTTGAAACAGCCAGTCGTGTTGAGTTTTAGGCTGAGTGTACTGGTTTATGCAAGATCATCCGTGAAACGTCACTTTTTCCACACTTGCCACTCAAACGCCATATAAGATCACAGCATATTTGACTTTATCACCACTCACCAGTGGTGTCAAAACTCGGTCGGTTAATTTTACGATTTAGGCAAATGATTATTAACTTTGCCAAAATCTAATGTTTTTTAGATCAGGAACAAATGCCAAGAAGAACTTAAAACCCTAGAGAAAATGCTGGAGCCAAGTGCCGGAACTGGTCTATTGGCACAAATGGCTAAACTGCACGGTGCAAGTATGATGCTCAACGAGCTTGCACCCGATAGATCGAAGATTCTGCGTCGGTTGTTTCCCGGCACTCCACTATTTTCCGTGAACGCCGAACAAATCAACGATTATTTAGCAGGACAGACCAAGCCATCCGTAGTGCTGATGAACCCCCCGTTTTCAGCATCGCCCAATGTGCGCTCGCGCAATAGTCAAGCAACAGCTCGTCACGTTAATTCGGCATTACAACGGTTGGTAGATGGTGGACGGTTGGTTGCACTGACTGCCAACTGGTTCGAGCCGAAAAACCCCGACTGGCAGCAAACGTTTATTGAGATGCAACAGGACGCAACAGTTGTGCTTTCGGTAGGTGTCAGTGGTAAAGCTTATGCCAAACATGGGACAACCATCGACACCCGGCTGACGGTCATTGACAAGGTAAAAGCTCCTAGTTGTGATGAGTTCAACTGTATAACAGAGACACTGGACTTAGCTCAACTGGTAACGCTGATTAAGCAATTGCCAGTTAGACCACTATGGCAAGAGTTGAAAGTTGGCGATGCCTGCGGCAACCCTAAGAGGGAACGCACAATTAAAGAGAAAACCCAGGTCAAACAGCGTGTTAAATTAAGCGTCGTTTCAAAAGAAAGCTCGGCAACGCAATATATAGATGTTGTACCGCTTGAGTATGAGGTAGTCGAATGGGCTGCATTAGATACACTCAAAGATTCACTCTACGAAACTTACCGCCCACAACGAGTTAGGATTCATAGGGCAAAACCTCATCCCTCACTCCTGTGCGAAAGTGCAGCCCTGGCGCTCGTACCGCCACCAGTTCCTACATATAAACCTTTGCTACCGTCTTTTGTTGTGCTAGACGGACTCTTGTCCGAGGCACAACTGGAAAGTGTGATTTATGCAGGTCTTGCACATTCAGAACTGCTCAGTGGTTCGTACTTAGTTGACGATAGCTTTGATAACGTCACAGTTGCCGGATCGTGATGGTTCTCCTATAATATCACAAACAGCCCTCTTCCTCAGGGAACAACTCATAGACAAACTAGCGAGTCTTGACCCGATACCGGGAGCTTTAGAGCAATTACTTTGGTATTTTGGACACGACAAAGTTGCTGAGGTAACAGGTCGTAACAAACGAGTCCTAAAAGATGATTCAGGGCGCTTGTTTGTGGATTCAAGGGGGAATGGGGCGAATATCGCTGAAACAGCCGCATTTATGGCTCTGGAAAAGCGAATTTTAATCTTCAGTGATGCAGGTGGCACGGGACGCAGTTATCACGCTGATTTGAATGCTATTAATCGGCTCAGGCGAGTTCACTACTTGCTAGAAGCTGGCTGGAGAGCAGATAGCGCAATTCAGGGATTAGGGCGATCGCACCGCACGAATCAAGCCTCTGCGCCGATTTTCCGTCCGGTGTCAACGAATGTGATTGGTGAACGTCGGTTCATCTCCACCATTGCTAGACGTTTGGACAGCTTGGGCGCACTTACCAAAGGACAACGGCAAACCGGAGGAAACGGTATTTTCTCAGCACAAGACAATCTCGAATCGGACTATGCTGAACGTGCTTTGTATGAGCTATTCAAGCAGATTTATCAATGCAGATTTAGCGAGGTTCCATTAGGGGTGTTTGAGTCAATCACAGGACTTAGCCTAACCTCTCATGAAGGTGGGATGAAAACTGAATTGCCTCCATTGCGTCAGTTTCTCAATCGTCTGTTGGCGTTGAAAATAGGGATGCAAAACCTAATTTTCGAGCGGTTTGAACTGCTTTTAAATCAGCAGATTGAAAGCGCCATCGCCGCTGGTGTGTATGAAATTGGAGTAGAAACTATTCGAGCAGACAAGTTAACTCTTGTTAGCAAAGAAGAGGTTTATACCCATTCTACAGGCAGCGTTACTCATTACTTGAAAATCGAGCGGCTCCAGAAGAATAACATTAGAAATGCTGCTCAAACGATTGATTTCTGTAATTTGCATCATGGTCGATTGATGGTGAATAAAACGGATGGTAACGGCGCTGTTTGTATCCCGACAACTAGCGTATTTGATGATGAAGGCGGGGTAATTCCAAGAGTCTTGCTAGTACGTCCTCAAAAAGATTTTCGCGTTGCTAAACAAAAATTGCAACAGTCATCGACTTGGAGAGAAGTTGAGGAGCAAGAATTCATCACCGCCTGGTCGAAAGAGGTAGAGAGATTGCCTCAGTTTATCACTGATTTCATTCATCTTGTTACTGGCACTCTCTTGCCAATTTGGAAAACGCTTCCATGCAAAAATAGTCGAGTTTATCGGCTGCAATTAAGCAATGGCGATCAAGTTTTAGGGCGAGTAGTAAGCGCTCAAGATATTCAGGCTGTTACTGAACAACTTGGTATTAAGAATAAGCTATTAAGCCCAGAGGAATTGATTACTCTTGTACTTAACGAGCGGTACTCACAAAAGTTACCTAGAGGAGTTACATTACGAAGCTCATTGATTGCAAATGAACGACGTATTGAGTTAACTGATGCTCTATCTGTAGTGGACAAACTTGTTGCTGTTGGTTGTTTCACTGAAATTATCCAGTGGCAGAAGCGAGTTTTCATTCCGGTTTCAGACAAAGCATCAGCTATTCTAGCGGCTGTGATTGAAATTTTGGGCTAATTCCCAACCTAAAAGACCCAGGCATTTAATCTGGGTCTTTTTTACTCTCAGAAAAATTAATAATCACCTTTAAATGCTTAAAATAAATGAATTCAGCCTATTGTTTACTTAACAGCTTCCCGTAGCCGTTCCAAGTCGCGCATCGGTGGTGTGCCTTTTAGGTTAGCAAGTCTTTGATTGGTTCCTTGCTCTAGCAGAGTTATTTACTTTATGAGAGTTTTTATGGCTATTTGTGCTGCTGACCCAAAACGTTTTGGGTCATTCAATAGCTTAAGCATCCATAGCTCATTGACACCTAATAATGAGATAAAGCGTACTAATACAACATGCAATTTCAACAACCGGAGTCAAGTACAAGCCTGGTGATCGCACTACTAATGATTTTTTAGTTGTGATTATAATGTCTTAGCTGACAGGCTGATGCCACGAGATTATTTTATCAAAAATGTTAAAAATACTTTTTTATTAAGTAATGCCGCAGTCTTCAAAATAGATAAGTTGACAGTTAAAATACGATTGTTCCACAGTCCGGGTAAGTTCAGTTCAACACAGGTGTCTGCGACAAACCAGTGGGACGCGTGATATTGGAGTGTTGGCACTGTCAACAGGGAATAAGAGCGCGAGTTTACTGGAGAGCCAGTAATGGGAGAATATAAAGGCCGTCCTTCACTAATTCAGGTGAAAGTCCAATGTCCTAATTGTGAGCAGACGGCTATCAGATTCGTTGAAACCGATGTCAAACATTCACACGTTGCAAAAAATTTTGACTGCGGGTTTTGATAACGGTTACGGAAGCCTTAAACTTTTAGTCGATGGCTTTGAAGTAGTTCGTGTGCCCAGCTATTTTTCCACTGCCGAGCAGCGATCGCTTACGGTCGTTCATGTCAGCACAAAGTTATTCTTCCTCCTCCTCGTCATATTCATAATCTGCATAGTTTTTGCCGTGTTGTTCGTACCAGAGGCGTTCTTCCTCTTGAGCCGCCTCTCGCTGTATCCTTTTCCTTTGTGCCATCTCTGCTTCTAGGATTTCTTGCTCTAATTTCTCCTTCTCAAACCTTTCTCTCAGAAGCCTTTCTCGCTCTTGGGTTTCTTCCTCTACCCTCTCCCTCTCAAGTCTGATTAATCGCTGCTCAACTCGTCCACAGTAAAAATCTAATGCTTTACCCGTCGCGGCTCCGGTACAGGTACCACCCACTAGAAAGATGAGTCCGGTTTTCCAGCCTTCAATCGGGCCACCGCTCCATTGCAAACTTTTTTGATTGAACCACACCAGCACAGAGAAGACAGAAATTCCAACTACTGTATTGATCAGAGCAAAAATTCTTGGTGTCATTTCAGTCTGTCGCAGCATCAGCCACTGTCCCAGCCAGAGTATTGCACCAAAAACCACCGCAGCGATCGCACTCATGACAATATGATCTGGATATCTGAACGGATCTAGTGTCATGTTAATAATCAATGGCACAAATATCAGCGCACAGAGCAAAAAGCCAATGAATAGGCCAGCAACACTTATCAGGCTCCAGTAGCGACCGAGATAACCAAGGCGGAATTCCAATATCCACTCAAGGAATGGAAGCATTGTGATGTAAAATGCGATTCCTGCACTGACTTAAATCTTGCATTGGCAGTTGTTTTACCTTTGTATTTAGCGTATTTGGCACAGTATGCCATTAGCGGCAACGGACAAGGAAAGATACTAAGCTAAGACGAATTGAAGCGATTATTACTGAAAGGTTTCTCACTAAACGCGATCGCCTGGGCATGGGGAGTTATGCCATCGCGCTCTGGAAAAGGATTTGTCTTTTCACTGGTTGTCGCGTATCAGAAGCGCTAGCACTCCAGACGACTGATATCAAATCTGGTGCTATCACTTAGAGCAAGTCTACCACCAAAGGCAAGCATAAAACCCGGATTGTGGACATCCCACCAGGGCTAGCCGCAATGCTGGGCGAATACCAACTAATACCGGGGGCAATGTTTCCCGGTATGCGCGGTGTAACTGAACGTCTGACCCCGATTCATGGCAGACAAGATTTTACGGGATGCCTGTAAACGGATTGGAGTAGAGGGAGTTAGCACCCATTCGTTTAGGCGAACTGCCAGAGCGCAGATGTCCAGCGCCGGGATACCTCCCTTGAACTATTCAAGAAATTTCTGGACACAGCGACCTCTTGACTTTGCAGCGTTATCTGGAGGTCACGCCAGAGCAAAAGCGTCAGGCTGTTTCGGTGATTGGGTTTTAGTGTTGGTTTGCTCAAAAGTCGGGATTTGAGCATTAGACGACATTTCTACAAAAGCTGAAAACACAAAAATTTAAATTATTTAGCGACTTACAAAAAAGGTATATTTTTCTTTATTCGGTATCTGTGCTTCAAGCTGATATTACAAGATAGATTATTGATTAGAGAAATCACTTAAAAAATACATTTGATTAAATTGATTTTTTGCTTGTTCAATCCTAATTTTAGCTAATTCATAAGCCTGATTTCTAATATAGTCTAAATAACCTTTTTTAGCATCAATACCTGATATATATCTAAAATTATTATCTGCTGATGCAATTTTCATTACTTCAACTGAAGCCGGAATTGTATTACCTCTTAATAACTGATAATAAAAAGTTTGATAAGCTATTAAACCTTCGTTAAATCCTAATTGATTGTCATTACCTATTAAAATACCAAAAGTTTCTTCGTCATCAATATTCATAGCCATTCGACATCCCGAAAAACCATAACAAGTACACATACAAATAATTAAATCATTTGACATTAATTTTATTAAGAAAGATAGTCCTTCTCTCAACTCCGCCCAAGTTATAAATTCACCATTAGAAAACTCTATACAGTGTTCATTACCGTGCATACTAAAGTGAAGAATAGGAAATGCTTTCTTATTCAAACAAGTCTCACAAAGGTTTAAAGTAATTGCACTATCAAACTCACTTTTACTATTTACATATATATATTCACAATTAATATCGATAAAATCTAAAGATTGTGCTAACACCTGACCTAACGCCAAATTTTTACGATTTCTAATATCTTCTGGTCGTAATGATTCAATAATATAAACGAAAAGTTGCATTTTTGTTGTCTCCTTAACAATAAAAATCAAAAAATAAACTATATTTTAGGGTAGAACTGTATTAAAAGCTTACAGTTAGCAGTTTTTATTGCTGAGGAAAAATTCTTAAAAGCTGTAACAGTATAGCTTCTAAACTTTGTAATGCAGCATTGCTGGTACGTTGATGCTCTAAAAAATTCTGTTGATGTCTTTCATAGCTTTGTTCATGCTGTTCATGACTATCGCGTAATTCAAGTAAAACATCATCCAGTACACCACTACGAGCTAGGACAGTATTAACGTTACTGGTAAGCTCTGCTATGTTGTCACTCAAATTATCCAGCTTTGTAGTCAGTTCAGAAATGGCAGTAGTGTTTACTTCCTGTTTTGCAGTTAATCCAGCAATAGCAGTAGTGTTTACCTCTTGTTGTGTCGCTACTCTGACTAAAATTGCTTCGATAAGTTCTAATCGGCTTGGTTGGTTTGGTGTGTTTGTCATGGTATTTTCTAGTTTCCTGCCTCTATTCTAAAAACTCTACACCATTGCATTAGCTGTGAATCTATTGTTTATCAAGGTACTCGGCAACGGTATCTGTTGCTTAAATCCCCTTCACCACCGAGCGCGAACGCTCTTATTGACTAATCTGGGACTGAATGCCTTACAGTGCTAGCATACAGTTCCCTTTTTGGCACGGTAACGCCTATTTTACACAAGTTTCTGGGCGATGGCTCAAGCGCCACTTTAAGAGCGATCGCTTTGCGAAAAAGAAAGTGAAAATTCTTGAACCGATACATCCAGATGAATCAAAAACAATTAGAAGACTCCATTTTTGAAGCTGTTTCTGACGGTCTTCTGTTGTTTGCCTTGAAGCTAAATAATAGAGAGCTATTATCCAATTACATCCGCAATTGCGAACTTGTACTGAGCGTAGCCGTTGGCGTAGCCTCTCGTAGAGAAGTATTGCGACTGGGCGAAAAAGCGAATTGTTTGGTCAATTGATTTGCCGTTCTATAGCTGGAGGGATTACCCCAGGCGATCGCACAACTGACTTGTTGGAAGCGGCGGCAAGGAACGCAAACACTCCTAAAATAGCGAACGATGTAATAAAAACTTGCTGTACGGATGCAAAGACCGACTTTTCTTTCTCCTTTTGGATAGCGATGCGATTGAGCTTCTGTTGATATATGGAGAAGTACAGATAATTCAAAACTTGTTCGCATAAGGCAGGGTCTTCTCCCTTTTGGACTTTTTGACACAGGAGAATTTCTAGATGTTCTCGGCGGCGATCGCTTGTAGATAAATCGCGCTCGTCCCACAGTTTTACTTGGGTTGTATCTAAAGGTCTATCAATACCTAATAAAGTCATAATTATGGCCTCACTTGATTTAGGAGTTCGTTGAGGGAACAGGTGTAATCGATAAGTCAATTACACCCTAGTGTGCTTTTTGAAAAATGGAACTCATACCTAACTCAAGAAGTTTATATACACCCTCTAAAAAGAACTAGCTACGTTAGTACTGAAAAAATCGGTACTGGAGTAGCTAGTAAAGTTAACGTGAGTTCGACGGTTATAAAAAGCCAAAAAGCTTGCTAGATATAAAGCGTGAGAAATCCGGGTAAAGAGCGATCGCTAAGATTGATTGAGAATGGAGAAAAAAGTCACAAAAAAACGCCGAGACTAAAAATATCAGTTTAACTTTTTGGTCAATCTGATGGCTGATTTGGCTGCTTACACCTATTTGCCTAATAAACCGTCGATTGACATTTATCCAAAAGATTTGCCTGCACTGCCTCCTGCCATTTTTTAGTTCGTCGAACTCACGTTAAATAACCTGAGATTGATTATTCAACCCTATATTTTTTACTGTTTAATTCGACCTTGGCTAACAGTATTTAACATTCCTGGTATGAAACGTTGCTTTTTGAAATTAATCAACTTCATGAATGATTTTCGGGCTGATCCGGTCAGTTTTCCTCTTGCTAGTTGAATATTTTACTGATTTTTCTCTTCCTAAAGTAACAAAAGAGGGTTTATAGAGGGAAAATGCTTACTTAAGAATGAAGCGACGGGTAGTTCTTGAACCCATCCCACTAATAAAACTCTTTGAATCCAAATATGAATAGAAGCAAGATCAAGAAATGCATCAAAATATACTTTTTGACGTTCCCAGCGAACAACTAAACGACGGTATTTACGTTGATACCAAGCAAAACAACGTTCTTGCTGGTATCTCGTGACAGATATCTTAATGGGTCTACCTTTATTTTTCTTACTTTTCCAAACCCTTTTTGGTATTTGGGGTCGAATCCCCCGTTTGCGTAGACTCGCACGTTGTTGTTTCGAGTCATACCCCTTATCGGCAGCCAAGACTCTAACTCGTTTACGTGGCCTACCGCGTTTCAAGGTTTTTAATTTGACTTTATTCGAGTATTGGTAATACCTGTTCCCTCTCGTTACCGTTAGCAGCAGTTGTTGAATTAGAGAGCGGCATTCCATTACCCTCTGTAAGGGTGTGGATAAGAATACCTTTCCCTTTCCCACCATACGCAACTTCTTCACCTCCTCCTTTTCCAGGGGGAAAAAGAGCCGTCTACAGCCCCAAAATCCCAGTTTATCAGTCCTTTCTCATCAGCGATCACTAATATACGTGCTTGTATGTATTCAAATGTTCCATTGTCACGCCATCGCTTTAGCCATCGATGCGATGAGCTTTTCGATGCCCACACATCACCATGTGGTAAGTCACACCATCGACACCCTGTAATCAAAATGTACAACAGACTATTTAATACATAACGATATGGTGCATGAGGCATTCCTTTACCACGTTTGGATGCCTCCTCAGAAAATATATCTTCAAACAACTTCCATTCTAGGTCGCTCAGTCCTTCAAAACGTCCAGCCATAGAGTGATACACCCTTCTCAAATGAGGAATAGATTATCACATTTTCATATTAGTGGGATAGGTTCTTGTGATTGCTGAGGATGAGTGCTGCATTTACGCCCGCCGCAGGCATCGCTGTTGAACTACGATTTTCTTCTCTACGAGATGCGCTAACGTGAAGGGTTGAATTTGTCACCCTGTAATACCAAAGTAACTCTGGAAAACTTCCTTTTAGAAAATCTGGATAATCTGCCAGCAACTTCTTCAACACCTGCACTCGGCAATATTCTATTTGATGGGCTATAATAACACCCTTAACGGTGGTAATGGCGATGATAGCTTGAGTGCTTACGATTCAAGCGATAGCCTGCTTTTTGGCAATGATGGCAATGATTCTCTCTACGGGGGCGGTGATGCTAGAAATAATACCCTTCGATGTTCCCAGTAGGAGCTTAATTTGGGGTCGTCAGGGGATGACGTGCCTTTAACTTTGACGTGCCTGACAATTTCTGTCTGCTGGTGTCTAAGTAAGAGGCTATTTATAAAGTAAATCTAAAGAGAAAGAATAAGGCTTAAGTCCAAGGGTAAGATACAAAGAGTCAGTACATTTACGTAGATACAATGCCTCGCCAGCCATATTCTACTGACCTCAGTGACGCAGAATGGGCAATCCTTGCCTGTTTGATTCTAGCAGCTTTCATTAGGTGGACACCCCCGTACTACCGATATGCGAGAAGTCTGTAACGCCATTTATTACCACTTGAAAACAGGATGTCAATGGGATATGTTGCCAAGGGATTTTCCACCCAGTTCAACCGTTTACAGTTATTACCGCAGGTGGCAAAGACGAGGTATCTGGGCAGGGCAAACGCATCTAAATTACTCTTGATCACAACGAAGGTTAAAAACCAACGAAAAAATCTTTCCTTTCGCGTTTGATTATTTTTTAAGCCCCAAAGCAATCGCCTAAATTTTTCGCAATAAGCAAGAGTTAATGACATTATTTTCCACTCTATTGAGAATAGACTTTGCTTATTGACATGATGCGGCCGCCCTGTCATGAAGGAGTATGGAATTTAGTTCGGGAGTTTGCGTAGGCGAAGCCCGTCGTAGACATCGCCAACCAAAGATGGGAAATTTTAGATTGGTTTCAACGATAAAGAAAATCTCTATAAAGTTGGTGGTTCCTTAAAGCGGCTGAAAAAAGCTGAAGTGCTATTGTGGCAAGGGCAGGTAGAAGCAACCCAGGCTTTGTTTACCAATTCTAAAGGTAAGCAGGCACAGAATTTTTGTGCTTATCTAGAGCGCCATCGCCAAAGAATTGTCAACTACAGCTATTGCCAAGCTGAACAAGTCTGTTCTGTAGGTTCTGGAGCAGTGGAATCTGCTATTAAGCTTCTTGGTAAAAGGATTAAAATTTCTGGAGCGCAGTGGAAAGTTGACAACGTTAATTCAGTACTTTCTGTTCGTTGTGCTTACCTCAACGGAACACTCGCTATTTGATGTTTTCGCCAAAGAGGGATGCTCCCTTTACAAACAGCCTCTTAGACACCATCTTATAAACCTATGATTGATTATAAATACCAAGTCGGTGGAAGTTTGACAGTTAATGCACCTAGTTATGTGCGAAGACAAGCAGATTACCTGCTTTATGAGGCTCTTAAGCAGGGAGAGTTTTGCTATATATTAAACTCTCGACAAATGGGTAAATCCTCTCTGCTTGCAAGTACAAAACATCGCTTGGAACAAGAAGGATTTAAATGCAGTACCATTGATATGTCGATTATTGGTACTTCCCATGTCACCCCACTCCAGTGGTATAAAAGTGTAGTTGGTGATTTATGGTTAGGTTTTAATTTATTAAATAAAATCAACTTAAAAAGTTGGTGGCGTGAACAAGAAGATATATCTTTACTGGAAAGATTAAGGTGGTTTATTGAGGAATTATTACAGCTTCATTTTCCTGACAAACGATTATTTATCTTTGTTGATGAAATTGATAGTATTCTGAGTTTAGATTTCTCAGTTGATGATTTTTTTGCATTGATTCGGTTTTGCTATAATCAACGAGCAATCAATCCTGAATATAAACGTATTACCTTTGCTATTTTCGGAGTTGCAACTCCATTAGATTTGATTCAAGATAAAAGACGTACACCATTTAATATTGGTAAATCAATAGAAATTCAGGGTTTTAAGCTACAAGAAACTATTCCTTTAACAAAAGGATTGGAAGGAAAAGTAGCAAATCCAAAACTTATTTTAAAAGAGATATTAGTTTGGACTGGTGGACAACCATTTCTTACTCAAAAGCTATGTCAAATTGTGGCAAATGAACAATGTAAAAATAGAGATAAATCACTAATAAATAATTCTCAATTATTTGTTAGTGATTTAGTTAGGTCACATATTATAAATAATTGGGAGTTTCAAGATGAACCGGAACACTTAAGAACTATAAGCTCGCATCTTCTAAATAACGAGCAAACGGCAGGAAGATTATTAGGAGTTTATCAGCAAATTTTAATAGGTGAAGAAGTCACAATTGATGATATTAGAGAAAAAAATGAGTTGATTTTATCGGGATTGGTTATCATATTTCAAGGAAAAACTCAAATAAAAAATAAAATCTATCAAGCTATATTTAATTTAGATTGGGTTGCTAAAAAGCTAGAAAATTTACGTCCATATTCTCAAAACCTCAAAAATTGGGTTGATAGCAATCAGCAAGATAGCACTCAATTATTAAGAGATATGAGATTAAAAGAAGCAATAGCTTGGTCAGAAAATAAAAAGCTTTCTAATATAGATTATCGGTTTCTTGCTACTAGTCAGCAGTTGGATAAACAAGAAATTGAAATGAATTTAAACGCCGAAAAAATTGAATTAGAAAAAGCACAGTTTACTCTGACAGCTGCGAAGGAAGCAAATCGGATTTTGAACCAAGCCCGAAAAGCTGCTAAATTAAATGCTGTATTACACTTTGGTAAACCGTGTATTGTCAGCTTTGCAATTGGTATTACTAGTTTTATTATCCTGCTACGCTTCATTGGTTTATTGCAGGGAATGGAATGGAATATGTTTGATAGCTTTTTGCAACAACGACCCCAAGCAGGAATTGATTCTCGTGTTGTTGTAATTACAATTGATGAACCAGATTTACAAAAAATAGGACAATACCCCATACCTGATAATATTTTGGTTAAAGCGCTCAACAAATTGAAAACTTATCAACCTAAATTAATTGGGTTGGATTTATATCGAGATTTGCCAGTAGAACCGGGGTATCAAGAATTAGTAGAATTGTTCAAAACTACTCCCAATCTTATTGGTATTGATAAAGTCGTAGGCACTAAGGTTGCACCACCAAGAGTATTAGCCCAATTAAGCCAGGTGGGTTTTAGTGACCAAGTATTGGATGGAGATGGTAAGGTACGTCGTGCCTTATTGACAGTGCGTTCATCGCAGACGTTGGCGGAGCAAAACGCTCTCTACGAGACGCTGCACGAACGCGGACTTGCTACCGCTACGCTATCGCCAAAAAATCAATTACGCCAGAGTTTGGGTTTACAATTAGCATTACAATACTTAAAAACTGTTGGCATCACTCCCCATCCTCATCTTCAAAATCGCCATCATATCCAGCTTGGCAAAGCCTTAATAATACCCTTGCAACCTTTTGACGGAGGCTATGTTTGGGCTGATACTGGAGGTTATCAAATTTTACTTAGTTATCACGGCACAGAACAAAATTTTCAAAGCTTCTCCATCACAGATTTGTTGCAAGAACGGATACCAAAAGAAAAAATCCAAAATCGTGTTGTTTTAATTGGTGCAACAGCTGAAAGTATTAATGACTTGTTTCAAACACCTTATAACAATCGGCTATTTGGGTCATCAAAACAAATGGCAGGAGTATTTATTCATGCTAATATTACCAGCCAAATATTAACCGCAGCGCTGCAAGGAAGAGGAATGCTGCAAACTTGGTCTGAGATATGGGAGAGCTTATGGATTTTGCTTTGGTCTGGGATAGGAACATTAATTGCTTGGCGATTAAAATCACCTAGACAATTAATGTTTGTCGTCACTAGCACTGGACTAGGATTAATCGTGTTTAGTTATCTGGCATTTTTACAAGGTTGGTGGATTCCGATTATTCCCCCATTATTGGGATTAATACTTGCTCCGATTATTCTACCTATGTTTGCAACTAAGCAGCTTGAGAAAATCCAACTCCAGCAAACTCTCAAGTTACTACTTGCGGTTGCAAAAGAGCAACCTGCTGCTGGAAAAATTGCGATTGAATATTTCAAACAAGCAGAAGGCAAAGAAAATCAGCAGTTGATAGACAAGATATTACAACAGGATGATTGACCAAATAATTCGTAATTAATTACGAATTATTTTAATTGGGTATTCTTGGGTTCAGCTTTCTTAGCTTTCTCTATAATCATGAGCATTTCATACCAGTATCCTCTCTGTGCGTACCAGTTTGCTTGACCGATGGTGGTCAACTGGCTCAACTCCCTATCTACTTTAGTGGTTTTTGCAACTCGTTGTACCCAACCTTTAAATATAGGATCGTCTGGTTGCACAGTTTTTCCACAGACAACTACCAATGACCATTCGTAATTTTTACCTATGGTTAGCGGCGTTTTTTCTTTGGGTTGAGTGAAGCTAACAATCCCTCCACTAGCAGTAATAGGTAAAAAAGTTCTTTCATAATAGTTACCCGTTTCATCTCTAAAGGTCAGCACAACCTTCTGTGCTGAAGTTTTGGGTAAGGAAATGAATACGGGAGGATGATCTTGGAAGGTTAACCCAAAGTTACGCTTTGGCATCAAAGGTCTAATGGGCTGTTCATTCTCAGAACACCTCAGGCCATCACGAGAACCTGCACCAACAGTTTCACTTTTTGGTTCTGGCTCTCCAGGTGGTTCAAAATTCTCTTGAAAAATGAATTGCTCTGATAGGTTGGCTTTTGATGTGACTGATTCTGATTGCGCCAAACTAGGTAAAGCAAACATCAACAGTTGTAAAGATAAGCCAAGAGTGAAGAATTTAAATTGATATGAAAAATTATTTACTATCATTTTCTGAAAATTATTAATCAAGAATTCATTTGTCATTTGTCAAGGGTCAAGAGACGCGATTAATCGCGTCTGTACAAAGGTCAAAAGTTTCCCCTCCGCTCCCCCTGCTCCCTCATCCGTGAGTTAACGCCAATTTCCTACCAATACAAATGGAGACCAATAGTAAGGATGTTTGTACTGAGGAGAATTTAATAGAGATAGCTGCGCTTGACGCAGTGCTTCAGCTTTGGTGACGGCTTTTTGGGTAAGCAGACGGTAAAATTCTGCTATTAAGTCAGCAGTTGATTTGTCTTGTACTGACCAGAGGGTTGCTAGAGTACTCCTAGCACCAGAACGGACGGCAATTCCTGCTAATCCTAAAGCGGCGCGGTTGTCGCCTTTGGCAGTTTGACAAGCGCTGAGAACTAGCAGTTCAATTGGTTGGTGTGGAGCATTTTTGCTCAGTTTTGAAGATGCACCTTTTAACCATCTATCTAAATCTTTAACATTAATCCGGTCTTCCCAAGTTAAAAGAAATGTGTCTTCGGCTTTGGAGCTAAATTCTCCGTGGGTGGCAAGATGAACTATAGAAAAGGGAACTTCTTCTATTTGTTTTTGGACGTTGGCGCGGGTAAATTTTTCATTTAGTAGTATCTTTGCATGGACATAGTTTGTAATTTGTTTAATTTCTTGTTTGACTCCAGGTAACTCTGCAAAGCCTTGCCGTGCTTCTGCTAAACCGGCAGTTAAGGCTTGAAATTGTTGGTTAGGAAGATGCCGAGACTCTAATAGTTGTAAACCAGGAGTCAATGCTATGCTGTACTTTTGGATAATAAACTGTTGGCGATCGTGCAAAACTGCCATTGGTACACTGCGTAAAAAACCATCCAAGACAAACACTAAAGTTTTAATCTTCTGAAGTTCTATCTCTTTTTCGGCAGGACGCAACAACCAATCATATAATTTTTGGGCAGAAGGTAGTACCTCGTCAGGCAAGAAAGCAGGGTTTAAAGACTGGCGCAGTTCATCAAAAACCTCTGATTCCTCTTTTGAGGAAAGGTTTGTTCCATAATGTTGCAAAGGTTGTCCAGGAAGAGAAACAACTACCTCCAAGCGACGTTCTAGCAAAATTGGGTAAATGACTGCGGCTTTTAAATCAATTTTATCGATGGGTTGGGGTTTATAAGTTAAGCAGGCTTCGCGGAAGAAGTTTTCTAACTCTGCTAATTGCAGTGCTTCAATTGTTTTGCGGGATTTATCTAAGCGTTGTAGCTTGATGGTTTGGGGCAAGTTATCTACATTTTGCAAAAGTAATTGTACTAACTGCCGATACACTGGTTCAACTTCGTCGCGGAAAGAAAACTGCACGTCAGGATTCGTTTGTAGTAAATCTTGACGCAGAGATGTTAGGGAATCAACAGCTTGTTCATAAGCAGTAATTGCTTGCTCAATATTCCCCCTAGCTTTCTCGATTCGTCCTTGCTGCCAAAACCAATTGACAGCAATATCTTCTGCTTGCACTCCCTGTGCTAAAGTTAGTGCTGTTTGGGTAAGATTTAAGGCTTCTGAGAATTGCTGAGTTTGTTCGTAGAGATGTCCTAACTCTCCCAAAGCATAACTTTGCGCTCTTGCATCTGTTAATTCGCTGGCCTGTTTGACTGCTGTTGCCAAAAGTTGAGCAATGTCTTTTGTTTTTGATGATGACAGTTTCATCCAACTTGCTGCTAAATTAACTTGCGCGTAAATTCCCCAACGGCTAGGAGGAAGATTAGCAAGACGTTCTTGAATTTGGGGTAATAATACTAGTGCAGCTTGATTTTGCTCAGTTTTTATTAAAAGGCTGAGTTGGTTGAGAAGTGCTTCTAGTTGAGTACGTTGGCGTTCGCGTAGCGTTCCGTAGGAAAGCCCACCGTTGGCGTTCGCGTTGGCGTTCGCGTTAGCGTCTCTGAAAGAGAAGCCTCTCGTAGAGAAGGTATCGCCACCACTATTACTTGCTTGTTGATAAAATTCTAAGGCGGCTTTAAAATCTTCCCTAGCTCTAGCGGTATTCCCCAATCTTAAGAAGGTTTCCCCAATATCTGCGGTAGAATTTACAAGCTTGGCGATCGCTAAACTTTGCGATAATACTTGTTGCGATCGCTCTAAATCTCCCACGACTTGCAGAGTTACCCCCAAACTTTGTAATCCCCTGGCTTTTAGGAGATTATTAGGTAAAGCAGCAAGGTCTTGATTGATTTGTTCTAGTTGCCTTTGTGCCCGACGATACTCTCCTAAAGTTTGCAATGCTTGGGCTTGGTTAATCTGCGACAGCACAATTCCTGTTACATCCTTGAGGGAACGATAGATTTTCTCGGACTGCTGCCAAGTTTCTAAGGCTAATTCCGGTTGACCAGTGTTAAATTGAAAACTTCCTTTGGTGTTGAGAACTTGGGCGTAAAGGAAGGAATCATCCACTGTTTTTAGAATATTCTGTGCTTGGGTAATTAGCGATCGCGCTACTTCCCACTTGCCTAAATCTTGATAAACAATAGCTAAATAGTTGCAACTTAATACTTGATAGTGCTGCTCTTTACTTTGCTGAAATCTCTGGGCTGCTTGTGACCAAATTTGTGCAGCTTCTACCAACTTTCCTGAATCATAAAGTTGTTTTCCTTGTTCGAGTAGGGTGACTGGGGATTGAGTTGGGGAAATAGAATACTGGGCAGTGGCTGGTAAAACAGTTGTTATTAACAAAAAGATTAGTAAGCCTAAAATTAGGTGACGATGAATACGCATAAATGGTCATAATAATTTGCTATTTTTAATTAGTAATTTGTAATTTTGGCGTTGATTAATCATATTAAATGTGCCTAATAAGTTTAGCTGGCTAATCTTTCCAAAGAAAGGCAGAGGGCAGTTATGTAATAAGTATTAATAAAAACTTCAGTAGATATCGCCTCAAGCTTGCGGGATGGAGCGCCCATAACGCCACTGTTCTGTACTTAACCTCTCGGAAAACAATAATCGAAGTTAGAATCTGGAACTTTGATTTAACCAAGGTTTGAGACTTTATTTTCTAATATTAACTAAAATTTGTCGCCAAAACCGGAAAAGTAAAGCTCTGAATGCTTTTCAGCGATTTAGTTATGCCAGACTGATAAAATAAGGTTAAGAAGATGTTATTAGCATCCCAAAATTAGACACCATGAAAGGGTTGCACTTGGTTTCTTATGTCAATATACAATTCTTTTACTTTTTTAATACATATAATTTTTTATTAGTCAAGTAATAATATTAATATTTACCTAATTGTTATATTTATTAATACATATATTTTTTTATTAGTCAAGCATTAATATTAACAAGAGAGTTAATTTTTTTATAAAAATTGATTGTATTTTTGTTAAAGATGATTCTGTATTCGGATTTTATACTGTAATTTGTGTACAATGTTTTCATCAATGCATAAGAGTTAGTTGTTAATGAAAACTGCTTGAAGTGTCTATTACCATCAAAAAACATTAATATGCTCACCTGGAAAATAAAACGTGCATGTACAATTGCCCTTGTATGTCTCTCTTTGGCTACAACTCAAGTAAATGCGCGGGAAAGAAAAATAAAAGCTTGTCTTACAGAGTGCAAACCGCGTATGGGTATTCTCTCTGCATTTGGTGAAGAAGCAGATATTTTGTTGGCCCAAACTACTAACAAGTATCAATATAAGATCAACGGTAATATCTTTACTACAGGAAAGCTCAGAGGCAACAATGTAGTGATTGTTTTGACTGGAGTAAGCGTTGAAAATGCATCAATGGTTACTCAATTGATGATCGACCACTTCAACACTCATCACTTGCTACTCAGTGGGATTGCTGGCGGTGTGAATCCAGATTATAACGTCGGTGATGTTGTTATTCCTAAAAAATGGGCGCTGCCTTTAGAAGTCTACTGGAACCGTGATAGCAAAATTCCAACTCCCTGTGGAACGCCAGGTGACTTGTTGTGTCTTGGCTTGAAGTTGTCTACTTTTACTAGCACACCAAATTCTGATTATCAAGTGCCAACACGAAATGGTTCAGTTGGTACAGGCTTGTTTATGCGCGACACCTTTGTGAGAAACAACTCAAACTTCCCAAATGGTGAGTACAAGTTTGATTATGAAGTTGACGCAGAAATGCTGGCTGTAGCCAAAACAATTCGTCCCCAACTTGACAAATGCGGGCCGAAGCAATCAAATGTTTGTATATCAACTCAGCCACTAGTGCGGATTGGCGGTAGAGGTATAACAGCGCCAGCTTTTCTTGCTAATCCCGACTACAGAAATTATGTTTTTAAAACTATTAAGGCTGTATCGGTAGACATGGAAACTACAGCATTTGCTCACGTTGCTTATGCTAACGAAATCCCTTTCATTGCTTTCCGCAGTTTATCAGATTTAGCAGGTGGAGATGATTCGGTAGAAGTTGGTGCGTTCTTTGGAAGCGGTTTAGCTGAGAGTAACGAAGCCAAAGTGACCCTTGGCTTTTTGGAGGCTTGGTCGAAAAAGCGTGGAAACGTTGATGAATAGGAGATAAGTAGCTATATTCAGATATTGCACCTGCTTTTTCGTCTGCCAATGAATTTCTGGGCTGCAAAGCTAAAGCTTACTCGACAATACATTTGAGTCAGTTTTAACGAACTTTGGCTATGAAGCCCTGAACTTCAATAGTTCTAATCAACTTCTTAATAGCTATGTTGAAGGACGATTAGTCTACAAATAGGTAGCCCTATACAGCAGTTCGGAATTTTACTCAGGGCGATCGCATCTAAATATTGATGGGTGAAGTTTTTACTTTTAGGAAGTCCTTAACGCTACATTTGCTAATTACCAACAGCTTCAGCTTTAGGACTGGAGTTTAGACTAAAAGCGATATGAGAGAACGCAAATCAAATGGAATTAGAGATTAAAAATATTATCTTGTCAGCCTCAAAGCATCCGCGACCTTTAACAATTCTGTAGTATATCTGCTCCAGA
>NZ_JAIVFS010000114.1 GCF_020829645.1 Nostoc mirabile CHAB5784 | reverse complement strand
AACATCAAAAACTCTTTGGATTAGTCAAAACCAGGCGTAAGCGTCATCGAGAGATTGACGCTTACACTCAACAAATTTGGGCAAAATCTTCTTAAGTTGACACCAATGCAACATGTTGTGCCCCTACGAATGGTCTGTATTTTATGTAATTGAGAACCGCTATATTACGGCTCGCAAATATCATTACTTTAGGTTGTGAATAAGCTATTTTCTAGCTTGTAAGCTGTTACGTATTTAATTTGTACATTTAGCTGATGACTGATGACTGAAAACCCGTCAACAGTCAACAGTTAACGACTCAATAGAGTGTTTATATACTTTAGACGCGCATCAGCTTAATCACTAGAAACGATAGCCTAATCCGGCTTGGAAGCTGACAGCATCAGCATCACTATTTCTGTAGGCATCAATGCCCCATTTAGTATCGCCATAAGCAATGACATTGTTGCTAACTTCTGATTCAATACCAAGGGTGACTACAGGTGAATTCTGATTGCCTAATGGGGTTTTTTGACCTTCGTCAGTTACAAAAGAATAACCACCACCGAAGTAAAGGTTAGTGTTTCTGGCGATGGGCGCATCGTAAGTCACTATGGGCATAATTGCGGCGGCATCACCACCATACAGCACAGAACCCCGCACTGAAACAGGCGCATTGGGAAGAGCGTAACGTCCTTGAATATTACCACCAATTTGTGCTTCATCGTTTCCTTGTCCGCCACTAGTTGCACCAACCGCAATACCAGCACCGATGTAATTGCCGTTTGTGCCAGCTGTTTGAGCAGAAGCAATTCCAGCCGAGAGGACAATGGAAGCAACAGCGAGGAAAGAGGCAGCTAATTTTGTAAGTTTCATAGAATTCTTCTCACTAGAGTTAGGTAAAATCAATATTCTCTAGTACTAGAATCTCTTTTTTTACAAAATGTAACCTCGCACACCTGGTTCACCCAAGTGGCTGAATTCTTTCTCACCCACTTGGGTGTACCAGGTGAAATATTTAATTGAAGAAGTCAGAATTCAGAAGTCAGAATTTAGGAGTCAGAACAAGAAAGTGGAAGATTCAAATCCACCACTCTCTTGTCTTTACGCTGTGCTATCAGCTTTTTCGGACTCCAATTCATGCTGAATTCTGACCGGAGGCGGAGCGTCTCCGGCTCCGCTCCTAACTCCTGAATTCTATTTAGATAACAGTTATTTCTTCAAAAAGCGCTGACGTAGACGAGATATAAAAGTATTTACCTCTGGTATTTTCATTGATGAAGCGATCGCAGCAAACACTGCAATCCCCACGAAGCCTGATATACACAATTGCAACACCAGAATCAGTAAACCTGTTTTACCCAGCAATTGTTGAGAACCAACCAATGTCCCATAGCTTGCTACCCCAGCTACCAAGCTACCCGCAGTCAAACCCAAAATTGGCAAACTCCATTCACGCCAAGGTAAACCATTGAGCTTGCGATCGAGCAACCATAACAGCATCAACATTGAGCTGCAATTTACACCCACTGTTGCCAACACCAAACCAGGAGCGCCAAAAGGTTTAACGAAAAACCAATCTAATATGATGTTGAGCAAAATGTTAAAAATACTGATGCGAAAAGGTGTCTGTCCATCGCCTAAAGCGTAGAACACCCGCACCAAAACATCACGTCCCAAATAAACAAACATCCCAATTCCATAAGCGACTAGCAAGGATGAAACTAGCTGTGTAGCTTCTGGCTTGAAAGCACCGCGTTCATATACTACCTGCACAATAGGTACAGATAGCGCCACCATCAACGCCCCTAGCGGTAGCATGGTGAAGGCAGTGAGTAGCAGTCCTTGGCGAATGCGTAATTTTAAATCTGGCCAATTTTCGGGGCCGGCAAGTTTGGCAAATATCGGTAACAGGGGCAGTAAAATGATATTAGAAATAATCCCTAACGGAGTTTGGACTAATAGATTCGCATAGTTAAATCCTGCCGCCGCACCAGGGATAGGACTGGCAAAATAAAGGTCAGTGGCGACGTTAATTGGCATCATTCCAGAGGAAACTGTTGCCGGAGTCATGATTTTAATGACTTCTTGAACGCCTGGGGATTTAAAATCAAACCGCAGGCGTAATGTGCCTAATCCTAACCGCCACTGGACAATTAGCTGCACTAACCACTGGAGAATTGCTCCTGCCAAAGTTCCCCAAGCTAAAACCATTCCACCGATTAAAGCGTACTCCGGCTTAATAATGTCTTTGCCTAGTTGCATAGCCAAGATACCAAGACCGGCAACAACGGTAATACTGGATAATAAGGGACTAATGGAGAGTAACCAATATTGATTGGCTGTATTGAGAGTACCAAAGCCAATGCCAATTAAACCGGCAAATAAAGCCATTGGTGCCATGATGCAAAGTTGTTGAATTGCGATCGCTCTGGTTGTCTCTTCCAAGCCATGACCGACTAAATCAACGATCGCATCCGCAAATAAAACTTGAGCCACTGTCACCACCAACAGCGATCCAGCTACCAGCGTTGTCACGGTTTCCACTAGGGGAGCCGCTTCTTCTCGCCGCCGCTTGGCTAAAACGCTGACAACTGCACTGTGTAATGGGCCATTTACACCACCTAGTAATATCAATAGAAAGCCAGGGATAATATAAGCATAACTATAGGCAGTGGCAGCAGCACCAACACCAAAAGCGGCAGCGATCACTTGCTGCCGCACTAAACCGAAGATTTTACTAATTAATGTGGCTGCGGCAACAATGCCAGCAATTCCAGCGAAAGAACGAGAAGGTTTTTGGTCTTGTTGTGTCACGAATATTACCCGACAACTCTTGCAGAGTGCATACTTTAAAACATTTAACCTGAAATTCCGTAGTCTGTCAGGTAAATTTTGACAAATTACTTATTTTACATGCTTTCGCCCTACAGCCCTCCCTTGCATCCTACGGCGGGTATTGGCAAAGCGATGCCTACGGTGGTCACTGAGCGCAGCCGTACCCCTTCGGGGAAGCAAGCTACGCGCAGCGTCTCGTAGAGAAGTGCGGGCTATTCGGCGTCGCTCAAAATGAAATTCCTGCAATCGCTATAATGGTAAGCATTTTAGCTCTCAATCCCTCTTGTTTTCAGGTAAAGAGAGGAACTCTTTGTGCAATCAAAGTGTTGCACTGACCGATATCCCGCCCAGAACTTAAGTTCTGGGCTGATAGCTAAAGTCCACTCAAGTGGACTAAAATTTTCTTACCATGGCTGAAAATTTTGTATTAGTCCTCTTAAGAGGACTTTAGCTGTTAGCCTCGGAATTTATTCCGAAGCAAAATGGCAACGAAGCCCAAGATTTAAAAAATGTTGGTAATGAGAACTGAACAATAACCCTCTTTCCTCAAGTGCCTCAAGTGCCTCAAGAGCTTCAAGAGCCTGCCTCAACCAAGAAATTCCTTAACCGAACGGTATTGGGTCAGATCGCTTTTCTGATTTGTCGCGGCAACACTAACTTAGTCATCTCCTTTGTTGTGTACAAGCCAAAATTATTTTTTAACCCATTACGAGGATAGATCAAGAAAGGGGAACTATAACAATAACCATCTTCTGGGAAATAATTGAATACTGTAAAAATTTGCAGTTTGTCATATTTTTGACGCTCTTTAACCCAATGAAGTTTGGTATGAGGAATCATTAATAAAAACGACATAATCCAGACCAATGGAACCCAATTCAAATTTAACGGAAAATCAACTTCTTTTGTCAAGCGCTCAACTTCAAGAGCAACTAGACCAACAAAAGGCCCTGGCGAGTGTAATTGTGCGAATTCGGGAGTCTCTTGACTTAGAAACAATTTTTCAAACTACTGTTACACAAGTACGTCAGTTGCTAAATGCTGACCGAGTAGCAGTCTTCCAGTTCAACCGTGAACAAAACTGGGAGGGAGAATTTGTTTCTGAGGATGTTGCACTTGGCTGGGATTCAGCAATGGCGGTAAAAGTTTACAACCACTGCTTTGGAGAAGAATTTGCTTCAAGTAATCAACAAGGTCAAGTGCAAGCGGTAGCAGATATTTACAAGGCCGGACTGAGTGATTGTCTTGTGGCAATTTTGAGTAAATTTCAGGTACAGGCCAACCTTGTTGTCCCTTTATCGCGCCAAAAGGAACTGTGGGGATTGCTTTGCATTCATCAGTGCAGTGAGGCTCGTGACTGGAAAGAATCGGAAATTGAGTTTATTCGTCAAATTGCTGACCATCTTGTTGTTGCGATTCAACAAGCGAAGCATCTCCATGAAGTCCAATTGCAAGCCACAAAATTGGCTCAAGCGGTTCAACGCGACCAAGTAATTGCTCAGATTGTCGATGAAATTCGCTCACCCCTTGATATTGAAACCATCTTTAAAACAACAACTCAAGAAATACGCCAGTTGCTGCAAGCTGACCGAGTTGCCATCTTTAGCTTCAATCAAGATTGGAGTGGTAAGTTTGTTGCTGAATCATTTGGTGAAGGCTGGACTGCTTTAGTTGGCGTTGAGCCTGCGATCGCTGATACTTATTTACAACAGACGCAAGGTGGACGTTACGTTGACAATCAGACATTTACAGTCAATGACATTTATCAAGCCGGATTAACAAACTGTCATGTAACCCTGTTGGAGCAATTCCAGGCAAAAGCCTTTGCAACTGCCCCCATTCTCCAAGGAGACAAAGTTTGGGGAGTCATTGCTGCCTATCAAAATTCCTCACCCAGACAGTGGCAATCTTATGAAGTCGAATCACTGACCAAAATCGGCACACAAATTGGTGTGGCAGTGCGACACCATAAGTTGCTGGCATACGCTCAGTACCAAGCAGAGCAACAAAAGACATTAACTAGCGTGATTACTCGAATTCGGGAGTCTTTAGATTTAGATACAATCTTCCAGACTACTGTCACTGAGGCACGGCAAATGCTGCAAGCAGACAGAGTGACAATCTTTCGTTTTGACCCTCAAAAAGATTGGGAAGGGGAATTTATTTCTGAGGACGTTGTACCTGAATGTAACTCGGTAATCGCAGAAAAAGTTTATGATTATTGCTTCGGTGAAAACTTTGCACCCCTTTATGCACAAGGTCGAGTAAATGCGATCGCTGACATTTATCAAGGAAAGTTTCCAGGTTGCTACGTCCAGATTCTAGAAAAATTTCAAGTGCGGGCAAATATGATCGCACCTCTGTTAAAAAAAGGTGAACTTTGGGGATTACTGTGTATTCACCAATGCACCGCTCCTCGTCACTGGCAACCCTCTGAAATTGAATTTACCAGTCAAATAGCCGAGCAATTGGGAGTCGCATTAAAACAGGATTCTTATTTAAAGCAAGTTCAAATGCAGGTTGTCCAGTTAGCAGAAGCTACTGAACGAGAGAAAGCTATGGAACGGCAAGAATTGCTGGCTGCAACCATTGATAAAATCCGCCAGTCACTCGATATTAAAACTATTTTTAGAACCACTACTCAAGCTGTGCGAGAGTTGCTCGAAGTCGAGCGAGTTGCAATCTACCGCTTTAACCCAGATTGGAGCGGTAAATTTGTGGCAGATTCTTTTAAAGATGGTTGGAAACCTGTTGCACAAGCCCAACCAATGATTATAGAAACTTTTGAGGATACAGACGACGATAACGAACTTCCACGTAACGAAACCTTTGTTCCGATTCGGGAAGGTGAAAAATTATGGGGATTATTAGTTGCTTATCAAAATTCGCAACCGCGTTATTGGAAAGAGGAAGAAATTAATTTACTAGCTCAAGTTGGAGTGCAATTAGGAATTGCAATTCAGCAAGCGGAATTACTCGAACGAACTAAACGTCAAACCTCAGAACTTACTCAAGCTTTGCAAGAATTAAAACAAACTCAGACTCGGTTAATTCAGGGTGAAAAAATGGCAGGATTAGGACAATTACTTGCTGGAGTTGCTCATGAAATCAATAATCCTGTGAGTTTTATTTTCGGCAATCTTATCCATTTAAATGAATATACTCAAGAACTATTAAATGTAGTAAAACTATACCGTCAAAATTCCTCCCTTTTGCCAACTGTTCAAGAGCAAATTGACAAGACTGATTTGGACTTTCTCATCGAAGATTTGCCCAAAACCCTTGAGTCAATGAAAGTAGGCACAGAGCGGATTTGTGAGATTGTCCTATCACTGCGAAACTTTTCTCGTACAGATGAGGCTGAATTGAAGCCAGTAGACATTCATGAAGGATTGGATAGTACTTTGCTAATCTTAGGGCATCGGCTCAAAAACAATAATGAACGCCCAGCTATTGAAATTGTGAAAGAATATGCTACTTTACGTTTGCTCGAATGCTATCCAGCGCAATTAAATCAAGTGTTTATGAATCTTCTAAGTAACAGTATTGATGCATTAGAGGAAAAGTTTAAAACTATACAGCAAAGGTATTTGAAGTTATCCCAAAAGTGTCCGAAAATACCTTTAACTATCTGGATTAGTACGCAAGCCGTTAATAACCTGATTGTAATTAGAATAGCTGATAATGGTCTGGGGATTCCAGAAGAGGTGCGATCGCACATGTTTGATCCCTTCTTTACCACCAAAGCACCGGGTAAAGGTACGGGGTTAGGATTATCTATCAGCTATCAAATAATAGTTGAAAAACATCATGGTCAGATTAAATGCTCCTCTAAACCAGGAGAAGGAACAGAGTTTTTAATTGAAATTCCCAGTGGTAATTAGAGGCGACTGGTATCGCAAGGCAAAAGTCAAAAATCAAAAGTCAAAAGTCAAAAGTTAAGAATATTTGTAGGTTGGGTTGAACGAACACGAACAGCGTCCCGTAGGGAAGTGAAACCCAACAAACCCTGCAATATGTTGGGTTTCGTTCCTCAAACGCCACTTGCTTCAAGTCGGGAAACCGCAAGGGCGCAGTGGCTCCCCAACCTACACATTTTTATTTTTTGGGCTTAAGAGAATTTACAGATGAGTTTATAGTGTGTGTTGAAAATATTGATTTTATTCAAGAAATACCTTTTGCAATCAATAAAGTTTTATGTTGTCTTGCTAGTCTCAATTTTAAACTTGAATGGCATGATAGAATGGTCGATGTAGAAAATTACATCAATTACATTGCTAAATCTAAAAATACTAATATTGACTCTAGAAACACGGATTTTATAAAAGAGAAAATAAAGTATTTTATCAACTCCCCCTATAAATAGTAGTGTTTGTTATCGCAAGCCTAGCATACCGATTCTAAGGTGTTGGTGCTGTACTCTCCCCGCTAACCACCCTACTATCGACAACCTAAACTATCTCGCGTTGACATACCCGTAACCGGATTTACCCCATCAGCCCTTTCACACATTAGCGACACTTGATAACGGTCAATTAAAGCGTCGGTAAAATCAGCGCCTGTAATTTCGGCATTGTAAAAACGGCTACGAGTCAAAGTGGCTTCTGTAAAGATGGCATTTTTCAGATTAGCACCATCCATAGTGACGCGATCAACTAAAGCGCCGCTCAAGTTAGCACCTTCCAAATTTGCTTTTAACAAAACCCCTTTAGTGAGAATTGCGTTTGTTAAATTCGCTCCTTGGAAATTCGTCCCCCGCATTTCTGCTGCTACAAAAGTCACACCTGCCAAATCAGCATGAGAAAAATCACGATTTTCTAAATTTATATTGTTGTAATTGATTGTGTTTATCTGAGCAAAAGCAGGTTTGGGATTAAGTACTATCCACCCAAATGCCAGTATCAAAATCACAATCAAACCAAAAAAGCGCAGTAAAATCTTTTTCATAACTTTATTATTTATCAGCAGTCCTTTGTCATTAGTCGCTTGTCATTTAACTAATGACTAATGACTAATGACTAATGACTCTTGACTATTTCCAATCTTTACCAATCCGAATTGTGAGATCAGATTCTAAATCACCAATCGCCGCTACCTCAATTTGGCCCAAGCCTAAGACTTTTTGCAAATCAACTCCAACTCGTCGGTTGCCTTTTTGGACAACAATCTGAGTTTGACGTTGGGTATCTGGCCAATCAGGCACTTTGTAAATATTAGTAAAGCCTTTCTGTTTCAGATAAGCAATAACTTTTTCAGTTAGCTGAGGTTGATTGGAAGCATTTTGAATAGCAATTTTGAGGTTAGGAACCTGACGCATATCTGGTTTCAGACCAGGTACATTTACCCCAACATAATCATTCAACAGGCTCTGTTGTCCAGTCATATTTAGCCAATAGCTATCAGGGTCTTTGCTAAAACGGCTAAACGTACCAGGTAACACGGTCATTTGGAAATTATCCCGATCCAAGTTGAGGCCAAAGTTCACCAACGCCATCATTTCTTCCATCTTCAGGTTGGTATCAAAGTATTTTCGCATCAAGCGAGTTAACTGAGGCAACCTGGGTAAGACGGTAGGACTATTTAAGCGTTGCAGCAATGCTGCTGTTAGTGCTTGCTGACGCTGCACTCTCGGCAAATCTCCCAAACCTGGTTCGCGGAATCGGGCAAACTGTTCTGCTTGTTCGCCGTTGAGGGTTTGCCAGCCACTGACTAAATTAATCGATAGCCGACTGCTAGAGTCTTTATATTCCATTGATTGGGGAACAAAAACTTCTATTCCACCTAACTGATCGACTAACTGCCTTAAGCCACTGGTAGAAATACGGATATAGCGATCAATTGGAGCATTGTTTAAGGTACGGCTAACTACCCGTGCTGCCAAGACTGGGCCGCCTTTGGCATTGGCATCAGATACCTTAGTTAATCCCTTTTCTCCCTTTTCTGGGATGGCAATCATCGTATCTCTGGGAATGGAAAGCACCCGTACAGATTTTTCACTAGGATTGAGCCTTACTAGCAGCATGGTGTCGCTTTTCCCAGCAAAACTTTCTGGTGAACCATCAACAGTACCGCTAACTGGTTCAATCCCCATAATTAAAATATTCATCGGTCGTGAAAGATTGTACTGGGAGAGTTTGCTCCATAACTCCCCTGGTAGTGGTATTTTTATCTCGTCTTTACCAGCAGTTCCTAAATCTTCATCTGTTCGATCTAGATTGCTCCACAACGGAGTCCACAGCGCTAAGGTTGATACCAGCAAACCAGATAAGATGATGCCGATGACAACCGTCATAATCCACAACAGCCATCGAGGCATGGTTAAGCCCAGTCTCTCATAAAGCTGATTGGGAATTGCACCCACTGATTCGACAACGCTACGGTTGGGATTCGCTGGCGGGTTTAGTTCTACCTCCTCCTCCTCTAAATCCTCTACTGGTGCAGGTGTTACTTGATTTTCTGTTCGTTGAAGTTGCTGCGATCGCACCTCAGTTTCAAATTCTACAACTTGCTGAGATCCAAGCGGATTTTCCGACCATTCGACTTGTTTTATCACAATTATCTCCCCACTCAACCACTCCCTAAAAGTATGTTAATCCAAGCTACAAATATTGCCAGTGGAAAAGCTCACTGTAAACTTGTAATGTTCTTCGGTAAGCCTGTATGACAACATGAATACTTTATTGTTCCCCGTAATCCTTGCTGGTGGTAAAGGTGAACGTTTTTGGCCCCTGAGTCGCAAAGACCGACCCAAGCAATTTTTAAGTCTTGATGGTAGCTCTAGAAGTTTATTACAAGCAACCGCCGATCGATTGATTGAACTCGGTGGCGGTGAGTCCAGCGCTGCGGGAGGGTTTCCAACGCCAGTCGCTCATGGGGGAGACCCCCAAGACCGCGCTGGCTCCTCCGCAGGCGACTGGCGAACCCCAAGGGGGTGGGATTCCTTGTGGGTGATTACTTCTAGTCAGATAGCTGAAGGGGTAAGACAACAATTACCTGATCTACCATCTCAGAATTTATTGATTGAGTCGGAAGGAAGAGACACTGCCGCAGCCGTTGCTTGGACAAGTTTAGAAATCAAACAACGCTATGGAGAAGACGCTGTTATTGGCTTTTTCCCTGCTGACCACTGGATCGCTGACCAAGAGGCGTTTGCACACACATTAAGCGCGGCTACGCAACTAGCAGCAAGCACAGCAGCGATCGTTACACTGGGGATCAAGCCTACTTTTCCATCAACCGGTTACGGCTACATTGAACAAGGTGAAAAAATAGGTAGCTTTAATGAGTTGCCAGCTTATCACGTCAACCGTTTTACAGAAAAGCCCAACCGTGAAACGGCAGAGACTTTTTTATCTACGGGACGTTTTAGCTGGAATAGTGGAATGTTCGTTTTTCGGGCAGGGGTTGTTCTCAAGGAACTACATACCCATGCACCAGAAATTATCGAACCTTTAGAACAACATGGCCCTGATATCTATCCCCAGTTGCCTAAGAAGAGTATAGACTATGCGCTAATGGAAAAGACAACTCTAGCATACGTTTTGCCAGTTGATTTTGGTTGGGATGATTTAGGAGATTGGAATGCGATCGAACGCTTACTCAAAACAGAAGAGACTCCCAATGTGGAACTTGCTACGCACGTAGGGCTAGATACGCAGGGGGCGATTATTTACGCCTCAAATCCAGAGGATGTAGTTGTTACAATTGGTTTAGAGGACGTGGTGATTGTGCGCGATCGCAATGTCACCCTCGTTGTTAAAAAAGAACGTACCCAGGAAATCAAGCAGATCCTCAAAATTCTCCAAAGCGATTCCCGATTTACCGACCTGCTATAAAAGTTAAAACCCTTGGTAGAGGCGAAAAAGCCTATTTTCCCATTATAACTTGACTGTCGAAAAGCAGAGCAATTTGAAAGAGGCAGAGGGGCAGTTCTTGCTGGGAGCAGAGGGGAAAAAGCTAATTTTTTATTCTCCCCCTTGCCCCCCGCCCCCTGCCCCCATTCCTCATTCCCCACTCCCCACTCCCCACTCCCCACCTCAAAAATGTTCCTCACCCAAACTGTTCCCCGTCAACGAGAAATTCTTGAAGTATTCCTTCGCAATGGCTGGGACTATATGCGAAGGTTACTTACTGGTGGCAAAGCTGATGAACCCCAGCTACCTACACCTGCGGTTTTAAAAAATATCCTGGTAGACTTGGGGCCAGTTTATGTTAAACTTGGTCAGCTACTTTCTACCCGTCCAGATTTACTCAGCGCCGCCTATATTGAGGAACTATCAACTCTACAAGACGAAGTACCGCCAGTTCCTTGGTCAGAGATAGAAATAATCCTCCGTAAAGAATTAAAACTTCCACTAGCAGAAACTTTCAGCACAGTTAACCCGATTCCAGTAGCAGCAGGATCAATTGCTCAGACACATCGAGCTACATTAATAGATGGTCGAGAAGTCGCTCTGAAAGTGCAACGTCCGGGAATTGATCTGACTATTGCCCAAGATATTGCTTTAATTCAAGGTATTGCCGATTTAGTGGCGCGAACTGAATTTGGGCAAACCTACGAAATCAAATCCATCGCTGAAGAATTTACTAAAGCTCTAGAAGCCGAGTTAGATTTTACACGGGAAGCGGGTTTTACAGACCAACTACGGCGCAACTTATCTAAAAGTCGCTGGTATGATCCCACGCAAATAGTGGTTGCGGAAATTAACTGGGAATTGACCACAGCAAAATTACTAGTGATGGAATGGCTGGATGGAGTGCCGTTCTTGTCGGCGGATTTGGACAACAACAATAATGGTAAAGACCCTGCCGTAGAGCGTAAAGAAATAACTACTTTGTTATTTCGGGTATTTTTTCAGCAACTATATATTGATGGCTTTTTTCACGCCGATCCCCATCCGGGAAACTTGTTTTATCTCAAAGATGGTCGTGTTGCCCTTTTAGACTGTGGCATGGTGGGAAGACTTGATCCCCGTACACAGCAGATATTAACAGAAATGTTGTTAGCGATCGTTGATTTAGATGCTCAAAGGTGCGCTCAATTAACTTTGCAGCTATCAGATTCTGCTCAACCAGTAATTTTGTCGCGGTTAGAAAATGATTATGATCGCATGTTGCGAAAGTATCACAATGTCAGCCTCACGCAAATCAACTTCAGTCAGATAATTTATGAAGTTTTACAAGTAGCCCGCAACAATAAAATTAGATTACCTAGTAATATGGGTTTGTATGCCAAAACCCTAGCGAATTTAGAAGGGGTGGCGCGAACATTCAACCCAGAGCTTAACTTTTTTGATGAAGTAAAACCATTAATTACAGACTTGTTTCGTCGGCAATTACTAGGCGATAATCCAGTGCGATCGCTATTACGGACAGCCTTAGATATTAAAAGTCTCTCTCTCCAATCTCCCCGCCAAATAGAACTGTTATTAGACCGAGTTACCTCGGAAACTTTACAGTGGAATTTATCGCTGCGGGGGTTAGATGGTGTGCGGCGCACTATGGACGATGCAGCTAACCGACTATCTTTTAGTATATTAGTGGGTTCACTGATTATGGGTGCAGCAATTATTTCCAGCAGAGCGCAGACAACACAGCTATCTTTTTTAAGCACCACCCTGTTTGCAGTCGCTAGTTTATTGGGTTTGTGGTTAATTATTAGTACATTGCGATCGGGACGTTTACGGTAAAGTCTATGTGTTGTGCTTGAGTAATGCCCACCACAGGAAATCATGATATGTCACTGGCGAAAATCCCTGGATTAATATTTGGAACCACAGTTGAAGAAGAATTCAGAAGTCAGAATTCAGGAGCAAAGCCGGAGACTCCGAAGCTCCGATCAGAATCAAGACGCTCTCTACGAGACGCTGCGCGTAGCTTGCTTCTCCGAAGGAGTACGCAGACTCGCTAACGCTGCGCTATCAGAGGGGGATTCAGACTCACCACTGATAACGCTGCGCTATCCGCATTTTCGGTCAGAATTCATGCTGAATTCTGACCGGAGCAACGGAAACGTCTCCGGCTCCGCTCCTGACTCCTGAATTCTTTTTTGATAAATAGCGCTAAACACTAATGATTTATGTGTGTTTACCTGTGTACATCAGTGGTTCTAATAAAAAAAATATGTCAATCATCATTGCTGAAAAGCTAAGTAAATCTTATCCAGTGGCAGTTAAAAGTCCGGGTATTAAAGGTACAATCAGCCACTTTTTTCGCCGCACCTATCGGTCAATTCAAGCAGTTCAGGATGTTTCCTTTGAAATTGCCCCTGGTGAAGTTGTGGGGTTTTTGGGCCCAAATGGGGCTGGTAAAACCACCACACTCAAAATGCTTACGGGGCTGATTCATCCGTCTAGCGGTACAGTTCAAGTAGCTGGACAAATTCCGTTTCATCGGAAAGAAGCATTTTTGCAAAAAATTACCTTGGTAATGGGGCAAAAGCAGCAGCTAATTTGGGACTTGCCAGCGCTGGATTCTTTGAGAATTAATGCTGCTGTATACAACATCTCTGATAAAGAGTTCCAGCGGCGGGTGGGAGAACTAACAGAGATGCTTTCCCTAGAAGGCAAGCTTACCCAGCCAGTACGGAAGCTATCTTTGGGTGAACGGATGAAGGCAGAATTGCTAGCAGCACTTTTGCACCGTCCCCACGTATTATTCCTAGATGAACCAACGCTGGGACTAGATGTAAATGCTCAGGTAGCGGTGCGCGATTTTTTGCGCGACTACAATCAGCGTTATCAAGCTACAGTGCTGTTGACGAGTCATTACATGGCTGATATCACAGCTTTGTGTCAACGAGTGCTGTTGATTCACCAGGGAAGGCTGATGTATGACGGTAGTTTAGATGGACTACTAGAACGTTTTGCCCCATATCGGGAAGTTCATATAGAGTTAGCCCAACCTCTACCGATTGAAAAACTTATGACCTATGGTGATGTGCAACACTTAGAAGGGCGATCGGTGCATTTTATGGTATCTAGAGAGGCGCTCACCCGCACCGTTTCTCAAATTTTGACGGATTTAGAGGTAATTGATTTAACAGTTACCGAACCGCCTGTAGAGGAAGTAATTGGACGAGTTTTTCAGGCAGGTGTTGTGTAGTAGAGACGCGATTAATCGCGTCTGTACATTAATCGCGTCTGTACAAGAGTGGAGAATTCTGGGTAATTTTTGTAGCGGGAAGTGAATAAATGAAGCGGATAATCAGAAAAGCCTTAACTTTGCTGTCAGTATACTACGCCTATATGGTTGAGTATCGAGCAGAACTAATCTTATGGGTTTTGGCTGGGTCTTTGCCGATTATCCTCATGGGTATCTGGATACAGGCAGCACAAGGCGGGCAGTTTGGGCTATCACCTGTGGATTTTGCTCGTTACTTCATCACAGTTTTCGTCATTAGGCAATTAACAGTTGTTTGGGTAATTTGGGACTTTGAAACAGAGGTAGTGGAAGGCAAGCTTTCGCCCAAGTTGCTGCAACCACTCGACCCAGTATGGCATCATGTTGCGCGTCATGTTTCTGAAAGATTTGCTCGGCTAACGTTTGCTTTTCTATTAGTGGGATTATTTTTTATTCTTTATCCCCAAGCTTTTTGGTTGCCAAGTTTGAGTAGATTTTTGCTGTTTACATTGGCGGTGGTGCTAGCTTTTGCTTTGCGGTTTACGATTCAGTACACCTTTGCCATGTTTGCCTTTTGGACAGAACGGGCTAGCGCTTTAGAAAATTTTTGGTTGTTGTTTTATCTATTTTTATCTGGTTTGATAGCACCTTTAGAGGTCTTTCCAGAACCTGTGCAGAAAATAGTGATGTTTACGCCTTTTCCCTATTTGATTAATTTTCCTGCGAGTCTTTTGGTAGGGCTACCCGTGGATATAGGGCGGGGATTTGGGTCAATGGTAGGATGGATATTAGTGTTTTTGGGTGCGAATCGCTTTCTTTGGCGTGCAGGTTTAAAGCGGTACTCTGGGATGGGAGCTTAAATAATTTAACATTCAACTAAAAAAATCTCATCCAATGATTTGGCTAAGTACAGCTTGTGTCAAACCGTGCAGAATTGAGAGTTATGAAACGCAGAGGGTACGCAAAGGTTTGATATGTGGCAATTTTTTCGTTACGAATTTATAAAATCATGTACTAAGTTGAGGAAGTTTGAATACTACTGATAAGTTCACGCAATTCGTCTAAAGTATTTAGCGTCTTAAATCTTCGCTTAATTACCTCTAGTTGCTCTAAATCATAAATTTGAGAGATTTCTGGCATTAATTCTAATCCCTCACTGCCAAATTTTATCTCCAAAAGCAGTTCAATGGTCAATAGCCTCTCCTCTTGTATCGCTTTTTCCCGTGCCTCGTGGAAAATTTTCTGATATGCTTCTTGGAAAATTTCCTGATAAAAGAAAGATTTCTCGAACACTGACATATCTCACCTCATGATTTGCCAAACTCAAGGAAGTTCCATTACTTCAAATGAATTGCCGTAATTCATCTAGAGTATTCACGCTCTTAATTCCCTGCTGAATTGCTTTTAATCTATCTAAATCTGAAATTTGAGAAATTTCTGGCATCAGTTGCAATCCCTCAGCGCCAAATTTTATCTCCAAAGCGAGTTCAATACCTAAAAGCATCTCTTCTCGCCGTCCTTCTTGCCGTCCTTCTTGCCGTCCTTCTTGCCGTCCTTCTTGCCGTCCTTCTTGCCGTCCTCGTTCTTCCCCACGTTGTTCGCCCTCTCTCAAAATTTGCTGATACCAGGGAGATTCGCGTAACACTGCCATATCCCACCTCATGATTTGCTGAACTAAAGCGCTGTCTAATACGAAGGTAGCAAAAAAAGCCATAACAATTTCTAACTGGCTCAATTGCTCATCGGCGCGGAGAATTTGCAATGCCCGTTGCACAGTGGATTCTTCTGCACCTCCTTTGAGAATTGGGACAAAGGGAAGCAAGGAGGGAACAGGTTGAGTAAAAGCGATTTCGACATCGACTTCCCAAAGGTTGATAACACGGTAGTCTTGACGCGCCTGTAAATCTGCAAATTGCGATTGATAGCTGGTGGGAATTTGAACATCACTTTCTTTGAGGATGTTAACTAGTACCGGATAGGTGGGCAAATTGTACTTTTCTTCAGCTAGTGCTGCATAAGCCCGCATCCGTTTAGGCATTTCAGGTTTGTAGCGTAATTGTAACTCGTTGAGTACGATAAATTCGCCATATTGGGGACTGGTAGCGCGGACTAAGACATCACTCTCACGGCTAATCCACTGGAATTCGGAGTTGATAATTTCTCCGCATACAATATCGGGAATTTGTGTTACCCATTTTACCCAATTTTCGGGTGCGAGGCTGATTAATCGCTTGGTGCTAATATCTGCTGCTTTAGCCATAGGGGGTGTAGATGAGCATAGTTGTAGTTTATGGCTAAAGTGGCGATATCTACGATGGGTTACGCCTATGCACTGATGTATTTTGCTAGAGATTTTATAAATTACTCGGTATTGTCTTAAACTTTTCTGGCGTCCCCAAAGAATAATCTTCTAACTTAAAATCAGCAAAAGGCTTCTTTTCTAACCTATCCCGTAATGCTTCATTGAGAATTATACCTGGTGATTGTTTTTTAACACCAATGATCATAATACTTCTCTGATATTTAGTTAAATCCTGATTTGCCTGACAATCACTCCGTTGAAATTGTCCCAAATTTAATATACGATAACCTTTGATGCTTGGTGTATTAATAAATAATTTTTTTACTAAAAATTGTATTTGTTTGGAACGTTCTAGAGCCATTCGCTGTTGAACTTCTATATTACCTTTACAAGAAATGCCTACAGAAATAATTTCACTAGGGTCTTCCATTATATTCTGTATACCTTCTTGTTCTAAGCTCAACTTTAAAAGGTCAAGACTAATAATTTCATCATTATATTTAATTTGAAAATTGCTACCTAAAAGCCATTTATATTCTAGTGATAAAACAGCTATATTAAATTCGGCTACCCTCCCCTGACTATCCCTACCTTCTTTATAAGGAAAATAATCAATTTTACCTTTTCTTTCAGGAGATTGTCCGTAATTTTGCAACACAGAAAATTTTGATGTCCGCGTTGCTAAAGCGACTATACTAAGTAATCCTAATATCACTAGCAGCGCTGCAAAAAACTTCAGTAATGGTACTTCTTCTGGCTGTTTTTGTGGAGTAAATGAAGTTTTAGTAATTGGTGGCGGCAATTGCTCGATGTTACTATTCCGCACTAAATTAATATTTTCAGGAGTAGTTTCTGTTAGTTGGGTTTCAATTTCTTCTAGGCGTTGTAAAATTTCTTGGGCATTAGCGGGACGCTTTTCTATATCTGGTGCTGTGAGCCAATCAATTAAATTCAATAGTAAGGGTGAGATATGGATAGCATGATTTTGCCAGTGCAATAAATTTTGCTGCATATCATACATATCTAAAGGATGGTATCCCGTGAGTAAAAATACAAATGTGCGCCCCAAGGCAAAGAAATCTGATTGCGGTACTGCTTGAGCATTCATTTGTTCTGGAGCGCTGTAGCCAGATGACATAAGTGCTGTCATCCCGTCGCCGTTGTTGAGTTTGTCTGGGTAGGTTCTATCAATTTCAGTGGCGGTGCCAAAATCAATCAGTACCAAATCCCCCCAACCCTTCCCAAGAGGGGATCGAATCATGATATTAGATGGCTTAATATCTCGATGCAGGTACTGTTTACCATGCACTAAATCCAAAATTTTTACCAATTGTTTTAACCAGGCCACAGCTTGTTTCTGCGAAATAGGGTAATTCTGCTGTAACCACTGTTCTAAGTTGTATCCACCGATTTTTTCCATTGCAATGCAATGCAACACTAAACCATTTCGGGTTTGATATTGGAAGTAACTATCCTCTTTGGGAATGCCAGGATGCTTGAGTTGTCCTAATACGGTTACTTCTTGCTGAAATAGTTCTACTGCTTTGGCGTCGCCTGATAAATCCTCTTTGAGTATCTTGAGAATTTTAGGGGTATCTTGTTCGTATGCTTCATAAACTTTACTAAACCCTGTTTTGTCACTCAACAGGCTCGTCACCCGATAACGCCCTAGCAATTCCAAATGGGAACCACAACTTTGACAAAAGCGGTTTTGATGATTATCCGGGTGATTTGGTTTAGGGCAAACGGGATTGATACAAAGGCTCATGAGTGGGGAGTGGGGAATGGGGAGTGGGGAATGGGGAGATGAGGGAGATGGGGGAGATGGGGGAATAACCAATGCTCAATGCGCCATGCCCCATGCCCAATCTCGCTAGACATCACTCCTATTAATTCTTCTGTTGCTGTATGATAATCCCGTCCAATAATTATGAGATTTTCTATCTGTGTTCTGCCAAAAAAGCTGCTACAGTTTGGTTAAATGCCTCTGGTTGTGTCAAAAACGGCCAATGGTTGCCGGGAACTTGGCAGATACGTAAGTTTTTAAGATAGGTTTTGTATGGTTGAATTTGCCAATTTTGGCGGTTCAATCCTTGTTCTGGCTGGACGAAAATGGCAGGGGTGTCAAGGGGAATTGTAAAACCAGGCACTTGCATTACTGCTTCAAAAATCCCGTCGCGGGCGGCTATAGTAAATTTGCTGCCCCAACTACCATTGAGTTTTTGTTCTATTCCTGCTTGGAAAACTTGCTGTTGTAAGGAACTCCATCCTTGATATTGCTTTAACTGCTGTGCTTGTTGTTCGGCTTCTTCATAACTGACAAAGGGGCCCATGCTTTTGAGAAAAGGCAAGAAGCGATACAACATGGGAAAAGTTACCCTGAAAAGGCTGGGCATTTTCCAGATAAAAATTGGATCGACTAGAATTATACTCCGCAAACGCTTTGGGTTTTGCCTTGCCCAGATGGCGGCTAATTTGCCTGTCCACGAGTGACTTACAATATGGGCAAAAGTCCATCCGAGATGATCCATTAGTGCTTCCAGGTCTGCGATCGCACTCTCAAAGCTATAATCTCTCTCAGGCTTACTACTTTGGCCATGTCCGCGCATATCTGGTGCAACTATGTGGTAGTCTACTGCTAGGTAATCTCCTAAACTAGACCACACTAGAGCATGGTCGCCTAAGCCGTGTAACAGCAGTAAGGGTTGTTGCCCTTGGTTCCACTCTAAGTAAGAAAGTTGAATATCAGGCTTTGATAAAGTTTGACGTACAGGCATCATTGCACATCCACCAATGAAGAGATAGTTTCGCGTTTATATATTACTGCGAAAGAAGATGGACGCAAAAAGATGGGACTTGACAGCTATAACCAAGCCTTGTAAGTTATTCCCAATCTCAACTTTTATCATAAGTCAAATTACCTGGATGCGATCGCGCATTTGGAGTCAGAGTAATTAAATCGTCAATATTGCGTTTCATCGTCTCGCAAATCGCATCTAGAGGTAAGTCGTTAGAATCATAACCAAAGGGGTTTTCTATCTCCAAGCCGATGGCTTCAATGCCAAATACTGTAAAACCAACGAAAGCAGCAATTAAACCTGTCCACCAACCCAGACTCTCCACTATTTGAAATGGGAACAAAAAACAATATAGTAACAATAATTGCTTCAGATGAATGGAATAAGCTAATGGCATAGGTGTTTTTAAAATACGTTCGCAAGCTCCTAAATTATCCACAAGATTATTCAATAATTCTTGCATAGATGTTAACTGGTAGCTATTAAGGCAATTGCGATGATACTGCTGCTGTAAATAATCTCCTATCCAAAAGGCAACCTCTATGGGGGGATTATTCATAATCTTCAGTTTTATATACTTACTAGATGGCATTAAATCTTCTAACTCGCTATTGACTACTTCTCCCCGCAAATGTAATTTAGTTGTCACAGCAAAAGCTACCAATAAATTTAGTGCTGTAATTTTATTGTCTTTATCTTCTGGTGAGATTTCATCAATAGATACCCAAATTTGTCGGGCCAAATTTCGTATATTATTTACTAGAGAACCCCAGCATTTTCTCCCTTCCCAAAATCTCTCATAAGCAGTATTGGTGCGAAATACAAGTAACAAACCTAAAACAATACTAGGAATAACACTTCCTAAAATAGGTTGGGATACAGGCAAATCAAAATGGTAAAGTAGAGAAATCAAAAATCCAAAAGATCCACACCATAAAATATGTTTATAAATTGCTTTCAGAACCGAACCTTTAAGTTGCAATTTTGTGCGTAGCCATGTGAGTTTTTCGGCTGTCATGCAGTCACCCTAATAGAATATTTAGTGAACCGATAGATAAAATATCGATACTTTAAAAATAATAACTATAGTAATAGCACAATTGGCAACCATGTCATGTGCAAAAGCCAACGATTAACCTAACCCCCTAACCCTTCCCGACGCGGGAAGGGGGAAATTCAAAGTCTCTCTTTTTTTAGGCTACGGTGTACACATAAGTCGTCCTCTACCCACATTTTTGTCAGAGTGAAACTGTCACACTCACCGATATCCCGCCCAGAACTGAAGTTCAGGGCTGATAGCTGAAGTCCACTCAAGTGGACTAAATCATCAATTCAGTCTACTAAGCGTGGACTTCAGCTATGAGAATCGGAATTCATTCCGAGGCAAAATAGAAACGCAGTGCGAGATTTATTAATAAAGATATGGCTGCGGTAAGACTTGTGTGTCCACCGTAGCCTAAAAGGAGAGAGAAATAGAAGTGAGGTTTTCCAGATAACCTGAATTGTCAGGTACAAATCCTGCCCTGTAAATTAAATTTTTAGACATAACTAAATAAGTTTAGTAGATCGAAAAGTTTTCCAGAACCCTTATCAGCCGTTCATTTGAGTTGAGGAACACAATTTGTCGCAATCCTTTTAGAGTCTGCTTTTCAAGGGACGGGCGTTGTTGGTGAGTTAAGAGTGCAGTGCAAGCGATGCCTACGGCGGGCTGCGCCTACGCGATCATCAACCCAAAAACATCGGCTGAAACCCTTATTATTTCGTCAACTTACAAAAGTTTTCGATCTACTGAAGTTATGTCTTTTTTTAGTGGTTAGCCTCAAAACGTTGAATTTCAATTAAATAACCACTAGGATCACGCAAAAAACAGTGGTAAATGTTGTACTTTTCGTTTAGTGTAGGTGGTTTTTCAAATTCAACGCCACGTTCTTTGAGATATTCAAACCACTCATCTACCTGCTGTGTTACCAAGGTAAAAATGACACTTGATTGCTTGTCGGCTGGAGGAGTTGAGATTTCGCTTGCTTGACAAAAACCTAAGTATCCAGAACCACTGACAGTATAAATCCGACAGGTTCCTTGATCAAGCCATAACTCCAAACCTAGTTTTTGTTCGTAGAATTCTCTAGATGCATTGAGATTATGGGTATAAAAGAAGGTAATTTGCTCGTCGATTTGCGGATGAACAGACATAAATATATTTGAGTATATACCCTAACGACATCGGGCGATCGCATCGGTCAAAATTGATTGATGTTAGAAACCTGTTACTACTCCAGATGCGTTTAAAGCATCTGGAGTTTCTTTTTGGAAAAAAGCGATGTCTACGACGGGCTGCGCCTACGCAATTTTCCAAATCATCCGGATATGCTAAAACACGGCTGAATAGGAATGTATACTGAATTATCTATATCTAAATATGGGGCATCAGTTATTGATGTACCGTTCTCTGAAACTTAGGCAAAACTAGGCAAGCGTCTATTTTTGCTGTTCAGTTCTTGTTTCATCGCCTCCCAGCAGCCTAAGCTACTGGTTGGTGTAAGGCTCTACAAGCAATCCCCGCAGAACTTGCGGTTCTTTCAAGATTAATTGCGGCGTTCAAATCCCTATCTAAGATTAAGCCGCGGTCACATTGGTAAGTACGAATATGTAGTGGCATTTTCTGCCGATTGCCGCAGCCAGAGCAAATTTGACTCGATGGGTAGAAGCGGGAAACATTCACCACTTCTGAACCATACCAATCTGCTTTATAC
>NZ_JAIVFS010000113.1 GCF_020829645.1 Nostoc mirabile CHAB5784 | reverse complement strand
GAATTTTGTTAGCGCAGCGTAAAGCCTTCTCTTCTTAGGCTGCGCCAACGGCATGGCAACGCTATGAGCGAGTCCGCGTTCGCGCAGCGTCTCGTAGAGAGCGTCATTTTGAATTTTGAATTGTTAATCTGCTGTTTATAGCAATTAAAGGCTCAAAATCTTGGCTCAAGACGGCTAAAATACAGGACTGATAACCCCTGTATCTCTTATCTTTTTTGTTTCGTAGCTAACGCACCATCCCAATACTTTCGGTGCATTACGCTTCGCGGTAACACACCCTACGAAAGTGTTCTTAAGCAGCGTTTATTCTCTGTAAACCAGTGTAAATATTGAATCGTTCTCCGCGCAGGAATCCTATTAAGGTAATTCCGAATTCCTTGGCGACAGAAACCGCCAAACTACTGGGAGCAGAAACAGAACAGACAATGGGAACTCCAGCAGTTGTAGACTTTTGCAAAATCTCAAAACTAGAGCGCCCGCTCACTAAAACAATACAATTATTTAAAGGCAACTCGTCACTGAGCAAAGCTGTACCAATCAATTTATCCAAAGCATTGTGTCGTCCAACATCCTCATGCAGGTTTAACAGTTGTCCTTGAGCATTGAAGGTAGCCGCAGCGTGCAAACCCCCTGTAGCAGTGAAGATACCTTGAGCAGCCCGGAGCTTATCAGGTAGGCTGTAGATGATCTCAGGTGTTACCGTTGGGCCAGAAGGAATCACTGAACATCCCCGCAGATGCAAAGCCTCAAGGCTAGCTTTACCACACACCCCACAGGCGCTACTAGTGTAGAAATGACGCTCCAAAAGCTGTAAGTCTGGAATCAAACCATCCCGCAGTTCTACATTTACAATGTTATAGCGCTGCTCACCATCTACTAATTCATCTACACAGTAACTGATACGTCGGATATCTTCTCTGCAGCTAACGACTCCTTCACTGTAGAGGAAACCAGCAGCTAGTTCAAAATCTGCCCCTGGTGTCCGCATTGTTACAGCTACCGTCTTCTGGAAAGGGGCAAGGCGAATTTCTAAAGGTTCTTCGGTGGTGAGTTGGTCTAAACGCGATCGCATTTTACCATTTTCCACAACCCAAACTTGTGCTTTGGTTTTACTGCCAGTTTGTGTATTCATCACCTATAAAATTTTAGGCATGATCAACTTTTATAAATTTTCTGGATCAATATTTAATTCTCGCAGTTTTGCGGCTAAGTGATCGGCTCTTTGTTTTTCTTGTTCGGCACGTTGCACCTGTTGTTGAGCAAATTCTTCAGGTGTGGGAATTAGCTGTCCTTCTGGGGTAAAATAACGCAATTTATTTTCATGAACACCCAAGTACAAACTTAGTTGCTGACTCCACAACCAACCTTGAGGGTTAGATTCTATAGGTTGATAAGTACCTCCAACTAAGATAAACCCAGCAAATTCTAAATTATTTGGGTCAAACCAGAAATATTCCGGAGTGCGAAAAATATCTTGAAAAATTTGTTTTTTTAGACCTTTGTCGATCGCTGCTGTGGGGTCAGACAGAAGCTCTACAATGATATTGGGATATTTGCCGTCTTCTTGCCATACTACCCAACTTTTACGAACTTTGCGTTCACATCCCAGAGCTACAAAAAAATCTGGCCCCCGGAAGTCTTCTGATTTACGCTGGCGTGGACTGTAGTAAATTGTCAAATTACCCGCAGCATAAAAGTCATTGCGATTTTGCCACCAGAATTCTAAACATTGTAATAGCAGAATTATTTGGCGTAGATGTAATTCACTTTCCAAAGGCGGTTCATCACTATATAAGTCTCCTGGAGGAAATATTACATCTTTTGGGAGTTCAAAATCTTTGGCGGCGGACATGAGGGCAAGTTTTGGAGTGACATTAAGTTTAGCGTAGCAGTAGAAGTTTATAGATGGTGTTGGCTACGATATCTGACTAGCAGTTGCTCTGCGTCTATGCTCATAGCAGCTTAGGATAAACAAAATTAATTACACAATGTCATTGCGAATGCAGCGAAGCGAAATGAAGCAATTCGCTTGCGGCTGGGATTGCTTCTCTTCGCTCGCAATGACTGTAATTAATTCTGTACGCTTACTTATTAGGTTTGTTTTTCTATAATCCGCAGTTTTAGATCCCCCTGCCCCCTGCCCCTTATCCTCTTTTCGACCATGCCACCCGATAATTTGGAGATTAATGAAACGACTGCGGCACAATTTGCTCAATTGGTGCTGGATTGTATCGAGCGGGAGTATCCCCACAGTGGTCTGTATTGGGCTGATAGCGACGAGGATATAAAACCACCGCGTCAATTGACTCCTGCTTTTTATGGCTGCTTAGATTGGCATTCAGCCGTACATGGTCACTGGTTGCTGGTACGTCTTATGCGTCATTTTCCTGAAGCCTCCTTTAATGCAGCGTCAAAGCAAGCACTTGAGCAAAGCCTAACACCTGAGAAGATTCAAGGAGAAATTGCTCATTTCCAACGGCTGCCCTTTTTTGAATTTCCTTATGGTGTGGCATGGCTTTTACAACTGGCTGCGGAACTTCACGAGTGGAATCATGCTCAAGCGAAAGAATGGCGGGTTATATTGGAACCGCTAGAAAAGTTGATTGCAGGTAATTTACAGCGCTGGATTGACGGACTGAAACTCCCAAATCGCACAGGGATGCATAGCCAAACAGCTTTTGCACTTGGTTTGATGTTAGATTGGGCACGGATTACCGAAAATACTGATTTTACTCAGTTAGTAGAGAATAAGGCACGGCAATTTTATCTGAGCGATCGCAACTACTCGTTACAATTCGAGCCGCTTGGTTACGATTTTCTCTCTCCTGGACTTGCTGAAGCAGACCTCATGCGGCGAATTCTGCCAACAACAGCTTTCGCTGACTGGCTGACCGATTTTCTTCCACAAATACCGATTGAGACTTCAGAAAATTGGTTACAACCACCCGGAGTAGATAATCCTAAAGATTATATGCAATCCCACTTCTGGGGTCTTAATCTCAGTCGTGCTTGGATGCTTGAGGGTATCATTTCTGGATTGGCAAATAGCGATCGCCGCATACAAACACTCCGCTCTGCTGCCCTTTATCATCGTCAGCATGGACTAGGAGATATTGTAAGTGAACATTATGCAGCTAGTCACTGGGTAGGAACTTTTGCTGTTTACCTCCTAACGAATCGTGGCTTGCAAAGGCAAATTAGTTAATCCCCATGCCCAATGCCCCAATCCTTAAAATATGCCAAGTAAATATGTCTTAGCTGACTGATACTGTCAGGATCAAAGAGTAAAGAGTAAAAGGCAATCTATTTTGACTTTTAACTTTCTCCTTTTGTTCAACTTTCCACAAGGGTAGGTTTAATCTTGACTAAATTGAAGGTTGGTATCAATGGCTTCGGTCGAATCGGGCGACTTGTGCTTCGCGCTGGCATCGATAACCCCAACATTGAGTTTATAGGCATTAACGACCTAGTACCACCAGATAATCTTGCTTACCTATTAAAGTACGACTCAACCCACGGCAAATTAAAGCACAAGGTTGAGGCCAAGGAAGATGGTATCCTCATTGACGGGCACTTCATCCCTTGCGTGTCGGTGAGGAACCCAGCAGAGTTACCTTGGGGACAATTAGGTGCAGATTATGTGGTGGAAGCTACCGGACTCTTCACTGACCATGAAGGGGCCGCCAACCACCTGAAGGCAGGTGCAAAGCGAGTAGTAATTTCCGCTCCCACTAAAGATCCAGATAGAGTTGCTACCCTGCTCATGGGTGTCAATCATCACCTATTTGACTCCACCAAGGATATCATTGTCTCCAATGCTAGCTGCACTACAAACTGTCTAGCTCCCATAGCTAAGATCATCAATGACAACTTTGGGTTGACTGAAGGGTTAATGACCACAGTCCATGCCATGACTGCCACCCAGCCAACTGTAGACGGCCCCAGCAAGAAAGACTGGCGGGGTGGTCGAGGTGCAAGCCAGAATATTATTCCCTCTTCCACAGGCGCAGCTAAAGCCGTAGCGTTGGTTTTACCAGAATTGAAGGGTAGGCTGACTGGTATGGCATTACGAGTTCCGACTCCCGATGTCTCTGTAGTTGATTTAACTTTCAAAACTGCCAAAGCCACTAGTTATAAAGAAATCTGTGCTGCCATGAAGGAGGCTGCCGCAGGGTCACTAGCAGGTATCCTGGGTTACACAGATGAAGAAGTAGTTTCCACAGATTTTCAAGGCGATACCCATTCCAGTATCTTCGACGCAGGTGCTGGAATTGAATTAAATTCTAACTTCTTTAAGGTAATTGCCTGGTATGACAACGAGTGGGGCTACTCGAATCGCGTGATTGACCTGATGTTGTCTATGTCACAGAAGGAAAAACTCGCACCGACAGTTGCTGTGGTTTGATTGGTCATTAGTCATTAGTCATTGGTCATTGGTCATTGGTCATTAACTTTTGACTTTTGACCCTTGACTTTTGGGATTTGGGTCAAATGGTAAATACTTCAAAAACCAAACGTAATTTAGTATCTTTACTTAGCAAACCAGTGATATGAAGCACATGTAAATTTGGATGGTTTGGGCGATGTCTACAACTGACTGTGACGCTCGCGGACTCGCTAACGCAACTCTTGGAGACGCACTCGCGTTCGCTATCGCCCTTGGCGTCTCCCTTTGGGAGAAGCCTGGCTAACGCTGCGCTATCGGTGAGGCATCGCATAATACCAATTCTTCAAAAGAAGGCTAAAGATTTAAACCGGGCAACCCAGATAAAATCTGAAGTCTCTTAATTACGAATTACGAATTACGAATTACGAATTACGAATTACAAATTGGTATAAACCATCCAAATTTGCAGGTTACTCCTCAACCCCTAATCCCTATGCGTCGAACCAAAATCATTTGTACTGTTGGCCCGGCTACATCTGCACCCGAAAAGCTGCAAGCCTTAGTAAAAGCTGGAATGAATGTGGCGCGGCTGAATTTTTCCCACGGCGCTTATGAATTCCACGCCCAAACTGCTCACTATCTCAGACAAATTAGTACTGAGCAGCAAAAGCCGATCGCAATTATGCAAGACTTGTGTGGCCCGAAGATTCGTTTGGGAACTTTACCACCAGAAGGGTTAAATTTAGAAGCTGGTAGTGAAGTCACCTTTGTTTTGCAAGAAAAAGGTGAGAGTATCGACGAACTACCTCTACCATTACCGACTTTGTTCGCAATGGTGCGACCAGGCGAACCGATTTTGATTAATGATGGCCGCGTCAAGTTGATTGTTACTGCTCGTGATGCCGATCGCATTCGGGCACAAGTTAAAATTGGCGGGTTAATTTCTACACACAAAGGAGTAAACTTACCACAAACTCCTTTACCTGTTAGTTCGATCACCGAAAAAGACTTGCTGGATCTACGCTTTGGGATTCAGTTGGGTGTAGACTGGGTAGCGGTGTCCTTCGTGCGATCGCCACAAGACTTAGAACCCGCCAAGCGAATGATTGAAGCTGCTGGTGCTTCCATTCGCTTAATTGCCAAAATCGAAAGAGCAGAGGCAGTAGAGAATTTTGACTCGATTCTGAATGTTGCCGACGCAATTATGATTGCCCGTGGCGATTTAGGGGTAGAAGTGCCAATTCACGAAGTGCCCCTAATTCAAAAAGATATTATTCGCCGTTGCAATCGTGCTGGCAAACCGGTGATTACAGCCACCCAAATGCTAGAGTCGATGATTAGCGCCCCTGACCCCACCCGCGCCGAAGCCACCGATGTTGCCAACTCCATCTTAGATGGTACGGATGCAGTAATGCTTTCTGGTGAAACCGCTGTCGGCCAATATCCCATCGCCGCCGTCGAGATGATGCACAACATCGCCGTGCGGACAGAACAGGCTCTAGATGAGGGTAGCAGACATGCCTGGTGTCATGAAGCAGGCAGTCTTAGCGTTACCGAATCTGTGGCAGAATCTGTGTGTCGCATCGCTTATGAAACAGGCTCACGGGCAATTCTCTGTAACACTACATCAGGAAGTACAGCGAGAATGGTGTCTAAATACCGGCCTACTTCTCCCATTATTGCCCTTACCTCTGACATCACCGCTTATCGCCAACTAGCGCTTTCTTGGGGTGTGGAAGCTTTACTGATCCCACCAGTCCACAATGCCGAAGAGATGTTTACCAATGTGGTGAACACAGTTGTAGACATGGGTTTAGCGAATAAGGGCGATAAAGTAGTAATTACCTCTGGTGTTCCAATTGGTAAATCAGGAACAACTAGTTTAATTAAAGTGCATTCCATTGGACAGCCAATTTCTGCATAAGGCACTTAGAATAGGGCTGTGGCTGAAGATAGTAAGCAAAATTGGGCAATGATTAAGAAAAATTGCCAGAATCAGAATTGGAGGAACTAGGGAGTGGGGAGTAGGGAGTAGGAAGGCAAGGAGCAGAATAATAACTCCTAACTCAGCACTCAGCACTAATTTGGTGGGGAATAAGTAAATCCTAAACAAACATCACGGAGTATTTTATGTCTAAGAATTTACTGGAACAATTGCGACAAATGACTGTTGTGGTCGCAGATACAGGGGATATCCAGGCAATTGAAAAGTTCAAACCCCAAGACGCTACCACCAATCCTTCACTGATTACTGCTGCGGCGCAGATGCCAGAATATCAGGGAATTGTCGATCAAACTTTACTCCAAGCGAAGAAAGATGCTGGAGCCGGAGCCACTCAAGCACAGATAGTTTCTCTAGCTTTTGACCGTTTGGCAGTTGCCTTTGGATTAAAGATTTTGCAAATCATTCCCGGTCGCGTTTCTACGGAAGTGGATGCTCGCTTGTCCTACGATACCGAAGCTACCCTGACTAAAGCACGGGACTTAATTGCCCAGTATAAAGCTGCTGGAATTGGCCGCGATCGCGTCTTAATTAAAATTGCCACAACCTGGGAAGGTATTCGCGCTGCGGAAATTCTCGAAAAAGAAGGTATTCACTGTAACCTTACCTTGTTGTTTGGTCTTCACCAAGCGATCGCCTGTGCAGAAGCCGGCATTACCCTAATTTCTCCCTTCGTCGGTCGGATTCTTGACTGGTACAAAAAAGATACCGGACGCGATAGCTACCTAGCAGCCGAAGATCCAGGAGTTTTGTCCGTCACCAAAATCTACAACTACTACAAGAAATTCGGCTATAAAACCGAAGTTATGGGAGCTAGCTTCCGTAACTTCGGTGAAATCACTGAACTTGCAGGTAGTGACTTGCTGACCATTTCGCCATCACTTTTGGCTGAATTGCAAGCAACAGTTGGAGAACTGCCACGCAAACTCGACCCTGCTAAGGCAGCAAACTTGGAAATTGAAAAGATATCCATTGACAAAGCTACCTATGACAAGATGCATGCCGCAGACCGCATGGCAACCGACAAACTAGATGAGGGCATCAAAGGTTTCACCAAGGCACTAGAAGACCTTGAGAAACTTTTAGCAGACCGACTGGTTCGCCTTGAAACAGAGGTAGTAGCAGCTCATTAGAACGTAACCATAGTTAGTGGTTAGTGGTTGGTGATTCAACCACTAACCATTAGTTAGTTGCATCAGTCCTCATTAATAACGACGGCGGATAATCTGGTATCGTCCGTAAGGCTGCCGTCGCTGGATAATCTGCCGTTGCCTAAACTGCTGCCGTGGTCGAATAATTTGGTATCGTCCGTAAGGCTGTCGGCGTCGAATAATTTGGTATCGTCCGTAAGGCTGTCGGCGTCGAATAATTTGGTATCGTCCGTAAGGCTGTCGGCGTCGAATAATTTGGTATCGTCCGTAAGGCTGTCGTTGTCGAATAATTCGGTATCGTCTTGGCCGCCATTGAGCAATTAAAAGCTCTCCAGTTTTATCTCCAACTAAGTTAGCCTCTGGTGCAGCGCTTTGTTCATTGCGAGCATTACTTAGAGAAATATCCTTTGCTTCAGCTAATGAGGGCGGATACACAAAGGCACATAGCAATAGCGCTATTGAAGATAACTTCTTGAAACCTTTCATGTTTTTGCTTCTACTAGACTTTGGATAATAACTTTATTAAACACCTTAAAGCCAGCAAATTATCGTTCATCCACTTTTTTTAAACTTAATTTAGGATAAAATCGTGGATTTAAAATTCAGCCTTATGGATAATGGTAAATTGCATCAAACTGTGTAAATAAATAGCGATGTCTAAGAAAATGTAATTTTTCTCAATGCTTTAAGTACAGTTATAGCGGTTCCCACTCAGATGCGGTACAACATTATATCGCAAGCTGTAGGGGCACGGCATGCCCATTGGTGTCAACTTAAGTCAGAAAGCTCATTCCACAGTCATTTTACCCCACACGCTATCCGGCTCCACTTGGGGAGACCCCAAGACCGCACTGGCTCCCCAAAATCTCCCCTCCCCGTTCCCGGTGAGGGGAGATTTTGTCGTTAGACAAAAGCGGGGTGGGGTGACGACGGCTTAATTAGTAATTGAGTGGACTTGATATAACGTCATTGCAAGGGTTTCACGTTAAGTTGACACCAATGGGCATGCCGTGCCCCTACGGGTGTACCTCACATAAACGAGAACCGCTATATAGCTTGATTGACACTTAAAATTATCTATAAAAACGAGAGAGTATTTTTACAAGTGCCATCACTTACCTTTAACTTTCTTAAACTTCTGATTAGATTGCAGTTTCCTAATGTTGAGGAAATTACAAGCAAAGAATTAGCTCAATTGCTATTAGATTCTGCAAAGCCGCGGCCATTAGTGGTAGATGCACGAAGTCAGACAGAGTATGCGGTGAGCCATATTGAAACAGCCGTGCAGATAGATACTCTTACACCTGACTTAGCAGCACTTTCATCAGACAGTTTTAGTAGTGATATCTTTTTATGTAGTGCAATGGAATTTAGGCATAGCTGCAAAATTTTTAATTATTAGTACAGCAACCGTTTTAGTGACAAATGCTTTGTATGAAATATTTATAAAACGTTTCAAGATTGTCCGATTTCTCTTTGGACTAAAGCCGAGCAACATCAACAAGTAAAATAAAGATAACGATAAAACTACTAAATCGGTATGTCTCAAGTTTCTATTATCATTCCTACTTTAAATGAAGCAACTAACTTAGGGCGTACATTGCGCCAACTGACTTTACTTAATCCTCTTGCTTCTGAGGTGATAGTGGTAGATGGGGGCAGTCAAGATCAGACGGTGACAGTTGCAAAGCAAATTTTTGAGTCATTTAATCAAACTTTGAATGTACAAGTTCTTTCATCTCAACAGCCAGGGCGTTCTCTTCAGATGAACTATGGAGCATCAGCAGCAACTGGAGATATTCTTTGCTTTCTTCATGCAGATACTTGGGTTCCAGATGATCTAATCACCGTCATCAATAAGACTCTGGCAGAGCCTAGCGTTGCTTGCGGGGGGTTCATTTCTCTGATGTCAGGATCTCAAACAACTCGTTGGGGTATCTCTCTACATAATTATCTAAAAACCTACTACGCACCACTATTATTTAAGCCTCACCTATTTTTTCGAGGATTGCGTCTGTTGTTTGGAGATCAAGTAATGTTCTGTCGTCGGATTGATTTTTGGGATTGTGGCGGATTTGATGAGGCATTGCCAATTATGGAGGATGGAGATTTATGCCTGAAGTTAGTTAAAAAAGGACGTATTTATCTGGTAAATCGTATTGTTCACTCCTCAGATCGTCGCGTAGCCAAATGGGGTAGCTTCAAAGCAACTGCAATTTACCTTTATATTGGCCTTTTGTGGGGGATTGGCGTTAATGCAAATTATCTTAAACAGTTTTATAAAGATATTCGCTGATTTAGGCTCCAGTCATAATGAAGATAGGATATCCGCGTTGAGGCATTAAGGGGATAGTCTGTTTTTAAGTAGGAGCGAATGTATTCGGGAATGGAGGGTGCAACCTTTAAAAAATCCTGACGATACCACTTCAAGATTTTATTACAGTAAAGTGTTTTGCTCTCCATGTCATAACGGACTTTTTCAGGGTTATTTATGAAACGACGTGCATCTTCATCTAATTGCTGACTGACTTGCTCAGGAAAGTAAGCTCCCGAACGTAGTAAAGGACAACCAACCGAAGCACAAACGATCGCAAAATGAATTCGTGGCTCCTGCAATTTATCCCTTAAAATAGAGTTCTCAATTTCAGCTAAACTATAACTTTCCCCAAAGATATAATAAGCACGACGTTGGAAGAACCACAAAAAAGCTAGCCAGTTGGGAATCCCTAAAATTCGCGGACGAATCGACTCTATGGGGTATCTCTCCAAAATTGTCGAAATGGTGAACGCATTATAAAGGTTGATCCACAATGCCAATTGTTCGAGACTGTTGCTATTAGATTTAAAAGCCAGATTTTTTTCGCTAGATAACCAATCTGCAATTGCTTGAGGTTGCTCTTTTTTCCAAGCAACATAGTCTACACGACCCTGTTGATCAACATACTGACGCAATAATCTGTCCCAAGGTTCAAAATTAATCATTATCGCTGTGTTGATACGTTAGCCTTTGTTTTTATCTATAACAATCCAAATTGAGAAAATAGGTTAGATATCTCAGTATTAACTAATGGAATTACAAAAGGATTGACTGGAATGGAAAATATCAATGCGGCAAACTGATGTAGTTGGGGCGCTGAACGGCCCGATTAATATGATAACCGTGGGTCAGGCGATCGCTAAACTTGGCGGTAAACATACAACGAATCTCCGAATTACTATAAATGAAGATGTAACAATAGGTATACGCACTTTTAAAGCTGGCACACTTTTGAGTACAGGATTAGACGTACCTGCAAATTCCCTTGTACCACTGGGTATGCGTGCCAGCCTGACTAACGGCAGAGGACACACTTATTGGGTAGATGCAGAAGCTGGCTTCACCACTCAAGAACAGACAGATTTAATTTAATTCCTTCTCAGAGGATGTTTGAAAAGTCCTGTTGTCGGTATCAAAAATCCTAGATCCCTCTAAATCCCCCTTAAAAAGGGGGACTTTGATTCCGATTCCCCCCTTTTTAAGGGGGGTTAGGGGGGATCTAAAAGTGTCTAAAGTCACAGCGAAATACTTTTCAAACAACCTCTCAGTTTGGATGATCAACCAGAAATTTTACCCAGTTCACGTTAACTAAGAATAGACATGGAAAGAGAAATTAAAGATTCAGATGGAATTACATGGACTTGTATTCAAGCATTTTCAGGTCTTTCAGATATCTCAAAAGCTCAAGATGCAGCTGGAGTCGAAGGAGAACCAAATACCTACTGGGTTGTCTGTACTCCTAGTGGCGGCGCACAGTCTGTACGGCTGAAGCTACAGGGTAAATGGGAAGAAGAATACTCTGATGAGGCGTTACTCAAGGAAATTAGAACGCAGCAATAATTGGCGTTGTTGATTAATCGGATTCCTATAAGTCAATACAGTTCAGTTAAGCATTTTTTCCTTCTCTCTGTGTTCTCTGCGCCTCTGTGGTAGCCTGCGGCAAGCCGCTTTGCGTCTACATTAAAAAAATTGATTTCACAAAGGGTTTTAGCCTTAACCCAAGCGTATTGGAATATAAGTTTCTCAAAGTCCTCCTTAAAAAGGAGGATTTAAAGTTTTGGATACCTCAAGTACCATTTTTAAAACAACCTCTAAGACGCACAACAAAAAGCAACTGACATTATGAAAAATACAGTAATTATTACAGGCGCATCGCAAGGAATTGGCAAAGCTACAGCATTATTATTTGCCCGTCACAACTATGATGTTGTGTTGGCAGCTCGTCAACTTGACCGTTTAGAAGCTACTGCTGCACAGATACGGGAACTTGGACAAGAAGCGATCGCTATTTCTTGCGATGTGAAAGATCCTTTACAAGTGAACAACCTGATCCAGAAGGCAATAGCTCATTTCGGTCACATAGACGTATTAATTAATAATGCAGGTATCTTTTGCTTAGGGCCCGTCGAGGATTTTAGCTTAGATGATTGGCATCAAATAATTGATACCAATTTGTGGGGCTACATCCATACTATTAATGCCATCCTGCCCCATTTGTTAGAACGTCGCAAAGGAACCATTGTTAATGTCAGTTCTATTGGTGGTATAGAACCGATTCCTTATCACATTCCTTACACAACCACTAAGTACGCCATAACTGGATTGACAAAATCGTTACACGCAGAGTTATCACCTAAAGGCATTCACGTTAGCGGAATTTATCCTAGTTTTATCAGTACTCAACTGATGGAACGAGCAATGTTTCGCGGTAAGGACGAGGAAACGGCTCAGGCGCGTTCTGAGTTAGTAGGTAAAGCAATTCAAACTCCTGTACTAGAAAAGCCTGAAGATGTAGCAAAATCAATTTGGGAAGCAGTAAAGGATCAGCGTTCTGATGTCATGGTAGGCACAACAAACTTTTGGAAAGCAATTTATCACTTGTCTCCTAATTTGATGCAGTCAGCTTTTCGGCGCCTCTTCGGCATGGAAGAACGAAGTTAGTCACATTTACAGTGACCGAAGAGGCAGGGGGGCAGGGGGCAGGGGGCAGAGGGAAAGATATTTAAATTACTAAAAAAGGGAACAGGGAACAGGGAACAGAGAACAGAAAGTGTCCTGTTCTTTGTTCCCTAAAACTTTAGTTCTGAGTTTAAAGCTCAGTCAAAAAAAAGATGTTTTTTGAGGGAGAGTGCAACGAAAAAAAACAGTGTCCTTATTTCAATCCCCTGTTTTTAAACAGGGGTTTTCCCTGTTGCCTGTTCCCCGTTCCCTGTTCCCTCTGAACCTGCCACAAGGGTTTCACCAGCCCTAAATTTATTTATGCCCAAAAGTAAAAATATTTATTATTTCGAGACACAAGGCGCGTTCGCCTTTGGCGTCTCGTAGAGAGAAATAATGCGTCCCTGTTTCAGCAGCCCTAAATCATTTGTGAATAATTATATATCTCTTTCTTCTTTCTTCCCTTTGCGTCCTACCCTACGGGAAGCCACTTCTCTACGAGACGCTCCGCGAACGTGTCTATGCGTCCTTGGCGGTTCGTTTCCTTATCTATATTTTTCACGAATCAAATAGGACTACTATCAATACTGCTCGTTTAAAAAAATTTGTAGGTTGGGTTGAACTTAAGTGTTACCCAACAAACCTCTGAAAATGTTGGGTTTCGTTCCTCAACCCAACCTACAACCCAACCTACATTGGAGTTATTTTTTAGGCTTAACCGAACAGTATTGGGACTACTATAGCAATCCTATTTGAGTTGTAAAAATTATCGAACCGCCTTCTGGTGCGTCGGCTTCCGCCAACGCGTAGCGTCTCGTAGAGAAGCCGCCAAGAAAACAAGGAAAGAAGTTTACGAATTATTTAGGAATGCTATATATTTATTGCACCCAACCGAGAACCGTTATAACACTTGATATTTTTGTGCTACTAAGCAAGACGACGTAATACCATGATAGAACGGTCTGTAACTGGCACAGTTTGCTCACCCATAATCAATTTTCCTGGGCTAAGGAAGCGAGGTTCGTTGGTGTCAATAACTATTTCCCATTCCCTATCTTTAAAAACATTAGGTAAGGCAAACTCAATCATTTCGTAGTGAGCATTAAAAAATAGCAGAAAGCTCTCATCAATAATCCGTTCACCACGGGGGCCAGGAGTAACAATGCCCTCGCCATTCAAGAAAATTTCCATAGCTTTGGCATAACTAACTAGCCACTGCTTTTCAGTCATTTCGCTGCCATCGGCATTAAACCAACCAATATCACTGATCCCAAAACCGTGAATAGGACGACCTTGAAACCACTTACGCCGTCTAAATACTGGATGCTGATGACGAAAATAAATGAGTTCGCGGCTAAAATCTAGGAGTTCGGAATTAGACTTTTGTAAACTCCAATCACGCCAGGAAATTTCATTATCTTGGCAGTAGGCATTGTTGTTACCCCTCTGAGTGCAACCAATTTCATCTCCTGCTAATAGCATGGGTATGCCTTGCGACAGCATTAGAGTTGCTAAAAAGTTGCGTCGCTGACGTTCCCGTAAGCGAATTACGTCTGGGTCATCAGTTTCTCCTTCTATACCGCAATTCCAAGAGCGGTTATGGCTTTCCCCATCCCGGCTATCTTCGCCGTTGGCCTGATTATGCTTTTCGTTGTAGCTGACCAAATCATTGAGCGTGAAGCCATCATGAGCAGTGATGAAATTAATACTGGCACTGGGATTACGCCCGTTTGCTTGGTAAAGGTCAGGGCTGCCAGTAAAACAATAAGCAAATTGTCCGAGGCTATCATCCTCACCACGCCAAAAATCCCGGACAGTATCACGATATCTGCCATTCCATTCAGACCAACGTAAAGGAAAATTGCCAACTTGATAACCGCCTTCTCCCAAATCCCAAGGTTCAGCAATCAGCTTCACATCTGCCAGAACTGGATCTTGATGAATAATATCAAAAAAAGCTGCGAGATTGTCTACTTCATATAGTTCTCGCGCTAATGCCGAAGCTAAATCAAAGCGAAAGCCATCAACATGCATTTCTGTTACCCAATAGCGCAGGCTATCCATGATTAACTTCAGAACTTGGGCATGACGCACGTTCAGAGAGTTGCCGCAGCCAGTGAAGTCCATGTTGTAACGGGAATTATCTTTAACCAAGCGATAGTACACGGCATTATCGATGCCTCGCAGTGACAATGTTGGCCCTAAATGATTGCCTTCGCCAGTGTGGTTATAAACTACATCTAAAATTACTTCAATGCCAGCAGAGTGTAAGTTCTTGACCATCTGCTTAAACTCGGTGACTTGCTGTCCGAGTGAGCCACTAGCACTGTAACCGGAGTAGGGTGTCAAATAATTAATGGAATCGTAACCCCAATAGTTTTTAAGTCCTTTATCCACCAGAAATCCTGGAGAAGATAAAAAGTGATGCACAGGCATCAATTCCACAGATGTGATTCCTAGTTGTTGCAGATATTGAATTGCGGCTGGATGTGCTAGCCCTGCATAAGTACCACGTAATTCTTCTGGAATTTCTGGGTGTAGCTTAGTAAAGCCTCTAACGTGAGTTTCATAAATAATAGTTTCGTGCCACGGTATAGAAAGTAGTTTGTCGTCTCCCCAATCAAAAGACTGATCGACAACAATACACTTTGGCATCATTTCGGCATTATCTAAATCAGAAAAAGCTAGGTCTTGTTCTGCTGCATCTAAAGAGTAGCCAAAATTAGCTGGACTATCACTAATTTCCCCATCAATTGCCTTAGCATAGGGATCAATTAGTAGTTTATTAGGGTTAAAGCGATGACCAAGTTCTGGGGCCCAAGGGCCATGTACTCTAAATCCATAGCGTTGTCCAGGCCCTACTCCTGGTAGATAAGCGTGCCAAACAAAATTATTTTTTTCTGTTAAAGGCAAGCGAATTTCATGATTATCAGCATCAAATAAACAAAGTTCTACACCTGTTGCATTTTCGGAAAACAAAGCAAAGTTAGTGCCTTTCCCATCCCAAGTAGCACCCAAGGGATATACATTTCCAGGCCATACAGCTATATACATAAGTGAAGTACCAAAAGCTAATTTTAGTGTTAGTAACAAACTTGAAAATGTGTTTAATAGTAATTTTTATAAGTTAATTTCAACGTTAAGGCTAATAAATTTGAATTAACTAAATATTACTATTTTATCCTTAAAAATTTTAAAAAATCTATAAAAATAACTTATTTCAGTTTTAGGCAATAATAAAAATTAGATATTATTAACTGAAAATATTGGTATCGTCCTTGTTACTTTTAAACTCATAAATCTACTAACAAGTTTATTTGCAAATTTTTTCAGCTTCATTAGCTTACAAAAAATAACAAATATCTATATCTACCAAAGTGAATAATTTTATTTATACCAACATGTATATTTACCTAAAGCATCTTTTATGAAACCATTGTGCCGATTTTTTTATTGACTTATTGTTGTAACATTTATATGTAGTAGCAGGCATCATCTACAGTGATAGGATGTCAAACATGGGTTGCTTTTAGCAAATGTGCGATCGCTGTGGAATAAATAACTTTACTACATCATCCTTCTGTCTTCATACTCTTTTTTTAACAAAGATATTGTTATGAGCCAGTATATTTTCAGTGGCCTCACGGCTGATGAAGAACTTAATTTTTCTGATGAAGCAGAGGTTTTTGTCTTCCCCACTTCTTTCGCCCAGCAGCGATTGTGGTTTCTCGACCAATTAGCATCGGGCAATCCATTTTACAATGTGTCAGCAGCACTTTGCCTAACAGGTTCCCTCAACTTTACCGCCTTCAAGCAGACATTCAACGAAATTGTCCGTCGCCACGAAACCTTACGCACTAGGTTTGTTATGGTAGAGCAGCAACCAGTGCAGGTAATCGCACCCAGCTTAACCATACCTCTTCCCCTAATAGATATACGCAATTTCGACCAAGAACGTGAGACACAAGTACGCCGAATCGCAACCGCAGAGGCTCAACATCCTTTCAATCTCACTACCGGGCCATTGCTGCGAGTGAAACTGCTACAACTAGATGAAGCAGAATATGTGCTGCTGCTAAATCTACATCACATTGTTGCCGATGGCTGGTCAATTGGGGTGCTGATTAGAGAACTGGGAATATTATACAAAGCTTTTGTAGAAGATAAGCGATGTCTGATGTCTAAGCTTCTGCCAGAACTACCTATTCAGTATGCAGATTTCGCCCAATGGCAACGCGAGTGGCTGCAAGCAGTGGGGGAAAACGGCTGTTCGCCTTTACAAACGCAGTTAGCTTATTGGCAAAAGCAATTAAATGGGATTTCGGTGCTGAATCTCCCTACCGACCGAGTAAGACCAGCAGTTCCAACCTACAGGGGTGCAAAACAATTTTTAGAACTACCACACTCCTTAACTCAAGCGCTAGAGGTACTTAGCTACCAAGAAGATGTAACCTTATTCATGACAATGCTTGCAGCGTTTCAGACTTTGCTCTATCGCTACACGCAGCAAGAGGATATTGTAGTAGGTTCAGCGATCGCTAATCGTAATCGTAGCGAACTAGAAGGGTTAATTGGTTTTTTTGTCAATAGTTTGGTGCTACGTAGCAATTTATCAGGGAACCCGACGTTTCGAGAATTATTAAATCGAGTGCGAGAGATAACTTTGGGAGCATACACCCATCAGGATTTGCCCTTTGAAAAGCTGGTGGAGGAACTTCACCCAGAGCGAGATTTGAGCCGCCATCCCTTATTTCAAGTCGTATTTAGTCTGCAAAATACTCCCATTGAAGCACTAGAGTTACCTGGGTTAAAGCTTTCGTTATTCGACTTCGACAGCAAAATTGCAAAGCTTGATTTAGAGTTTCATCTGTGGCGAGACTTGGAAACTCTCAAAGGACAAGTGGTGTATAGTACCGATTTATTTGAGCAAAGCACCATTACGCGAATGCTGGGGCATTTCCAAATACTTTTAGAAAGTATTGTCGTCAATCCAAAACAGCGTATTTCAGATTTGCCTTTGCTTACTGAAGGAGAACGACAGCAGTTATTAATTGATTGGAATGACACTAAAAAAACGTACCCAAATACTAAGTGTTTTCATCAGTTATTTGAAGCACAAGTGCAAAAAAGTCCTGATGCGATCGCACTAGTATTTGGTAATCAAAAACTCAGCTACAAAGAGTTAAATATACGCAGTAACCAACTGGCACATTATCTCAAAAAAAGAGGTGTAGAAACTGAAACTTTAGTTGGTATTTGTGTGGAGCGATCATCGGAGATGATAATCGGGTTATTAGGTATCCTCAAAGCTGGCGGAGCATACTTACCTTTAGATCCTAGCTATCCTCAAGAGCGTCTTAAATTCATGTTGCAAGATGCACAAGTTTCAGTATTGCTGACACAACAAAAATTACTTCAGCATTTTACAGAATTCTCAAATCAAATTATCAGTATAGATAAAGATTGGGCAACTATTACACAGCATAGCCGAGAAAACCCAAACAGTTGCGTAAGACTTGAAAACTTAGCTTATGTCATCTACACCTCTGGTTCAACAGGGCAGCCAAAAGGCGTTTTAATCGAACACCGAGGACTGTCTAATTTGGCAGCAGAGCAGATTGAAGTTTTTAACTTACAACCGAGTAACCGCATTCTGCAATTCGCATCATTAAGTTTCGATGCCTCAATTTTTGAGATTGTGATGGCATTGCAAATAGGAGCAACCCTTTATTTAGCAAAGAAAGAATGTCTTTTGCCTGGAAAAGCTTTGCTTCAACTATTACGCGAAAAAGCTATTACTCACGTCACCCTGACACCTGCGGTTTTGGCAGTTTTACCTACAGAATCCCTCCCCGCATTACAAACTATTATTTGTGCAGGCGAATTATGTTCCGAGGATATAGTAAAACGTTGGTGGAATTATGGTCGGAAGTTTTTTAATGCTTACGGGCCTACTGAAGCAACCGTTTGGTCAACTGTTGCGGAAATTAAATCTGTGAGTGCTAAACCGCCTATTGGCCGCCCAATTGCTAACACTGAAGTTTATATATTAGATAAGCATTTACAACCTGTACCAATTGGGATTTTAGGTGAATTATACATCGCTGGTGATGGACTAGCAAGAGGCTATCTTAACTACCCCGAATTAACTGCAAAAAAGTTTATTCCCAATCCTTTTAATGGTAAAAAAGGAGCAAGGCTTTACAAGACAGGTGATTTAGCCAAATATCGACCAGACGGTAATATCGAATTTTTAGACCGCATTGATAATCAAGTAAAAATTCGCGGCTTCCGCATTGAGTTGTCAGAGATTGAAACAGTTATAAGTCAGCACAATAATGTAGAGAAAGCAATTGTAATTGCTCAAGGTAATCTATATGATAACAAACATTTACTAGCTTATATTGTTACTAACTCAACTCAGGAGCAAACAATTATTCAACTACGTGAATTCCTAAAAGAAAAATTACCAGAGTACATGATACCAAAAGCTTTTGTAATTCTGGATTCTCTGCCGTTAACGGCTAATGGCAAAGTGGATCTTTATGCCCTAAAAGCAGTTGAGAGTCAGAGCCGCTCAATCGATAAAGCCTTTATTGCTCCTCGTACTCCAACTGAGTCAACCTTGGCAAAAATCTGGGCTGAAGTCCTTAATGTTGAGAATGTAGGTATTCATGACAACTTCTTTGATTTGGGAGGAAATTCGCTGCTGGCTGTACGTTTATTAGACCAAATAAACAAACAGTTTGAGCGTGATTTCCCTTTATCTAACCTGTTTTTAAATCAAACAATTGAAAGTTTAGCAATTGCTCTATATTCCAAAAATGATTCTCTGGCATGGTCTCCTTTAATTACGATTCAACCGAATGGTTCAAATCCACCTTTATTCTGCGTCCATCCAATCTTTGGTGTTGTCTTTCCTTATTATGAATTAGCTCATCAATTGGGGGGAAATCAGCCACTTTATGGGCTACAGCCTATTGGAATTGATGGGGAAACTCCACTAAATCGTATTGAGGATATGGCTAGCCACTACATTAAAGCATTGCGCTCAGTACAACCAAAAGGGCCTTATTTTATAGGAGGTTGGTCTTTTGGAGGTTGGGTTGCTTTTGAGATGGCTCAACAACTCCAAAATTCTGGGGAAGAAGTAGCTCTACTTGCTGTGCTTGACACTGTAGCACCAATTAAAAGCAATCTACCTTCTTTAAGTAATGCTTTCAAGTTTATTTTTACTACAGTAGTGCCATATATGTGGCCCTTTTTCCTTGATTATTTGTGTCTAATTACTGCTCCTAGTAAAAACCGGATTAATAGTTTAACTTCTGGATTTCCTAATTTTGAGAAGTTGACGCGATACTCCTTTTGGGAGTCGCTAACGCGATCGCTCAAAACAAATCTGTTCTCGCATTTCATCCAAAAGGAGGATGCCACAGTCAACCTTATATCTAATGAATCTAAGCGAAGGCTTTTAAGTGAGTCAGCAATTGTCCCTATGCTTCGTGTTTTTTATGCCAATAGCCAAGCAGTTCTCAACTACGTTCCGCAAGTCTACCCTAAGCGAATTAATCTTTTCAGAACAAGAGTTCAGTTAAACGTTGCTGAGGGAGAACCGAGTATGGGTTGGGATCACCTAGCTGTGGGAGGAACGGAAATTCATCATATTCCTGGCAATCACCTAACCATGCTGAGAAAACCCCATATTCAGGTTCTCGCCGCACAGTTAAGAGGCTGTATTGAGAAAACACAGACTTTAAAATAAGGATGGATTAATATAGTAATTCATAAAGCTGAACTCATACACCCACGGCGATCGCTTTTCCCATTCCCGCAAAAATCGTGCTTGCACTACTCTCGCCTCTATTCAAGCGAGGAAACTATTTAAACCTGATTTATTCCTATTTTTTTAAATTTTTCACCTATAAATCCTGCTTTTTTATTTTTTGATGAATTGTATACCCAATTTTATATAGAATATTTACCTGACTTTTTCCTATTGTATTCTAGTTTAATTTTGATAAATATAGTTAATGTAAAGAGTGTTTCTTCTTAACCTTGGTTGTGAGCAAAGAGTTAATAACTTTTAAGAATGAGATTGCCAATAAACTAGATGGATCTGGTAAAGTTCTAGAAGCATTCAAAACATCAGGAGATAAGTTAATTAGACTTGTATTTATTTTAAAATATAAGTAAGAAAAACAACCAATTAGCTTGATTTCCTTCTTCTACTCAAGAGAAAATCTTACAATCAAAAGCTACATTCGTAGTAATCACAAACCTATTCGCTACAAAGTTTTATGACTTCATTCCTCAAAACCAAAACATTCACACACACAATCAAAAATTTTCCTGCTATTGTAATAGTGATTTTTTCATCTTTAACTGCATCATTTTTATTACCTGAATTGAGCGATGCTATTTTCCAAAAAAATGATTATGTTGCACAAGCACAGCAGAGAAATATAACTCGATATACAATCGCACCTGGCGATTTTTTATCAAATATTGCTGAGAGATTTTATGGTGATGGTAGTGAAGCTTCGTGGAGAAGAATTTATGAAGCTAATCGGTCTGTAATTGGGCCTGATCCTACTCAACTCACAGTTGGAATGGTACTTGTTATACCTGAAGCCAATCAATCTCAGTCCAGCCATGTTGCTAGCGGGGGTAGTTTTCAGGATATGCTACTAGCCTTAGGACGAAGAGAAACAGGACAAGAAAATCCACCTTATAATATTGAGAACCAGTTGGGTTTTATTGGCAAGTATCAATTTGGTGAAGCTCTATTAATTGATCTTGGATACTATCAAGCTAATTTTTATTATGGCAATGGTGCTAGTAGAAATGAGTGGCAGGGTACGTGGACAGGAAAAAATGGTGTTAATAGCAAGCAAGATTTTTTAAATAATCAGAATAATGTGCAAGAAACGGCTATTCAAGAAGCTTTCGCATTGAACTTAAATCGAATCAACAGCCAACTTGGACAGAATGGACTCTCCGTAAGACAATTTATCGGACAACAACGAGGAGGAGTAGTCATCACAATATCTGGAATTCTTGCAGCTGCTCATCTGCGTGGCGAAGGAGGGGTTGTCCAACTACTGCTGTATAACCAGGTTTCTCAAGATGAAAATGGTACTTCTATTCTGACTTATTTAAGAGAATTTGGCGGATTTCAAACTCCGTTTAATTAAGCAAAACAGATGTAGCAAATACATTCTGGGACAATCCCTAGTAGTCTGTCAGCTTTGAATTTAGGGGTAAGGACTTTAGTCCTTGTTTTCTACGCACTAAAGTGCTTACTACAAACCCTCAAAACTAGCTTGACAGACTACTAGTTTATGACAAGTTTATCGCCGGATGCGTTGCAAGGGTGCGCCGTGGTACGCACTGATTGAATTGCCAACCTAGTTGGCTGGAGTTCGGGGTAATCGACTCCAAGGCGAACAACTTACCTAAACCCGAAAGGGAGAGGGGACAAGAGCATGTTCCTAAAGCGGAGAATAACAGAAAACGTGTATGTTATGGCTCTGCAACGCCTGAACGATATGGTTAAAGCTAAACTGCCTGAACCCCAATATCCAGAGGTGGAAGCGCACATCCTTCGGTAGCACGTTTG
>NZ_JAIVFS010000112.1 GCF_020829645.1 Nostoc mirabile CHAB5784 | reverse complement strand
GACGTAGTGCCGAGCGCCGTATACCTTGTGAATGCGTTGATTCAATGCCTGCGCGTTGGTTGTAAGTAGCTTTCCATTCAGGTGTTTTTTGAGTTTGTCGTCGAGTTTGGAGTGCTATATGTTGCACGTTTCCCTTTTTGCCTGCCAAAAGCCATAAATTTTGGTCAAAGGAGGCAAGGGGGCAGGGGGAACAACTGAGACGGAGCTTGTACTTTGTCCCGGTTTAAGCTGTATCAATATTGCTCAAGTTGAGAAATAAAATTCAGTATGAGTGATGTAAATTTCTCAGGATACCAGAGTCCCCATTCGTGGAAACCTTCTTCTACAGTAATTAATTTAGAGTCTGGAATAATTGCCGCCATTTCTTGAGCGTTCCTTAATGGTGTAGTTAGGTCTTTTTCTGACCATAATAATAAACAGGGAGCTTGTATTTCTGGTAATAGATGGCTGATATCTTCATATAAAGAAATTAGCAATCCTTGAATGACATTTACTGTGTTGAACAACAAGTTATAGGAGAAAACTAAAGGAATATCAACTAATTTCAATCTGCGTCTTGGGAGAAACAGTTGAGCGGTCATTTCGATTGCCCTTCGCGGGATCATCTCCGGTATAGATGGCGTAGGAATTCCAGTACTATCTATCAGAATTACACTTCTGACTTTTTGTGGAACAAGTGTAGATAAAGTAATAGCAATACCACCGCCAAATGAGTGTCCTACTATATGAAATTGTTGTAAATCCAAAACTTCCAAAAACGAAAGGAGACATTTGCTATAGCTAAGGTAATCGGGAAGTAGCCCAGAGTAAGTTGATCTCCTAAAACTGGGTAAGTCAGGAGCAATTATGGTATGGTGCTGTGCTAGTAGTTTCAGCACTTCTTGATAAGGCTCAGTAGAGATTCCCCAGCCGTGTAGAAATAGGATAGGGATTGAACTCAACTCCAACCTACTTTGCTGATAAAAAATAGTGCAATCTTGTAAATCGACCCGATGATTAGTTAATTGGGATTTCAAAACCGCAACCTCATTCGCTATGACTTGGTAAATTATTTCTACTGTGATGTAATAGTAGCAATCCCCTAGAGTTGAGGAAACTTTCTCAAGAATTATATAAATATGACTTATACAAATTTGGAATTCGCAATTAAGAAATTTAAATTAGTAGCATTTTCATAAATTGCATCTGTTGCCTAATTTTGAAGAATTGGTATTACTGAATCATGGGGGAATGGCACGAAGACTCATGTGAAACCTTGTCAGGGCTATCTTGTTGGGAGTAGCTGTAGACTGAGTGTGTTTCAGACAATTAAATACGAGTACGTCAAGCAGTTTAAGACATTCCTAATTGCCCACACCCAAACCTGCAACCCCGCACCCTTTCATCTACAAATACCAGGGATATACGCTTTTCACCCTTACCCAAAGGAATAATTGTATTGCCCATCTCTTCTTTTGAGCGATCGCCAGCCGCAAGCAGAGGCTAAAAATGCTTTTAAAAACCTCAAACTAGGAAAATTGAGAACTTAGGTTTTTACTTGGGTTGCCACAATGGAGTGATATCAAAGTTTTCAGCAGCAGATACGGCATTTCTAACTTACGTCGGTACGGTTTACACACCTTTGATTTTTGTAAAGTTATTGTAACATTTATTTATATAAAACAATATTTGCTTACATAAGCAAACTCAAATAAAAGAGTAGGTAATAAAAGCGATGAATCAACCCATTGAATTATCTTTAGAACAAGAATTTAGCCTTAGAACTTTTTCTGATCAAGTGCAGCAGATGTCCCGTGAACAAGCTCAAGAGTTTTTGCAGATATTGTATAAGCAGATGATGATAAGGGAAAAGACTTACCAGGAATTGCTCAAACATGAGTGGGAAGTTGGTTCAGGTTCAATCTTGGGCTAAAACAAATCTTGCTCCCGTTACTTTAAGCGACTTAGAAGATAACGAACACAATTGTTTTTTCAAGGGCAAGGCAATAGAGATTATTTGCTCCAAACTGGGAAAGTGCAAAATAACCGACTCACAGTAACGGTTTTGATGGAACAGTGTACTACTCTGACCTACACCACCGCCAGCCAATTACATACCACAGATGTACAACCGCTCCCAAAGTTAACCCAAACCTGCCATTGCCCCAAATACCCATTCCAGTAAGGCTCCCCATCAACAATACCAACAGCCTCACCAACTTGGGAGACTAGCTCAGTATAGAACCGACCAGCGCTGCCCAGCCCAAGCTGCATTTTCAGCTTCAGCCCCTGCAAACTAAGAGTAGCAGGACTTTCAACCTGATTTAATCTTTGGGAGGTTGTGTCAGTTATTTGTGCTTCGTAACTCTATATATTAGTGTCTGACACCAAATCAGAATTGACATTTTGAGCGCTGGCTAAGTTATAGACATGGTTTAGTATAGGCTTAGTTAGAATTAGATATGCAGGTATTACGTTGAATTATAATGTTTTGCGACAAAAATCAAATACTATATGACAGCCAACAATATTAAACAGCAAATTTTAGAGCATCTTGAGGCATTGCCAGGGGAGCAGGTAAAAAGTCTGCTCAAAACATGGTTGACTGTAACTGATGGAGACTTAGAAGATTTTGAGCAGTTACTCAGTCATGAATCTACTCAAAGTATAGAAGAAATCTATGATTACGGTGAAATAGATACAACATTAAATTTCCAGCCACTGACCCAAGCCCAAATGGTTGAGCAAAGCCGTAAAGCTCTGGAAGCATACCGTAGAACAGGTACAGGAGTAGCACATGAGCGTGTGCGTGAATGGGCAGATTTTTTAGGAACCGATGAAGAACGTCCATGTCCCAGATAGTTTGGACACAAACGGCGATTGATGACTTAAATCGTCATTACGATTTTATCAAACTTAATAATGCTGATGCCGCAGCACGGGCAGTACAAGCAATTGTCTCTTCGGGTGAGAGTCTACAAGAAAATCCCCGTCGAGGTGCGATTGTCGATGAGATAGCAGGATTACGAAAACTTGTAGTTTTTTTTGGAAAATACGACTTTATAATTCACTACGTTATTCTTGAGGATGATGTTGTAATCTTACGCATCTATCACGGGCGAGAAAATCGACCTCGCTAATCAGATGTCTCATTGCCTTTTAGTCTACTACACCCCCACCAACCAATCGCACACCACAGACGTACAGCCGCTCCTAAAGTTAACCCAGACCTGCCACTGCCTCATGTATGCATTCCAGTAAGGCTCACCATCAGCAACGCCAACAGCCGAGCTGATTGTGGAGACTAGCTGTTGATAGAACTGACCAGCGCTGTCCAGTCCAAGGCGCATTTTCAGCTTCAGCCCTTTCCACCCGTGGGTAGTAGGACTTTCAATCTGATTTAATGTTTGGGGAATGTCATGTGATATTGTGCCAGTCACTTGTGTTGGGAATTCTATATTATTGCTGCCTGACACCAACTCACGATTTAATGCTTCATCCCGATTGAACCACTGCCCAAAAATCGAATCACGCTCATCATCAGGGGCAACAAACTGGTAAACGCACTCCCGATTTTCACGCTTACCCAACCGACCAACATAATCCAACTTCAAATCAATCTTGGCAAGTAACTTCTGTGCGATCGCAATCGGTGTGTGTTTTTCAGAAATGGAAACATTCAAGTAATTCTTGATAACGTGCCGATGCGTTACAGCCAGTGCTTTAAACTCCACCATCTTCTCGTCAGTCCCACGTAGCTGAACGTCTGGTGTAAGAAACTGCAACAGATTCAGATTTTCGAGTAACAGTACAGCAGGCAATAACTGCCCCTTGTTAAAATCTGGTTTCCAAATCGAATTCTCTCCCGCCTCTAACTGCGCTTTTGCTCGTTTGGTATCACGGTTGGTCAGAAATTCCCGCCCCAGCGTCAAATAATAGTGCATCCGCAGTTGAGGATACCAGCCGTCGTTATCTTTCTCGACTAACTCAGGGGTTACGTCAGAAACATCGGCACTAGATAGGTAAATCTTTCCCTGACTGCTGCCTAAAACATTCTGTACCAGTTGTTTGAGGTTTTTGAGAACAGATACCCGACGCTTCTGCACTTCAGTACCAGAGTTAAGCAAATGCCAGAATACTTGGTCACATTCATCAATAATAATTACATCATTTGACCAGTCATTAGGGTTGAATCGCGCCTGACTTTCTTGATGCAGTGAATCAACACACACCCCATATCCTAATAATGTGCCTGTTTCATTCGTGTGGACTTCGGTAACATAGTTAACACCAAACCGATTACACAACGCTTCACCCAGTTGAATGCGATGAGTGATAATTAATACCCTCTGTCCAAGGTCATGTGCTTTCGCCACCTCAGTTGCCAGCCATTCGGTTTTACCAGTGCCTTTGGGAGCTTTGAGAATGATGAGTTTTTCATCTTCGGGGACGAGAAGTTGTCCGAGGAATCTTTGGTTGAGTGCGATTGACGGCGGGTAAGTCAGCAGTGTGAAAAGCTTAATCTCCCACAACTCTAGTACAACGGCAGTGTTGTAGAGCGCGTCAAATGCCGGCTGCCCTTTAGCAACGATAAAATCATCGACCCCTTTCTCTGCTCCTAACGGTAAATCAATCACTCGCAGAGAACAGCCCTCATTTACAAGCAGCCGTCCCATGCGACTGATGGCGGTTCTGACTCGCTGGACTGTCTCAGGTTTATTGTCCTGGTCAAAGCAGATGTTAACAAGTCTCCCCTGTGTTGCAAAATGTTTCAAGTCGGGAATCAGAAATGGTTTACCGATGGCGTTACCGTACTCATTAGTAGGCGTGCGGTATCCAGCGTTTACTCCCGGAATTGCGATCGCAGCATAACCAGCAGTCAGTAATGCCCCTGCTTTTTTGACACCTTCGACAATTGTGACTGGAACATTATGCCTCCAAACCCAATGCCAAAATCCGCCAGGGTGCTGTAGGTTAAATTCTGTGATCGGAATGCCGCAACGTAGGGAGACTTTCACCCAGATGCGATTCGGTACTAAGAGGAAAAAAGCGCGTGTCTCTTCTCTGTATGGGTGTTCGTACTTGATGAACTTGTGGATCTTCTGGCGATCTCTTCGAGGTTGGTCGGGTTTAAAACAGCCCCACATCATCAGGACGTAGTTGTTGAGGGGGTCAACGCCAGAACACCACCAGCCGCCTAGTTCAATGTGCTGGTATTTCTTTAAATCCCGATCGCGCAGTCGTCCATCGTTGCGGCGGGAGATTTTGGGACTGTAGAGCAGATATTCGTAGGGTAAAGTCCCAGACAGCGATTTCACATTCAGGTGAAAGATTTCTTCGTCAACTCCACTGCCCTGCCATTCTTGTAGATGTTTAGCTTGAGAATCGGTTTCATTTATACGAAGCATGATGTATTTCCTCTATTTTTTGACGCATGGTGCAGGATGCGGCATTACACCCATGCCGCCGATTCAACTTTCTGCAATACTTTTGCTGGCTATGAAGTCGTCATTAAGCCAGCATTGCTCTGGGAAAAGGTTTTTGGGGTTGGGTTAAAGGAGTGAGAACAATTCCTTTGCCCTTTCCCCCTTACCCTTCTCATCTCCCGCCTACGTGTGGTCGAAACGTGAGATTAATACGTGTACTAACGACTTTGTTGGTCTTGGGAACTTGGTGCAGATGTGTGGACTGGCAATCTCCAACAAAAAGCCGCGTCCCGTGTTCTGTACTTGCACCAGTTCTCTATCCAGCAGTGTTTGAATAACTGAATTTGAAACTTGGCATTGGAGAGAGTGCAGAGGAACACAACCACCACAAAGTTGAAGTAAACGCAGCAGATGGTTGGCTCTACGATCAAAGTTGTCTGTAGAATTAGCCATTGATGCTACCTCCAGTGATGGCAAATAAGTGTTGTTGCAGAATTGCTGTTTGCTGTTGATAAAACTCAATCTCTGCGCGTATCTGTAAGAATAATTCTTCAGGTGTAAGTGGTTGGATTTGAGACTCCTGAAAGTGGAACAATTCATCAGAGTTTTTATTAGGCATCAGAGCATAACGCCAGCCACCACCGAATTGTTCAGCCAGTTCTGTACCATTCGGGTAGTAATGAAGCCCCAGAATTATGCCCTCTTTAGTACGTTGATCCAAAGCGAAGCGAGGGTAGCCCCAGTGTTTGGGGATTGATATTGTGGGTTGCATATTGATTGGTGAGTGAAGGGATTAATGAGGGTAAGGGGGAAAGGGGAAAGGGGAAGGGAATGAAGAAATTTACCTTTAACCTTTCCCCTTTAACCTTTTTCCAGGCGAAGCCTACTCTTTACGCCGTGACTAACTCTGCTTTCTCCAGCAGCCGTTGCAATTTATCGCCAGTTAGCTGTTCTAGCGGTTGATCTAAAAAATATTCATCAAAAATGGATTTAGCATCAGTAGACACGTCCACCATCGACAGCCGCCAGACTGCATCCATTGCCGAATCACAGGGGATGTGCTGCTGGGTTGCGTCTGCGGCGCGTGTGAACCACCAGTCGCCGTCAGTCTGTCCGACTTCGCCTAATTTGCGATTGCCAGTGTAAATTCCATCGTCCAGGATTTCAAACCCAAACTTTTCGCATTCGTTGAAAATCTGCGCCATGACTTCGTTACCAGTGGTGCATGGTGTTGCAAGTTGTTCCTGCACTGGCAGTGTGCCATCTTTGTAGTGAGTGCAGATGAAGCGATGACAGCGCATTACGGTATTGGCACGAAATACTTCTTTGTTGTTGACCATGACTACCCAACGTTGGGTTAAGTGGTTGTCATCATGGCTGATGCTGGCTATCAGTTCATCACCAGCATAATATTCGTGATCGCCAAACGAGATTTCGACTATTCTGAGGGGTTCGGGAGCTACAACTTGGGCTTGGTCAGCGATGTAGCTGTCGAGTTCGGCTTGAGCAAGGGCTTGATTGTCGGGGGCCGCAGTGGTGACTTTCTGAATCTTGCTGGCTTGGTAATTAGCGATCGCACTAACCCAAGAATCCTTGCAGCGTTTGTCCCTTACTTCAACTGTACAGGCGATTTCGCTGTAGATTTGCTTTAGACGGGCAATGGATTTCAGTTGCAGCTGTTGATGGCTGTAGATTTGGTATGTCATGATTAATAAGTTCCTGTTGGGACAGAAAGCGCTCTAGATTCGCAGTCCGGGCGCTTTCTTTATATTTTTATTGTATCCTCTCACTAGACATTTTGTCAAGTGTAACTCTACAATTTACATAGAATCTACGAAATGATTGAATAGAGAGGATTGTTCATGTCTATAGATGTGCAAATAGAACGGGTTATACGGGTTGATGCCCCTGGCATCGGAGCAAGAATTAAAGAAGCCAGAGAGCGAGATCCACGATCGGTAGAAGAATTGGCAAAAGCGGCCGATATGACTCGTGCTAATTGGTATCGAATTGAACGTGAAGAAAATGATGTTTTACCAGAACCAACTCTTCGCAAAATTGAAGAAGTTTTAGGCGTGGATTTTGGAGTGCGTTTTGATGATTAATCCTGCCAGTGTCATTCCTCCTACTCTTTCTTCGGTTTCTGTTGACGAGTTATTACTAAAGGCACTGCGCTTGGCGCAATCGCAGTTAAGTCCCACACTCAAAACCTATTTGCAATCGGCTCTAAGCAAATGCGACTAAACCAAAAAGAGGTGGAGTAATGAATAAACCACCCCGTAAGCGCAACAAAGCCACCTCTGCTTCATCCAGTGAGGACACACCACCAGATAACCAAGACATTGAAGAAAACCCAGCTACAGCAACAATTACAGTTAGTGCTGTTGAAGTAACAGAATTGACCCAGGAGGAGCAAAGCGATCGCTTGCACTTGGAGAGGAAAGTGGAGCGGGCGTTTTTTGAAGCAGGCAAAGCTTTAATAGAATTACGCGATCGCAGATTGTACCGCTCCACGCATTCAACCTTTGATGAGTACTGTTTGGATAGATTTGGCTACAATCGTTCCCGTTCTTACCAGCTAGTCGATGCGGCAATTGTTGTGGACAACCTGCAAAAATGTCCACAAATTGTGGACATTTTGCCGACAGCAGAGGGGCAAGTTCGACCCATGACAAAGCTTGAACCCCAGGAACAGCAAGAAGTGTGGTTAACGGCAGTAGAACTTGCTGGTGGTAAAGTGCCGACTGGTAGAATCGTCAAAGACGTGGTGCAAACAATAATGGAACGCACCAAAGTCCCAAATCCTTACCATATAGGGGAAGTCTGCCTCCTTATTGCCAAGGATAATCCTGATTTACGAGGAAAAGGCGGGAATTGGGGCATCGTTAACCATGTGGGCGAATTCAGTTGCACAGTCACAATGTGGGATGGGGAGTACACTGTGAGAATCGACCACCTCAAGTCATTGAACTACTTGGAGTCGGAATGTCAGCAGATGCAGGTAATTTGCGATCGCATCAGTCGAATATATTCCAGTGCGTTGGAGGAATCGGTGCAGAAGTTTTTGGAAATGCTGGGGAAGCTGAACCGCGCTTATTTGACAGCTTTGCAAGAAAAAGTGTTGAGCTTGCTAGAGTTAGAATGCAAGTAGCTTTTAAGTTATTGAAGGGTAATTTATCTGCGGTAGCAAGCATTGTAGCAGTGATAAGATATCGGACATGGGCTGATTGTGGTTTTTGAGTTGTCGTTGTGAGAGACAATAACTCTACTACATCGGCCCTCTCTCCTCATCCTCTTATTTTGGCTAAGGTATTGATTAACCCAGATTTTTGCCAAGCTTACTTCTTTAGGACGTATTCATCCCGTTTCTACAGGCATTGAACCCTCGTAAATTGGCTAAGGTATTGCTAATAAAACAACCTTTGTTCAAGGTGACTACCTACAGGATGATATCAGCCCTGCTTTTGAAGGTATTGAAGGAATCATCTTCGTAGCAGGAACTGACTATCGAAAGCTTATCCGTGGAAGTGCATGGGACTATTTCTATCATACTAATGTTGAAGCAACTGCACGCTTGTTTCAGAAAGCTGAGAAAGCTGGCATACAGCGGGGTGTGTTTGTAACATCTTACTACCAGGTAGTTGATCCAGGACTGATTGTCGATCATCCCTATGTCCGCAGCCGTGCAGAGTCAGAAGAAGCGGCCCTTCATGCTTGCAGTGGAAAACTGACTTTATCTATGATCCAACCATCCTGGGCAATTGGTCTCGGTTTTGCTGGACATTTAAGTCTTCCAGGCACTTATGTGAAGTGGGTGCGTTCTCCGGCTCCGCTGTTTGCACCGCCTGGTGGTACAAATTTTGTGGCAGCATCATCGCTAGGACATGCGATCGCCACCGCACTTGAGAAAGGTAAACATGGCGATCGCTATCTCATCGGGGATGAAAATATCACCTGGGCTGAACTCCTGGAACGTTTTGCCCGTGCCGCTGGCCGCCAGACAAAAGTTCATACTATTCCCAAAGGACTTGTGCACGCAAGCGGTACTAGCATCGCATGGTGTCTCCGATTGCTCGGATATGAGTCAGGATTAGAACCTCACAAGTGGAGTCGCTCTTGTGTTGAAAAATTGTACTTTGATCCTTCACCAACTCAACAAATTTTACAATACCCAAGAGGCAATATTAATCAAGTAATTGCCAACATAGTCAATAGTGAATCAACAATTCCAGCGTTAAGTTCATCAGTCGTCTAACCGACACTCTGCACCCTCAAGTGTCACACTAAAAATTTTCAGCTTTTGAGGTTTTTCGTATTAAATACAACATTAATCTGCATAAAAATGCGAAAAAACCGATTGTGACAGTTGTGGGTGCAGAATATCGGATTTGAAGTTTATTAACATAAAGTCCACAAATATCTTTGAAGCAATGACACTAAATAACATAGATCAAAGACCTCCAATGCCCGTAGAATTTTACGAGCCATCAATACTAGGAGCTACAGGATTAATAGCTTATGCCATAACCCTGTTCTTAGTTCCAGCAGTGCTTTGTCGTCTGATTTCGACTTCATTTGACTCTTTAATACTTAAAATCATCCTAATAGTGCCGCTAACAATTATTGCTGGGTTTGGATTACAGATTCTAGGTATTGTAGGTCATGAAGGCATACACATGTCACTTTGTCGCAATAAGATACTAGGCCTACTCATAGGACTTTTCTTGACCTCTTCGATATTAACTTATATAGAGATGGGGCTTGCAATTCGACATTGGGATCATCATCGATTTACCAACCAGCCTTCCGATCCTGATATTCAGCTAGTAAGTAACCTGAAGACATGGTGGCAGAGGCTACTTTTCACTCGGATAGTAGCTAACTCTACCTACATCAAAATCACTCTGAATCAAGCTTTAGGTGGCCCTTGGCCGTGTGTATATAAGTTGCCTCTTGAGTACTCAACTATCCGGATTTTTTGTTGGATCAATTTTGCTTTTGCGTTATTTTGGCTCGCCATTTCTTATAGCTTTACTATGTGGTATTCCCTATGGACACGCAATTGTGCATAAAAAAAGTGACGAAACAATCAGGGCTTGGAAGTTAGCTCATGGTTCTTTAGCACTTGGGGGAACTACAAATTTTGCTCTAGTAGGAGTTCTTTCATCTCTGCAAGTGCCAGGAGTAATTAAGTGGATAATTGCTATTGCATTTATCTCATCAGCATACGGTTTTGTATTTGGCTTGTTACTTGAGCCTATATTGTGTGAACGAGGCTTATCTTGGTCTGGTACATCTGCCAATAAAGTTGTGTTTGTAGGCAATACCATTGGTGCAATCGGTTCTTTAGTCGGAGCAGTTGTTCTGGTATATGCAGCATACAAATCTTTGATATGAACCAAGTCATATCATGTTCGGATGAATACTTATAATTAGGGCTGACGCAAAGACGCGGGGACGCGGAGAATTTTGAATTATAAGTAATTAAGCGAACTTAATACCAATTATTATGAAGCAAACAGTGATGTTTAACCAAAGATTTCCCTCAGAGAAAATTGCAATTACCGCAGCAGATGGGCGCAAGTTGTCCGCTAGGTGGTGGCAGGGAGCAAATGCTTTTGAACGCAGTTTAGTCTTTATTCCAGCATTTGCTGCTCCGCAGGCGTACCTCCAATGGTTCGCTGCTTACCTGGCTCAACAGGGATGGGGGGTTATGACTTTTGATTATCGAGGGATAGGCGCATCAAAAGATGAGCAACTGGACTCCTTTGTGACTCTTGACGATTGGGTCAATCTTGACATTCCGGCTGCCATCTTTGAAGTCAAACGCAGAACCGGAGCGCATTTCTTGGGAGCGATCGCGCACAGTGTAGGAGGCCAGTTATTAGGGCAGAGTCCAGTTCGCCAATCTATTGATGGCGCTCTGTTTATATCTTCCCAACGGGGTATCCCCAAGTTGTTTCAGGGGATGGCTCGCCTACGAATACACTATGCATACACGGTTTTCCCGGTTTTAATCTGGATGTTTGGCTATTTACCGATTTCAAAGTTGACTTTACCACAACCATGTCCAAGCAAAGTGCTGCTGCAATGGATGCGATTGGGTCGAAGCGGTATATTCACTAATGATTCCCAAATCAACGAATAACAAAAAAGCAAATTTTACCTCCTTAGTTAGTGCTAAGTCACTGTTTGAAGATTCGGAAACATTTGATACAAAGATATCTGAGCAAGGCAAGCGTAAACTTTCTTGGTGGTTGCTAATTTCATTAAGTTTATTACTAACGGGGGTAGCTGTATCAACTTGGTATTTGTTGGCATCCCACCCGCAAACAAATGTACTAAGGGTAAGCGGTCGTATAGAAGGTTATGAAACTGATATAGGGGCGAAAGTAGCGGGACGCATCGAGTTTGTAGCAGTGCGAGAAGGAGATCCAGTTCACCAAGGTCAAATCATTGTCAAGTTGGATGATGCAGAAATTCAAGCGCAACTAAAAGGTGCGATCGCCCGTTTAGATGCCACGCACATACAACAAGAACAAGCAAAGTTGCAAATTAATTTCCTCCAAAGTCAGATTTTGGAGACTCAACTTTCCTTGCAACAAGCACAGAAAGACGCCAAAGGTAGGATTTTCCAGGCAGAGTCGTCAGTTGCCTCAGCTCAAGCGCAGTTAAATCAAGCGATCGCTCAATTGCAACAAGCCAAATCAGAGTTGAAATTAGCACAGATGAATCGCGATCGCTACGCTAAATTGGTAGCAGCAGGAGTGATCGCCATGCAACAATTTGACCAAGCCCAAACAAGCTTTGAAACTGCTCTTGCCAACCTCAAATTACATCAAGCAGCGGTGGCAACCTTTGGAAAATTAGTCAATTCTGCCGAAGGTCAATTGACCCAAGCCCAAAGCACAGGATTAAATCCCTCTATACGCAACGCACAACTAGCGGGGTTACGCACGCAATTGGTACAGACACGCTTAAAATTAGCTACAGCCCAAGCTGATGTAGCTAATGCTGTAGCTGCTCAACAGGAGACTAAAGCCAAAATTGCCGATCTGAATGTCACCAGTCCCATTGAAGGGATAGTTATCAGCCGGAATGTTGAACCAGGAGCAGTTGTAACTGCTGGTAAAACCCTGCTAACCGCGATCAATCCTAATACAGTTTACCTGCGTGCTTTTATACCCCAAGGCGAGATCGCGTTGCTTTAATGTATGAAGGTGAGATTCAGCAAATTGGCACCCTTTCCCAGTTGCGTGAAAGTTTAGGTTTACAACGTTTAAAAGTGCGGACTAATAATATAGAAGCAGCTGAGCAAGTACTGCACGAGGCGATAAACAACAAACAAACATCTATTGTTGATGTGCAAACCTTTGGAGATCGGTTGGATGTGCTAGTTAAAAATGCTGCGATCGCTTCAACAGCAGTTCAGACAATTTTTAGTCAGCAACAGCTACAACTTGACAGCATACAAACTGTTGATACCACTTTAGAAAACGTTTTCGTTACCCACCTGCGTGTAGCTGGTAAAGACCCGGAATTTATTTCTTTTCCTCGGACAAAAAAAATAACTGATGACCGGAAAATACCCAATCTTTCACCTATCGCTATTGCTGCAAACAAATTGAGAAAGGTCTTTGACGACTTTCAGGCGGTTAAAGGTGTAGATATAGAAGTGCATTATGGCGAAATTTACGGCTTACTAGGAGCAAATGGTGCAGGAAAGACAACTACAATTAAGATTCTCTGCGGTTTGCTACAACCAACATCCGGAAAAATTTCTTTAGCAGGACAAACTCAAAATCTGCGTAGTGATGCCGTGCGGCAACGTATTGGTTACATGAGCCAAAAATTTACGCTCTATGATGATTTGACTATTATCCAGAATCTAGAATTTTACTGTGGGGTTTACAGTGTGCCGACTCGGTTACGCCGCAACAAGATTGACTGGGTACTGGCAACTTGTGGCTTAGTCGGGAAAGCAAACATGCTTACAGGCCAACTGCCAGGAGGATGGAAGCAACGAGTAGCTTTTGGGGCGGCAGTGATGCACGAACCAGAAATTTTGTTTCTAGATGAACCCACATCAGGAGTAGATCCCTTAGCACGTCGTCAATTCTGGCGGTTGATTAATGAATTTGCCAGGTCAGGTACAGCAGTGTTGGTGACTACTCATTATTTAGAAGAAGCAGAACAATGCAACCGTATGGGATTTATGGTGGCGGGTGAGGTAGTAGCCCAAGGTTCGCCGAGTGAAATTAAAGCTTCTCAATCTGGTCAGCTGCTAGAGATAGTTACCGATAAAACCCAAGATGCCGCTAATTTACTGAAAACTCAGTTAGCACCTTGGCGAATGTCGATTTTTGGCGATCGCTTGCACCTTGTTAGCGATCGTCCTGACTTTGATATTCCCCGTATCCGTTCAATTTTACAAATGAATGGGATTAATCTTCATTCTCTACGACCGATTCCCTTTTCTCTGGAGGATTCTTTTATTGGTATTGTGCAACACGCTCAACAAAGTGAAAGATGAAAAAAATATGGACTCAATGCATCAAAGAGTTAGCACAACTTCAGCGAGAGCGTCTGACTGTGGCCCTAGTTTTTCTGCTGCCCTTGATTACCTTACTGCTATACGGCTTTGCCATCAGACTCGAGCTAAAAGCGATTCCCCTAATTGTTCAAGACTTGGATCAAAGTCCACTTAGCCGCACCTACATCGAACGTTTGTTTGCTACCAACCAGTTCAAAGCTACGCCCTTAGATAGTGGGCAGTGGACAGTCTCCGCAACATTAGACTCTCGCATTTTCGATCCCACGCAAGCGATCGACCGTGGCATCGCTAAAGCAGCCTTGGTGATTCCACCTGGTTTTTCCCGCCGCCTCAAATCTGGCAAGATCGGCACGTTTCAAGCCCTGATCGATGGCACAGATGTCAATAACGCACGTGTGATTGAAAATACTATTCGCGCAACGGCTGACTTCTTTCTCAAAAGTGTTGGTTTACAACCAAATAGCAGCCAGATAACTGCCGAGATCCGTCTATCGCCGTTGAGGATTTGGCTGTGAAGAATATGGTCAAAAATAGGAACCTTGCCCTCTCTATTAGTGACGCTAGTTGGTCGGAATTGGTCAGACAACTTGAATATAAGTGCAACTGGTATGGTCGTACTTTTGTCAAGACTGACCGATGGTTTCCGAGTTCTAAGCGGTGCGCTGAGTGTGGGCACATCGTTGAAAAGCTGCCTCTTAATATTCGGGAATGGGACTGCCCTGAATGCAGCGCTCACCATGACCGGGATGTGAACGCAGCCAAAAACATACTCGCCGTAGGACTTGCGGTGAAAGTCTGTGGAGCGAACGTAAGACCGGATAGGCATGAGTCTGATGGCAGTTGCTATGAAGCAGAAAAATCTAAGAAGTGATTCTTGGAATCCCCGTGCGTTTACGCCGGGGAGGATGTCAAAATAATTCGTAATTGATAATTCGTAATTCGTAATTATTACCCCACACCTAAAGGTGGGGGCTTGAATAATGAATAAATTTATTTTTTTCATTAATAAATTAAGGGGCTTGTACCCTTAATGAATTAATTATTAATTACGAATTACGAATTACGAATTATTCGGTCAAAGGGACGATTTTCAGCAACCAGCAACAGACTCAACTCGTATCGTTCTCGATTAATGTGCCGTTGATCCTCCTCTCCGGTACAATCACACCTATTGAAAGTATGCCGTTGCTGTTTCAGTACTTATCTTTGCTAAATCCACTACGTCACTATATCTTGATTGTACGTGGTATTTTGCTCAAGGGTATTGGTCTGCAAGTACTTTGGCCAAATGCGATCGCATTATTGTGCTTCGCTACTATTATATTCGTAGTCAGTATTAATAAATTTCGCAGTCAGATTACCTTAAAGGTTAGCTAGTACCACATTTGATAGTCCTTGGAAGCAAATTTACTTTACTGCTAACTCAGACTAGTGCGTAATGGCAACGTTATAGCGGTTATCGATTTAATGAGAACACTAAAGTCCCTACTGTAAAATCATTTCAGCAAAGTTTTTGTATCTCACTCAACTGCACACCGCTATAATCTCCCTGATGAAAATCACATTCTCTTCAGATCGGCTATTTTCCGAGTGAATAGCCCACACCCGTAGCTGACGGTCTTCGGCTGATTCCGGTGTTTCGTCGCTATCATCTATCAATGTCCCATCATTCAGCGCTCGTTCCAACTTTTTGATGAACCGCTTGCTGTCGCTGACCATCATCAGTTTTTTACCGGACATAAGTTGAGCATGAAAATCTGCAACTATTGCGCTGCTGTTTTTACCTTCATACCAGTGAACTTGACGACCACCTGAGCGATATTCGTTTTTGATAATGTAAGGTTTTTCCCCAGCCGGACGCATTCTGAGGAAAAATTCAATGGTCAAATCATCAAGGTGAGCATCTGCCAATACTACCAACTTTGCATTGTAAACCAGATACTCCAGCACTTCCAGAATAGCCCCCCGGTGATATGCACAGGTTTTGGATTTGAGCAGATGGGCGAGATACTGACAGGCAAGTTGGAGAATTACTTGACAGGTGCGGCGAGTAGCAGCAAAAACCTGCTGTTTGGTTTTGGGTTTGCTTTCGTAGTCGAAGAGGATAATGAATTTGCGCCCTTTTTGAGCCATTGGGACTAAATCAGGGTGCAGGTATTCCAAGTCTTCCTTGCCCACTCGACCGTTCCAGATTCCAGGGAGTGCGATCGCTACATACCCCAAAGTTAGGAGACAAGCAGCTTTCTTCTCGCCCTCCGTAAGGCATACAGGGATTTCGGGGTGAGCCATTACCCAAGCCCAGAAACCCAGTGCTTCACCTTCTTCAGTAACGGTAATATATTCTGGCATTGGCACGTCATAGCGCAGGGCTATCAACCGCCAGATGTGTAGCGGGACTCTCAAATAAGTAACTCGATTGGGAGTTTTGGGTGGCGATTCGTACTTGACTGGTTTTTGAGTTTGTTCTTGAGTTGTCTTATCCGATTCTAAGCGGGGGCAATCAGGTTTCATCCGTCCCCAGTCCTGAGGTTGCCAGTCGTTTCGGGGGTCGAGTCCGCTAACCCACCATGCACCCTCCTCTGCGTGGGCATATCTTCTCAAGTACCCATCGCGCAGTCGCCCATCGTTACGTCTGGCAGTTTGGGGCAGAGCGTATAAAAGGTACTCGTATACTTGCGAACCACTAAGAGAACGGACATTCAGGGCAGTGAGTTTGGGGTCAACGGCGGAATTGACTACCCATTCATGCCAATGGTTAGGAGCTAATTGATTATTTGGATTTTGATGTGTATCAATTATGTTCATATTTCCTCCAAAAATAAACGCATGGATAAGTTAGCGGTATATGGGCATACCGCTAATGGATGTTGGTTACGCAGACACGGGTTAAAGAAGCGTTAAATGAATATCAGCAATCAACAAGGGTGTGTTATGAGTATGAAAGCTGGAAAAGTGAGAGCAAGCGTCTACTGGTACATTTGTACTAGTCAAGCAGTCAGAATAACCGATTTTGGGCAGTTAAGGAATCCAATCACTATGAAATCTCCTCTTGATTTTGGGTTTGAAGCTTAAAGGTATTGCTGCTAGGTTGTTTGAGATAGGTTTTAAGCTTTGTAAAGAAAAGCATTGTTTTGTCACCAAGGGTTTTAATCATGATTTGACTTGGTGTCATAGAGTTGTGTTTATCTACTCCCTCCGGTGTGTGGTCGGAATGTGAGATTAATACGTGTGCTAACCACTTTGTTGGTTTTAGGAACCTGATGCAGATGTGTAGATTGGCAGCCTGGGTGCATTACAAGCAGGCTCCCGTGTTCCAGCCAAAAGTCTGTTGGTCTGCCGCCGATGGGTTTAATTTGAAACTTGCGACATGACCCCAGGCTTACCGATGCGATCGCAGGGTTGAATCCCATCGATGGTTCATTATCTGCGTGCCAACCGATGCTGTCCTGTCCACTGCGGTACTGATTTCCGATAACGATGCGGAACTTGTAGCCAGTTAATGCGGTGATCCTATCTCGTAACTTAGACAGAGCATCTGTCCAAGTCAAAATAATTCGTAATTGATAATTCGTAATTCGTAATTATTACCCCACACCTAAAGGTGGGGGCTTGAATAATGAATAAATTTCTTTTTTTCATTAATAAATTAAGGGGCTTGTACCCTTAATGAATTAATTATTAATTACGAATTACGAATTACGAATTATTCGGTCAGGGGTTTCAAAAATACGCTGTTGGAGTAAAGATAATCACATCTGTAGTCCCCGTAAATGCACTCCAGGCGGGGAACGGGCATTGTTTTACCCGCAATTCTGATTTGATTCTGTTGCCACTCCAGTTTCAAACAGTGCTGGTAAAGTTCATTGGCTTGTTCAAGACTTAAGAAATCAGGATAGTAGGTGACTGGCAGAACTGGTGCTGATTCAGCAAATAAATTGAGTTGTTGCATGGTAGTTTTTTACAAGTAAAGAACGTGTAACTGAAGGAATTGCTGTTAGTTTTGACCAGTAGAGAAAACCTCAATCAAAACACTCTCTGGATACAAACCAACTTTTCCAAATCGTGGATCATGAATGCGTTCTATTTCTATTCCAAGATTCCGACACAATGCACTTGCTTTTCTACCTTTAGTGCTAATCGGGTAAAGTTTGTGGAATGGTCTTTGCGTAAAGTTTCATAATTGTTTCCTCTGGGATTAAGAGTTAAAAATCTTCGGCAATCTCCAGCAACATGGTGGAAATTGCGATTGCTGGTTATGAACTTGTGTTCACCGTGTTCACCCGCGATGCCTTGCCGCAACATTGGGCGACGACGCAAAATAATCTGGGGACTGCTTACGCTAACAGAATATTGGGAGAGAAAGCACACAATTTAGAATTGGCGATCCAATACTACTCTGCTGCTTTGTCGGTAAGAACCAAAGACGCCTTGCCGCAAGATTGGGCAGAGGTGCAAAAGAATTTGGGGAGTGCTTACTTGTACAGAATATTGGGGGAGAAGGCACAGAATTTAGAATTGGCGATCGCATCTTATACAAATGCTTTATCAGTTTACACCAAGGACGCCTTTCCCCAAGATTGGGCTCAGACGCAATGTAATCTGGGGAAAGCCTACTGTGAAAGAATCGAAGGCGAGGAAGCACAAAATATAAAATTGGCGATCGCATCTTATACAAATGCTTTGTCAGTTTACACCAAGGACGCCTTCCCCCAATATTGGGCGACGGTGCAAAATAGTCTGGGGGCTGTTTACTGCGACAGAATCAAAGACGAGAAAGGACAAAATATAGAATTGGCGATCACATCTTTCACGAAAGCTTTAGAAGTTAGAACTAAGGACACCTTCCCGGAAGATTGGGCGATGGTGCAATTTAATCTGGGGAATGCTTACGGTAACAGAATCAAAGGCGAGAAAGCAGAAAATATAGAATTGGCGATCACATTCTACTCTGCTGCTTTGTCAATTTACACCAAGGACGCCTTCGCGGAACAATGGGCAAACACGCAATATAATCTGGGGATTGCTTATGGTAAAAGAATCGAAGGCAAGAAAGCAGAAAATATAGAATTGGCGATCGCATTCTACTCTGCTGCTTTGTCAGTTTACACCAAGGACACCTTCCCGCAACAATGGGCAGACACGCAAAATAATCTGGGGATTGCTTACGGTAAAAGAATCAAAGGTGAGAAGGCACAAAATGTAGAATTGGCGATCAAATCGTTTATAAATGCTTTGTCAGTTTACACCAAGGACGCCTTCCCACAAGATTGGGCAGACACGCAATTTAATCTGGGCAATGCTTACTTTTATAGAATATTGGAGAAGAAAGCACAGAATTTAGAAGACGCAATCGCATCCTACTCTGCTGCTTTGTCCGTATTAACCCGCGACGCCTTCTCGCAGCAATGGGCAGACACGCAAAATCATTTGGGCAATGCTTACCGTGACAGAATATTGGGTGACAAAGCACAGAATTTAGAAGACGCAATCGCATCCTACTCTGCTGCTTTGTCCGTATTAACCCGCGACGCCTTCCCGCAAAATTGGGCGATAACGCAAAATAATCTGGGGATTGCTTACTTTTACAGAATATTGGGGAAGAAAGCACAAAATATAGAATTGGCGATCGCATCTTACACCGCTGCTTTGTCCGTTTACACTAAAGACGCCTTCCTGCAAGATCAGGCTCAGACGCAAAGTAATCTGGGGAATGCTTACTCCAACAGAATATTGGGAAACAAAGCACAGAATTTAGAAATGGCGATCCAATACTACTCTGCTGCTTTGTCCGTATTAACCCGCGACGCCTTCCCGCAAGATTGGGCGACGACGCAAAATAATCTGGGGATTGCTTACTCTGACAGAAAATTGGGGGACAAAGCACAGAATTTAGAAATGGCGATCCAATACTACTCTGCTGCTTTGTCGGTAAGAACCAAAGACGCCCTGCCACAAGATTGGGCAGACACGCAACATAATCTGGGCAATGCTTACCTTGATAGAAACAGAATATTGGGGAAGAAAGCACAGAATTTAGAAGACGCGATCGCATCCTACTCTGCTGCTTTGTCGGTAAGAACCAAAGACGCCTTCCCGGAAGACTATGCTGAGACATTATGTAGCCTGGGTACTACTTACCAAAACGCACAACGCTTTAGCGATGCTTACACAACTTTTAAATCTGCTATTGAAACAGCGGAGTTATTGCGGGGGGAAATTGTTTCTAACGATGAAAGCAAACACAAGCAAGCGGAAAAATGGAACCGTTTTTACCGCAGCATGGTAGAAGTTTGTCTGGAGTTGAAAAAACCTACGAAAGCAATTGAATATATTGAGCGTAGCAAAACCCGTAACTTAGTGGAACTTATCCTTGAGCGCGACCTAAATACTATTTTTCCTCCAGAAGTTGTCACTGAACTAAAACAACTTCGAGACGAAATTGCTAGCGGTCAGAATCAACTCCAAAATCACAAAGCCGAAAACCCAACAGCCCTAGCGCAACATCTCCAGCAGTTACGAGAGAAACGCAAAGAATTACAAGACAGCTACCTCCCCATTGGTTATGGCTTCAAGTTTGACCAATTCCAAGCAACTTTAGATAAGCAAACTGCCGTTATCGAGTGGTACATCACCAATGCAGGCATTGAGACATTCATTATCACCCGTGATAGTCTCCAGCGCTTGAACATATCTAACCAAGCTGATGAGAAAAAAGCTTTGGTAGATTGGTTTTACGGGTATTTCAACGCTTACTATCAGCCAGAAAAAACTGAGTGGAAAAATAGTCTTGCCTCTCGCCTGAGTCACCTCGCTGCAATTTTGCATTTGGAAGACATTCTCAAGTTAGTACCACAGAGTTGTTCGCACCTTGTTCTCATTCCCCATACTCTTCTACATCAATTTCCTCTTCACGCACTTCCTTTGGCTAACGGCGATTTCTTATGCGAGATTTTTCCCAACGGCATAAGCTACGCCCCCAGTTGTCAACTGCTGCAACAGGTACAAAAGCGACAACGCCCTAATTTTCAATCCCTGTTTGCGATTCAAAACCCCACAGAAGACCTCTTTTTTACTGATTTGGAAGTAGAAAGCATATTATCTTACTTTCCCAGACATCAAGTATTACTCAAAGAACAAGCCACAAAAGCTGCCTTATCTCAAGCTGCAATACAATTAAAACAAGCGAATTATCTCCACTTTTCTTGTCACGGTTTCTTCAACTTAAATTTTCCCCAAAACTCCTTCCTACTATTAGCAGATGCCTATTGTCACTCTATAATTTTACTAAAACAGAGACATCACCAGTAAATTTTTAATCCAAAATATTCACTTGAAAATCCTATGACCTCAGATCCTTTGCTTCAAAATCTTCCTGCTCTCCTTGAAACTAAACCCGAACTATTTTCTTCTGCTGACCTCCAAGATATGCTGCAAACCTTAGCACCATTGGAAAAGAACTCCCCAGAAAACGCTGACCAGATTCTCAGGGAATGGTGTAAAGCACGACGACCCATCCGCGATGCACTGAGAAACTTGGCGAGCGATCGCGCAGAAGTAAAAAAGGTCAAACCCTCCGAACCTAATGATTCAAAGCGGACTACTAACTTCTTCCAAGAATTGAGCCAGCAGGTAAAAGAAAAACTCGAACAACAAAACCAGAGTCAAAATAAACAATAGCTATCAAGCCCTGCTTACATTAATGTCCGCCAAAATTTATGCTCCTAATATCCATTTATTTGCCTTTCATCTGAAAGACAGCAATCAACCTAACTTACTCTGGGACAAATGCAATTACCTTCTCTCTCAAAAATTTGGTGTCACCAAACCACTGGAAATAGAAGAACATGAAGGATATCGAGTTGACCTGCTGAAAGATAAAACTCTGGATGATGTATCTCTTCAATTTGAGAGTATAGTTTATCAAAATGGTACATCATTACCTATAGCTGGATTTGCCACTCCCCTCCGCATTCACGATAGTTATGTGCTTGCTTTAAACCTACGTCGTCCCGAAGAGGAAAACCACAAAAAGACAAACCCTGTAGAGTTAAACTTTTTAGAACTTATCAACCCTTCTGGGTGTTTAATGCCGAGTGAAATGGGTAGTTCCCTGGGTCAAACTATACTTTTGACTGTTTGGTACACACCAGATAAACAATTGTTGTCTTGGAAGTCTCCACAAAATCGTCAACAATTAAGGGAGTTAGGGACTTCCAGAGAATAAAATATACAGCCAATAAAAATGATAATCATTTTCATAGGAGAGAGGGGTTGCCGACGGCAACCCCTCTCTCCCCCAATAAATATGCAAGACAAATGTCTGCACAAAG
>NZ_JAIVFS010000111.1 GCF_020829645.1 Nostoc mirabile CHAB5784 | reverse complement strand
TTGATATTTGTTGTGGAGTAACGTAATTTTCAAAAGGTTAAAAGCGCCAAAATAATCGATGTCAATTCTGTTCACTGCATTTAAGAACTATCTTTGTGCAGACATTTGTCTTGCATATTTATTGGGGGAGAGAGGGGTTGCCGTCGGCAACCCCTCTCTCCTATGAAAATGATTATCATTTTTATTGGCTGTATATTTTATTCTCTGGAAGTCCCTAATCAGGTCAACATTAGCATCGTAGAGCGGCCCCCAAACACTGGGTGCATCAATAGGCAGATTCCAGAAGCGCAAGATTTTGTTCTCACCATGTACCTGAGCCACGATATCGTCTAGGGCTGCCTTGGTGTCATCAGGGATGGTGCCAAGACCGTCCCAAGCCAGATCGCTATTAAAGAAAGTGTTCCAGTTGCCACTGATTAGGGGGATAAATTCAGGTGCTATCCCTTTGCCTATGTCGTCAGCACGACCATCATAGGCGGCGTAGCGCAAATCCTGAGAGAGCATATAATCTCGTGGTCGATTACCTGAGATGATGACATTAACCGCTCCCTTTTGCGTGTCGTAGCCACCAGAGGCGTTTTTGGTGTAAGTAGTGAACAGTCCGGGATTGTCAACTGCATAGTTGGTTAGGACATTGTGTAGGCGCTCGTAGGTTGAAACATCCTCACTCTTAATGTCAACCATCAGTGAGAGGTTAAGGCTGTAGAGCATTTGTCAATAAGTAATAGTACTTAAAACTATGCTGAAAATCCGGTTATTCAACAGAATTTTTGGGCTAGCGATCGCGTCACATTTAAAAACATCATTCATTCTTGCCTCAAAATTCAGTAGAAACATTAATTTAATACTTACTATTTTAGCAATTTTGCAGTAATATTACTAATTGACAAAAATGATTTTGTCTTAACCTCTCACGAATGAATGTCAACCAACAAAATCGGTAATCTTTTTCTTAAAAAGTTAGGCACGCGATCGCCTATTTACTAACTTTGTGCCAGTTGTTCTATAAGTTGGAGTAATTTTTTTTCAATTTGCCCAAGGGCTACTAATGCAGAGGTTTTATCTATATCGTGAACTAACCAGTATTCAATCACATCTGTCCATTGGGGAAAGCGTTCATTCATTAGTGGACGGTGTTCAAATTCATCTAGGGCAATAATCCTAGTAGCGGCTTGAAAATCTGGCTCACTTGCTGGCTTGGGAAACCGTTCATTATCAGGTAAGTTCACCAAGCGCACTGCTAAACCCGGATTTATCACCACATCTCTCAAAGCCTTCAGGACTTACGCAGCGATGATTAGTCATTGCGAGCGGAGCGTCTCCGAAGGAGTACGCAACGCTTGCAATGACGAAAGTACGTTGCCTTTGCGTAAGTCCTGGTCTTATAAAACCTAGATTTATGTGTTTCGCACTGTGCTAAAATTATTAGCCGCGAAAAAGGCTTGAAATCGGTTTTGAGTAAAGATTACGAGATAGGCGATCGCAAAGCTTGTGAGAAATGCGGGTAAAGCCTCAAGCGCATACCGAGAAATTGCTCCCACATTGTTAATACCTCTCTCAAGTGCCAAACCTCTGGAGTCAGCCTGCCAATCTAACCCTTGTTTTGTAGCTAACCAATTAAATAGATGTTCAGCAAAGCGGCTGCGGTAGTAGTTGCCTGTACAAAGGAACAAGATTTTATTCATTGGGTTGACCAGATGATTTTTAGTAAGCCTACGGGCTTTGTACTGGTAAATAGGGTAATTTGCAAGATATCCAGGCTACTTTTCAATAAATTAGATAGTTGCGATGGGGCAATTTCCTCGCTTGATTGGGAGAAGCGATCGCTCTGGCAATGAAAGTGAAATACTAAACTTAAACTAGTATGCCTTGCTCTGAAGCTGTGATTTTAAGAAGATTTTGGACAGCTTTTGGAAGGAGAAGTTGGACAAGTTGTAAGCTGAAATACCTAAAACTTCGTTAAGGCATTAATCAAGTGATCGCTTTTTTTGGATAAAGAAAATGGACATAGTAACAAAAATGGGAGAAGAACATGGACGCAAATCCGTATAAATGCTACTCCTAGCCAACTTTTCCCTTAAACTTGGATAACTTACTAACGTTGCGATCGCTTGCTGCCGTAAGCATCGCTAGGGAGCAAAACCTTTATCTTGTATACAGAGAGATAGTTTGAGCAGTTTAGCTTTCCTTTATGTTATTTTTTGGACGTTTTTGTCAGGTAAACTTGGACATCCTGTCCAAAATCTTCTTCAAGTCACAACAGCGCTCAACAGAGTTCAGTTAAGGCTCTACAACTGGCTATAAATGAACGGAGTAACACCGTATTTACCCATGTAATACTCTTTAAACTTGTCCAACCGGATAAACTGCCGTTGACCGGGAGTATGATCCATCAGCGAAATCATTGATAAAAGAGGATGATCTGCGTATTGTGCTGTAATCTCATAAACCTTGTCAAAAGCCAGTTCACAGCGCAGATGAATGCGATGTTCCACACAAAAACGTCCGGCGGCTTGTCCTTGCGAGATGACATCAATCATCGGTGCATAGTTAGTTAAGCGAGGAGAGCCAGTTGCTATATCGCCAATCGCGATCGCATCACATACTGTTGTGACTCCCGCACTAGCTAAATCTCGGTCATGATAAACTGCTGCGGCTTCTAAAGGCCAGCGAATACCAGGACGGGGAGACATACAGCGTTCGAGATTATCGGTGTGTAACTCAATCAATCCTGGTAATAGATAATCTCCCTGACCATTTTGACCATAACTCACAATCCCTGGTTGAATATCAGCAATCAATCCATCTCGCACTACCAAAGTACCTAGCAGTTCTTGATCTGGTAGTTGCAGACGATAGTTAGTGTAAATCTGTTCATTCATGGTTCAGTTATCCTTACCAAAGATTAATTCGCGGTTACAAAGTTGCGATCGCACTTCTTCATCGTGAAAAATGCCAATTAAGCCACAGCCTTTAGCTTTTTTCTCTTGCAACAGTTCAATGACTACTTGGCGATTAGTAGCATCTAGGGCTGAAGTTGGTTCATCCAATAGCAAAATGGGATAATCAACTGCTAAAGCACGAGTAATATTTACCCGTTGCTTTTCGCCTCCAGAAAAGGTAGTGGGGGAAAGATGCCACAGTCGTTCTGAGAGGTTGAGGCGATGAAATAAGTCTTTAACTTTGTTATGTGCAACCTCTATATCTACCCCTAATTCCAACAGTGGTTCTGCGGCGACTTCTAAGGCTGGCACTCTGGGAATTACTCTTAAAAACTGGCTGACATATCCAATGGTTTTCTGCCGGACTGCTAAAATTTCGTGGGGAGCGAGTTGACACAAATCAACCCAATCTTCCTGATGCTTTATCCAGACTGAACCACTATCAACGCGATAGTTAGCATATAAACAGCGCATAAAGGTAGATTTCCCACTGCCGGATGCTCCAGAAAGAGCGACACATTCTCCAGCATTAACGCTCAAAGATACTCCTTCTAACACCGATAGATTAATGCCTCCTTGCTGATGCAGAGTAAAAGTTTTTCGCAAATTCTCAACTTGCAAAAGTGCTTGGCTGGAAAACTTTACTGGACAATGATTAACGGTTAATAATTGCATTGTTAAGAAACTCATGGTGTTAAAGCGGCGCTGACTAGTAATTGAGTATATGGATGTTGTGGATCATCAAGTACTTGGTCAGTTAAACCTGATTCCACCACCTGTCCTTGTTGCATAACTAATAATCTGTGTGCCAGCAGTCTGACTACGCCGATATCGTGGGTAACTATAATCACGCTGAGGTTAAAATTGCGAACAAGCGATCGCAACAAATCTAATAACCGCGCTTGCACCGACACATCCAACCCTCCCGTCGGTTCGTCCATTAATATCAACCGAGGACGCGTCACCAATACACGAGCAAGTTGTAATCTTTGTTGCATCCCTCCAGAAAAATGGATTGGCAGATCATCTATCCGGGCTGGGTCAATTTCTACTTGTTGTAGCCAATGGGCAGCCTCATCCCGAATATTGCCGTAATGTCGCATTCCAATATCTAGTAGGCGTTCGCCGATATTCGCTCCTGCACTGACCTTCATTCGTAGACCATCACGGGGATTTTGCTGCACAAAGCCCCACTCGGTTCGCATCAACAATCGCCGTTTAGCTTCCGCAAGTTGAAAAACTTCTAAGTCTTCACTGCTACTACTAGTATAAGTAACATTACCTTTGTCAACAGCAATATGATTAGCGATCACACTCAGCAAGGTAGACTTACCTGAACCTGATTCTCCAACAATACCGAGAACTTGCCCAGGAAAGAGATTAAAAGAAATGTGATCGCAGGCTTTAATTGCACCGTAAGATTTACTCAGTTGGTGAACCTGTAAAAGAGGTTTCATCGGTTTTAAATTTTTACTTTTGAATTGTTACAGTAGTCTGTATCTGAACAGATCCATATTCGCCCACCTTGGTCGTCAATCACTACCTCATCTAAGTAGCTTTCTCTAGAACCGCATAACTCACAAACTTTATCCCATTTTTCTATGGTAAAGGGATGGTCTTCAAAGTCGAGGCTTTTAACTTTGGTGTAAGGTGGAATTGCATATATGCGTTTTTCTCTCCCTGCACCAAATAATTGCAATGCCGGACTCATCTGCATTTTAGGATTATCAAAGCGTGGGATCGGACTAGGACTCATCAAATAGCGGTTATGCACCATTACCGGATAGTCGTAGGATGTAGCAATATGTCCATGTGTGGTGATGTCTTCGTACAGCTTGACATACATAGCTCCGTATTCCTCTAGGGCGTGCATTTTGCCTGTCTCTACAGATGAGGGTTCTAGCCAGCGCAAAGGTTCGGGAATCGGTACTTGGTAAACTAAAATCTGTCCTTCCTGTAGTGGTGTTTCGGGTATGCGATGGCGAGTCTGAATTAAAGTTGCTTCTTGTGTGCGTTCTGTTGTCTTTACACCACAAACTTTTTGAAAAAAGCGACGAATATTAACAGCGTTAGTGGTGTCTGCTCCTTGGTCAATGACTTTTAAAACATCAGTTTGACCAATCACAGCAGCTGTTACCTGAATTCCACCAGTACCCCAGCCGTAAGACATGGGCATTTCTCTGGAAGAAAAGGGAATTTGATGTCCTGGAATCGCCACGGCTTTCAGCAAGGCGCGACGAATAGAACGTTTTGTTTGCTCGTCTAAATAAGCAAAGTTAAAGCCTGTTTCTGGGGATTGGGGATTGGGAGAAATATTCATTTTATTGGCGAGATCAAAGAGGCGGTTATAAATTGGGTGAAGTGGTTTAAATCGGGTGTTGGCAGATTTGTAGTTTTGGCTTTGTCGTCATAAATCCTTAACTGCACAGCATCTTGAGCATAAGGTTGCTGAATAAATTTCTTTGCTTGTTCTGGGGAAAATATGCCTCCTTGCAGTTCTAAGCTGCGTTTAGATGCGGCTGAGAGACTTTCCCAATATTGAGGAACAACTGAGCAAAGATAGCGTTTGGCGACGACATGAAGCCTAATTGGTTGTGTGACTGCTGGACTGAAAATCTGCCGTAGCAAGGAAATAGCTCGATGTTCATGTTGATCGTCTATGCCTTGGGTGGCGGGATTATCTCCCAAGTTATGGATTAAATGCCCTAAATCATGGAGTAGGCAAGCAGTAATCAATTCATGGTTTTGACCTGATATTTCAGCGAGGGTAGCGCATTGCAAAGCGTGTTCTAGCTGGCTGACGGCTTCGGCACCATAGGATTGAGAACCCTTTTCGGTGAACAGGTCAATAATGCTTTCGATAGTAGGTTTCATAATTATTTGATGTGATATCGGGCAACTTCTTGACCTGTTACATAAACAGATGCGATGCCTACAGCAAGCGCAGTGATCGCAGATGGGAAAGGATTATCAGGAGATATCAACAGGAAATCAGCATCTAAACCGGGAGCGATTTTACCTTTTTGATCGCTTATCCCCGCCGCCTCTGCTGGTCGGCTGGAAACTAATGACCACGCTTGTTCAAAAGACATCAAGCCTAATTCTTGGAGTTTGAAGGGTGCATAGAACAAGGAAGGGTAATGATAGTCTGAGCAAAGACAATCGATAACGTTATTTTTTACCGCCTCAGCGACACTCATCAAACCTAAGTGAGAACCACCACGCACTAAGTTAGGCGCACCCATAATAACTGCTGCACCATATTCACGAGACTGAGCAGCTAAGTCCACAGTCGCCGGAAATTCTGCGATCGCTACTCGGCGTTTTTGACTTAGTATTACCTTCTCTGGGGTGTCATCATCGTGAGAAGCGAGGGGAATACCGTAGGTATGAGCTAAATCCACGAGTTGTTCTATTTGCACGTCTCCTTCATGCCGCCGTTTTGTTACTTGGTTGACTAATTTTTCGATTTCTTCTATGGACATGGACGATCTTTGCCTCACACTGTTGAGATATCGGCTCAATCTCTTTTGATTTCCAGGGGGTGGTAGGTGATCGTTGATAGACAAAATATGCACACGACCGGATACCATCCAATCACACAATTCTTGATGTCCTGCAATATTTGCCTCTTCATGTCTAATATGAATGCGATGGTTGCAATTTAAAACTTGTTTTCCTGCCCCTAAGATGAAGTCAATTAAAGTACGGGCAGAATCTCGGCTGCGTAAACCTGGTTCGTAAGAGTCGGTGATTGAGCAATAAAAAGTTGTGATACCCGATGCTAAGAGGTTGCGGTCATTATCTGCGATCGCTATTGGTAGAGGAAAGTTAACTCCAGGTCGAGGGCAAATCATCCTTTCAAAAGCATCGCCGTGTAAGTCAATAATTCCCGGCAACATCTGGAGTCCTTGAGCATTTACCAGATGAAATCCATTAGGACTACTGGCCTGATCAATGCTGGTAAATTGCCCATCTTCAATTAAAACTGTGGTATCTTCCAGCCAACCATCGGAAGTTAGTACATTTACTCCTTGAATAGCAATTTTTGTGTTGGTTGGTTTTGATAATATTTGAATATTTTTAGTTGTTGTCACTGACTTACCTCAGTAAAAAATTTCATGCCTTCATAGGGAGCTTTTTGAGTAGCGGCAATTCTGGAAGATAAATCACCTATATGCAGTTCCAGCTTGTAGTGATCGGGGTCGAGAATATATATTGAATCACCTTCACTTGTATTTTGTTTCCATTGTTTGACTCTTAGAACTTTGAGGCGATCGCTATATTCTGGAAACTTATCTTCAGGGATACTAAAAGCAATATGAGTGTACTCGTCCATAGGATTTGTGCGTGTGTTGGAATTTAAAGATAGGCACAACCACAAGTCACCTGCCAGTAAATAAGCACCTGCTTTCCACTTAGCGATCGCTTGACAACCTAGAATTTCGGTATAAAACTTAAAAGATTTTTCTAAGTCGCAGACAGACAAAGTAATATGGTTAATTCCTCTGATCATTTCGCTTCTTCCAAAACCAAATCACCGTGTTCTAAAGACTGAGATTCTTCCGCAGTACCAGTTAACTCTGAAGATTGATTATTTAACTGCTGCTCTCGGATTTTCCGCACCAGATTTAACTCCGCTTGAAAGTCAATGTAGTGTGGGAGTTTGAGGTGTTGGACAAAACCTTGTGCTTCAACGTTATCGGAATGGGAAAGTACAAACTCGACATTTTGGGCTGGGCCTTGAATTGTTTCCCCTAATTCCTCAGCACGCATTGCTCTATCTACTAACGCCATCGACATCGCTTTACGTTCGTTATAACCAAAGGTAAGTCCATAGCCACGGGTAAACTGAGCAGGTAATTCTTTACTACCTTTAAACTGATTTACCATTTGCACTTCGGTGACAGTAATATCTGCGATCGCTACTTCAAATCCCAATTCTTCTGGGCAAATTATCACTTCTACTTCCCCCATGCGAATCTCTCCCGCAAAAGGATGGTTTCTGCCATAGCCTCGCTGTGTAGAATATGCCAAAGATAGCAAAAAACCCTCATCTGCACGCGCTAGATTTTGCAGTCTCGTATCCCGTTCAGCAGGAAAGGTCAATGGTTGACGAGTTAGGTCAAATGGCTTGGAAAATGACGAATCACAACTGCTCCCCTGCTGTTCTTCCGCTTGCATTAAGCCTTCACGATCTAAAGTATCAATTACACGCGGAACTGATTCTGTAATTGCTTCTGCTTCTGGTGCTGTAGGGATTTGTCCTTCTGCTATCAACTTAAAGTCTAGTAGGCGATGGATGTAGTCGAAAGTAGTTCCTAACCTTTGTCCTCCTGGTACATCTTTAAAAATGGCAGAAATGCGGCGCTGTATCTGCATTTTGCAGGTATCTAATGGCTGGCTATAATAAAAGCGGGGTAGTGTTGTCCGATAAGCTCGTAACAAGAAAATTGCTTCTACTAAATCACCCCAAGATTGTTTAATAGCTAGGGCTGCTAGCTCCTGGTCATATAAACTGCCTTCACACATCACCCGTTCTACTGCTAGGGTAAGTTGTTGTTCAATCTGGTCTAGCGTCAATTCAGGAATTGCAGGATCACCTCTGCGTCTACTTTGGAGGAGTGCTTCTGCATTTTGAATTGCCTGTTCACCGCCTTTGACTGCAACGTATGGCATATATTTTTAATTCGTAATTCGTAATTCGTAATTCGTAATTTGTGATTTGTGATTAAGAAATTTAGGTTTTAACTAACTTTTTAGGTTTCCATTATTTATATTTTTATCTTCCATAATTTTCGATTTGCTGACTTGGTTGAACTAAGCATTTAAAACTCCACCCATGCTGCTCGAATCCCAATGATTGGTAGAATTGATGGGTGCGAGTTCGTTTCAAATTTGAAGAGAGTGTGACTTTATAACATCCAGCTTCAGCACTAAATTGCAGCGCGGCTTGCACCATTTGGCTACCAATCCCCTCTCCTCGCATTTGAGAAATAACTGTTACTGCATCTAGAACTGCAAATTTGTGATAGCCCCGATGCATCATTGTTGGCGCATAGAGGAGACTGAAAGTACCTACAAGTTGCTGATTTAAAAAAGCAATATAGATGTAGTAGTTAGGAACTTGCGTGATTTCTGTCAAGATTCTTTCTACATCATCGCTTGGTAAGGGTGACTCACCATCCATGTCAGCATAAAGCTGATTCAATAGAGGCCAATCCTCACGGGTAGCAATGCGAATCTCAAGATTCATAGTACACCTCTGGTTTAGCGGTGCGTGGTAGTCCCATTACTGCATATTCTGTAAATAAAAATACATCTATGCCTTGTGGATAGGCTTGGTGATTCTGCATCCACAAGTCCCAAAAATGGACGGGAAGTGTCGGGGCTATCACTTGCTGGTCTAAAATTCCTGGCCCCATCAACGTCACAGGTTGCCCCATCTCAAAATTTTCCACCTGTATCAATAGTGTTGTTGAGGCTTCCGGCTTTTCTCCTGTACCCCAGCTAAAAATAGATAATTCTTCCAACCCTGCCAAATCTTGAATTAAGGCAAAGTCAGCTTTCTCTGGGTACTGTGTGAAGCGACAGCCAGTATGAAACAACAACCAAGCTCTCACTTGATCTGTAAAACTTGGCTGTAGCCATACCACAACATCCAAATCCAGCAACGTCAAACAAGCAGCCCCACAAATAGGCGTTAAACCCAAAGGCACACTCATATCAGCAGTTATCCAATAAGGTGTCCCCGGTCGAGAATTAGCATCAAGCAACGCCCGAAATGTCCTCTGGGCATCATGAATTGAGTCTTGAAAACCAGGTAAAGATGTAACTATATTTGACATTAATTAATAATTTTGAATTTTGAATTTTGAATTGATTTACCCTTCCCCCCTGACCATTGTGAAGAAATTGACCTTAGTGGCGGCTGCTTGACGCTGCTTGAGTTCCTGCTGCTTTTGGTGTTCTACTTGCAAGGGTTGAATTACCTCAGCCTGAATCTGATCGTGCCAATTTGGAGTTTGTAGTAACGCATCACAAACAGCAGCTAGTTCTGCATGAAGGTGCGATCGCCCCGCGACATAACCGAATCCAGCGATTGCTTCATCTCCTTGGCTCTCTAACTGCACAACACAGCGAGTCATGGTGATTTCTCCTAAGTTAAATGGCTCTCCTGTACCCCCAGCGCGTCCCCGCACCATTGTTAGACCAATCTCTGGGCAGCGTAAAAAGCTATAGTTGGGCAAAGTAACCAATTTTTTTACCAGTTTTTCTAATAGCTCTAACTTGGCTTTAGCTAATGTTGCCATCCATGCTTGTCGCTGCGTCACAGTAGGCATAAGTTGGTTTGTGGTATTTTGTTTTAAACTCTTCTTAACTTGTCTAGACATCTAGATAAAAGTAGATTAACGCAATTATGACAAGTTGACAATCTAATATTGATACATGAAGGAAATAATGCCGATTTATGCCCAGATTGCTGATCAACTGCGACAAAACATTCATCAAGGGGTTTATCAGCTTGGAGAACGACTACCAACGGAAACCAAGTTAGCAGAACAATTTTCAGTTAATCGTCATACCCTCAGACAAGCGATCGCCCTCCTAAAAAACGAGGGATTGTTACGAGTTGACCGAGGACGCGGAACTTTTGTAGCGGCTAAAACCATCCGCTATGCGATTGGTAAGCGAGTGCGTTATAACCAAACGTTGAAAGCACAGGGTTGGCAAGTGAGGTTTCAACTGCTGCGTGTTTTAGAAGTACCTGCCGATGATGCGATCGCCAAAGGATTAGAGATTCCTTATGGTGAGCCTGTAGCGTTAATTGAACGTTTAGGTTTAGCGAATGAAGAACCTATTAGTGTGGGTACTGGGTATTTTCCCCTCAAGCGATTTCCAGATTTCTTGGAGCCGAAAAATATCAAAATTTTGCAAGAACAGCAATCAATATCTCAGTTTTTACAGCAGCTATATGGATGCGATCATATCCGCCGTAGTACCTGCGTTTCTGCTCGTCTAGTCCAGCCTCAAGATGCAAAGTGGCTACAACTATCCCTCAATCAACCCATCCTGTTAGCGGAGTCGGTGAACGTCGATGAAACAGGTAATGTCATTGAATATGGGGTGACTCGACTGCGGGGCGATCGCATGGAGTTATTTTTTGAAAATGACTTAGCGGTTGGCTGATGACTGATAACTGATAACTGATAACTGATGACTGATGACTGGTGACGGTAAACACTTTCTTGGGCTAGTTTAGCAGTCAACTGTCAACCGTCAACCGTCAACCATCAACGATCAACAATTATGGAAACCTTCCAAAATTTACGAGTTTACCAATTATCAGAAAATCTAGCGAATGAAATTTGGTTTATTGTACAGAAATGGGATTACTTTGCAAAAGATACAATTGGGAAACAAATTGTCAAATCAGCAGACAGTATAGGTGCTAATATCGCAGAGGGGAATGGTCGTTATAATTTACAGGATAATCAAAGATTTATAAAAATTGCTAGAGGTTCTTTAAATGAAACAAGGCATTGGTTAAGGCTTGCTTATAAGCGAAAAATTTTGACTCAAGAGCAAATAAATATAATCAAACCAATTATAGATGAATTGTCACCTAAACTAAACGCTTATCTTAACTCACTTAAAAGAAAGTCAGATAATACTTAACATTTACCAGTCATCAGTCATCAGTCATCAGTCAGCAATCATACTAAACTAACCACCCTCTAACCTTTGCAGAGAGTAAATCAATAATACCAGTAGTAACAATCAAAATAATAAGAATTGTACAGACTTTTTGGTATTCAAATGCACCAAAACTTTGATATAGTGAAACGCCAATACCGCCAGCCCCGACAATTCCTAATACAGAAGCAGAACGCACATTTGACTCAAATCTGTAGAGAGTGAAAGAAGTCCACAAAGGCATTACTTGGGGAATCACTCCATAAATTACTTCTTGAATCTGACTTGCACCAGTAGCTCTAATTCCTTCTACCGGGCCTGACTCAATTGATTCTACTGCTTCTGAGAATAGCTTACCCAGAATACCGGCAGTATGAATAAATAATGCCAAAACTCCAGCAAATGGCCCCAATCCAACAGCAACTACAAAGATTAGCGCAAAGACGATTTCGTTAATCGCACGCATAGCATCTAATAGGCGACGTGTTGGTTGAACAACCCATATTGGACAAATATTATTAGATGCTAGGATAGATAAAGGAACAGCTGCGGTCGCAGCCATTAAAGTTCCCCAAATTCCCATTGAGATAGTAACCAGTGTTTCTGAGAAATAATAATTCCAATCGCTAAAGTCTGGCGGAAAATATGAACGTATATATTCCACCATGTTGTCTCCCCGTTGCAGAAGTACAGGGAAATTTAACTCGCTTTGATTATAGGCAAAAATTAATAGAGCAGCAATCACTAAAAGAAACAAAACTTTTTGGGTATTCACAAGCTTTGCTTCTTTCTCTAACATTGCTGCTACATTAGGAGATGCGTAAGTAATTATCTGATTTCGTGGGCGCACTTTTCACTACCTATAAATCTAATTTCATTTAATTCCTTTGAGTTGCTGGTTGAGTTCTGCTATTGTTTGCTGCTTTTCTTGCTCACTAATATTTTCTTTAGCTTGAGTCTCTTGGATTTTTTTAGCAATTTCTAGTTCTCGAATTGTATGCCAATTTTTATCTTCAGCCTGTACAAAACCAGAAATTTTAAATTGCCCTAAAACTTGAGCATCTTTGTAGTTGTAGAAAAAGTTTTGCAACTTTTTTTTGATATCATCTGGTAAATCCCGACGATAAACAATCGGATCGCTGGGAATTATAGGTGATTTCCAAATAATTTCAATCTTCTGCCTGGCTGTAGGATTAGTACTTTCTAGACGACTTAATGCTTCACTACTGACGGTAGCTACATCTACCTGTTTATTAGCTACAGCTAGAGCGCAGGCTTCATGATTACCAGCAAAAATCAAGCGTTTAAAAGCTTTCTTAGGGTCAACATTGTTTTTAGTAAAAATATAGTAACTAGGAACTAAAAACCCAGAGGTAGAATTAGGATCATTAAAAGCAAAGGTGAGTTTAGCGGCATTTTGAATCACATATTTATTGCCACCTGCTGCTATAGCTTCCGCAGTGATGGGATTATCTTTATTAGTAATTAAATGAGAATAGTAGCCTCTACCGCCATCTGCACTCATAACTTGAGCAAAAGCTTCTGCATTAGCAATTTTTGCTGCTTCAATATAAGATTTACCACCTAACCAAGCTGCTTGAACTTTACCAAAGCGCATAGCTTCTATGACTGCTGCATACTGTGTAACATAGAAGGGTTTTATGGTAATCCCAATTTCCTGAGACATAGCAGCAGCAAAAGGTTCCCAAATTGGTTTTTGATTAGCTTGAGATTCTGTAGACAGAACACCAAAGTTAATTTCTTTAATCGCTGCGGTACTATTATCAGCATTAGAAGTACAAGCTGAAAGTATCTTGGCACTTGCCAAAGTTATAGTAAACAAAGAAGCCTGCTGGATAAATAACCTTCTGTCCATAAATTTAGTTGTGAGATGTAAGTAAAAATTCTCTATTTTGGGGTTACACTACCAATTCACCGTGTCCTCTCATAATGAGTTCTTCGGCAGCTGTGCCATAAAGTTCATTGAGTTTGTGATCATTCATCTCTGTGGTTGCACCATCAAACATTACTTCTCCATCTTTGAGAGCGATCGCTCGATCAAAGTAACTACGCACCATTTGAACCTGATGTAAGGAAGCGACTACAGTAATTCCGCTTTGGCGATTTAGCTGCACGAGCAATTCCATGACTTTACGCGCCGATTCAGGATCTAGAGAGGCGATTGGTTCGTCTGCGAGGATGATTTTCGCTCCTTGCACTAAACAACGAGCGATCGCCACTCGTTGTTGTTGCCCTCCAGAAAGCATAGATGCCCGTTTATAAGCGTGTTCAAGAATGCCTACTCGCTCTAATGCAGCAAGAGCTTGGACTTTTTCTTCTTTGGTAAATAAATGTAATATTGAACGAAAAATAGACAATCTTGCTAAGTTACCAATGAGAACATTTTCGATAACTGTTAGCCGATTGACTAAATTAAACTGTTGAAAAATACAACCTATCTGACTTCGTAAAGACCTAATTTTAGAGTGTACTTTCCCCATACTCTGTAGGACTGAGCCAAAAATATAAACAGTCCCTGAATCTCCAATATGTAAACCATTAATATGCCGTAAAAGGGTAGATTTGCCTGAGCCAGATGCACCTATAAGCGCAACCATTTCTCCCTCATCAATTGTGCAAGATAACTTTTTAAGCGCTGTCTTACCTTTGAAAATTTTCGAGAGATTACTAACTTCGATAGCCACTGTATTTGCCATTTTTTGACATTTAGATGTCTATGATTATTAATATTAATAATATTTTTTAGTTAAGTAATAATTAAGGCAAGGATAATTTATGATTTAATTTCTTAATTATCAATCTAATGAATGAGCCAATTGTCGATATTTATCAATATAATATAAAGCTTATGATAGATAGACTAATTTACATATTTTAATTAAGATTTAATTAACAAAAAGCTAATTTTTGGTGAAAATTTAATTAACTCGCTAGGAGTTAGTAAAGGATGGCATAAATAAACCACCCATTTCAAATCAATAAAACGCTTATACTGTATACCTATTTGGCTTTTTATATGGGCAATTCATGGATTGCCCTTACCCTTAGTGGTGCAGAAAAGTCCTGAAGAGTTAATAGATATATTGGGAATCTCAGTGTGAGACAAGGGTGACAGAGCGGAGGACGACATGGGATGCTCAAGTTTCCACACAAAAAGTCATCCGATATGTCAATCCCCTAACTTTATCGTCAACTGCAAGCTCAACTAAGTCAATGGATTTGTCCCCAAGTCCAACGACATCTGCAAGTTTTTTGTGAGAATGTTGCCGCCATTTTGCAAGCTCAAAGTGCGTGTCTGAGCCACTGGTTGCCCTACCTGAGTCATAGGGACGTTGCATTGCTCGCAGCCACATGGAGCGCTTAAACTACTTTGTCCATAGTCCCAAAATCACTTCCGAAACCTTCTATTTTCCGCTGTTGCAGCAGTTTTTGAAGTCCTGGGAGGGCATGGCGATGACGACGCTAATACTCGATACCAACGTGTTCATGACATCTACGACGTGATCGCGGTAGGGGGACGATACAAATTAATAACTGAGATAGATAAGCGTAGAACTATAGACTAAGACAGGCTCCTTATTGACAGCAAGCCCCCGTGCTGACTTCAACAGGTTTAATATCCCGCACCTGTGAGTCACCCAAAACTTATTTCGAGTGCTGGGCGAATCGGCTCGGCTACAGTTGCTCAGTTTTATTGCAGTTCAACCTGCACAGGAAGCTTGCGTTTGTCAGTTGATAGAGCCACTGCGTTTATCGCAACCTACTGTCAGCCATCATCTGAAAGTATTGTATAAAGCAGGTTTACTCCAAAAAGAACGACGCGGTACTTGGATTTACTATCGGTTAGTACCAGAGCGGTTCGAGATATTGCAGAAGGTGCTAACGCTTCCAAAATCAAAATGAGATTGAAAGTAGTATTTGCACTCGTTCACCTATTCGATAAGGACACATCAGCGCATCAACAATCCTGATGTCGTTTGGTTTTGGTTTTCGCCCTTTTATCTTGCAGCTTCTTCAATTCGGTTGGGGAGAGTTCAAGTAGCAGAGGCGGTAGATCCATCTCAACATTGATAACACAACCGCCTCTGCTGCAACCCTTAAGCGCGGAGTGTCAAGACGAGTTGTTTAATGCCTGGGATTATCGATAAAGCTATTGTTTTGTTATGGAGACGGAGTTTCCGGGACATGATTCACTCTTATGACTAAATGGGCAGTAAAATCTATTACAAGTACTTTTAGTTCTCTAATATTAAAAACATTTGTAGTTGTAAATAGAACGTAGAATAAATTGTTTGAAATATGTATGTTGTTCTGGAGTGAATTTAACGGAAAAGATTTAATGAATAGTTATGTTCGATTAAACATTGGGTTAAGCTCTTACAATATGTTGACTAAAGGCATAAGTTTAACTGCGAACGCTCATACCATTTCACGGAAATATGATTACGGATAGAGAAAAAATTAAGAATAATCAGTAAAGATGGCTAGGGTAACAAAAGTAAAGATAAAAAAACTTTGAGGAGTTTCTTAGTACTTTCTTAGAAAATAAAAATAATTAATTTTCCCCGATTTTATTATCATTTTGGTTCAACTATAAAGAGTTTATAAGACTTTTAATGATAGCTAGTTACACCACGGATTTACAGCCCCCTCAAAGTTAACACCAACTTGCCCCTGACCCAAATATCTATTCCAAAATGGCTCATCATCAGCCATACTGACAGCCTCACTAAGCTTAGAAACTAGCTCAAATCAATCTTGATCTAGTTTTTTATTCTGGATTTGAGCATTAGCAATGTGTTTGCAATTGTGCGCTAACAAATAGTCCCAGTTGGAGACCGTGTGCTTCTAGTCACAATAGGCACACGGTCAAGCCACTCAAACGGCTGATACCAAGCACCCAAGTTGGGTTGGATTTCCCAAAATTCGGTTGAACGGAAAATGCGAACTTAGAAAGTAACCGTAAAGATACGAACTTGTATCCCACTTATAACCTATTCATAACCTCTCTATCATCGATAATCCGGTAGTCTAAATTGCTGACTGGAATGATATGGGCAGAAGCTACTTGTCAAAAATGCATTCACGGATTTCAAAAATAATTGAGGATATAATGACGACCAAGCTTGGCTATTCAGTGTTACGACACTTTACTACTACACATTTGCTGCGTAAAGTGTGTTTAGTCGCCCTGACTTTACCGTTCCTGGCATCTGCAACCACTAGTTTGGTGGTTGCCAGAGGGAACGAGAACGCGAATGCGCCATACGAGATCGGACTTTGGGGGGATTTACCTTACTCGGACGCACAGGAGGTTGGGGTAACAAGACTAATTGACGACATGAATTCGCAGAAACTTTCTTTCAGTGTCCATGATGGCGATCTCAAAGCCGGTTCTAACAGTCTTTGCGACAACGCGCTGTATGCCAAGGCACTCGGCTACTTCAACGCTCTGGAGGCACCAGCAGCCTTCACACCGGGTGACAACGATTGGACAGACTGCGATCGCCCTTCAAATGGTGGATTTAATTCACTTGAACGCCTCGACTACGAGCGTCTAGTATTCTTTAGCACGAATTTTTCTCTAGGGCAGCGTCGGCTAGCCCAGGAAGTGCAGACTTCACAGATGTGCCTTGGTGTCAACGGTGCAGTGCCCTGTCTTGAGAACCGTCGCTGGACAGTCGGCAGAGTTACTTATGCAACACTCAATATCCAAGGTTCGTGTAATAATCTATGTGACACTGCGCCTAACTCAACGGAGTATACAGCACGAAATGCAGCCAATATTGCATGGATGAAAGAAACCTTTAGAGTGGCAAAAGAAAACAACTCGGCGGCGGTGATGTTGATCTCCCAAGCTAATCCAGGGTGGGATCAGACCGACCAAACCAGAGCGCCTTTGCGTGATCCAAAGACGCTCGTGCAAACCGATGGGCAGCCTGATGGTTTCAAGGACTTTTTATTAGCATTGCGTGATCAGGTGATCGCTTTCCGTAAGCCGATTGCATACGTACATGGCGACTCGCACTACTTCCGTATTGACAAGCCATTTCTAGATGTTCAAGGTAGACGTATAGAAAACTTCACTCGTGTCGAGACATTTGGCAACAATGCGGCGAACGGCACTAACGATGTGCAATGGGTCAAGGTAAGCGTCGATCCCCGTAGCCGAGACGTGTTTTCATATCAGCCACAGATTGTTCCCAGTAATCGAGTAGCGGTTCCGACTCCGTAATGCTATACGGTTTCTAACCAACGATGTTGAGCTTCTGTCGCAATAGTTATTTGGCGACCTCACATAAATTGGCACGTTCTGGCACAGGTATGAATTTGTGCCATTCCTCACTAAATAGTTAATACACAATCACAGGTAGGCAGAGACAAATGGCAGATTTGTTTTTTTCCGAGTATGTAGAGGGCAGCAGTAACAACAAAGCTCTTGAAATTTACAACAGCACTGGGGCTGCAATCAACTTATCGGCAGAAGGCTACGTTGTGCAGATGTATTTCAATGGCAATACTGCTCCTGCTACGACAATCAACTTGACAGGTACAGTAGCAAATGGGGATGTATTTGTCCTTGCTCAAAGTCTTGCTAATGCGACGATTCTCGCTCAGGCAGATCAAATCAGTAGCGCTTCCTGGTACAACGGCGACGATGCGATTGTCCTACGCAAGGGTGGAAGCAGTGGTACCATCGTTGATGTAATCGGTCAGATTGGTGTTGATCCAGGGACTGAGTGGGGTACAGGGCTAACTAGCACAGCAGATAACACACTGCGCCGCAAGAGTAGCATCACAATGGGTGATACCAACCCTGATGATGTATTTGAACCAAGTGTACAATGGCTTGGGTTTGCTACAGATACCTTTGACGGATTGGGAAGCTACACAATTGATGGCGGTAATGCTGCTGGGGTGACAATCACCCAATTTGGTGGCAGCACAGATGTCAACGAAGCAGGTGAAACTACTGACACCTACACGATCGCACTGAATACGGTGCCGACTGGTGCTGTAAACATTGCGATCGCAGCAGACGAAGAAACGCAAATTAGTAGCGATAGTATAAACTTCTTCAGTTCAGTAACGCTGTCCTTAAGCAACACTACTTCTCAAACAGTGACTGTTAGGGCAGTTAATGATGCGGACATGGAAGGCTCTCCCCATAACGGTGTAATTACCCACTCGATTACCAGTAGTGCTGACCCTGCCTACTCCAACACCTCTACACCAATTCCAAATCTCAACGTTAATGTAACCGATAACGACGTTGCCCTCATGCTAACGCCAATCTACACTATTCAAGGAACTGGCGATGCTAGCCCTTTTGCTGGCAACAATGCATTCTACACCACTGAAGGTGTAGTGGTGGGAGATTTTCAGGGTAGTACGGGTCTGAACGGTTTCTACATCCAAGACCCCACAGGGGACGGCAACTCAGCAACCTCTGATGGCATCTTTGTTTTTGCCCCTTCAAGCATTGATGTCAACGTGGGTGATGTTGTACAAGTTACAGGAAAAGTTTCTGAATCCTTCAATCAGACGCAAATCGATAGCCTGACCAGTTTAAACGTGGTGGGTTCAGGGACAGTTGCCCCCACTGTAGTAGATTTACCTGTAGCAACCGTAACAAGCCTGGAACCCTACGAGGGAACGCTGGTCACCTTCCCGGAAACTCTAACCGTCACCGAGAACTTCAACTTGGCTCGTTTTGGTGAGGTCGTACTATCGGCTGAGGGGCGGTTGTTTAATCCCACGAACTTCATCGATCCGACTGACATCCCCTCCTCTGAAACAGAAAATGATGAAAACAACGTAGCTGCTGTCACGGTTGAGCAGAATATCAACAACAGCCGTCGAATTCTAGTGGATGATGGTAGCAATACTCAAAATCCGACGACTATCCCCTACCTCAATGCCAATAACACCTTGCGGACGGGTGATACGACCACGAACCTGACTGGTGTGCTTGGCTACGGATTCAACAATTATCGGCTTCAGCCAACGGTTACACCTGTATTTAACCAGACTAATCCCCGCACCTCTGCACCAGAGAACGTAGGGGGTAATATTAAAGTTGCTAGCTTTAATGTGTTGAATTACTTCAATGGAGATGGCGCGGGGGGCGGATTCCCTACATCTCGCGGCGCAGATTCTGCCATTGAGTTTGAGCGACAAAATGCCAAGATTGTCAGTGCGATTGCAGCGCTTAATGCTGATGTCGTTGGTTTAATTGAAATTGAAAGTGATGGTGATAATGCCAATTCAGCGATCGCTAATTTGGTCAATAGTCTCAACGGCAACATCGGCGCTAAAGTCTACGATTATATCCGTGACCCAGCTACAGGGGTCGGGACTGACGAAATCAAAACGGCGTTTATTTATAAACCAGGTGTCGTCACCCCAGTTGGTGCATCCCTGAGCGATACTGATGCCATTTACAATCGCCTACCCGTAGCGCAGACTTTTATCCTTAACTCCAATGGTGAAACTTTCACACCCGTGATCAACCACTTCAAATCTAAGAGTGGAACAGGCACGGGTTTGGATGCAGACCAAGGTGATGGGCAAGGTGCTTTCAACTTCACCCGCGTTCAACAGGCAGAAGCACTGCTTGGATTTGTTAATGAGCTAAAAGTCTCAACAGGTGATAGCGATGTGCTCGTCATTGGTGACTTGAATGCTTATGGTCAAGAAGACCCAATTGATGTTCTACGAAATGGCGGTTTAATCGATGAAATTGACAGATTTGTAGATAATCCCTACTCATTTGTCTTTGATGGACAGTCAGGCTACCTGGATCATGCCCTCGCCACGTCTAGCCTGGATACTCAAGTATCGGGTGTGACCGAGTGGCATATTAACGCTGACGAACCGAGAATTTTAGATTACAACCTTGAATTTAAAGGAGCTGGAGCCTCACCTGACCTCTACACAGAAACACCCTACCGCTCGTCCGACCATGACCCAGTTCTAGTTGGCATTAATTTGTCTAGCACCCTTACCGTAATCAACGGGGGCAATGGCAACAACCCCATTAATGGCACCTCTGGCAGAGATGAACTCAACGGCGGTAATGCTAAGGATACCTTAAATGGGGGCAATGGCAACGATATCCTCAACGGTAATAACGGCAACGACATCCTTAACGGGGGCGTTAGCAACGATATCCTAGTGGGTGGTAACGGTGATGACCTACTCAATGGTGGTCAAGGCAATGACAACCTGACTGGTGGCAAGGGTAGCGATCGCTTTGTGTTAGTAGTGGATACAGGCATTGACACCATCACTGACTTTCAAGATAGTCAAGACTTGCTCGGCTTGTCAGGAAATTTGTTGTTTGGGGAGTTGACGATTACCCAGGGCACAGGTGTGAATGCTAGCAACACCCTAATTAGGCTGACAGGTAATGATGGACTGCTAGCGGTTCTAAGTGGAGTGCAGTCTAGCACTATCACTGCTGCTGATTTTGTAACAATTTAAGGGATTGGCGCAATAATGGTAAATTAATGTTTTAAGAAGGTAAGCTAATCAGCATTTAAGTTGCATAAAAGCAGGGCTGATGCTCTTACTAGGAGCGAATCATTCTGGAAAAATAAATGACGATTAGCTTAGGAGACAGGACAGTGCGGCTTGGTTCACAAAGTTTTTATCTGTTTTGAGCAGTTCTTGAGAAGGAGTTATTGCCCAATAACTCTTTTTCCTCAAGAGGATCTTGGGTTATGCGAACCGTATTGCCTCCGTCAGCTCAATAATTCATCCCATCCACTCCACCCAATTGGGTGCAGATGCTATTGGTATAGGAGTGAAAGCGGTTTCCCCTAAGAACAGCGCTTACCACATCGCCTAAGCTAATATTTATTTAGCTAGCTGGATTTTTATATGGATGAATACAATCAGGTAGATAAAAACAATTTTCTTTACCAGTCCTATCGGTACCTGGGTGAATTCACACCTCAGAGCCTAGGGCGTGTTTTCAAACTATAACCACAGAATAATGGAGGCGATTGTGATCATGGCTGTATAATTTACAGCAAGTTTTTCATATCGGGTGGCGATGCGGCGAAATTGTTTGAGTCGGTTGATAGCCCGCTCAACAATGTTGCGTTGACGGTAGATTTCAAAGGCTTTACGGACCACGACGCAGTTCATTCGAAAGTCTTGGGATGGTCAAACGGATACCACGGCGGCGCAAGTAATTACGGATGCGACGACCTGTGTAACCTTTGTCTCCAACTAATCGTAAAGAGCGTAAACGTGGACGACCTCGCCCACAACGCTTGACTGCACCCTGTTCCATCAATTGTTCTAGAAAAAATGTAACGTGCAATGCCCAAATTGCGATCGCAATTATAAAGACTGGTACAGAGGCTCAGTCAATCTTGACCTGGATGACTTTGATAAAGAATATTTAGAGCAATGTTCAAGTGCTGTTTGCCCTCATTACCAACACAAGGTCTACGTATATCCCTATTAGTGGCGTGGTATAGCTGCTGATGGTTCTATATTATTTCTGACTTCTGGGATTCTGATGTTATTTGTCCTGCCCCGTCAAAACAATTCAAAATTATCAATTCAAAATTAATACCCCACGCACGCCACTTGCTCTACTTGGGGAAACCCCAAGACCGCAGTGGCTTATAACTGTCCGTTCGCTCATTTTCACCTTGTGGGGGTAGATATAGCGAAGACACTGTTGGCGAAATATTTCTTCACATTAAAAAGCGATAAAAATTAATCAATTTGGAGAAATCGTGAGTGACTTCTTGCAGCAGTTTTGGCACCAATCAGAAACTGTCAACCAGAAGTTTTATTT
>NZ_JAIVFS010000110.1 GCF_020829645.1 Nostoc mirabile CHAB5784 | reverse complement strand
TGGAGCAGATATACTACAGAATTGTTAAAGGTCGCGGATGCTTTGAGGCTGACAAGATAATATTTTTAATCTCTAATTCCATTTGATTTGCGTTCTCTCATATCGCTTTTAGTCTAAACTCCAGTTTACCTAGCAAGAGTTACACAAAATATATTAAAACCAGCATAAACTTTTTCCAGTATGAGTTTTGCTAAATGCAACTGATTTATTGCAAGTGATACAGGCGCGAGTAAAACGTGGGAAAGGTTGGAAAAGTTGGATGTTTTATAGAAACTATTGAATAACTAGTTAATATACTGTAAGTTGATATGTGAGTGATTGACAACTAACACTTGTTTGTCTTCAAAACCATCACTCAGTATTTACCTCAAGAACTTACCTGTTTTTTTAGTTTTGTCTAATTAACGTTGATATGACGAAGCGATCGCCGTTAGTAATAAGTAAAATCTGGTAACAAAATTCTGGTGGACACTGTACTGTAAGGTACTTATGCCTTTAAATGCCACTGTTGAAGGTTTTGTCAGCAATCAAACCCAAGACTTAAAATAAATCTCCTGACTCCTGAATGTTGTCATCTGTCGGCAGTTATAACTACTGTGGGCTAGTCTGAAATTTACTTAAGTGATAAAATTATAAAACTATTACAGAAAGAAATTTTTATATTAAGATACCCATATAAGGTATGAAATAAACCAATCAAGCGGCTAATCATAAAATTGCTCAAAAGCATCGGTCGTTTGAGAAGCTGACTGCCTCAAAGACCAATTCTAGCGGTAGGTATTCATAACCTCACCCAAGCTCTGAATGGTCAGTAAATTAACGAGTAGTATACGCCACATGAGCCAGAACCCTCTAGTTAGAAAAAAACTCCGGAGTCGCTTTGAGACAGTCAAACTGCTGGAAAGCGGAGGATCTGGTAATACTTACTTGTTATCAGGTGGTACACGTAAAAGACATGAATACTCTCTCGCCAGAAAAACACTTCGGAATCGCTTTGAGATTGTCAAACACTTAGGAAGCGGGGGATCTGGTGATACCTACTTAGCCGTAGACCTAGATTTACCAGGAAGACCCCATTGTGTCGTCAAACATTTCCACCCAAAAGATACCAATCCTGATGTTCTACCTATCGCTAAAAGCCTATTTGATCGGGAAGCGGAAGTTTTATACCAGCTAGGCAACGACCACGACCAAATTCCTAGACTATTTGCCCATTTTAATGAAGATGGGGATTTCTATTTAGTCCAGGAATTTATTGACGGTCATGCATTGACTCAAGAAATTGTACCAGGTGAGCGTCTTAGCGAGAATGCAGTCTTAAATTTATTAAAAGACATCTTGGAAGTGCTGTCCTTCGTCCACGAAAATAACATTATTCACCGGGATATTAAGCCCCAAAATTTAATGCGGCGGCACTTTGATCAGAAGATTGTGCTAATTGACTTTGGGAGTATTAAGAAAATTGGTGCTTTAGGAGCAGGCTTAACAATTTCTGTTGGAACTCCTGGCTATATGCCAAGCGAACAGGCTAAAGGAAAGCCACAACTTTGCAGCGATATTTATGCAGTAGGGATGATTGGCATTCAAGCTTTGACAGGTTTAATACCTGAACAACTACAAGAAGATCCTAATACTGGAGAAGTTATCTGGCGTGATAAAGTACAAGTAAGCGACGCTTTTGCAAATGTTTTGGATACAATGGTTCGCGATCGCTACAACCAGCGTTACCAATCTGCCGCAGAAGCTTTGCAAGCGCTTAATTCTGATCTGGAATTGTCACAGTTATCACAATCTGCTGGCATAAACCAAAACACTGATGATACTTATTTGCTAACTTATAGAAACTTTCTTTTGCTGCTGGGAATAGGGCTTGGTGCTACCACTAGTTTGATAGTACTAGTTTTAATCTATACGTTTATTAATACAGGTACATCACCTCCAAACCAACCTACTCAATTAAATAATTTTATAGAAAAATTGGTTGAGCCACGGTTTGCTAATATTAAAAGTCAATCGCCTAGTGGCTAAATCAGCAGCTAACAGAGGAGTCTATAAAAGCAATTCCACCATTGCAAAGACTACCAAAGAGGAAATTGAGCTTTAATCTAATATTAGAAAGAATTAATCATCTACCAGCAATCATAAAATTCACTATTAAGTGGCTTATTACCGATTTGCTTTTAACCTAAATATTTATAGATTCCTGTAGGATAAATAGAATAAACAACATTTAAAAAGATGGACAATACAAATCAAAAAAAAGCTTTAATTAACGGTGAAATTGGCCTCTTTCTTAGAGGTTTGATTATTGGTAAAGTGCTGACACTTATGGTTATTGGCGGACTGCTTTGGTGGTTACTCAAGCCGAATTTATTGTCCCGCAGCGTTAATTCCTCTAATCAAAATTTAAACAGCCCCTCTAGTACTGGATCAACTTTTCAGACAGTTGCTAATGTCCCCAATGCCTCATTTAACTACGGAGGCAGTACAGCTTGGGCATCTATCCGGCAATTGGTAGATGCTCAGATCCAGAGCGATCGCCCTGAATTACAATTACGCTATGTAAACCCTGTTAATGGTAGCCCTGGCTCTAGCTCCGGTATTCGGATGTTGCTTGATGGGAAACTCGACTTTGCTCAGTCCTCCCGTCCCCTTACAGATGAAGAACAAGCTATGGCAAAAGAGCGAGGCTTCAGCCTTGAGGAACGTCAGGTGGGTATGGATGGGATAGCAGTGGTAGTAAACCCATCACTCAATGTGCCTGGTTTAACTGTTGACCAATTGCAGCAGATTTATTTGGGGAAAATTACTAACTGGAATCAAGTAGGTGGGCCAAACCTAGCCATCACACCTTTGTCTCAACGACCAGAGGACGCAGATACAGTAATATTCCCTAGCAACAGCAACTTGAAGGGGCAAACGCTAGGCTCTAATGTGCAGTATGTCTACTCTACTACAGAGGCAGTGCGCCAACTCCGTAAAACTCCTGGTAGTGTCTATTACGCTTCTGCCCGTTCAGTATTACCTCAATGTAGTGTGAAGGCTTTGCCATTGGGTAGCACTTCTGGTCAGCTAATTCCCCCCTACCGCGAACCTCTGGTGTCACCTGAGCAATGTCTAGGTCAGCGCAATCAGCTAAATACTCAAGCTATTAAAGATGGCAGCTATCCCATGATTGCTAACTTGTTTGTGATTATTAAGCAGAATAAAGGTCGGGAGCAGCAGATTGGAGATGCATATAGCAAACTTTTATTAACTGACCAGGGGCAAAAAGCAATTGAGCAAGCTGGTTTCGTCGCGGTTCCCTAGTAGATTTGATGATGTTAGCGATCGCCATGAGAACCAATTTACAGTAAAAGCGATCGCACATCATTCGCCCACCAACGCACCTTGTTAATTGTCAGGGCGATCGCTCTTTTTAATTGCAGTCAGTGCGATCGCCCCTTTATGGTAAGATACAACTAATTCCGTAGTATGCATAATCTAATCCCAAATGCAATAGTCAGGCGAAAAACCCTCAGAGCATTTGTCAGAAGTTAGTGGGTTTAAGTTGAAGCGATCGCTTGTTGATAAAATTATTTAGAGCCAGAGCGCGATCGCTTTGAGATGACCATTTTGGATAGTGGGCTACCAGAGCTAGTAACTGTAGGGTAACTAAATGTACAGCAACACAGAGCAATTATGGGGCATAGTACAGCAGTAGAGAGCATATTTATAGTAACGATGGCGTAAACTTTTTCAACATAGATACACGACACTAGTTATAATTTCCTATAAGTTGAAAAAACTCTTAAGATTTAGCGTAATAAGTACGCTTCTCTCAGACCGACTAGCTGACAACCACATTAGGAGGACTATCTATGGCGCTTGTACCACTGCGGCTGCTGTTGGATCACGCAGCTGAAAACGGTTACGGCATCCCAGCTTTCAACGTTAACAATTTGGAGCAGATTCAGGCGATCCTGAAGGCTGCTGTCGAGACAGATAGCCCCGTAATTTTGCAAGCTTCACGCGGCGCTCGTAATTATGCAGGAGAAAACTTTCTCCGCCACCTAATTTTGGCAGCCGTAGAAACCTATCCTCACATTCCCATTGTCATGCACCAAGATCATGGGAATGCTCCTGCTACCTGCTACTCAGCAATTAAGAACAACTTCACCAGCGTGATGATGGATGGTTCTTTAGAAGCTGATGCGAAAACTCCCGCTAGCTTCGAGTACAACGTTAGTGTTACCCGCGAAGTTGTAAATGTAGCTCATGCTTTGGGTGTCAGCGTTGAAGGTGAACTCGGTTGTTTGGGTTCTCTAGAAACTGGTGCTGGTGAAGCTGAAGATGGTCACGGCTTTGAAGGTACACTCGACCACTCACAACTGTTAACTGACCCCGATGAAGCTGTTGACTTCGTAGAAGCAACCCAAGTAGATGCTTTGGCTGTTGCCATTGGCACAAGCCACGGTGCTTACAAGTTTACCCGCAAGCCGACTGGGGAAATTTTGGCAATCAGCCGCATTGAAGAAATTCACCGCCGTCTGCCTAACACCCACTTGGTAATGCACGGTTCTTCTTCTGTACCAGAAGATTTACTCGCGCTGATTAACCAGTATGGTGGTGCAATTCCTGAAACCTACGGTGTACCTGTAGAAGAAATCCAAAAAGGGATCAAGAGCGGTGTACGTAAAGTAAATATTGACACCGACAACCGTTTGGCTATTACTGCTGCTGTACGTGAAGCTTTGGCTAAGAAACCAGAGGAATTTGACCCCCGTCACTTCCTCAAGCCTTCTATTACATATATGCAGAAGGTTTGTGCTGAACGCTATCAGCAATTTGGCACAGCTGGCAACGCAAGCAAGATTAAGCAAATTTCTTTGGAAGATTTTGCTGCTAAGTATGCTAAGGGTGAACTCAACGTTATTACCAAGGCAGCTGCTAAAGTTTAATTTTGACAACTAATAAATAGCGGCATAGTCCTGCTATGCTCCTAAAAAACTGAGGATTCTTATATTGTCAGAAACCGGGTAAATACCCGGTTTTTTGTTTTATTCATAAGGGCTGGGAATGGGAAATGGGGAATGGGGCATTGAAAAGAGGCAGAGGGGCAGGGTGCGGGGGGCAGAGGGGAAAACTCTTCTCCCTGCTCCCTGCTCCCTGCTCCCTACTCCCCACTCCCCACTCCCTAGAATACCCGATGTTGTAAAGAGGGCATTTGACGACGGACTTGTTCGAGCCTAGTGGGCTTGATTTCTGCGATCGCAATTCCCGGTTTTTCCCCAGCATCGGCTAAAATTACGCCCCAAGGGTCGATAATAACGGCGTGCCCGTGGGTTAGACGACGGGCATAGTTATTGCCTGTTTGGGCAGGAGCAATGACGTAGGCGGTGTTTTCGATGGCTCTGGCTTGTAGTAGTACTTGCCAGTGGTCTTTGCCTGTAAAGGCGGTAAAGGCGGCGGGAATAAAGATAATATCGGCTCCCTTATCTGCCAGATGACGGTACAGTTCAGGGAAGCGGACATCATAACAAATGGAAAGCCCTAAATTACCAAGTTTTTCTGAAAAATGGACGGGTGGGAGTTGCGTACCAGCCACTACCGTGCTGGATTCTCGATAGGTGTTGCCGTCGGGGACATCAACATCAAATAGGTGTACTTTGTAGTAGCGGGCAAGTTCTTGACCGTTTGGGTCAATGAGTAGAGTAGTGTTATAAACTTTGCCTGTATTGTCTACCGGAACTGGAAAGCTGCCGCCCAAGATCGTAATTTGAAAGCGTTGAGCCATTTTTTTCAGAAATTTTTCACTTTCAAGAGCGATCGCATCACCTTGCGCGAGTTTGTCTTTTTCTTCTCCCATATAGGAAAAGTTTTCTGGCAAACCTACCAATTCAGCACCTTGACGCACGGCAAGCTCTATTAATTCTTCTGCCTGTGCCAAATTTTTTTGTAAATCGGGCACACTGGTCAATTGAATAGCGGCGGCTAAATAAGACTTCATAGATTCAACAACGAACAGTTGATTTATGGAAAAGAGATTATCAAAATATATCGCTACTTCAACATCTGTGGAACTTAATTAGAAATGCGTCAGCCAAGATTTTCTTTAACGGACTGGTTTTATTGCTGATCTTAATCTTCCTCTGGGTTATAGCAAATTGAACAAGATAAAGATTAGGTTGTGATCAAACCTTGATAAAAACTGTCTACTGTGGATATTCCTATTCTCATTCAAACATTTATCGCTGTGTTTGTCTTGGCGGATGCTGTGGGCAATATACCGATTGTTTTAGTTTTGACTAAGGGCATGATGCCAGACCAAAGAAACAAAGTTATAGATAAAGCAATTATCATTGCGATCGTAGTTCTTTTGCTATTTGCCTTTGCAGGGCAAATAATTTTAAATTACTTGGAAATCAGTATCGGCTCTTTGCGAGTAGCAGGAGGACTATTGTTACTGTTAATTGCTTTGCAAATGCTGCGGGGAGAATTAGATCAGCCGATTATTGAGGAAGGACGCGATGTCGCAATTACTCCACTAGCTTTACCACTGCTAGCTGGGCCGGGGACTTTGACGACGGTGATGTTGTTGATGTCGAAATCACAGAGTCCACATATTGCTGTCGTGGTAGGTATCTTAGGAGCGATGTTTGTCACTTGGTTAATTTTGCGTTTAGCAAATCTGATTGACCAGTGGATTGGTGCAGAAGGTGGAGTGATTGTGACTCAACTTTTGGGTTTTTTGTTGGCGGCGCTAGCGGTGGAAATTGGTAGTACGGGAATTAGGGAGTTGTTTTTGAGCTAGAAACTCCTAAAAAATATTCTGAAACTGTATACAAATGTAAATAAGTTTGAGAGACGAGGAATTCGCGCCTCTCAAACTTGTTTATAAAAATTAACCTAAAGTTAGAACAAGAAGGATAACTCAAGATGAGTTTATTGCCAATTGAGTTTCAAAGATACTTTTCGAGAGTGGAAGCTAATGTAGTTTTAGGCACAGCGCCGACTACCATATCCACTTTCTGTCCATCCTTAAAAATCATTAATGTGGGAATGCTGCGGATGCCGTACTGACTAGCAACTTGAGGATTTTCATCCGTGTTGACTTTGACGACCTTAATTTGACCTTTGTACTGTTCGGAGATTTCATCGACAACAGGAGCTACCATACGGCATGGTCCGCACCAGGGTGCCCAAAAGTCAACTAAAACGGGTACATCGCTGTCGAGTACTTCTTGCTTGAAACTAGAATCGGTAACTTGCGCGGCTGTTGACATGCCTAAAACCTTCGCCAATAATATCTGAACTTGGTGAAAATTCTACCATAGCAAAAACCTCAGCTTAGAAGTCCGAGGATGTACATTTGCAAAGAAGCTCTAGAATTTTTTTATAAACATAAGGAACCGCCCGAACAGTAGTCCGGGCGGAGTGTGGTGTGAGGAGTGAACGGAAACATTCGTCTCCGCTATCTCTATTGTAGGCGACATATCGAATTTTTCCAGCAATTGTTTAGGGGGCTGGAAAAATTTATTCAAGAATTGGGGAGTGGGGAGTGGGAGAAGCAGGGGGCAGGGGGCAGGGAGCAGAGGGGAAAGAGAAAGAGGTAATTTTTTATTCTCCCCTTTGCCCCCTGCCCCCTGCCCCTTGTCCTCTTTCCTATTCCCCATTCCCTATTCCCTACTCCCTATTCCCTATTCCCTTATTTCCCCATACCCAATTGTTGAGCTTTTTGGTAAACTTTACCCTCTGTTAATAAAGAAGGCGCAATCACAACTTCCACTTGCTGCATTTCTTTAATATTTTTGGCTCCTAAAGTGCCCATACTCGTCTTTAAGGCTCCTAAAAGATTGTGAGTGCCATCATCTAGTCCTGCTGGCCCAACGAGTATTTGCTCTAGGCTACCGGTGGTGGCAACGCGAATCCGGGTGCCTCGTGGCAACACTGGGCTGGGAGTCGCCATGCCCCAATGATAACCTCGTCCTGGGGCTTCTGCGGCTCTGGCAAAGGGAGAACCAATCATTACACCATCGGCACCGCAGGCGATGCATTTACAAATGTCGCCACCGGTGATTAAACCACCATCAGCAATAATGGGGATATAGTTACCAGTTTCCTTGTAGTAATCATCTCGTGCTGCTGCACAATCTGCGATCGCAGTCGCTTGTGGTACACCCACGCCCAACACGCCACGGGACGTACAAGCAGCACCAGGCCCAATTCCCACCAGTACCCCAGCCGCCCCAGCTTTCAACAAATTCAAAGTGACTTCGTAAGTTACACAATTCCCCAACACCACGGGGATGGGCATGGAACGGCAAAATTCTGCTAAATCAAGTGGTATTAAAGACTCTGGTGACAGATGTGCAGTAGAAACTACCGTAGCCTGTACAAAAAATAAATCTGCCCCAGCTTTTGCTACCGCCTCACCATATTTACTTGCACCGGCTGGAGTCGCACTCACCGCCGCAATGCCACCTTGTTGTTTAATTTCCTGAATACGTAGTTCAATTAATTCCGGCTTTATTGGTTCGGCATAGAGTTTTTGCATCAGGGCAACAAATTCATCTTTACCCACAGAGGCAATCCGATCTAATATTGGCTCTGGGTCAGCATAGCGAGTGTGAATACCCTCTAAATTGAGCACACCTAATGCTCCTAACTGTGACAAACGTACAGCCATGCGAACATCTACTACACCATCCATCGCACTGGCAATTATCGGGATTTCTCGCTCAATATTGCCAATACGCCACTTAGTATCTGCCAAACTGGGGTCTAGTGTTCTGTTACCAGGGACTAGAGCAATTTCATCTATTCCGTAAGCTCTACGAGCTGTTTTTCCCCGCCCAAGTTGAATTTCCACGCTTTAGTTTTTCTCAAATCTGTTTAAGCTAGGGTATCAAATTGTGAGATAAGTTGGGGCGTTTTTTCCCTGAACTACACAGATAAATTCGAGTTACCCAAGCCGCCGCTCGAAACTTTGATGGACGCAAAGTATTTACCAGGTAACTAAATGAGCAAAAATTGTTAATTGGTTTTTATATTGTGTTCTTTGAGGGTTGATGTTGCGCTAGTTTTTGGTAATTTTACAATGATAGTGTCTATTATTACTGAGTTAATATCACGATTACTAGCATTAATTATCTTAATTTGCCTGTGTTGAGTTAAGCCAAGATCGTGCAAATTACCACTGATAATTTACCGTTTATTTTTAACTACATTCACACCAGTGTAACCAGTTGCTATCCAAAGTATCGCTCTAGCTCCATCGCGGATAGATTTTTCGATAGATTCAGGGGGTTTTTCTGAAGGAACGGGCACTGGTTTTAAATAAATACCTCGACTACCCAAAATAATTTCGCCGATGACACAAGCCCGACGCATGTGGAAATCTGAAGTAATCAAATAAACACTCTTGATGCCACGAGCTTGCAAATCATCTACTAACGTAGTAAAATTAGTAACTGTATCTACGGCCTCATAGTCCAAATGTAAACGTTTGGGATCAACACCAGCTTTGATAAACACTCGTTGGGTGAATGTAGGTGGACTACCCCCGGTAATCCAAATTGGTATATTTGGATGCTGGCGGACAAATTCGGCCGTAAACTTCTCTCGCTCTAAACGTCTCGTTGAACCACCCAAGACTACAACTGCTTGCGGCTGTACAATTTGATTTTGTACTTCTTTGTATCCCCACCACGTAATTAGCGGTAGGACAAAAGCCATAAAACGAAAAGATTTACCTGTAAAAAATAGCTTATTCAAGGCTCGATAACTTTATTTACTGGTTCCAAAATTTCCTCTGGCTAGAAGAAAAACAACAATTGATAGTAGAGTAGCAAACTCCTACAAAATCTGCCCGAATGCAAATTTGGGTGATTTTCATGTTGCAGCGCGATTAAGCGTGCTTGAAGTTTTTCCTTTAATTGATGGATTATCCTAACCGATATCGGATAATTCATCAAAGGGTTCTAGCATCTTGTTGGAGAACGCTATTTAGAAGATGAAAATTCAGGTCATCTGGAAAACCTCTCTTTAAATCTTTCTCCTAAAAGGATACTGTTGGTCAATTTACTTTCGGGTTAAACCCCCCATTCCGAAAATCCTGGTTTTGCGTTGCTTTCCCGCCCTGCAATAAATTGCGGGCTAATAGCTAAACTGCGTTGAAACGCACTGAAATTAAATAGGACTTACGCATCAGGTACGAAATGTAGGGGCAATTCATGAATTGCCCCTACGGTAAATCAAGGCTTTCACTGCCTTTTTGCGTAAGTCCTGTTAAATAAATTAAGTATGTATCATAATATGATGACTGCCACGTATCCTAGCCACTTAAAAATCGACTTTGCTAAGGGCTGCAATAACTTCGCGTCCTGTGAAGCTTAGAAATTGACTCATATCTCAACTGCGACTCGTTGAATACCAACAAAGTCCAGTGAATCCTGTTGTTCTTCCTCAAATTCTAAACAAAGTTCAATCGCTTCTCTAATACGCTCCATTAACTCATCTAAAGTGTGAGCTTGCGTATGACAACCAGGAAGATTTGGGACGGAAGCAACAAAGTAGCCATCTGCATCTCGTTCGATAATTACATTAAATTCTCGCTTCATCATCAACTTCCCTTTGTGTTGAAAAATCTTTTGTGCTTTTGTTGTGTTTAACCCTGTAAGAGTTATAGAACGAATTGGTAAGTCATTCCCTTCTTTGGCCAGGTCTGTTTGATTTTGGATTTTAGATTTTAAATTTTGGATTGGGGATTCTTCTACAACCTTTTGCTTCTCAGTAACCCATCCACTCGTCTGTTTTCGCCATCTGCGCTCAAGTGCTGATTTAAAGTTTGTTTTGCTAACCGCTTCACTTAAGGCTTGCGTCAGTATTTTCCACAGCTTTGGCCCGACAGTCCGCTTGAGATAGCTCACGGAGTAACTTGTGTCTTTAGCAATCTCCTCATAGGTCTTGTTCTCCCAAGAACCTTGCATAATAGCGATTTCTGCATGATTCAGCCGTCTGCCGACCTTGGTAAAGACCACTTCATCTGCCACTTCCAGACCTTGCTCAAAGTTCATAGTGTGCGATTATGTGTGTGCAGTATCAAGTTACTATCAGTATTTTACCAGAACTTTATACGAACTTTTAAGAACTTATATGTAACGACAAATTTCAGTGGTTCTGAAATAGTGAGTTATTAGATGTAGATGAAAGCCAAGCAAAATCTGAATACTTTCAAAATATTTTGAGAAAAAACTAGAAAAGCTGTTAGTACGAAACCAAGTTTTGTTTACTATATATATATAACTGCAAAGAGGCGAAATGATTGCAACTTCCGTTCCATTTCAACTATTACTTCAAGCAGTCAGGATAATTAACGAATCTCAAAACCAAAAATTAATTGATATTAGAAAACAAATTAAAGACAGTTACGAAAACACGAAAAAAATCCATGAGCAACATATAGAAGCATTGAAAGATTATTACCAAAAAGTACGTGAAAATACATATCAGCCAACAATAAAGGAATTTATTCAGGATATTGAAGATGAAAAAATTTTTAGAAAGCATGGAAAAAACGAGATAGTTAACGGATTAAAGTTACAAATAAATATAAGAAAAAAAGAAACCGATTTATTACAGGAGTTTTATAATAGTATTAAAAAATATCTAGAGAATTATAGTATAAACGTTGGAGAACAAAATAAACTTAATAATAATAAAAACATTGAAAGTTATATCAATAGTTTTAAGAATCAAGGGATTTTAGAAAGCGTTAATAAACTTGTACGTTATTCTATAATTGAAGAAAAAGGAACATTAAATAGTTCAATTGTTATTGATTTAGCTAAAATTGCTTTCAAATCTTTATTCAATAAAAACAAAAAACCACACAATCAAAATATCAAGAATAAGGAGGAGATTAAATTTCTTATATTAAAAATAATAGAAGATTTAGAAGAGAGTTTTATAGATGTTAGAAAAAATTATAATGCTTTAGAAAAAGAAATATCAGGACATTGGCTATACGTCATTATCAGACAGAATCCCATAAAGGTTTCTGCCTTGTTATTGATATTAGTACTGACTATGGTTTTGGCGAAACCTAAACTCATATATTACATTGGAACACCCAAAATAAAAAGAAATAGTACCTCAATGTTCTGTGAAGTCACTGCCAATTGGTAATGATACAGAAAATCTGATTGCTCCTTACAAAGGACAGCTCATTTCACCAGAACAGTGTCAAAGTCAAAAACAAAACGAACGAAACAAGGTAGATACAGAAGCATTGAGCAATGATACTTATCCTCTAACACGTCCATTATTCGTGATTACCAAACAAAGCGCTCAAGAAGGGAAACAAGACAAAAACTATATTGCAGGTAAAGCCTATACTGACTGGCTGCTATCTCCAGAGGGTCAGAATCTCATAGCCGAAGCAGGATTTGGCCGCATCAAATAGGATTCACAATTCAAAATTCACCCATTGAAGAGAAGTCTATCACCCTTCTTTGGTAAGTATGACGTTGCTGGTCAATTTCAGCAAAGATATCTATTAATTCTGGTTGGGATTGCCAAACTCCAAATAATTGATTCAATTTTGTTAGCCTTTCTTCATCTGTTAAGTCTAGTTTTGCTACCAAAGGTTCAGTATAAGTAAATTCTAAATTAACGATTATTTCTGCTGCATCAGGAATACTGTGAATTTGCTCTAATAGTTCAATAGTTTGACCGCGTTTGATTCCTCTAATCTTCATTGTATGCTTACTCCTGTAATCGCTACTATTCAAATCTCAGATATTTGTCTCATTACTTAATGCTAACTGATGTAGCGTAGATGCCTATCGGCTGGTGTCAGATATCGCCCCTCTACAAGAATATATAATCAAGCGATAAGCTTTAAACACTCACCAACTGAGCCAAGCGTTTCAGGATTCGTAGTACGTCGTACAATTCATTTCCAGGGTTTCGGATTAAAAACCCCTTTGATAAAGCATAATAAGTTGGATTTCCTTTAACTAATTTGACAAAAATAAATTCTCCACCGCTGCTAATCATCCCAAAACTAGGCTGATTTGCATGAGGATTACCTAACATATAAGCTAAAATTTGTGCAAGTCCTCTTTCAATGGAATATTCTACTTGTTTTGACTCAATAACCATAACCCAAAATTGGTCTTTCAGAACTAATGTATCTATTTTGCCTTTGATGATAATTTCTTCATCTTCATCAGTAATCTCTATTGGTTCCTCAGCTTTGATATATAAGGGTACTAAATAAAAATCCCCAATAAAAAGTATTGGGTCTATAATTGCCATTCTCACAACATCTTCTAGTAAAGGTGGGTAATTAAGAAGATTAAAATAACCTGTTTTTACTTTATCTAAAAGTTGTTTATCTAAATCAGTAATTTCTAATAAATCTTCTTGCCATTCGCGAAAAAATTGGTCATCCAAAACTAACTGAATACCAAAATTATCGATTAAGTAACGTAAATTGATCTCTTTTGCTTGGAGTGTTTGCGTCATACTTTTCACAAAGTGGAAAAAGTGAGATATGCTGTGGCACTTTAAATTTTTACTTTATTTTATCGCGATCACTCAGTTAAACATGAAAATATAATTGGCATCTATCCTATTCATTAGTTGCTGCTTCTAGCCAAACTTCTACATCATCTGCTAGCAACTTCTGTGCTGCATCCAGCATTGATGCTGCTATATCTTTGAGGTCTTCGCGGTTGTTCAAGTAAGTTTTCAAGGCTTCCATTGGGTCGATGCTGCTACTTGCAGTCAATTCAGGAATCCGGGGCCTGGCTAATTGACTCACTAATTCTGCTTGAATGGTGTAGGTATGAGCGGGACTTAAAGCAGTATGTAAAGAGGAACTGTCAATTAAATCCATCTGTTCAGAGCGGAGTTTGTAAATTAGACGCACTACAGCATCTTGAATATCATACTTAGCGATCGCTTTAATTAACAACACTTGTGGATCATCTGCTTTCGAGACATCCACCTCAATGGTGCGGAAAGTCCGAACTGTTAAGGGACAAAATTCCCATTCAACCTTCCCCCGCTCCAGTTCTATCATCACATAGCCTTTGTCTTCTTTTTCTTCACTAAAATCTACCCGCTCAATGCTCCCTGGATAAATCACCGGCGGGTTGTTGGATTTATTCAGATTTTGGTGGCGATGGACGTGTCCCAAGGCTACATAATCAAAACAAGGTCGCGTCAGCAAAGATAGGGGTAGAGTAAAGCCTTTACCCACCGCCAAAAAGCGTTCTGCGCCCAAGGTAGCATTGTCAGACATCAAGTGAGCCAAAAGGACAGTAGGCACATCAGGGTCAAGACGGCGAATTTCCCCTTCTAGAACAACTCGCAGGCGTTCCGTTAAAAGTTGGTTGACTTCCGCCAAAGACAAACCTTCAGTCTCTTGGCGAGTCATCAGAGTCGAACGAGTCAGCCAAGGAAGGGTAATTACTTGCACTTTACCATTGCGGGTTTCGATGCAGTGAGTAGTTAATGTATCACCGACAACAAATCCTGGCACTCCCAAAGTGCGGTAAATATTTAAACTTGCTCCTCCCTGTCCTTGGGAGTGTTGGTCATGGTTGCCTACCAACAATACTGTTGGAATATTGGCATCCATGAGACGGCGAAATTGGCTGGCAAAAGCTTGCTGTACATAAGGCGGTGGTGTAGCATCCGGGAAAGCATCGCCACCAAATATCACCATATCAACAGCATCTGTCAGCGCTCGGTCAATACATATAGACAATGTATTGACAAAATCCTCCAATCGTGTATTTAATCCAGTTGTGGGATTAATTCGTCCGTGGGAGAAGCCGCTTCCCATGTGGATGTCGGAGAGATGGAGGATTTTAATCATATTTGTCCTTAGTCTTTAGTCATTTGTCCTTTGTTTAATACTAATGACTAATGACCATTGTACAGACGCGATTAATCGCGTCTGTACTGACTAATGACTAAATATGAATTCCGCATTCTGTTTTATCACTTCCCCGCCAGCGTCCGGCGCGTTCGTCTTCGCCTTCACCTACTTTGGTGGTGATGGGTTGGTCGCCGATGCTGGGATAACCTTTATCGTGTAGAGGGTTGTAGATGACTCCGTGTTCAGCTACGTAAACCCAGCTGTCTTTGCGTGTCCAGGTAGCTATAGGATTTACTTTCAGCCGACCTTTACCATCTAATTCAAATATGGGCATATTCGCACGGGTTACTGCTTGGTCACGGCGACGTCCAGTAATCCAAGCAACGCTGTTGAGTTCGTCTAGACCGCGTAGCAATGGTTCAATTTTTGTAATGTGGTGGAATTGGGCAATATCTTTGTCCCAGAGTTTGTCGCCATATTTGGCTTCAAAGGCTTCGCGGGTGTCTACGTCTGGAGTTTTGAAAGTTTGCAAATCCAGGTTGTAGATTTGTATGGCTTTGGCTACTAATTCTAGGCTTTCAGGGAAGTGGTGCAAAGTGTCGAGAAAGATCACAGGAACGGGATGCTTCAGTTCACTGTAAAGAATATGGGTAATTATCATGTCATCCACGTTAAAGGCGCTTGTTTGCACCAGTCCCGTTGGGATATTCTCTATAGACCATGCCAGTATTTCTTTGGGAGTGGCAGTTTCAAATTGCTCATTTAATTTTTCTAAGTCAAAAGCGATCGCTTGGTTTCTAGATGCCGTGGAGACTGTCATGATAATCTTCTGTTCAAATATTTTTACCTTGATTAAGATTTATTTTAACTCACAAAGGCGCGTATTCCGCTCGGAGTTCAGGTAATTATTCTATTCGGGAATTACTACTGAGGAATGGGGAGTCTAGGAGAATAACTGATAATCAGTAAAAATGAATACGTAAGTATAAACTGCGGTAATTACTAAGAAACTTTAAGGGAATTTAAGTTTTACAATGCTTTTATAGATATTTATACTGATTTTGATATGGTTAAGAAACAATTAATAAAAAGGGTTTTTACTTAAATGAACACTTCAAAATCCCCCAATCGCTTAGGCGAATCTATAATCATGGGCGTTTTAATGATGTTGACTAGCGTTAGCGTTATTACAATAATGAACTTTTTTTAAGATAAAGATTTCTAATTTTAGCAATAAGACTTCACATAGTCCTGCTCAAAACTGAGTGGGACTTTTATTATCCAGATAAATCCGTCTATATTAATTTTCTTCTATGACTTTCGGCAGAAAATAATTTGGAAGCCGTGTTTTTACGTAGTTTTGCAATCAAAGAATTTAAAATTGGGATGCGATCGCTATTTACCCCTAGTAGCGTGTCAAGGCTAAAATGTTGCAATAAATTAGCGCTAAAAACATTGAATTTAAAAGTTCAAAGCCCATTTTATAATGCACAACTTTAGCCTTGACACGCTACTAGTGGCGTGTCAAGGCTAAAATAGTGCATTAGATGTAGGTTGGGTTGAGCGACGCGAAACCCAACATTGATCGGAGTGTTGGGTTTCGTTCCTCAACCCAACCTACAAATTTTTTTGCACACGCCATACCAATGGCCAAAATAAATCATCTGTGCCGGTTTGTGGGGTAATTGCTGCTAGTTGAAATATGACTCCAGATGTTCCCACAGCGCCCATTGCTATTAAAACTCTGGCATCGATTTTGGTCGATAATTTACCTAATAGAACCATGACGATCGCAGATGCTAATGCACCAGGTGCTAACAATAGCCCTGTCTGCGTTGCCGTAAATATTATGCACTGATCTTCAAACCCACAACCGAGCCAGTAGAAGCGTACATGCGCCGCACCATGAATCTTCTTATGAAGGGAGTGGGGAGTAGGGAGTAGGGAATGGGGGAAAATTCTTATTCCTAACTCTTAACTTCCCATTCCCCATTCCCCATTCCCCATTCCCAACTTGTTGCCAAAATAACTTTCCATTATAGGTCATAAATGAGATGATGGAGAAATTAGAGAAAAAGGTGAACAATTGTTATTTTTCTCCTTCCGCTTCTGGTTGCAGGATGGCATCACAGTATTGAATGAGAGTGGTCAAGCGATCGCTAATCGTCTGAAGTCTCGTTTGTACAGTAGATGCTTGCCGCGCTCCTTGCAAAAACATCACATCTATTGCCAGCACGCGCAATTGCTTGCTGATTTCGGTTTGATAAGACTGCACTCGCCAGTTTTCATCAGCCAAAGGCACAATCTGCTCCCCAAAGAATTGCTGCAACGAGGCTACACGCTGCCGCAGTTCTAGTGCAACAATTTGGGTAGTTGTGGCATCGGAACGTAATTGCTCTAGCAAGGTTACGAGTGCCAGATATTTCTCACGGTTTAAAGACATCCAGTGCTAGTTAAGATAGTATTAATGTCAAGTAATTTTTCTTCTACAATAAACTTCTTTTTTAGACTTATCAGCACTAAAAGCCTCAAATCAGGATTTGGGGCTTTGTTTGCCATCAATGGATTTTCTTTATGATCCTTGAAACTCAAATTGGATGACTACCGTTGGCAATTGGAAAATCATCCTTACACTGTTTTTTCTACCCGTCTCTGGGCGACAGCATCTTTTTACGGCGATGCTGCCAGTTTTATTTATCATTCACTTATCTACCGATCTATCCAAACCCGATTGTATGAGCAGCCTAGCTATAAATTCATCAGTTGATCTCACCATTCCCGAATGGTTAAAGAAATGTTTGAAGGAGTCATCTACAAGTAGCGGCACACCGGAAGATGACCGAAGGCATAGTGATGCAGTCTTAATTGGTCGCGCATTTGAATTTGCTTACCAACTGCATCAAGGTCAATACCGCAAATCGGGAGAACCATATATTGCTCATCCCATCGCTGTAGCCGACTTGCTGAATGACTTGGGAGGCAGTGCTGCTATGATAGCAGCTGGATTTCTCCATGATGTCGTTGAAGATACAGAAGTCACAAGTCAAGAAATAGAAGAACGCTTTGGCGCAGAAGTGCGGCAATTGGTTGAAGGTGTCACCAAGCTTTCTAAAATCAATTTCACCAGCAAAACCGAAAGCCAAGCCGAAAACTTCCGGCGGATGTTTTTGGCAATGGCGCAAGATATTCGGGTAATTGTGGTAAAATTGGCAGATCGTTTGCATAATATGCGAACTTTACAATACATGTCAGAGGCCAGCCGCCGCCGCAGTGCCCAAGAAACGCGAGATATTTTCGCACCTTTAGCTAATCGCTTGGGGATTTGGCGAATTAAATGGGAACTGGAAGATTTGGCTTTTAAGTATTTGGAACCGGAAGCTTACCGCCAAATGCAAGAGCATGTTTCCGAAAAACGGACGGCGCGAGAAGAGAAATTGGCTAAAGCTACGAAAATGTTGCAAGAGCGTTTGCAGCAAGCCGGAATTCGCTTTCAGGATATTAGCGGTCGTCCCAAGCACCTTTATAGCATTTACCAAAAAATGCACCGCCAGCAAAAGGAATTTCATGAAATTTACGATTTGGCGGCGCTGCGGATTATTGTTCAAACCAATGAGGAATGCTATCGGGCGTTGGCGGTGGTTCATGATGCTTTTCGCCCAATTCCTGGGAGATTTAAGGACTACATTGGACTGCCAAAACCTAACCGTTACCAGTCGTTGCATACTGGGGTGATTGGACTAACTGGCCGTCCTTTAGAAGTGCAAATTCGGACAATCGAAATGCATCATATCGCCGAGTATGGGATTGCCGCCCATTGGAAGTACAAAGAAACTGGAGGTTCTAGTATTAGCCATTTGACAGAGACGGATGACAAGTTTACTTGGCTGCGACAACTGCTCGAATGGCAAACTGATCTCAAAGATGCACAAGAATATCTTGATAGCATCAAAGATAATCTATTTGAAGATGATGTCTATGTCTTCACCCCTAAGGGGGATGTTGTTCCTTTAAGCCCCGGTTCCACCACTGTAGATTTTGCTTATCGCATTCATACGGAAGTGGGAAACCATTGTTCAGGGGCGCGGGTGAATGGGCGAATGGTATCTTTGTCAACGCGGCTACACAATGGCGATATTGTAGAAGTTCTCACCCAAAAGAACTGCCATCCGAGTTTGGATTGGTTGAACTTTGTGAGAAGTTCGGCGGCGAAATATCGAATAAAACAATGGTACAAGCGATCGCGCCGGGAAGAAAATGTCGCCCGTGGACGGGAATTGTTAGAAAAGGAACTCGGTAAAACTGGTTTTGATAGTCTGCTGAAGTCGGATGCAATGGAGACTGTCGCCGAAAAGTGTAATTACCACAGTGTGGACGATTTACTCGCTGGTTTGGGTTACGGAGAAGTAACGTTGAACTTGGTGCTAAATCGTTGGCGAGAAGTGGCGAAGGGACAACAACCAGTTTCCACCGTGTCACCATTTATCCCCAAAGAACCAACTACATCAAAAGCTTTGCGAGATGCACCTGCGACTATCTCCCGCTCCAGTGATTCGCCAATTATTGGGGTAGAGGGGTTGGTGTATTATTTAGCTGGGTGTTGTACCCCGATTCCTGGCGAACCGATTATTGGTGTGGTGACGCGAGGTAGGGGGATTTCAATTCATCGCCAAGGCTGCAATAATCTGGAACCTGTGGAGTATGAGCGCTTAGTACCAGTTAGATGGAACCCAGCCGCCGAAAATAGTGGTCGTCCGCACACGTATCCTGTAGATGTTCAAATTGAAGCTCTTGACCGCGTAGGGGTACTAAAGGATATTTTGTCACGGTTGAGTGACCAAGGAATCAATGTCCGCCATGCCCAGGTGAAAACCTCTGCTGGTCAACCTGCATTGATGGACCTAGGAATAGATATACGCGATCGCTCTCAATTAGAGCAAGTGTTTGTCCAAATTAAGAAAATGAGCGACATTTTGAATATCCGCCGAGTTGGTCAAATTGACGAGTAGATAATTGGTAGGGTGCGTTAACGCAGTGTAATATTATGTCCGGTTGCTTATACTAAACCCCAAGAACCCCACCCCGCCAAAGCTACACTTTGTCTCCCCTCCTGCTTGCGGGGAGGGGATTAAGGGGAGCCAGTGCGGTCTTGGGGTCTCCCCAAGTGGAGCATCTGGCGTGTGGGGTGCAATGACTGTGGGAATCGTAACTAATTATCCGTCGTAGACATCCCTTCTAATGGCAAAATTACAGTAAATGTAGATCCTTTTCCTAGCTGTGAATCTACTTTAATTTCACCATCCATTAACTGAACCAATCGAGAGACTATTGCTAAACCTAATCCTGTACCATCAGTACTTTGCACTTTTGGAGCAGTTACTTCACGAAAATAGGGATTGAAGATTTGTGCTTGAGCATCTGGAGAAATACCAATACCACTATCAGTAACGGAAATAGCCCATTGCTGTTGAGATATCGTCCAGCACTGCAAATGAATTGAACCAGATTCTGTGTAGCGAATTGCATTACTCAGCAGATTTGTCAGAATTTGCTGAAGCCGAAGAGAATCTGTGGTAAGCATCTCAGGAGCGTGTTCGCATTCAACAACCAAGGATAATTCTTTAGCACGCGCTAGTGGCTCAATCATCTCTAAAACAAAGTTGATTAAACTACGCACATCAGTTAAAGTAGGCTGCAATTTCATCTGTCCGGCATCATAGCGCGAAATTTCCAGAGTATCGTTAATTAACCGCACAAGAAGTCTACCACTCTTGAGAACTCGCTCGATACTTTCAAGATTTGCATAGGTGTCTTTGAGTTCTGGTTGTTGACGCTGCTGGCGCAGAAATAAGTCTGCGTAACCGATGATTGAAGTGAGGGGCGTTTTCAGTTCATGAGCCAAATGAGAGATACTATCTTTATTAGCGCAAACCAAACGAGTTAGTTCTTGGTTAGTCAACCGTAACTGACTTTGGAGTTGTTTAAGCTCTTGTAATCGTCCTTGAGTATAACTGTTAAAGCAACGAGCGATCGCTTCATCAATTACTGTATCAATCAGGCGAACAGTCCTTAGCACCTCTTGTGCAGATCCCTGTAATAAATCTTCTTCTAAAAAGGAAAAAATCACAAACCGGAGTAAACGATACTCTCGCGCAATTTCCTCTGGTTCAAATCCCTGTTGGGCGCGAAGTGTGCCGTGTTCTAAACTTGCATCTACTACTGTCTGCAAATCGCTGGTTTCAGATTCAGAAAGTACTGTTGCTAATGCTTTTAAAACGCGGGGTAAGCTATCCCGTACAGCTTTGAAAGTAAGTTCATTAGTAGCTTCAATTTGTTGATCCTGGTAAACCGCTTCTACCCATTGATCAAGAATGGCATCACTTTTTGCAATTAGAGTCTGACTAAAATCCATCTTTTGCCTAACCAAACAGAGTCAGCGCGAAGCCCCTTGCGCTAGAGCTAGCTTAGTGCATTTGATGTCAAGTTGGCAACTTACAAAAGATGAAGGTTAGTGAAAAGACAGCTGATTGCTGAACTAATCACCTTAGCTTAGTTCACCATAAATGCAAGAGCGATCGCTTAACCAAGTAGATTGTGGTTACAGACATAGTAGGACAACTCAACACTATTAAAGTTGTCACTGTATTTATATAGATATCTTTTGCAGAGACGCGATTAATCACGTCTCTTAGTTTTTACGGACATCCCAAAATAACTTTAATTTTTCTTCGTTATATATTCTGAGGTGGCTAAATGGCATAGCAGCTAAATTGGGCAGATTAGAAAATTATAAAAATTTGATAAAGTATGTCCAAACTTCTGGTTAGCCAATATCACACAGAAGTAGAAAGAATTATCCAGTATGGCGGTTCACGTAAAGAAACATCGATTCGGGTTGCATTTCAAAACTTAGTCAATGAATATTGCAAACCTAGAGAATTTAGACTTATTCCTGAACTAGATTATAAAACACCTAGCGGCAAACTTGTTTATCCAGATGGCACTGTTAAAGATGCTTTGCGTTTAGATTGGGGTTACTGGGAAAGTAAAGATGAATATGATAATTTAGATCAAGAAATTGAGAAGAAGCTAATAAAAGGCTACCCAGATAGTAACATTCTGTTTGAGGACTCGCAAACAGCAGTTTTAATTCAGGGTGGACAAGAAACCATGCGCGTCCCGATGAAAGATGCTGACGCGCTGAATGAAATAATTACATATTTTATTAACTACGTTCGCCCGGAAGTTAAAGATTTTAGAGAGGCGATTGAAACTTTTAAGGAAGATTTACCGACTGTTTTAAATGCTTTGCGTAATTTAATTGATAGTCAAATTGAAACAAACGCAGCTTTTCAAACAGCAAGGGCTAAATTTTGGAATATCTGCAAAGAATCAATTAATCCTGAAGTTACTTTGTTGTGGAATATAAATATAAGAATGAAATTCATTGTAATGAAGTAGCAATTTTACCTTATTACATCGCTAACTTAAATATTGAATACACCTATAAGCAAAAAATGGGTGAATATCAAGAGTTTAAAAATATTTGTTTTGTAGATACACTGGATCATACATCATTTGCAGGCAAGCAATTAGATTTGTTTGCTATGAGTGTAGAGAATACAGAGAGAATTAAAAGGCAGAATGAAAGTAAGATATCAGTAATTATTGGTAATCCTCCATATAATGCAAAACAAGAGAATTTCAATGACAATAATTCTAATCGTTATTACTGGAGTTTAGACTAAAAGCGATATGAGAGAACGCAAATCAAATGGAATTAGAGATTAAAAATATTATCTTGTCAGCCTCAAAGCATCCGCGACCTTTAACAATTCTGTAGTATATCTGCTCCAG
>NZ_JAIVFS010000010.1 GCF_020829645.1 Nostoc mirabile CHAB5784 | reverse complement strand
GTGTGAGGTTGCCTTGAGCTTCTGGTCCCCATAACAGTAATAGAGAATGTCCCAAACTGTCGGCGGGGGTGGATACTGCCACTGTTAGGAAGTTACAGCCTTCTAGGTAGGAGGAGGCTAACCCGTGAGTGTACCAAGAGGTAACGAAGGTGGTGCCGGTCAACCAACCGCCTAGTGCTAGGAAGGCGCAGGGGAACAATAGTATCCCTGACCAACCTACGAATACGAAGCGATCGCGCTTGAGCCAGTCGTCTAAAACGTCAAACCACCCTCTACTGGGGGCGCGTCCAACTGCGATGGTCATTAGAGCAAATCTCCAAATGTTTATAAGTACAGGTTGTATCTGTATTATAGATGGCTATATAAAAGCCTTCCATAAGCAGAAAGTTAACCGGGTTGTTAACCTAGTTTACAATTTTTTACACACCTTTAATCATATTAGGTGTTAATCGCTAATTTTTCTAGGGGTTTTGTAATAAAAATTTATTTTTGATTCAGATGAGGTGGGAGTGGGGAGTGGGGAGTGGGGAGTAGGGAGATGAGGAGAAATAACCAATCCCCAGTCCTCAATCCCCATTTCCCTAGAATCAGTCAGCTGACGCTAAAATGAGTCCACAGTTAAATTTGATTATTGCTAAATGTTTACCATCGATTTAAGCATCAGAAACACTGCTTTCCCTATTTCAGTACAACGTAAGTCAGCAGAGGATGCTGAGGCTGTCTATCAGCTGATTTTGGCAGCAATACGCTCTGGTAACCCTGACATTGTGGAACTCAAGTGCGAGGGCAAGACAGAGAAAAAAATTGCTGTCCGCGCTAGTGAAATTTCTGGGGTGCAGATTGTTCAGAAAGATGGTACAACCCCTGGTGGTGGTAGGCCACCTGGGTTTTTCGCTGTAGCTGCTGAGTAACCAAGGTTGACAAATGGCTCAAGTGGGCATTGAGGTCAAGGATTTAAATTTCAGTTGGCCTAATGGAGAGAAAGTTATCAAATCTTGCTCTTTAGAAGTACCCAAGGGTGAGTTTTGGATGCTCTTGGGTACAAATGGCAGTGGGAAATCAACCTTACTTAGACTGCTGGCGGGGTTATTAGCTCCTGAGTTTGGGGAAATTCGAGTTTTGCATCCCGTTGGTTTTGTCTTCCAAAATCCGGATCATCAACTGGTGATGCCAACGGTTGGTGCTGATGTGGCTTTTGGATTGGTGGAAGAAAAGTTACCACCTGCTGCCACTAGAGCAAGGGTTGAGGAGGCGCTAGGAGCGGTGAATTTGCTTACCCTCCTCCGACGCCCTATCTATGCACTCTCTGGGGGACAGAAACAGCGAGTCGCGATCGCAGGTGCGATCGCCCGTCGCTGTGAAGTCTTATTATTAGATGAACCCACTGCCTTACTAGATCCAGATAGCCAGTTGGATTTAGTGGCTGGTGTGCGCCGCCTTGTCAAAAGTCGAGGTATTACAGCGCTTTGGGTGACACATCGATTAGACGAGTTAAATTATTGTGACGGCGCTTTCTTGCTAGAAAAAGGCTCTCTCGTAGATAGGGGTGAACCTCAACGCCTCAAACAACGTCTAATGGAGGTACACAGCGAAGCCTCTTAATTGAGTGCTGTTAGCAAGTAGCTAGGGTTGAGCCAGTGCTGAGTGCTGAGTTAAGTAAAAAGTACTCAGGCTTTCATGACCGTAAATTCTCCGCCGTTTATAGGTGGTTTTTTAACTCAGCACTCTTGATTTTCACCACTACTGAAAAAGAACTACAACGCGCCTTTTAAATAAAGGCGCGTTTTAAGTTGGTACGTCTGTCTTAGGTTTTAGTTTTGTGAGGCTGCCGTATTTTTTATTCTTTGTAGCATAGTGTTACAGACTATGCATCAATTATTATAAAACTTATGAATGAATTTTGTTAACTCTATAAAATTGTGATCAAAAACCATGCCCCGTTCCTTACTCCAAGCCGTTTTGTTAGTAGACGGCTACAATATAATTGGCGCTTGGCCTTGCCTTAAAAAAACGCGTGATAGTGTTGGACTAGAGGCAGCACGGGGTGAACTTGTGGAAGCGATGACTGGTTATAGTGCGTTTCAAGGTTATGCAACTCAAATAGTTTTTGATGCCCAATATCAAAACTCCTCTAGCAATAAAGAAACAATTACTGAGCTTTTATCAGTTTATTACACTGATTTTGGACAGACAGCAGATACTTATATTGAAAAATCCTGTGCGTCTATGCGCCAGCAAATAGCTCAATCTTTGATTTCTCGTGTAATTGTTGCTACATCAGATCGGGCACAGCAGTTGATGATACAGGGGTATGGGGCTGAATGGTTATCGGCACAGCAACTCTGCGGGGAAGTGGAAGCTACCGTCTGTCGGATGCGACAGAAGTATCATACGCGCAAACAATCTAAGAGTAGGTTTTTAGCTAATGCCATTGATGCTAAGGCACGGCAGCGTCTGGCTGAATTACGAATGGGATTGCAGTAGATATTAGTATTTAACAGTCTCTGCTTAAGTTCCTGAATGGGTTTTGGCTGCAAAAATTCTATAAATTAAGTATCTAAAAAAAATATTGGCGAAAGTACTTGCCAAATACTATTTTTAGCCCTAATATGATAAATCGTGAGTGGTCCTCAGTAGCTCAGTGGTAGAGCGATCGACTGTTAATCGATTGGTCGCTGGTTCGAATCCAGCCTGGGGAGTTTATCAATTTTGGATTTTAAATTTTGGATTCTAGATTATCCGTCAGGGATTTATGGTCGCTTGACTCGACTGTGACGTTTCTGAATCATGGGTCTTTTGGTGCTTGTCCGAAACAAGTGCTGGAGTTTCAACAAAAACTGCGATCGCAACTCGAACAGGAACCCCTACGCTTTTTTGGTAGGGAGTGGGAACCCCTGCTAGACGATGCCAGAAGTAAGCTGGCGATGTTTGTAGGTGCTGATGTCCAGGATTTAGTATTTGTCCCCAATGCGACGACTGGTGTTAATTCGGTGTTAAGGTCGCTGACGTTTTCACCAGAAGACGAAATACTCACAACCAACCACGAATATAATGCTTGCCGCAATGCACTTGATTTTGTTAACAGTCGCACTGGTGCGCGGGTGGTGGTGGCAAAAATTCCTTTCCCCATTGACTCGCCACAGCAAGTAGTGGGAGCAGTAATTGAGCGAGTTTCACTAAAAACACGATTAGCACTTTTGGATCATGTTACCAGCCAGACAGGGTTAATCTTCCCGATTCAAGAGTTGGCGAAGGAGTTGCAACAAAGGGGTGTAGATACATTGGTAGATGGTGCCCACGCACCTGGAATGATTCCCCTCGAATTGGAAGAAATTGGCGCAGCTTATTACACTGGGAATTGTCATAAATGGCTGTGTGCCCCAAAAGGAGCAGCATTTTTGTATGTGCGACGAGATAAACACTCAGAAATTCGTCCCTTAACAATTAGCCACGGCACAAATTCGCCACGCACTGATAAAACACGCTTTCAGTTAGAATTTGACTGGACAGGTACAGACGATCCTACAGCTTATATGTCTGTACCAGAAGCGATCGCTTTTATGGGTTCGTTGCTACCTGGTGGGTGGACAGAATTAATGCAGCGAAATCATCAGCTAGTGTTGCAGGGAAGACGGCTACTTTGTGAAGCGCTAGAAGTGCAGCCGCCTTGTCCAGAGGAGATGATTGGTTCAATGGCGGTTGTGCCAATGCCTGCGATGTTAGAAAACCACGATTTCATGTCTATACATGATGAGTTGTTTGATAAGTTTGGTATTCAAGTGCAATTGATAGCGTGGCAGGAAAAACCTCGGCTGTTGGTAAGGATTTCGGCGCAGATTTACAATACTTTAGAGCAGTATGAGTATTTGGCAAAGGTTCTAAAGGGGTTGCTCTCAGGTTAATCTAGTTTTAGGAAACTGGCGATCGCATCAAGGGTTTGTTCTGCACTCTTAGCAGTAAACATTGGCCCATTTGCCAAATAAATATTTTTCTCAGATACCACGTTTAAGGCAAGAGACGCGATGAATCGCCGTCTCTACAAATCGGTCTTTCGTAGAGACGGCAATTTATCGCGTCTTTGTGATGATTTATCGTATATTTGTGGTCTAGAATTTTCATCAAAAAACCTTAACCGAACTGTATTGAATGGGGCTTGTCATGATATAGCAAAAGCACATACCCAAAAAGCAGATCACAAAGACATTATGGGGCTAGTGGTATTCTTTTAGTTAAATTGCTGAAACTAGGATAAACGCTTTACATGACTTCTGGAGCGCTGCCTGACAATCCTTTTGTGGCTGCGGGGATGATTGAAGATCCCAGGCTGTTTGTCGGTCGTAAAGATGAATTACACGCGATCGCATCTCGGATGAAGGGCGATCAGCCTACAAGTATCAATATAGTTGGTGACAAGCACATTGGTAAATCTTCGTTGCTGCATTATTTCGTTCTGACTTGGCAGCAGCGAGTATTTAACACCAGAACTTTGAAAATAATTTACAGAATATGAATTCACTCGAACCAAGCGTAATTCGTAATTCGTAATTCGTAATTCGTAATTTGTAATTACCGCTTGTTAATTTGTTCTTATCACGATATTTGTTCTTAACATCACAATTTTCGTTATCAACACTACGATTTTTGTTACAAACACTACGATTTTCGTTACAAACAATACGTTTTCATTACCAACGCTACGATTTTCGTTACAAACAATACGTTTTCATTACCAACGCTACGATTTTCGTTACAAACAATCTGATTTTTGTTACAAACAATCCGATTTTGTTACAAACATCATAATTCTCGTTACAAACATAACGATTTCGTGCTGTAGTAGCTTGCTAAATTCAAATTAACTATGAAATATCACAGTCAGTAAAGGCAGGAATGCCAACAGAAAGCCATGCCAGGATTGTAATTGAGCTTCTGGGGTTGGTTCTGGTGGTGCTAATAGAGCTTCTACTCTTTGTTCTAAGCGATCTGCACCAGAGGAACCTAATGCAGCACAGCAAATTTCTGATAAGACGGGGCTGCTACTAACCACTAATAAAAGTGATTCCGCTAGCACTAGACGGTCTACCTGCAATGCTGCATAACCGTCAGCACGGAGTTCGCGCAAAGCTAAAAGTTCTTCCCACAAAGGCTCTGTATTCGGCAACCATGCAGTGCAGGAACGCACCCAACCCAGCCAGAAAAACCAGAATGTATCCCTGTAATGGTGATGCCCTTGCTCATGGGCTAAGACACTTTCTAAATGAGCGGGTGAGAGAGTTTGCACTAATCCTTGGCTAACTACTAGTTCTGGTTGCCAAAAACCAATTTGACCTGCGAACAGCGCTCCCGTTTGCAGCAGTCTGGCTCGTCTATCGCCAACATTCACTAGGGGGCAGTTACGGGCAGATTCTACAGACTGCCAACCTTGGAAGGCAAGTTTAATGCATGAAATGGCAAAAAATGCTAAATAAATTAATGCTAAGAAATAGCTAATTGAGCCTGTATACATGCCGCCCATTTGTCCTTGAGGCCCCATGAATAGCACAGCGATCGCAGTCATGAAAATTAACAAGGGTGGGAAGAGGAACAAAAATAGCGATCGCCCCCACCGCACCTTCCAATTACCTTGGCGTTGATTCCAAGCGGATCTTAACCACCAGGCAACTGCCAAAGCATTCAAAATCATTATTAGATGCATCATTTTTCCTCCCTGGCTTGGCGTGCAGATTGAATACGTTTGGCGATCGCTGCTATTTGCTCACTAGCTGCTTCATCTAGGCTATCGGCAAAAGCAGCAATAACATCGGGGTTCCCCACTGCCAGAAATCGCTGTAACTGCTCGTGAGCTTTGATGACATCTGATTGCTGCTTACTCAGCATTGGCCGCCAGTAGAATGCCCGCTCTTTCTTGTCGCAGGCTAGCCAACCTTTATCAGTGAGGCGACGTAAGACAGTGGTGACAGAAGTATACGCTAATTCGCGGTTGGGATCAGTGAGAATGCGATCGTGTACATCTTTTACTGTAGCTGAACCAAGTTCCCAGATGATATTTAAAATTTCCGCTTCCAAGGGGCCTAAAGATAGTTGTTTAGGGCGGTAATCGGGTAAAGGTGCCATAGCGATTTTTGAAGGGGAAGGGGAAGGGGGAGTGAGGGAGATGAGGGAGCAGGGGAAGAGGAACTATTGATTATTGACCAATGCCCCATGCCCTCTAACCGTAACTTGTTAAAGGTCTTTCTTGTTTTAGATTACAAGATCGTGCAGCAAGTCTGAAAGTCCAGAAGCATAAAAATGGCCTTTTTGAGTATTTATGTATTGAATGGGATACATTGTGCATTTTGATGCTAAAAAATGCTGTGGGATTAATTGTAACTGTAGTTAGCTAAGACAAGAAAGTTGCCAATTTAATAAGTTTTTTCTGGTAAAATACTTGTGGTAAGCTTGACCCACATTGGTGTCTGATAAGCCTCTGTCCAGTAGCATTGCGACTATTGGTAAGCGACTCCGTTGCACAGCATGAAAGTAAGTAGGCACATCTTGATTAATACAAATTACCAATTGGTTTGTCCAATAGTGCGAATATGCCAGCATTTCATCCAGGACAGTAAAACTTGTAGGGTACAAGGTAGGAAATTCATAGTCTGCGGCAGGGCATTCCGTGGACTTAAAAGTGAGCTTCATCGCCTCCTAAGCAATAGCCGGATTGGGTGAGAAGCCTACACTGCATTGCTTGCAATCAGTGTAGAAGTATGTCACTGACCGAAGAGGCAGGGGGCGGGGGGCTAAAAGCTTGGGGGAAAGATTCTGAAATTCCCCAGCAATCAAGGGTTTCAGAGCAAGTAAATTTATTTATGCTCAAGGGAAAAATATTTATTTCGAGCGGAAAGTGCCACGAGAAATAATGCGTCCTTGTCTTAGAGCCAATACATTTATTTATGGGGTTTTCCCCCTTGCTCCCTGCTCCCTGCCCCCTTTCCTCTTTTTTGACACCAACTAGGTAGAATGTTATTTGCGACAGTATTATTAAACTAGGTGTATCCAGCGCGTGAAGCTATTCGTATACCACACTCCTGAATTGACTCCAACGGGTAAAGCGCCAGAATGTGCGATCGCAGTCGATGTCTTGCGAGCCACTAGCACAATTGCGACAGTTTTGGCAGCTGGAGGCGAAGCTGTACAAGTATTCAGCGATTTAGATCAATTAATTAAAGTTAGCGAAAAATGGCCTTCTGAAAAACGTCTGCGGGCTGGAGAACGCGGTGGCGCGAAAGTAGCTGGCTTTGAGTTGGGTAACTCTCCCCTCGACTGCACACCAGAATTAGTGCAAGGGCGTCGCTTGTTTATCAGTACCACCAATGGCACTCGTGCCTTACAACGGGTACAAGAATCCCCAAATCTATTAGCAGCAGCCTTGATTAACCGGGCGGCGGTGGTACAATTTCTTCAAGAGTTGCAACCAGAGACAGTGTGGATTGTCGGTTCTGGTTGGGAAGGCAGTTTTTCTTTAGAAGATACAGTTTGTGCAGGTGCGATCGCTCATAGTCTTTTGCAGCAAACCCAGTTGTTACCGGAAGAATTAGCTGGTAATGATGAAGTAATTAGTGCGATCGCTCTTTACTCTCAGTGGCAAGATAACTTATTGGGATTACTCCACCAAGCTAGTCACGGCCAACGATTGTTGCGTCTTGACTGTCACGAAGATTTAAAATATTGTTCCCAAACTGATATTTTAGATGTTTTGCCAATACAACAAGAAACGGGAGTTTTGAAAAGTCAAAGGTAGAGACGCGATTCATCGCGTCTACCCAGAGGCGATTCATCGCGTCTACCCAGAGGCGATTCATCGCGTCTACCCAGAGGCGATTCATCGCGTCTACCCAGAGGCGATTCATCGCGTCTACCCAGAGGCGATTCATCGCGTCTGTAGGGAATAGAGAATAGGGAAGAAATTTAATTAACAATGCCCTATGCCCCATGCCCGATTTTCAAATCTTTAAGCATTTGCCGGAGTCTTTGTCGCCAATGGGGGGGATGTGTTTCTAAAATTGCTGAGATTTTTTCACAAGCAAGGACGGAATAGGCAGGGCGACGGGCTGGCGTGGGATATTCTGCGGTTGTAATGGGGACAATACGTTCAACTTTCAAAGGGAAGCCTAGCTGTTGTGCTTCTTCAAAAATCGCAACGGCAAAATCATACCAGCTAGCAACGCCGCTATTAGTGTAGTGATAACTGCCGCTAATTTCTGGAGTTAACTGGAGAATTATTTGGGCTATAACCGTGGCTATATCTTGCGCCCAAGTCGGGCTACCTATTTGATCGGCGACGACACGGAGTTCTTGGCGTTCTGCACCTAGTCGCAGCATGGTTTTGACAAAATTACTTTTGCCAAAGGTTCCATAAACCCAAGCAGTGCGGAGGATGAGGTGATGGGCGCAAGTTTCCCGAATTGCTTCTTCTCCAGCAAGTTTGGTTTTACCATAAATACTCAAGGGATTAGTCGCATCGGTTTCTTGGTAAGGGCGATACCCATTACCATCAAAAACATAATCGGTCGAAATATGAATTAGAAAAGCTCCTAATTTTTGGCTTTCTTGGGCAATAATTAGGGGTGCGATCGCATTAATAGCGCTAGCAAGTTCGGGTTCACTTTCTGCTTTGTCCACAGCAGTATAAGCTGCGGCGTTAATAATGATTTGCGGCTGTTTTGATCTGATAACGTTGCGGAGGGTATCGGGTTGGGCAAGGTCTACTGTTGGGCGTTGTACTGAGATAATATCGCCATAGGATGGGAGTATTTGTTGCAGTTCTTTACCCACTTGACCGTTGCTACCAATTAGCAAAATTGATTTAATCATCCTAATTAGTTTTCAAACTTACTTTTATGCGGAGTCATTTGTTATTTGTCATTTGTCATTTGTCATCCTCTGTCTTGAGTCTAATACCATTTCACTAAAAATCTGATACAGATGTAAACCCTGAAAGCATTGCTGTATCTAAGTTTTTTAATTGCGAATTGCGAATTGCGAATTGTGAATTGGTATAAGGGGTTGTTTGAAAAGTATTTGGCTGTGATTTTAGGTACTTATTGATCCCCCCTAACCCCCCTTAAAAAGGGGGGAACCGGAATCAAAGTCCCCCTTTTTAAGGGGGATTTAGGGGGATCTAAAACTTTTGATACCGACAATAGGACTTTTCAAACATCCTCTAAGGGTTTTGCATTAATGACCAATGACCAATGACCAATGACTACTTAATCAAATACTTCAGCAGTTCTCAAAGGTTTCCCGGCTTGGTCTTTAGCTGATAAAATCGGTGGCGCACTCAAAGGCCAATCTATAGCTAAATCTGGATCGTTCCATAGAATTGTGCGATCGCCTTGGGGTGCGTAGTAATCTGTAGTTTTGTAGAGAACTTCCGCTATTTCTGAAAGCACGAGAAAGCCGTGAGCAAAGCCTGGTGGTATCCACAGTAGGCGTTTGTTCTCAGCACTGAGTTCATGACCTACCCATTTACCGAAGGTAGTCGAACTTTTTCTAATATCTACGGCTACGTCAAAAATGGTACCAACAATAGCCCGGACAAGTTTACCTTGGGGTTGTTGGATTTGGTAGTGCAATCCACGCAAGACGTTTTGTTTAGAGTAAGAGTGGTTATCTTGGACGAAATTCGTAACAATACCTGTCTCTTGAGCAAATTTTTTATGGTTGTAGGCTTCAAAAAAGAAACCGCGATCGTCTGCAAATACTTGAGGTTCAAATTGTAGAACTTCGGGAATTTTGGTAGGTACAATGCTCATTAATATTATAAGTAATGTGCCACAGTGTTAATTGTGAGAATAATTTAACTAGTTCCGTGGGTTTAAGTCCCCCGGTTCAAAAATCATGCAAGTTTTGTGTTGGGGTTAAATCCCCATTACAAAACAAAATTTACGAAAGCGTTGCGGGGCGTTCGCTTTTAGCGTCTCTAAGAGTTGCCCATTACGAATTACGAATTACGAATTACGAATTATTTAATACTTGTATTTTATAGGTATTATAATAATATTTTGACTGTGGTTTTTCTTATTTTTAATAAATAATTCACGTTAGTTCAATTTGACAGTCATCGCCAATTAGAAATCGCAAGGCTTTGGGGCGACGAGGTGCAAGAGTCAATTGTGCCCTTTGTCCAATCACACTATCAATGATACGCTGATGAATTCCAGCAATTTTAGCACCTTCTAAAATCACGCTGTGTTCTAAATCGGTATCAATGAGTGTGGCATTGTTGGCAATACTACTATAAGGGCCAATAAAGCAGTTTTCTAAATGACAATTGCTACCAATGACAACTGGCCCACGAATTGTGCAGTTAATTACTTTAGATTTTGCACCAATTTGGACTCGTCCAATAATCTGACTTTGGGCATCGACTTCGCCAATCACTGATGCTGTCAGATAGGTATCGAGAATCAATCGGTTAGCTTCTAATAAGTCATCTTTTTTACCAGTATCAAGCCACCAACCTTGCAGATTGTACGCTAAAACTTGTTTGTTTTGATTAATTAGGTATTGAATAGCATCAGTAATTTCTAGTTCGCCTCTGGTGGAAGGTTGGATATTTGCGATCGCATCATAGATGAGGTGAGAAAAGAAATAAACCCCTACCAATGCCAAATTTGAAGGAGGAACTTTGGGTTTTTCAATTAACTGTAATACCCGTCCTGTTTCATCGACCTCAGCCACACCAAAGGCGCTAGGGTTGTCAACCGAATGTAAGAGAATCAAAGCATCTGGCTGTTGTTGGCTAAATTGTTGGAGAAAGTAACGTAACTCACCTAGTTGAATCAGGTTATCGCCCAAGTACATGACAAAGGGAGAATCTCCTAAAAAGGGACGGGCGACTTGGACGGCGTGAGCAAGTCCGGCTGGCTGGTCTTGTACGATATAGGTGATGTTTGCTCCAAAGTATTCTCCATTTCCGGTTTTTGCTTGGACTTCTGCTCCAGTTTCCGGGCTGATAATGATGCCAATATCAGTAATACCAGCAGCGACCATTTCTTCAATGCCGTACCATAAAACAGGTTTATTAGCAACTGGTACAAGTTGTTTTGCTCCGCTATAAGTGAGGGGACGTAGGCGTGTACCTTTCCCACCTGAGAGAATTAGTGCTTTCATTGGGATTGAGGATTAGTTATCAGAAAAATGGGTTTAAAACCCCGTGCTAGAAGCACGGCTTTAAATAGTCCCCGTCCTTAAGGACGGGGTCTTAATTTGGGATTTCTTGCAGAATATCGGATAGAATGTATGAATGACACAAAAAGCATTCAAGTACCGATTCTATCCAACTTCTGAGCAAGAAACCTTGCTCAGAAGAACGATGGGTTGCGCTCGATTAGTTTACAACCGCGCTCTTGCTGCAAGGACAGAAGCATGGTATGAACGACACGAGCGAGTCGGATACGAAAAAACTTCGCTCTTGCTGACTAGTTGGAAAAAGCAAGAAGACTTGCAGTTTTTGAATGAAGTTAGCAGTGTGCCATTGCAGCAAGGATTAAGACATTTACAAACTGCTTTTACTAATTTCTTCGCGGGACGGGCAAAATACCCAAACTTTAAGAAAAAGCATCATGGTGGGAATGCTGAATTTACTAAGGCTGCTTTCAAGTGGAAAGATGGCAAAGTATTTTTAGCCAAATGCGCTCAACCATTAGATATCCGATGGAGTCGGCAACTGCCAGAAAGTGCAGAGCCATCCACAATTACGGTAAAACTTTCGCCTTCTCGACGGTGGACAGTTTCAATGCTGGTGGATGAAGGAATCGAAACATTACCTGAGTCCCCTAATCAAATTGGTTTGGATTTGGGTATTACTAGTTTGATTGCTTTGAGCAATGGCGAGAAGGTTGCTAACCCGAAAGTGTTCAAGACTAAGCGGCGGAAATTGCGGAAAGCTCAAAAAGCTCTTAGCCGCAAGAAAAAGGGATCTAACAATCGCCATAAAGCACGGCTTAAAGTTGCTATTGTCCACGCAGAAATTAGTGATGCGCGAAATGATTTTCTCCACAAATTGACAACTCGATTGGTTCGAGAAAACCAAACGATTGCAGTCGAGGATTTGTCTGTGAAGAATATGGTCAAAAATAGGAAACTTGCTATGCCGATTAGTGATGCTAGCTGGGGTGAACTAGTTAGGCAGCTTGAATATAAGTGCGATTGGTATGGTCGTAAGTTCGTCAAGATTGACCGATGGTTTCCTAGTTCAAAACGCTGTGGGAACTGCGGACACATTGTTGATAATGGGACTTAGACAAAAAACACCCAGAAAAAAGCCTCAAATCTATATACAGAAAGACTTTGACATCGTTTTGCTTAGTTTATTGATATATCTGGGTTTGAGCCATTTTTGAGCATTTGGTGTATTTCCCTTACCCTGAATGGGTTTGAGGCTTGTTTATCCCTCAAAAATGTTTAAGTCCCGATAAGCTGCCTCTGAATATCAGAGAGTGGAATTGCCCTAACTGTGGGACACACCACGACAGAGACATTAACGCTAGTAAGAATATTTTGGCTGCGGGACTCGCAGTTTCAGTCTGTGGAGCGAACATAAGACCTGATAGGGTGTTTCCCCTATTGGGCAGTTGCAAAAAACCAGCAATGGAAAGAAACAGAAACCTAAGTCGTGAGTCTTAGGAATCCCCGCCCTAAAGGGCGGGGAGGATGTCAAAAATAACGGGATAAAACTTCGCCGGTTGCTTTTCCTGTTTTTTCCCAACTGAATTGTTGAGAGTGAGCGATACCTTGGCTAGAAAGGCGCGATCGCAACCCCAAATCAGTTGCAACAACCTGCATTGCCTCTGTAATTTCTCCGATGTTGTAGGGATTGATCAGAATCGCCGCATCGCCAGTTACTTCTGGTAAGGAGGAAAGATTGGAGGTAATGACGGGAGTACCACAAGCCATCGCTTCCAGGACAGGTAAACCAAAACCCTCCCAGAGACTGGGGAAGACAAGTGCGATCGCCTGATTGATGATTTTTGGCAATTCGCTGTAAGGCATATAGTCTAGGAACTTTACTTGATTAGTTATACCTAGTTCTGCAACTTGCGCTTTTAAAACTGGGGTATAACGGCGATCGCTTGGCCCTACTAACCACAGTTCATAGTCTTTACAGTTAGGTAACGCAGCAAAGGCGGCGATGAGTCGCTGGAGATTTTTGTAGGGGTTTTGGCGTCCAATGTAGAGAAAATAGTTGCAAGTAGGTAGATTTAGAGGGGAGAAGTGAGTGCGATCGTGAGCGAGGGGGATGGGGGTAATTTTGCTCGCTGGAATTTGGTAAAAATCAGTAATGTCCTTAGCCGTGGACTGGGAGTTGCAGATGATGTGTAGTACTTGGTTGAGGACTTGGGGAATGTAGTAGCGGTGGTAGGGTGTTAGCGGTGAGAAACGTTTGGGAAAGCGCAACGGGATAAAGTCGTGAACCATGACGATACTACGACAGTTAGAATAAAGGGGCGCTTCCGGGAGCGGGGAAAATAATAGATGGGATTTTAGCTGTCTATAGATTTGTGGAAGTTGAAGTTGAGTCCAGACAAGGCGTTTTAAATGACCTTTTGCCCCTTGTTCTGCGGTTTGGTTAGGGGGAACTGGGTAGCAGTTATAACCAGGAATATTCTGGAAGACTAGAAGTGTGGGATAAAGTTGTTGTAAGTGAGGTAACAGGTTGAGAGCGTAGGTAGTGATGCCAGTAGGTCGAGTTAAGAGAAATGAGAAATTAATTAGTAAGTGATTTTGCACGTTCTAAGTCAATACAGTTCAGTTAAGTATTTATTTCTTCTCTCAGTGCCGCGCCAGTTGCTTCAAGTCGGGGAACCCGCCCAACGCACTGGCTTCTCTGCGCCTCTGTGGTTCGTTAAAAAACTTGACTTTGCTTAAAAGGTTTTAGCCTTAACCCAAGCGTATTGCGTTCTAAGTTTATTTCCAGATCGAGTCTTTTGTAAGTAAGTGAACAATCTTTGACGCTGCTAGTCCCCCGCCGTAAAGTCCATCTGGAACTTCGCTGCTAGAAAAACTCACAAACCCATCCAATATACCATTAGCAACAGTTGGCGCATCCAGTGGCGGCACTAGGCGGTTCCAGCCCAACTCTACCAGTTCTACCCACTCCGTTTCTTCTCGCAAAGTTATACAAGGCACTCGATAGAAAAAGGCTTCTTTCTGAACGCCACCGGAGTCGGTCGCTATGAGTCTGGCGTTTTTCTCCAACATCACCATATCTAAATATCCCACTGGCTCTATTAATTGCAGGGACTTGCCTACATCTTCGAGCAACCCTTCTCTTAACAAAGCTGCACGGGTGCGGGGATGGAGCGGCAATACCACTGGTATATTCTGGGTAACAGCCGTAAGCCCCATAAAAATTGCCCGTAGTCGTGCTGGGTTATCAGTATTCTCTGCCCGGTGAATGGTTGCTAACAGATATTTTTGGGAACTCAACCCCAAATGTTCCAAAATGGAGCTTTTCTGCTCTGCTTTAACTCCGTAGTCAAGAGCAGCGTCATACATCACATCCCCGACTAGGTGAATTTTCTGCTGAGAAATTCCCTCTTGATTGAGGTTTGCTACAGCCGCCGCAGTGGGAGCAAACAGTAGGTCTGCGGTATGATCAGTCAGAACTCGATTGATTTCCTCAGGCATCCGCCGATTGAACGATCGCAAACCTGCTTCAACATGAGCCACACTTATATGAAGCTTAACTGCGGCGATCGCTCCTGCCAAAGTAGAATTCGTATCTCCGTAGACTAGCACCCAATCTGGCGATTCTTGCAGCAGGACTTGTTCAATTGCCTCTAACATCCGTCCAGTTTGAGCACCATGAGTGTAAGAGCCAATACCCAAATGGTAGTTAGGTGTAGCAATTTCTAACTCTTGGAAAAAAACATCAGACATATTCTCATCGTAATGCTGACCCGTGTGAACCAACACTTCCTGAATTTCTAGATGAGAGTTGAGAGAGCGAGAAATTGCTGCTGCCTTAATAAACTGGGGACGAGCGCCAACTATTGTCAAAATTTTCATCTAAACCTCCCAGGAGACCCCCACTATATCGGTACTCCAATTAGTGGCGAGAGGAATGGGAGAGAAATTACGAAACGTTTCCTGAACATTTTTCTGCATAGCAGAAATCGTGGGGGAAACAGTTGAGTAATTTCTAAATCTTTTGTCCTGCATAAGAATAACCGTCTTTTTGATGAATGTGTCTACAAGTCTTGTAACTAATCCCTTGAACTAAACCGGATGCGGTTGATATGTTGAAACTCCCGCTAGCAGGGTAAGAGCATCTCAATTAGGCTTGACACAAAGGATGAGAAGAATCTAACTTAGAGTAAATAAAACAACAACTGAGAACCCGAATCATATAATTGTTATCCATAGCGGTGCGTTTCATTTTTTGACGAAGACTACGTTTGTAGGTCTGTTCATAGTTGAGAGCATTGAGAGCAATGCGTCTTAAAAGAGCGAAATTTCGTGGACTGTGGAAAGAACGAATGCGACAAGCATCTTCTGCAAAGGTACAATCAAGCGTCCAATGAGCCTCGTTTTCAATACCCCAATGTTTTCGGATAGCCCGACCGATAAGTTGAGCATCACTGTTTAAAGAGGTGAGATAAAACTGAACTTCACGGGTAGTTTTATTCCAAAGATGACGCACGCGGACGACCATAACCAGAGTTTGCAATCCTGCCCATAATTTGGGTTGATAAAGCTCACCAATCGCAGTAACGGGTACAGTCCAGACTTCACGAATTTCCCGGCGGTGATGTGCTTTCTCAATTCGTTTGTCATCGCTGACATCAATTAAGTGAAAATTATCGGCAAGAGCGGTTTCAAACCATTCAGTCACCTGAGAATAGAGAGTGGGATGATTGGCTTTAAGTGCCAGGACATAATCAGCTTTCTTGCCAATAATTTTTTTGGCAATTTCGGTTTGTGTTCCCATTGCATCAATAGTAATGATAGATCCTGTGATATCTAGCAATTCCAATAATGCAGGAATCGCAGTAATTTCATTGGATTTATCCTCTACTTTCATCTCTGCTAAAACCAGATGTTGCTCACTCGACCAAGCACTAATTACATGAAGTGCTGATTTCCCTTGATTGCGGTCATATGAACCTCTAATTGTCTTACCATCTATGGGGATTATTTCTCCTGCCATCTTGGTGACTAAGGTTTCTACCCAACTGAGAAAACATCGATTTAATGCGTCTGGGTCAATGAACTCAAATACTCGACGGAAAGTGTCATCCGACGGAATTCCATTTGGTAGTGCTAAAAATTCTTCTAACCACTGTTGCTTACTGATGCCATAATTCTCGATATCTTCCCATCCCTGTGCTCCCGCTATAACTGCCAAAATCGCAATTACTAAGATGTCTGTCAGTTGATGTTTTTTGGTTCGCTCTACTCTGGGGTCTTTGAGTTCCGCAAAATGCCCAACTAGACTCTGTTGAATACTACCGATGTCCACTATTTCTTTTGGCTTTCTCTGACCGCTAGGATTTTTCAGAGCATCAGCAGATTTAGTTTCAAAGCCCTGTGACATCAACTTGACTCCTGACATTTTTTTAACAACAGCATTGAAGTCTTCTCATTTATCTTGCTCAGTTGTCAAGTGCATTTTTTATCCGGTTGTTCATACTTATCTTCTCTAATTTGTCAAGTTCACTTTATACCAAATTAGATGAGCTTACCCTGGATGAATTGGATTTAATGGACGTTTGTTTTGGTCAAGAATGAACACTTTAGACATTTCTGTCTCTCCTTGCGGGTAAAGTTAGCCTGGACAATGATTTAAAGGCTTCTGATGCTAACAGCACTGGCTTAACCCATTACACCTGTTTAACTGTTAACCTTAGAGCTACAAACTGGCTTGTCTGACGACACGCTTACGCGAACGCATTTGTAGGTAAGATGACCTAAAAATCGTAGTACTCAAGGTACTTAGTCGGGTAAACTCTGGGCGATTAATTGCCCTCACCATATTGCTCTTAGCAATATGGTGGTGGGTAGTTTACTGCATTGATATTTTTTTGTACAAACCAAGTAACTTGTGCGACTCAACTTCCCAGTTATATTGAGTGCGTACTACTTCTTGTCCTCGCCTTCCCATAGCAGCAGCAGTTTCTGGGTGTTCGAGGAGATATTGAATAGCCTTGGCAATCTCCTGCGGGTCTAAAGGGTTAACCAACAAGCCACACCCAATCTCCTCGATAATTTGCCGCCACAGGGGAAAATTAGATGCCACGACTGGCAGACCCGCAGCCATATATTCAAACAATTTATTAGGTAAAGCTTCCAAGTGATCGCGTTCTGGATGAAAAACTACCAAACCAACTCTAGCTTGTGCTAAATTCTGCACTAAATCATTACGGGATTGCCAACCCAGAAACTCCACTCGTTGCCATCCAGGGAACTGCTCAACCTCAGTTTTTAGAGCAGGTGGAGAAAATTCTCCTAATAACACTAGTTTTGTAGCTAAGTTTTCGCTTAGTAATTCCATCGCCCGTACCATTTCTCGAATAGCGCGAATCCCAGCAATACCACCTGCATAAATCACGTTGTTTGGTCTATTCTCGTCAGCAATATTGGTATCAGCCGCCTCAAGTTCTGCTGTAAGAGAAAAGTTACGCACCATAATGGTCTTTGCTGGGGGAAACTTTTGGGCGATTTGAGGAGTAACACAAATAAAAGCATCTAAAGTTGCCTTAGCTATTCCTTCTAACACAGTCCAAATAATAAACTTCAACCAACCCACTAAAGGATTATTCTTACTCAAAGAAATCGCTTCCCAAGGTGTGTCTTCATGGACATCATAGATAACCTTAGCCCCAAGACGTTGGAGGAGAATACCTACTGGAATTAGTTCTGGGTCATGAAAGTGATAAATCTCAGCTTGTAAGGATGCCGCTAGTTGATAAGCGCTACTGAGTCGCCGCCAGATTCGCTTTAGGCGTGGGTAATTTGTGACTTTATCAATGGCATGGAAAAACACCCCTTCTAACTTATTTGTTGGTGGATTGGGAACTAACAGATGTACCTCATATCCAGCTTTTGCTAAGGTTATACACTCTTTATAGAAAATGCGAACATCCAGCGGGCGATGAATCGTAGATAGGTGTACTACTCGCATTTTCAGTCCTCAAAAGTCACGGTAAAGCGTTCTGCCCAGCAAATTAAGTTCACCCAGCGCCAGATACGGAAATCAAAGGCAGACCGTCCCTCTACTACTGCCTGAAATTCTTCTTTAACCTGTTGTAAATTTAATGCCGGAATTTGGGTTGCCATTTCACTGTTTAACACTGCTTCGACCCAAGGACTTAGGGTTTTTAGCCACTGTTGCTCAGGTGTGGCAAAACCAATTTTATCTTTACGGTCTAAGATAACATCTGGGACTATACCCCGCATTGCTTGGCGGAAAATTGCTTTAGAGGTGCCATCCCTAGCAATAATAAATTCTTCTGGTAAAGACAAAACAAAATTGATCAAAGCAGGTGTGAGAAAGGGAACCCGACTTTCAATTGAGTGTGCCATAGAATTGCGGTCTTCATAGCGCAGAAGCATTGGTAGGCTGGTTTCGGTCAAGGCATAGTAAAGTTCTGACCGCAACATTTCTTCACCATGTTTGCTTTGATAGAGTTTGGGAACCAGTCCATGTCGGGTAAACCAGTCACTATTCAACCAGCTAGGTTTCACGTCTTTATTTACTAGCTGTCTCACTGATGCTTGCATACTTGGCGGTAAGAGTAATCCGACAGCCCGTAGTAGCAGCTTTTTTTGACTAGTCCCTGGTAGCTTTACTGATTGTTGCAAAAACTGGTTAGCAGTTCCCCATTGCCCCTGACGCAGTAGAGAAGCCAGTCGTGCAGCTAGGTAGGGACGGTAGCCGCCCAAAAGTTCGTCAGCTCCCTGTCCATCTAGCATCACCTTAATGCCAGCAGTTTTTGCCAGTTGGAACACCCGATACTGAGCATAAATACTAGTACTACCAAAGGGTTCATCTTGTAAGTCAATGAGTCTATTGAGATCGGTTATCAAGTCTTCAGGAGATGCCTGTACTTTATGTCCTACAACCGACGCCGCCTCTGCCACTGTATCCACCCATTTTTCTTCGCTGAGGGCTGGATCTGAGGCAATATAGCTAAATGTATGCAGTTCTAATTGTTCTCCTTGTAGATGTCGCATCGCCATGACAATGGCAGAAGAATCTATACCTCCCGAAAGTGCCGCCCCAACGGGCACATCACTTCGCAGATGTAAACTGACACTTTCTAAAAATAGGTGGCGCAGGTGTTCTGTGGCTTCTGCAAATGTAATATCTAAGTGTTGGTTTAACTCCAACTGCCAGTATCGCTCAATTTGAGGTTGCTGGGGTTTGTCTAAAGAAACTTTCAGGAAATGGGAAGGCGGTAGTTGCTTGATGTCAGCGAATAGGGTTTCACTGCCGTAATCAGTCAGCCCAGAATGGAGGTAGTCATAAAGTCGTTGGGGATTGACACGGGGGTTGACACCAGGAAGCTTGAGAAGTGACTTGATTTCAGAAGCAAAAGCTAATCCATTCTGAGAGTAGGTGTAGTAAAGAGGTTTAATGCCAAAAAAGTCACGAGCTAGAAATAAGGTACGTTCCCAAGTATCTAGGATAGCAAAGGCAAACATTCCTACTAATTTGTTTAAAGCTTTTTTACCCCATTGGGCGTATGCTGTCAATAGCACTTCTGTATCTGAGCGTGAACGAAATTGATGGCCTAAAGCTTTCATCTGGGTTTGCAGTTCCAGATAATTATAAATTTCTCCATTAAAGACAATATAATACCGTTCATCAGATGTTCCCATTGGTTGCCAACCAGCAGGACTTAGATCCAGAATAGACAGGCGACGATGAAACAGGCAGATCCGGCTACCCTCTAAAGCTTCAGGATTTCGGGAGATTTGGACAGGTGATGTTCCAGACCATCCTAAAAACCCTAGATCATCAGGACCGCGAAATTTGAGACAATTACTAATGGTTGTTAAAATCTGTAAATCTATTCCAGAGGAATTAAATCTGACTATTCCGCCAATTCCACACATATTACCTTATTATTCTGAGATTGGAACTTTCTTTTATGGAGTTTAATCTCCATAAATAAAGCACATAAAGCATAGATAAAGCACAAAATGACAGAGACAGCGATCGCTATCCGCGATCTAGGAAAAATGTACAGGCTCTATAAGCGTCCTGCTGATAAGGTTCTTGATGCTTTTGGAGTTAATCGATGGTTATTCTGGCGCAAACAATATTATCAAGAGTTTTGGGCTTTACGAGGTCTGAACCTGGAAGTGAAAAGGGGAGAACGTCTTGGTTTAATTGGACGTAATGGTGCTGGCAAAAGTACCCTATTGAAAATTATTACGGGCAATATTGCACCTACGGAGGGAACTGTAGAAGTTCAAGGAAGAGTCCAAGCTTTGATGGAACTCGGTACAGGATTTCATCCAGAGTTTACCGGACGGCAAAATATCCAAGCTTCTCTAGCATATCAAGGACTATCTCCAGCGAAGATTAGAAACTTGGAAGACGAAATAATTGATTTTTCTGAACTAGACGAGTTTATAGATCAGCCCATCAAAACTTATTCGGCAGGGATGTATGCTCGGTTGGCTTTTACAGTTGCTACAGTTATTGAGCCTGAAATACTAATTATAGATGAAGTGCTGGGTGCGGGTGATGCCTACTTTGCTGGGAAGTGTGTAGAGCGGATGCGGAAGCTGACAGAAGATTCAGGGGCAACAGTTTTATTTGTCAGTCATGATTTGGGTTCTGTTCAGACTTTGTGTAATCGAGTTATTTGGATCAATCGGGGAACCATACATGCAGATGGAAATCCACTCCATGCCATCAAATTTTACTCAGCAATGGTTCGACGTGAGGAAGAAATTAGATTAAAAGCCAGAGATTTAAAATTATCTAAAAAGCAAACTCTTTTGCTGGAAAACGAACAAGATATATATCAATCGTTTTTATTTCGTTTTGTTGGTAAAGATGGAGGACATCCTGATGGGAAGCACAAGATCCGATCTATAGTTCTGCAATCCCAATCTGAAAATATTGGGCATATTGAAGTGGGCGGACCAATGGATAATAAACCTGGACAAAAGCATTATATTCTGGATGATCCAGGTGTGATGGATTGGGGTTCAGCAAGTAGAGATAGTAATGGTTACTATAGAGTGTACGCTAATTTTAAAGGCAAATATGCTCACGCACCTTTTGAATTCGCTGTACCTAAGTCTTACTTAGCTAATTCATCTGATTTATGTTTGCAGATTGAGGCTGATTGTGAACAAGAAAGTGTTGCTGTTGAGGTGTTTGTTTCTGACTACAAGGACTACCATAGATTGGGTATGCTTGCATCTAATAACAGTGTCACACAGTTTACCCTTAATACTGAAGGTATTGGAAAAGATAATCAAGGGCAGCACTCAATTGAAATCAAAGATTCTCTCAAAGAGATTAATTCTCTTTTAACTGATACTGATGAATATGGCTCTAAAGAGGCTTTAATTACCGAAGTTTTAATATTGGATTCCCAACGAAAAGAGACTAAAACACTTTTTTGCCTAAATCCTTGTAAGGTAGTTGTAAAATATAGGACTACCATAGCCATACAAAATCCAACCTTTGTTTTTTGCATCTATCTTCCCTCCGGAATTTGTGCTTCCCAATGGATAGCATCTGGTAGCGAACTTGGTGTAGACGTGATTGCAGAAGAAGGTCAAGTAGTTTTTCATGTAGATAAGCTTTTGCTTGGTAAAGGTGCTTATGTAGCGAGTGCTGCCATTTTTAAGTACTTTTCCATCAATGGAATTGAGCCGCAAGCTTACCATTTACTTGACAGGTGCATTCACTTTCAAGTTTGCGATCCAAATGAAACTGACCGTACTGATTATGGAATCTGTCGTCAACCACTTAAAGTAAAATTACATAATGCAGGAAAATACCAAGAATTACTTTGACCAACCTGAAGTTTGGAATAATACCATGCTCCTTTATCAAGAGCAAGTGCTGTCAGATATTTTAGCGATATTGCCTCAAGATGTGGAAAGCATACTAGATGTTGGTTGTGGTAACGGACTAATTACTAATGCATTACCTGAACTTATTAGAGTAGTAGGTCTTGATAGAAGTGAAGAAGCACTGCGTTATGTCAGCCGGGAAACGGTTCTGGGAGAAATTCTCCAATTACCTTTTGCTGATGAATCCTTTGATTTAGTTATGGCAAATGATGTCATAGAACATTTGACATCAGCACAGAGAACCCAAGCTTTAAAAGAACTAGCCCGAGTAGCATCCAAATATGTCATCATTACAGTACCTTTTCTTGAAGATTTAAATCAGTCAATGACAAAGTGTGCCGACTGTGGGCGCTACTACCATGTTAATCATCATTTAGCATCATTTGATCTCAAAGAAACAGCAGAGTTACTAACTCCCTTTGGCTATCAGTGTCATAGACAAATTTTAAGTGGAGATACTTGGGAGAGCGAACCTCCATCTGTAGTATTAGCTAAACGACTTTTGGTATTTGAGTTAGCAGCAACCGATGCTCCATTATGTTTGTATTGTAATAGTAAAAATGTCACTATAGCTAAACCTGTTGAGTCAATGACAGATAAATTAGTTTCAATGCTGTGTCTTGATAACCATGACCTAATAGATTGGTCTTCGCGGCGAACAGAGTGTATTAATCTTTATGCTAAAGATAGTTTTTCAACAAGTAAACTACCCCCAGGTTTTAAAGATATTGGTGGAAGACAAGTTGTATTAGATCAAGAAAAGTTAAGAAGTAATCAGATTGACTTTCAAAAGCCAGAAATATTTAAAAAAGGATTTATCCCGTTATTTTCTAAACTGCCATACTATTTGTCTGATGTAGTGACGACAGAAGGTGCCATTTTATCAGAGAATCACAGACTTTTAATTGGTTTTTTTTGTTGTTCAAATAATCCAAATCAAGTAATTGAATTAAACCTTTCTGGAAGAGTTGAAACAAATGGTGACATGACGATTTTTATTTATGACGACAAGCAGGGCTATATTTCACTAATTGAAACAAAAGTCTATGGGAACTTTTTTTTGAAGATTCCCATTCCTCAAGCTTGTCTGTCAAAATATGGTATCCTATTTGAAATTCGATCTCAAAACTGTTCAATCACATTCACCACATCTGCCCTCACTAATGTCGAGAGCGATGAAATTATTATTCACGATAATCATCAGAAAAAAGCCCGTTTCTGGAGACTAGTCGGAAGTGACCATGTTGATTTAAGCTTGCCGCTATATGACAATTATGTAGTTGAAAGAAAATGGATGTCCAATCCTGATTTGTTGAAAAAGCATAATCTTCCGAGTCTATCAGATAATGATTTTTATAACCTTAGCAGTGTTTTACAAAAAGGATACCAAACTTTAAATAATGAGCAACAAACTTTACAAGTAGCATATCAAGTTTTGCAAGCAGCACACCAAAGCTTAGAGAGCAAAAATCTAATTTTACAAGAGGCTTATCAAGTTTTGCAAGCAGCACACCAAAGCTTAGAGAGCAAAAATCTAACTTTACAAGAGGCTTATCAAATTTTGCAAGCAGCACACCAAAGCTTAGAGAGCAAAAATCTAACTTTACAAGAGGCTTATCAAATTTTGCAAGCAGCACACCAAACATTAGAAGGTGAACATCAAACTCTACAAGAGACATATCAATCTTTAAAAGGTGAATATCAAATCTTACAAACGGTACACGAAACTTTACAGATAGTACACCAAACCTTACAGTACGTAACTCCAACTTTGCAATCTGAATCCAAAATTTTGCAAAGTGAATATAAAGAGCTGCAAGCTGTTTATAATAAGACATTTGTGCGTCGATTAAAAAGCACAATTATAGTAATATATCAAAAGTTTTTGACCAAAATTAAACTATTTAGAAATAAATTAGATGAGCAAAAAAACTCAATTTTGGGTAAATAATTTCACAGAGATTTATAACTATGATCCAATTCAATAGCAAAAAATTAACTGTAGTCATGCTTACTCCAGATGACAACATAGATAGAAGAATTTTGTTGGAGGCTCAAACCCTAGCTCAAAATGGATTTACAGTTCATATAGTTGCTGCTCCTTTACCCCAGGCTTATCAGGTCAATGATCGTGCAATACCTGAAATAAAAATTGTCAGGATAGATGGTAATTCACCACCTCCCACATATCAAATTTCCGAAAAGAAGAGCAACACAATACTAAATTGGTACAATAAACTCATCCAAAAAATTATACCAAAGTTATTTAATAAAACAAGATCACCACTGAAAATATCGGAATTAGTTGAAAAAGAAAAACTGATCACAGAAACAAAATGGCGTGATTTTTACTGGTATCATGAACATTTTTATCAAGAAGCAGTAAAAATTCCGGCAGACATATATGTTGCTCATGATCTACCAATGCTCCCAGCTGCTCTCAAAGCAGCTACTCATTATCAAGCAAAAGTTGTATATGACTCTCATGAACTTTATCCAGAACAACACCATTTTGGTGTTGAACGGGTAGAAATGTATAAAGATGTTGAATCTAGACTTGCACCTTTGGCAAATTTAGTAATCACAGTTAATCGGTCTATCGCAGGAGAAATGGCTAAAAGATACAATATTCCCGTACCAGAATTTTTACTTAACTTAACCAGTGAGCCACCGGATTTTGATGTATATTCTTCTTATAATTACCTCAGAAAAAATTTGAAAATTCCCCTAAGCAAAAAAATTCTACTTTTTCAGGGTAGTTTAAGTGAGAATCGCAACCTAGAGAATCTCATAGAAGCTGTTGCTTTGTGTGAATATCAAGATTTTGCACTTGTAATTTTGGGAAGTGGTGCTTTGCGAGAAAAATTAGAACAGATAGCTATAAATCTTAAACTACTTGGCGATCGCGTTTATTTCCACGAATTTGTTTCAGCCAACAATTTACTATTTTATACAGCATCTGCTGATGTCGGAATTATTCCTTATCCTCATATAGATTTAAACTCTTATTACTGTACTCCTAATAAATTATTCGAGTTTATTTTGGCTGGATTACCAATCCTGGCTAATGATTCTCCTGAACTAAATCGTTTTGTTGGTCATCAAGGCATAGGTCAGAATGCAAAAATGGAGACATCAGCAGATATCCAATTAGCAATTGATAATTTTTTTGCCAGTCCTAACAAGATAAATGGTTATAAATCACAAGTGCTAAAAATCCGTGGCAACTTTAAATGGGAAAAACAAACAGAGAAACTAGTTTCTCTGTATAAAAAAACACTTTAATAAATAATATATTATGTGTGGAATATCTGGAGTAATTTATAAGGAAAGAAATCGTTGTGTTTCAGAAAAATTAATTACTGACATGACGAACTCTATTAAACATAGAGGTCCAGATGATGAAGGATTGTATATTGATGGTTCTGTAGGATTGGGACATCGAAGACTGTCAATTCTTGATTTAAGTGCTTCTGGACACCAGCCAATGCCTTATCATAACGAACGCTTTTGGATTGTGTACAATGGCGAGATATATAATTACCTTGAAATTCGAGAAGAGCTTAAACACAAAGGTCATCAATTTTATACAGGTACAGACACGGAAGTTGTTTTAGCTGCTTACTGCGAGTGGGGTGCTAATTGTTTGCACCATTTTAATGGAATGTGGGCTTTTGCTATCTACGACCGAGCTAATAAAGAGTTATTCTTTAGCCGTGATAGATTTGGAGTTAAGCCTTTTTATTATATTAATGATTCAGAAAAGTTTGTATTTGCTTCAGAAATTAAAGCCCTAGTTACTGTATTTCCTGAATATAGAAAGCCTAACTTAGCTTACATACATCATTTTTTACCATCAGGCTCACTAGATGATGGAGAAGAAACTTTTTTTGTAGATATTAAGGCTTTGCAGCCTGGTCATTATGCATATCTGCACACTGAAACAGGGAACCTGCAAATTCATTCTTATTGGGAATTAGATACAGATAAATTTCGCCAGTCTTGGCATAGTGGAGACCCCATAGAACAATTTCGCCATTTATTATCTTCCTCCGTGAAGATGCAGATGCGGTCTGATGTTCCTGTTGGTACTTGTCTATCTGGTGGGTTAGATTCTAGCTCAATTGTATGTCTGGCAAGTAAGTTTCAGGAAAGCCCTATTTATACTTTTTCTGGTTTGTACAGCGATAAAGACTGTGATGAACGAAGTTATGTTGATTCCGTCAATTCTTTAGCAAACACCATTCCTCATCCGGTTTTTCCAGAACCATCGCATGATTTAATCAATGATTTGCAGCGTATTGTATGGCATCAAGATGAACCCTCAGCTGGGCCAGGACTGTACACGCAGTATTATGTGATGAAGGAAGCTCGAAAGCACGTTAAAGTCTTACTTGATGGACAGGGAAGTGATGAGTTATTTGCTGGGTATCTGCCTTATTTTGCTTTAAGAATAAAAGATTTACTTGTAAATAATAGTAAAAATAAAGTTTGGGGTACCATATCTGCTTATCAAACCGCTTTTGAAGTTACTAGATATTGGGGGATGCAATGGATAAACCCCGTACTTTCTAATTTAGTTAATCATCGATTAATTAAACTTGCTAATAGAATTACCAATATAGGGTTTAAAACCTCTGTTTATGCTAGGCTTTCTTCCGAAGAACCAAGTTTTTTTTCTCAAGAATTTGAAGCCTTGGTCAAGGATGATAAAATCCAGCGTTTTCAGCCTATATGTTTTCCTGAGCAACTAGCAAACACTCTGTATTGGCATTTAGTTCAGCAAAGTATTCCTGCATTACTTCACTACGAAGATAGAAATAGTATGGCTTTTTCTATTGAAGCTCGTGTTCCTTTTTTAGATCATAGAATAGTAGAATTTGCTTTGAGCCTTGATTCTAATTACAAAATTAGAGGTTCATGGACTAAATGGATTCTGAGGCAAGCTATGCAGGATTTGCTACCCAGAGAGGTTACGTGGCGGCGCAGTAAACTAGGATATCCGACTCCTTTTGCTCGTTGGATTAGAACTGCACCTCACAAAAATAATATCTACGATATTATCTGTTCTGAATCTTTTATCAACCGTAATATAGTACCTCGCAATACTATTGAATTTTATTGGCAGCAACATCAAGAGAAAAATATTGATAGAAGTTGGCTGATATATCGATGGCTAACACTAGAACTTTGGTATAGACAGTTTATTGATAATCTTGACCCTCATACAGCTGTTTTTTAGACATTAAAAAGGATTTTTAACATGGGTAAGTCTATCGTAGTTTTCTCATTAACTGAAATTCGACGAGATCCTAGAGTTCGCAGAGTGGCTACTACCTTATCAGACATGGGATATCAAGTAACAGTTATTGGGATGAAAACTGAAGAATGTTCAATTTCCAGAGAATCACTAGATAATTATCAGGTGGTCAGAATAGATGTACCTAATAGTTATTCTGCTCAAGCAATGCTTGAATTGCATAAAATATGCCCGAAGGTAGGAAAAATATTAGATAAAATAGAGTCTAGTTTGTTTGTGGATCTTGAAACTGTACCTATTCAGTTAACTAAGCGTAATATTTCTAGCTATATCAAGAAAGCAAAATTAGATAAAATTTTCAAAAAAAGCATTGATTTTGGATATCAGGTTTTAGGTATATCCAAAGAAGGAAAAAATTTTAAAAATGTGAATTATATTCAAGAAATTTTAGCTATTCGCTCAATTTTACTAATTAATTTAATCTTATATCAAGTTTCTCGTGAATTTTATCCAGACGTGTATCACTGCAATGATTTGGATACTTTAGTGGCTGGAGTTATGGGTAAATTGATAGATGATAAAACTTTAGTATATGATGCCCATGAAATCTACCCAGAGCAGTTGGCAGAAGAGATGAGGTCAGATATATGGTATAGATTTTACACTAACTTAGAAGCACAATTAATTAACCTTGCCGATGGCAGAATAACAGTTTGTGATTCTTTAGGTGAGTATTTTAGTAAAAAGTACCGCTCCAAAGAGTTTTTAACTTTACGTAATTGTCCATCGAAAAAATACCTTCCTCCTGCTTCTATTCTGAATAGAAAAAATAGTCCTAGAGTTATCACCTATCAAGGTGCTTATTTTCAGTACAGGGGATTAGAAGAAGTTATAGCAGCAGCAGCATCCGTCGAAGGAGCTATTTTTCAGTTTAGAGGAATAGGCAGTCATGAAGCTACACTAAAAAAAATAGTTCAAGATGCCAAACTTTCTGAGAAAGTGCAGTTCTTGCCTGCTGTCAAGGTAGACCAGTTAGTAGAGACTGGAAGTGAATGTGATATAGGTCTGAGTCCTTTTATTTCCGTTTGCTTTAACACGAAATATTGTCTTCCTAATAAATTTTTTGAATATATGATGGCAGGTTTAGCACTATGTAGTTCAGACTTGATAGAAATGCGATATCTCACCGAGAAATTACATAATGGGGTTTTATTCGATTCTAAACAACCAGAAGCATTATCTAATGTGTTGAATGAACTGCTAGCTAGTCCAGACAAACTTGATGAAATGCGCCAGCAGTCATACTATGCTGCTGTTGATGAATACAATTGGGAAAATGAACAAAAGAAGCTAATTGATTATTATACTCGACTGTAAAACTCTAAAGTTAAAATTTAAAATGTTGTAGCGTTACCACTTAGCATTTGAATACTAAATATTTCATCAAGATATACTAATGGTTCTTTCATTACTTTTGAAAGGTAAATCTCTAAATTTTTATTTATCTCTTCTTTTTGACAATAATTTTTACTACACTTAGAATATTTGTTGTACCATAATTTTGCTGCTTGAGAATGAAACACATTTTTCATCCGAGAACGAGCAAATATATTTTCCAATGTTTGGTCTGGTGCCGCGCATATATTTTGTAACACTAATTGGCAAAAATCTTTCAATGTCACAAGCCCATTTTTTCCCTTGTACTTCTGAAATTTAGCTATTACTTTAATAACTTGCTCTTTAATTTGTGCCGTATCAATTTTTCCTTGAGGATTGATCATTTTGTCTCCTACCCGCCAAGTATCTAAATTAAGCATTAAGGGAATAAGATAGTAGTTTCCGTTTCGCTCTTCTAGATACAATCCATGCCCTGCTTGGGGAGAAAAAAGAAGCTCCCCTTTACCTAAATGTAAATGATCCATAAAGTAAAAATATGAACTAGATATCATAAATGGTGAGTCTGGTTCTGGCATTTTTAAGATCGGAGAGGTTTGTCCATTAGCTGGTATTAGGGCTGAATAACCAAGAAAATATTTTTTATTAAATAACTTGATAACAGGGCCTTTTTGCCAAACATAACTATTCCAACCTTCTCCCAACCTTTTAATGTTTTTTGTAAGGTCTTTAGAGCCATAAAGACTATTCCAGTTGATGTTACTAATCACATAGTTTTTTGTTTCATCGCTATTCAAATTAATAAAAACAATCCGTTTTTGAAATGTAGATAAAATAATCAAGTTATGTTTGTTGTTATCTACAATGGCACTATAGGGCATATTAAAGTATTTATATGTAGGTCCATTACCACCAAAGTATTTTACTAGTTTTAATTTCTGTCTGTCTAGTATACTGATCAACCCCGTATGTGCATCACTAACAACTAAATAATTTTCAGAAAAAGGATATACAGATGTCGGCCATAGAAACTCCAAATTTTCCGGGTTCCATCCTTGTGAACCAACTTTACGGATAACAGATCCGTCGTGAATATCTAATTCAAATAGTGCCCTTTCAGCTAAGCTAGTAGCATAAACTAACTTATCTACAATAGCCAGTCCATGAGCTTGGTTGACTTTCGTAGACCATATTTCGCGCCATTTGCCAGATGAAAAATTAAAACCAGTAACAACATTACCATCATAGTTGGTACATACTAGATATTTTCCATCAGGTGAAACAAATACATTTTCTGGACCTGTAGTATTGGAAGTTTTAATTTCGTCTTTAAGTACAATCTGATTATTTTTAATATCTACATCAAAGATTAATATATTCTTAGCAGTATAATTTGCCACAAATAATTGATTATATTTTTTGGAAAAAAATAAACCTGTGGGAACGTATTTACCTGAAAAATTCGACTGCCTATTATCTTCTGTGAATGACACAGGTTTTATCTCAATAATTTTAGCGTCTTTTAATATAAGTCTATAGATTTTGCTAAAGTCAGCAATTAAGTAATCATTATCACTTATAGGTGTTATAGAAACTATAGCTCCAACACTATCTGATATATTTTTTTCATAGGAGTTTAAAACTTGGGCAGGATTAGAACCCAATTCTAAATTTAATATTTCAGTTCCACGAGAATTTAATATCCTATTTTCTAGATTACCTAATGTAATATTAGAATGTTGCTTTTTAAATTCAAAACCTAAAAATACAAAAATAGTTACTATTAAACAAAGTGTAAATATTTTTAGTCTTTTTTTCATTTTTTATCCAGTTATTATTTTGAAATTGACAGTACGATCATCAAACTGATTTGGATACTTTAGTGGCTAGAGTTATAGGTAAATTGATATATGATAAATGCTATGTAAGCATAGATAACAGCAGCTTGTGAAAAAGCAGAAGGCCAAGAAGAAATTACTACGATGTTATTGTAGTTGAGAGGAAAGTTGTAATACCAAATATAAGAACCATTATTTAACACTACTTTATGTTTATTAAGCCATTCCAAGGCTTTAGTTTGCTTCAAACTTAATTTTTGACTGCTTTTAGTCAAAACTTTTAGATCCCTAGAATTCATAGCCTGAAATGCAACACTAGAAATATTGTAATAATACTGTCCATCCTTGTTTACTAAAGCAATCATACCATCTTCATCAGTAGATAATTTTGATTTCCAAAAACCAACATTTTCAGGTAATTTCATAGTTCCTGAGGAGTCAGGTTCGTAGACATCAAACTGAACACTTGAATTTGACTTCTTACTAGTAAATGTCACTTGTGTTCCCCCAGTAATTGCTTTTATTTGTATAGAGTTTACTTGAACATAATTAACTGTGGGTGTTGAGAACAGTAACACTGTTGCAATGAGTCCTAACCCTAGAATTAAGTTACTACCCGTAAAAGTTTTTTTTGATAATATTTTGCATTTTTATCATTGTAATTATTCCTAGTATATTTTTGATTTATTAAAAAACAAAAAAATTGGTAATGTTTATATTAGTTGTATTTGTATTTTCCCTCAAAGAATTCTTGTTGCCATAATTCAATGCATAAAAATCCCCATATTTTTCGACCAAATTTCCTCTCTTGATTCAGGCTTTTGAGAACCAGCTTGTTATTGACTAAATCCCGGCTTATTGCGTTTTGTGAAGATAAAGTATCATGAATAAAGTCCGAAGCCTCTCCATTTATCCATTCTATCAATGGTACAGGAAATCCCATTTTATCCTTACGATTAGTAATCGTAGCAGGCAAAAAACTACCTATTGCATTTTGCAATACCTGCTTCATTGTGCCATTCTTAAATTTAATATTCGCCGGGATAGTCGCAGCCAACTCTACTAAAGGATGATCTAAAAATGGGACTCTTGACTCTAATCCATGCGCCATACTTACTCTATCTTCAATTTGTAAAAGCGCAGGTAATAAAGTTTTAAAATCAAAGTGAGTCATGCTGTCAAAATAAGACTCTTGCCCGACATTTTCTGCCAGAAAAATCTTTTGAAATGTCTCAAAGGGAGAATAACCATCCAAAGCTTCCCAATTAATTTCATCTCCTAAAGAAGGCGCACGATTAATTAAACGGAAATATCTTTTATCTAAATCTTCAAACAAACCTTCCCGCCAAAATTCTTGTAGTAATGGTTTATAATTACGCAACGCTGTTAAATTAGGAATAATAGACTCATAAGTTACGATAAAATTGCTAGAGTGCATAGTTCCATCAATTGCCCCCTTGATGCACTGCTCAAAGTAAGCAATTAAATAGCGTACATATCCACCAAAAATTTCATCTGCTCCCTGTCCCCCCATTACTACCTTGCGATATTTGCTGGCTAACTGCGAGACCATATACTGAGGAAAAGAACCAGGCCCAGCAACCGGATAATCCAAGTGATAAATAACTTTACGAATATTCTCGATAAAATCTGTTGCTGTAATGTCTAGTTCGTGTAACTCGAACCCACTCCATTCTGCTAAATCTCTTGCATATTTACTTTCGTCGTAGTCTTCACTAATAGAAAACTTGCCTGTGAATCCGATAAACTTGTCATCAGACTTTTGACTCGCTAGAGAAGCAATTATGCTGGAATCTAGCCCGCCACTCACATAAGCCCCTATTGGCACATCACTACGCATATGCAGATTAACAGACTCTGATAAAATATCTGCTATCTTTTCTTCAAAATACTTAGCAGTATGGTCAAAATCTAGGTTGTAGTAAACTTCCCAATAACGTTTAACGTCTACAACGCCGTTATCAACTTGCAAAATATGCCCAGGTAAAAGTTCGTGTATGCCTTTGAATAAGGTTTTACCTGCTAAACAAAATTGAAAGGTTAAATAATCTTTGAAACCTTCTAAGTCGGTTTCAATACTTTTAACAAAAGGCAACAAAGCTTTGGCTTCTGAAGCAAAGTACAATACCCGATTCACTACAGTATAATAGAAGGGCTTAATGCCAAAACGGTCTCTAGCACAGAATAGAACTTGGTTTGACTCATCCCAAATTGCAAAAGCAAACATCCCCCGCAAGTGGTTGACACAATCTATACCCCACTTGCGATAGGCATATAAAATTACTTCTGTATCTGAATCAGTAACAAAATTATCTATTCCTAGTTCTTGTCGCAGTTCAACATAATTATAAATCTCGCCGTTATAAGTTATCCAGTTACCTCCTTGGTCACTCATTGGTTGATTACCAGTAGTTAAATCTATAATGCTTAAACGACGATGACCAAAGCCAACGTGTTGTGAAGGATGCTCCCAAACCCCTTGTCCATCAGGGCCTCGGTGGCTCTGTAATTGATTCATCACTAATAATTTGCGGTTTAAAGATGGAATATAATTCCAATCGAGATTCAAAGCACCTGCTATTCCACACATAAATTTAGACTGTTGTTAATTGCTAATATTCTTGACAGGAAATTTTTGAGATAACCATGAAAAAGCAAACTGCTTAACCTCAGATGGCCAACCGTGCTTTCCATTAAAGAAAGCCCAATGAATTGATGGGAATTTGGCCATGATATCTTTAACTTCAGTGTCAGGAAATGTTGCGATCAAAATTTCATCTTGTAAATAATTACAAATTAAGACGTTACGTGGAGAAATAGTTGCAACTAATTCAGCATATGTAAAATTGTTAGGAATGTAAGGTAATGCCTTATACCAACTATTGCGGCTCCATCTTTCAGGATGTGGATCTTGTTTAAAAACTACGAAACCAGCATTGGCAATAACCGTATCGATTCTTTCATCTAAAGCTGCTGAAAAAATTGCATAAATAGCACCTTGTGAGTGGCCAACTAAAGCGATTTTATTTATATTGAAGCCAGACAATTTCATCGAATCAAGTAACCATGAAATCTCAGCAATATCTTTGCCAAGTGCCGACCAATTAGGATATTTTTTATAGAATTCTGTTGTATCCCAATGATTAGTGGGTTGACGTTTGCCTGTAAAGGTTAGTGTCGGGCACGCAACAATATAACCTTGCTCCGCCAACATTTTACCGTAAAACATTTCTTCTTTACCTGCCTGCCCGCAAGGTTCCTCACCGCCTACTTTGTTTGTTTCATGAATGGCTATCACAATTGCTTTTGAATTTAAGTAATATTCATTCTCAGGTTGCTTGGGATAATTGAGGATAGTGACTGGAACCCTTTCATTAAGAGGATTTTGATAAAAGTAATTGAAATCATGAATTTTAATTAAAGGGCTAGTTTCTCGTAAGGGAGATGGAGTCCCTAGAAGAGGTATGATATATTTAGAAATAAATTCAGATTTATTAATATAAGGATTTTTATACCAATATATAGGGCTGTTCACATCAGTATTACCAGCTTTAAAATTAAATAATATTAAAATGCAAATAGCAAAAAAACATATGATAAATAGAGAAAAGATATTGTTTTTTTTCATACATCATTTATTACATTAATAATGTATTAAATTTTTGAAACTATACTGCTGTATTAAACATGATCACTAAAAACCTTCTTCATTTGTCTAAAAAACCAAAATCCTCCAATAAATATAAATATTGACATACTAATCAACGGCATCACAATTCTAGTTGGTGGAAATTCGTGAAGCATTAATACTGATTGGTAGGAAATAATTATATAGTAAAGCGGATTAATAGCTAAAAATGGTTTCATTGCTGCTGGAACCATTGCTTCTGTATAGGCAATTGGACTTAGCATCATTAATATTAAAGTTAATACAGCAACAATATTTTGAATATCCCTCATATACACATTAAGACTGGATAGAATCCAGATTAACCCCATAGAGAATAATAGTTGACAAATCCACACCAATAAAAATAAAGGTGACCAAATCGAAAGCTTACCAATAATTGTTAGTACTACTAGTAACAACCCCATGCCTACTATTTGAGTTGCTTGTCCAACCAATACAGCTTTGACTGGAACCAACTCTATAGGAAACAAAGTATTTTTAATAAGATTAGAACTAGCAACTACAGAAGCAACACCATAACTTAGAGCTTCTGAAAACCCTAAAAAGGGAATTAAGCCACAAAAAATCAATGCTACATATTCATTAGAACCCAATGTGGGGAAGCGCACTTTAAATATATATAAATATACGATCGCATAGGTTCCAAGGAATAGTAAAGGATAAATAAACAGCCAAAGCAGTCCTAATATAGAACCAGCATGACGGGTTTTAACCTCATTCAGACTAGTTTGGTATAGCATCGAGCGATGCCGCCATAAAGTATAAAATGGAGGAAAAATAATTTCAGAATAAAATAGACGAAAAGAGTTAATTAAGCTTTTCAAAAAACGAAAATGGAGGGGCTTATTAATCATTTTTTCCGATATTTCAGCAAATACAAGTCAATATACTATTTTCGTAGTTTTATAACTAACCAGAAGTATGAAATAATCAAGGTCAATTCTTTATATCTATTACTAGACGCTAGACGTTTTTATTTTCCAAAACTAAAGCTTGCCTAATAGCTTCCACTACTCGTGCAATATTTGCGTAATTTAGTTCTGGCCAAATTGGTAAACTTAGAACCTCAGTTGCTAACAAATCGCTAACTGGATTTACAGGATATTTGCCCTTATAAACTGGCAATTGGTCTTGGGGAACTGGGTAATAAATCATTGAGCCAATACCTTGTGCAGTTAGATATTTATGCACTTGATCGCGATCGCCATCTAAAATCCTAATTGTATACTGATGAAACACATGACCATCAGCGAGTTCTGGTGTGACTACACCCGTTACATCTGCTAGCAGTTGGTTATAGGTTTTGGCAACTAAGCGTCTACCTTCATTCCATTGATCAATATGAGGCAACTTTACACGTAAAACTGCTGCTTGCATAGTATCAAGGCGGGAGTTATAACCCAAAACCTCATTATGATACTTCTTTTTCGCTCCATGTACCCGTAGCATTCGAGCCATTTCTGCTACTTGATCATCATCACTGGTAATTAGTCCCCCATCCCCATAAGCTCCCAAATTTTTAGAGGGAAAGAAGGAATAGGCTCCCACGTTACCAATTGTGCCTGTTTGTTTACCGATAATTGCGGTGCGAGTGCTATCTTGACATTTGTCGTTACAAGCAGAACAAGTAGCATAGTAACGTGCGCCAAATGACTGAGCGCAGTCTTCAATCACTTTCAAATTATGCCTTTGAGCAATATCCACGATCGCAGCCATGGCCGCTGGGTTCCCGTAAAGGTGAACGGGCATAATTGCTTTGGTATTGGGCGTAATTTTTGCTACTATTGCTCCTGGATCAATATTGAAACTATCTGGGTTGACATCCGCAAATATTGGTGTCGCCCCCACATTACTAATTGATTCAGCAGTGGCAAAGAAGCTAAAGGGAGTTGTAATTACCTCATCACCTTCACCAATTCCTAAAGCCTTTAACCCAATCACTAGAGCATCAGTACCAGAGTTAACAGCGATCGCATGGCGTGTCCCCAAATACGCAGCTACTTCTTGCTCAAATAGCTTAACATCTGGCCCCATAATAAACTGACCAGACTCTAAAACACGAGAAATGGCAGCCTGAATCTCTGCTTTGAGGCTGTCGTACTGGGGTTTTAGATCGAGGACGGGAATATTAGTTTGGCTCATGAAACCCTTATAACCTCTGTTTCTGATATTTTTTGATATTTAGTTCCTGTGGAGTCGATGGCATAGGCATCAGCATCAAACTTTAGCACATCGCCGTAGGCACTCATCCAACCAATAATTTTTGCTGGTACTCCTGCGGCGATCGCGTATGATGGTATATCTTTTGTCACCACAGCACCAGCGGCGACGAAGGCATATTCGTTCAAGGTTATACCACAAACGATGGTCGCATTTGCCCCAATACTAGTTCCCCGTTTCACCAAAGTTCTCAGGTAATCATTGCTGGTATTGCGCGGAAACTCACATCGGGGTGTTTTGACATTAGTAAAGACCATGCTTGGCCCACAAAAAACGTAGTCTTCTAGAATCACCCCCTCATAAAGGGAGACATTATTTTGAATCTTGCAGTAATCGCCAACTACTACGTGATTAGAAACCAAAACATTCTGTCCGAAGACGCAGTTTTGACCAATTTTAGCTTTGCCCAGGATGTGGCAAAAGTGCCAAATTTTTGTACCTTCACCAATTTGGGCACCTTCATCCACATAACTGGATTCATGCACAAAATAGTTAGCCATGTAAGAACTTTTGCGCCTCCTCTAAAATTTCTACAACTGCTACTCCATTCCAGCCATCAGAATTGGGTTTTTGACGAGTTTTCACACAATCTAAGAAGTGTTGGCACTCTATTTTTAGAGGTTCAGACGCCGCTACTTCGATGATTTCGCTCCCGTCGTCGTAATGGTTTAAATCTTGGTCGATATATTTGTGGTGGATTGTCACCGTTTGTTGCATTTCATCGTAAACCAGCATTTGCTTTTGGGCAATAACTACCGTAGTGCGCTGCGTGAATGGCCAGTACCAAGAACAATTAATCTGAGCAGATTGACCACTTTGGAAGCGGAGGTCAACTTGTACATGATCTGCAATCCCTGGTTGCAAAATAGCATTTCCCTGAGCGTGTACTTTTTGCAGTTGCGGGTTTCCTAACAAATCTAGTACCACCGAAACATCATGGGGAGCAAATGACCACCAGACATTTTCTTGTGTACGTACCTTGCCTAGTTTCAACCTTTGCGTAGCGACGTGTAGCACCTTTCCCGCCTTGCCACTGGCTAGATAGTCCCGCATCCAAGCGATCGCGGGTTGATACAATAATAAATGACCCACCATCAGAATCCGCCCTTGTTTGTCTGCATATTCGGCAAGCGATCGCGCCTCATCAGTGAGGAGCGTCATGGGCTTTTCGACAAACACATCCTTACCTGCTGCTAAGGCCGCCATTGCTAATTGATAATGGGTTGGTGCAGGAGTTGCCAATACTATAGCCGGGACATCAGTTTCTAGGGCTACTTCAAAGTCACTATAAGTAACTGTATCTGGGTAGGTTGTGGCGATCGCTTCTCGCAGACCAGGATGGGCTTCAGCGACCCCAGCTAATGCCCCTAAATTGTGGAAATTACGCACTAGGTTTTTGCCCCAGTTTCCTGCGCCGACCACTATTACTTTTTTGTTTATATAATCTGTCACCACTTAATCTTTCTCTCTACAACAGAGTTACTTTGTCACTGGCGCAATTTAGATGTCGAGTCACACCCCGTGTATCTAGAACTGCTTGAGATTTTTGCACTAAATTGACATAATCAATTTGACTATGTTCTGTGGCAATAATTACCAAATCGGCGGCGGCGATTATTTCGTCCGTTAGTTCCAAGCTAGAAAATGTCTGTCCTCGGACTTCTATTTGCGGTACGTAAGGGTCATGGTAAGTAACCGTCATTTTATCTTCCAGTAGATAGTTAATTACCATAATGGCGGGTGATTCTCGCCAGTCTTCAATATCTTTTTTATAAGCAGCACCGATCACCAATACTCTAGCTCTGGCTGGGGCAATACCTAAATTATTCAGGCATCTGCGGGCTTTTTCTCGCACGAATAGGGGCATGGAACGATTGATTTCCCCAGCTAAGGCAATAAAGTGGGTATTGAAATTGACTTCCTTTGCTTTCCATTCTAAGTAATGGGGGTCAATAGGGATGCAGTGACCGCCTACTCCTGGTCCAGGATAGAAAGGCATAATTCCAAAAGGTTTGGTATTAGCAGCATCTAGGACTTCCCAAACATTCAAGTCGATGCGATCGCACAATAGCGCTAATTCATTTACTAAAGCAATATTGACAGCCCGAAAGGTATTCTCAAACACCTTCACTAGCTCCGCAGCTTTGGCGCTACTAACAGGTACTACATGCTCAATAGTTTGCTCGTAAAATAACTTGGCAACTTCGAGTGAATATGTATCGGATGCTCCTACTACCTTGCTAGTATTTTTGGTAGTGTAACGCTGATTCCCCGGATCTACCCGCTCTGGGGAATGGGCGAGAAAGAAATCTCGTCCTTGCTGTAAACCACTAACCTCCTCTAGTAAAGGTCGCATAACTTCGTCTGTGGTTCCTGGATAAGTGGTAGATTCTAGGGTTATTAACTGCCCTGTTCTCAAGTGTTTAGCAATGGCATGGGTGACATTTTCGATGTAGCTCAAGTTCGGTGTTAAATTCTTGGTCAACGGCGTTGGGACGCAAATCACGATTACATCCATTTCTGCTACCCGGTCGAAATTTAAAACCGCTTGCAGCTTACCACTGCTGACAACTTGTTTTAATTCTTCATCTTTAATATCCGTGATGTAATTGTCAGCTATGTTAACTCGTTCAGCTCTTTTAGGATTTTGCTCAATTCCCAATACTTGATAACCAACTTTGGATTTTTCAACAGCAAATGGTAGACCCACATATCCCAGTCCAACAACACCAACAATGGCAGTATGTGCCCTAATTTTTTGTTGTAAGTTAATCAAAGTTTGAGGTTCGTTAATCATTACTCTACGGATAAGTCTACTTAATTTTCAGTTTTTACAAAAAAGAGTCACGTCGATTATCTACGAGACGCTGCGCGTAGCAAGATCCGCAAAGGAGTATGCTCCAAATTCAAAATTCAAAATCCCTATCAATAAATTCAGTTGCTCTGTATCATGAGTCTTTTTTGGTCAGGAGTCAGGAGTTAGAGGATGTTTGAAAAGTGGTCGGCTGTGATTTTAGGCACTTATTGATCCCCCCTAACCCCCCTTAAAAAGGGGGGAACCGGAATCAAAGTCCCCAAATTTATCGGGGGATTTAAGGGGTTCTAGAACCTTTTGCTACCGACAAGAAGACTTTTTAAACAACCTCTTAGAAGGGATTTGAGTGCGACAGTGGATGCCAGAGAAGAAGTTAAATCCCTTTTTTAAACAAACTCCATTGCTTTGTAGGTAGGGTTATCCTGACTCCTGAAAGCGGACAATGACAATAATGTTGAGATTTTTGTTGCAACACAAGGCTTTTTCAGCAGAGATTAAATTTACTAGTGTATTAGTTTAACAGGCTTGGCACACTTATGATATTTATCTAGTTATGAAGCGTGTAGTTTTGATTACTGGGCATTATTGGAACTCTAAACGAAAAGCTGGTTTTCACTGGTTGGCTGATGCTCTTTGGCGTCAAGGTTGGGAAGTCGTGTTTTTAACAGCAGCTTTGAGTTGGCTATCGGTGATTCGTAGAGACTATCGCCTAGCATACCCCGTGCTGCAAGAAGCAAACCAACTCCAGGAAGTGCAGAAAAAAATGTGGAGCTACGTCTGGTTCACACCTTGGCATCCAGCTAACCTGCGCTGGGATTTCCTCAACTATCTTAGCCGCAGATGGTTCCGTCTCTACGGTCAGCTTCCTTTGGGGCCAGTAGAACCAATGATCTCTCAGGCTGACCTCTTCATCTTCGAGAGTACCCCTGCTCTACTTCTATTTGAAACATGCAAACGGCTCAATCCCAGCGCCCAGTTTATCTACCGCGTGTCAGACGATTTGCGCTTATTACGTAATCATCCGGTTGTTTTAGATACAGAAAAACGGGTGGCTACCCAATTTGATTTAGTCAGTGTCCCTAGTCAGCACATTTACCGTATTTTTGCAGGACTACCCAACCTAGAATTGCATCTACACGGTATTCGCAAAGACCTTTTTGTATGGGATTATCCAACGCCTTATCAATCCTTAGTGTACCCAAACATTGTTTTTGTGGGGAACTCTCATTTTGACCGGAACTTTCTAGAGCAAGCCAGCCAATTATTTCCTAATTGGCAATTTCATATTATCGGTCCTATTCCCCATTTACCTCAAAGAAAAAACATCACTGCCTACGGTGAGTTGCCTTTTGAAGTGACAATCCCTTATCTCAAATATGCAGATATTGCTCTCCATACACTTTCCTACAGTCCTGGTGCAGAGGGTTTTAGTGATAGTCTCAAAGTAATCCAGTATACTTACTGCAAGTTGCCAATTATTGCTCCAATCTACTTGTCGTCTTCTCGTCCTCATGTTTTTTACTATCAACCTGGAGATGCTAGCAGCATTCACAATGCCTTGATTGCCGCACAAACCTATGATCGCTCCCAGATCCAAACTGATGAAATCTATTCTTGGGACGAATTAGTATGTCGCTGGCTACAAGTTACGGGCAAAAACTCAACTTGATGTGTCACGGATTCGGTTAAACTTTTATACTTAACTCAAATTATCTGGATCGACTCCCTGCGATCGCAAATACTCTGCCAATCGCTCTGCTCGTTGATATTCTTGTTCAGCCCGTTGACGTTCTTGTTCAGCCCGTTGATATTCTTGTTCAGCCCGTTGATATTCTTGTTCAGCCCGTTGACGTTCTTGTTCAGCTTTTTCTCCTCGCGTTGGTACCCAACCTGCTGCATTATACCAACGCAACCACAAACCTGTTGTCTGCTGATAAGAACCTTGCCAAAGACCCAATCCTAGTTCTAACTCTTCCAGCCATAAGCGGTTCTCTGGTAAAGATATTGCCTCGTAGCGAGTGCCTATGAGTTGAAAAGCACGCAAATGATTTTCATAGCGATCATAAACAACATAGTAGGGAACCCGCAAAATACGTTCATATACTTCCCATTTTGTTGGGGGTCGGTTTACTTCCTGCAGTGTTTTTCCTAAGTCTTCTTGTTCTGTACCTGGTGAAAGTAATTCAACTATTAAAAATGGAACAACTCCCTCTTGCCAAATGACATAACTTAAGCGTAGGTCTTGCTGTTGGCTAGCACTAGGTAGTCCTAAAACCATGTACCAATCAGGACGCTTGTACCACAAAGTATGGCGAGGGTCGTAGTAAAGATTCAAGTCACTAGCAAGCAAAATTTCCTCAGATGGATAAGTCAGAGGCTGACAAGTCTCACTGAGCAAATCCGCCTGAATGCAGTGAAATTCATCTGGCAAACCTGATTCCCCAATTAATTCACTGGGTAAATCATACATCGTAGGCATGGTTTCTTGTGGTGGACGGGGGGGATCTGTTTGATACATGACTACTACCTTATTTGCTTAACTCAAGCTATCTGGATTAACTCCTAATGATCGCAAATGTTCCGCCAACCGTTGCCAAAGCAGCTGTTCTTGTTCCAACCGTAATTGCGCCGCAATAGCCTGTTTAGTTGTTGATTTAATTTTAAGCTGTTAAGTCAGCAGTTAAAAGTTAGAAGTTAGGAGTTAGGAGTTAGGAGTTATGATTCTGCCCCTCTTCTTTGCTGAATTTATGAGAGCAGAGTCACAGATTCCGCTACACTGAGACTTGGTTTATCTGAATTGTAATCAGGCATGGAAATCGGACAAAAGGTTAAAGTCTTTCGCTTGCGCGATCGCGTCTCTGCCCCTGTTGTAAAAAAACTAGGACAAGTGGGTATCATCCAAGGCTACAAAGTCACCGATGGTGCTGGGATTGGTGTAGTGGTGCTGTTTGACGACAACACTTCTACTTGGTTTTTTGAAGATGAAATCAAACCTGTGTAGTTGTAAAGAACTCAGAACCGGGTTTTTCTTGGCATCTAAAGTTTAAAACACAGGCTGAGATTCTTTGTTGAGTGCTAAGTTGGAGTTGAAAAGACCGGCGGTGAAAATAGGAATCAAATAATGGCTCTAATATTGACATTTTTGGGCAAAGGCGGCACCGCTCGTACCAAAATTGCGATCGCCGCCGCCAAATTATTGGCAAGTCAAGGCAAGCGCGTACTCCTAGCAGGACAAGCAGAACCAACATTGTCAATTCTGCTGGGTACTCCCATTGCTGCCGATCCCCAGGAAATCGCTCCCAATTTGCAAGTAGTCCAGTTTCAAGCATCTGTATTACTAGAACGCAACTGGGACGAAGTGAAGAAACTTGAGGCGCAATATCTCCGCACGCCCATATTCAAAGACGTTTTTGGTCAAGAACTGGTAGTATTACCAGGCATGGACAATGCCCTCGCCCTGAATGCTATCCGCGAATATGATGCCAGTGGCAAATATGATGCGATCGTCTACGATGGCACGGGTGACTCTTTAACGTTGCGGGTGTTGGGTTTGCCAGAATCTCTCAGTTGGTATGTCCGGCGATTTCGGCAATTGTTTGTCAACTCCGATTTGGGGAAAACGATTACTGAATCGCCCTTAATTCAGCCGCTAATTAGCAGCTTTTTCAATGTCAACTGGACAGCAGATAACTTTGCAGGGCCCACTAACCAAGTCAATAATTTCTTAGAAAAGGGGAAAGCCGCTCTTGCTGACCCCAAACGTCTCACTGCTTTCTTAGTGACCACAGGAGATCCCATTGAGGTAGCAAATGCTCGTTATTTGTGGGGTAGTGCTCAACAAATTGGTTTAACTGTCGGTGGTGTTCTGCTTGTGTCTACTGAGACAAATGCCAACCTGTCACAGGAATTTATCCCCCTACCTGTAAGCGTCGTTCCCGACTCGCCAACAGGTGACTGGCAACCACTGATAGACGCCCTACCCAACTTTGAAGCACAAGCTCTACAGGCTCCCAAACCAATTGAAATAGATATCCACAATCGTCAAGTACGCTTATTCTTGCCAGGGTTTGACAAAAAGCAAGTCAAGCTTACCCAATATGGGCCAGAAGTCACGGTAGAAGCAGGAGATCAGCGACGCAATATTCCCTTGCCTCCAGCTCTCAGTGGCAGACCAGTTGCTGGAGCAAAGTTTCAGAATAATTATTTGATAATTTCGTTTTAATTTAGTTATGAGTTAGGAGTGAGGAGTTAGGAAAAAAACAATAATTCATAACTTTTAACTCTTAACTCCTCACTCTAAAAAAAATACGCTTTATGTCAGAATCAACTCCCATTACCCCAGACCCTAACCCAGCTGAGGCATTAGACTCAGTGGTAAATAATTCCAGCGAAAAAGCGAACGCATCTGCCGATCGCAGTGCGAAAACTAGGCAACTGCTGGGGATGAAAGGTGCAGCGTCTGGGGAAACTTCAATTTGGAAAATTCGTTTGCAGCTAATGAAGCCGATTACCTGGATTCCCCTAATTTGGGGCGTAGTCTGTGGTGCGGCTTCTTCTGGTAACTATACTTGGACACTGGAAAATGTGTTGAAGGTAGCAACCTGTATGCTGCTGGCTGGGCCATTGATGACAGGTTACACCCAAATCCTCAATGATTACTACGATCGCGAAATCGATGCCATCAATGAACCCTATCGCCCGATTCCCTCTGGGGCAATTCCCCTATCCCAGGTAATTATTCAGATTTGGGTATTACTAATTGCTGGTATTGCTTTGGCATTTGCGCTGGATGTGTGGTCTGGTCATGAATTCCCGACAATTACAGCGATCGCGATTATCGGTTCTTTCATCGCCTACATTTATTCTGCACCTCCCCTGAAACTCAAGCAAAACGGCTGGCTAGGTAGCTACGCCTTGGGTGCAAGTTATATCACCCTACCTTGGTCTACAGGACACGCTTTGTTTGGTGATCTCAATTCCACAATCGTGATTTTGACAATGTTCTACAGCTTGGCTGGATTGGGTATTGCCATCGTCAATGATTTTAAGAGTGTAGAAGGGGATCGCCAGCTAGGATTAAATTCACTACCCGTAATGTTTGGCATCACCACTGCGGCATGGATTTGTGTAGTCACAATTGATGTATTTCAAGGATTGATAGCAGCTTATCTCGTCAGCATCCATGAGAATTTGTATGCAACAATACTAATACTGTTAATCATTCCGCAAATCACTTTACAGGATATGTATTTCCTGCGTGACCCCGTGAAGAATGATGTTAAATACCAAGCCAGCGCCCAACCGTTCCTTGTTCTAGGAATGCTCGTCACTGGTTTAGCGCTGGGTCATGCTGGCATTTAAATTATACTTCCATAGTCAGAAGCTAAAAGTTGGGAGTTAGGAGTTAATATACCTTTAACTCCTAGTTTGTATCAGGACATATCGTGTTGCAACTGATCTCTTTCCTCATTCATGGGATTCAACCTTTTTTAGTCCCCATTTGCTTTGTCGTTGCTTGGACTGTAACTATTCTCGCTGTTTTGAGTCTCTGGACGGCGGCGCGAGATAGTGTGACTACAGCCAAGCAAATGCATCAAATACCCTGTAGTGGTTGCCAATTTTTTACCGACAATTACCGTCTTAAATGTACTGTACGCCCATCTATTGCCAATACAGAAGAAGCAATCCATTGTTTGGACTATCAACCGAAGACGAATCCGTATCTGTATTAGTTGGGGAGTAGGGAGTGGGAAGTGGGGAGCAGGGGAAACAGAGGAGTAGAGAAGAATAAGCATTCTCAATGTCAAATGCCCAATGCCCAATGCCCAATGCCCAATGCCCAATGCCCAATGTCCAATCACTATTGACCAATCTCTAACAATATCTTCAAAACACCGCGACTCTGAGCGTGTTCAAAAGCCGCAAGCCCTTCAATGAGGGGGTATGAAGCCTGAATCAGAGGTTGCACATCAACTTGTCCTCTGGCTAGCAACTGGAGGGCTGGGGGAAAGGGGCCACAACGGGAGCCGATGAGAGTGATTTCATCCACTACTAATGAGGAAGCATCCAGGCTGAGGTTGCCTGCATAAGTACTTTTAAGCACTAATGTACCACGGGGACGTAGGGCGCGACGGGCGATCGCAAATCCTTCTGGGTTGCCAGTGCATTCTACTGAGATATCAAAATATCCATCTGTAACAGTGTCGGCTAGACTCGTTTTGATCCCCCGTGCCTCTAAATTAGCCAGTTTGTTTCGATGACGCCCCACAGCTAAAAGTTCACAGCCAGTTAAGGCAAGTGTCTGGGCTACTAACTGCCCTAGTTTGCCATCTCCAACCACTAGCACCCGATCATTTGGATGCAATGACACTTGCTGCTGAATTTCTAAAGCTGCTGCTATAGGTTCGGTAAATGTTGCTACTTCTGTTGGCACATTATCAGGTACTAAATGTAAGTTCTCCACCGGCAAACAGAGATATTCACCAAAGGCTCCATTCCGGTTGACAATACCTAGAACTGTGCGATTTTCGCAGTGAGTTGGTTGTCCTCTGCGACAAAACTGACAATGCCCACACACAGCGTTGATTTCTCCAACTACGCGCTGGTTAACTAAATGTTCTGGCCCTTGTTCAACGACACCGACAAATTCATGCCCTAAAATACCAGTGTAAGGATAGTAGCCTCTAAGTAGTTCCAGGTCAGTGTTACATATACCTGCACGCAAGACGCGCACCAAAGCTTCTCCCTGTGGTGGTTTAGGAATGGAAATATCCGTGCGTAGTTGCAACTGGTTGTTTTCGAGCCAAAGTCCTTTCATTTCTCTTCACGTCCTTTGCCTAATTATTTTGTCATACCACTTTCAAAAATCTTTACAAAAAAATCAATCGGTTGTATTGGCGTACAAACAAATGTATGGTTCTACCCACACCTATGTCTCTGTAGTAGGTATTTCTTTAATTTTGATATCAATTTTGCTTAACCAAGTAACCAGGTCGTCTGAGTCAAGTGCTATCTCACTTCCTAAAGTTTTGATATAAAGAAGTCCGTCGCTAATAACTAAATCTCTAATTGGATACCATGAATCCCGTTTTCTAATCAGAAGTTCCAACGGAATCCCTTGTCTTGAAGTATACTTGCGATATTTCCACCAAGCCCGCCATAGAAGCACAGATTTAGTACAGTGCATCTCATAGCCTTTAGGAACTTCGCAGTATTGATACTGATAGAAACCCCGACTATCTACTTCTCCTTTGAGGAGATAACTATATTCTGCTAATGCCTGATTTATCAATTCCCACTGGGATGATTTTGGAGAAATTGAGAATTCAGATAGTGTCTTAGATAGTTGGACGGTGGCAATCACACCTTCGGCTTTTGCTATCAGTTGGTTGGTGTTATAGACTGTTTGCGCTGTCAAAGCAGGATTTGACAACAAAACTTCTTTTTTCTGAATAGAGTTTTGCACAAACTCTCGAATTAAATCTAGATTAGACAACATAAAATTATTTATCCTAAATTAAGTAGTGTGCTGGAAGCCACAACTGTACTTAAATTAGTCGCTACACTGTTATTGCACTAAAATCAGGATTATTACCAGCTTTATTTCTCTATCTGACTAGGACTTTGTTTACTTTAATTTTGGCTATGTCGCCGCTCACTAGGCTGGTTAACAAAATTAGTGTTTTCAGATAGACAATAAATTATTATATTAAATTTTTACGCCTTCGAGAAAAGGTTGAAATACCGGAATTAATTCGGGGCGACTAACTACAAGGGTGGGAAAAGAGCGATCGCTGTAATCTTCTCCGGGTGACAACGGAAATGGTTCTGATTTAAGCGATGACCATACCCCACCAGCAGCCTGGACAATTACCCAAGCCCCCGCTAAGTCCCAAACTTTTGGTGTCGCCTCAATACCACCCAGAGTAGCCGCAGTGGCAACTGTCAAAAAGTTATAGCTAGCCACACCCAACATGCGAATTTTGCAGGGAAAGCCGTTTTGAATAACTGCGGTGCTACGGGAACAGAGGTTAAAAAAGTGATTGTTGCTGGGACTATCTATACTAGTGTGGATGGGGTGGTTGTTGAGAAATGCTCCTGTTGGTGTTGCTAAACCAGATGAACCTGCCCAGAAACCATGAAAAGCTTGATTCAAGGTTGGTGCGTAAACATAACCAAAAATGGGTGTACCTCGATACAGTAAACCTAGAGATATTGTCCAGAGAGGAATACCGCGTGTGAAGTTGGTTGTACCATCTAGAGGATCAATTACCCAGCACCACTCAGTACCGGGAAATGACTGATCGCTCTCTTCGCTCAAAATGCCGTAGCCAAGGAAACTAGAAGCGATCGCATCTCGAATTTCCTGATCCGCCCATTTATCTGCTTGCGTCACCAAACTACCATCAGCTTTTTGGTCAGCCTGTACTTTCCCAAAATCTTGCATTAGCTGCTTGCCCACTCTGGTAGTGGTAATTTGGGCAAAATCTAGAATTGTTGTCCAAAAATCATTCATGGTTATTAGTCATTAGTCATTAGTCATTAGTCATTTGTCCCATACACTTTAGTCTAAATCGCTTTCCAAAACTGAAGCGATCGCTTGCTTTGTACTTGTTTGAAATTCTGTGATGTTCACCCGATTCAGAAACCAAATCGATAGTACCATTCCCACGGCTTCTAGAACGAATACCAGTCCATAAGCTAACTCTAGGCTTGGTAAAAACTTGCGTCCAACATCCAAAACTGTACCTCCGATTACTACCGCCACACCTCTAGAAAGGGACTGCGCTAATCCCCATGCCCCAATAAACGTACCTGCGGCTTCTGCTGCGGTGAGATCCAACATCAAACTAATTGCTGCCGTTGTTAAGAAACCTGTGGCTAAACCAAATAAGACCAAACCTAGTTTGAGAACTGCTGCATTAGCTGTAAATCCTGATATACCCAGCAATATTGCACAGAATGCTACCAACATACAGCCTAGACGTGCAGTTCTGCGCTTACCTAATCGTGGCACAATGAAAAAGCCCGTAACGCCGTAGGCAATCAGTAGACCCGTTCCATAAAAAATATTTAATTTGGTACTTTCCGCTAGGGGCATTTTAAACACTTGACCCGCATAAGGTTCCAAAATCGGGTCTTGCATAAATAAACTGATAGTCATCACCAGTAAAAAGGTGAAAAATATACCTGTTTGTGGGCTAGCTGTCAAGATTTTCCAAGCATTGCCTAGAGTAATGCTGTCTTCCCGGTTCACCAGTGTGGAACGGGTTAAGTATTGAGAGTACTTTTTTTCTACGCCGAATGTGGCTGCGATCGCTAAACCAAATACAATTGCTGGGACGATAGTAAACAATCTGTTGATTGCTGGCTGCAAGGTTTCTACGGTTGCTTCTGGCGTTAACTGTTTCAGCAAGCTGGCACTAATAATTGCCCCAACAATAATCCCCACCATTAGCATCGACCAAACCACACCGACTACTTTAGAACGGTTATCTTCTTCAGATATATCCACCAACAAAGCAGCAAAAGCAGTACCGCTAGCACAAATCCCTAGACCGTATATAGCGAAAACTAAAGCTAAAAGACCTGTCCAGCCGATTGTTTGGGTTGTCCATACCCAAGTACCTGCACTATTTCCAGCAACATTCATCTGCCACATTACTTGTACTGCTAAAAAGGCTGCGATCGCAAATATTGCCGCGCCCACCCAAACATAAGCTGTGCGGTGGTATCCCCATAAAGGCTTGGCATCGGAAATCTGGCCGAACCAGACACGCGAAGGAGCAACAAATAAAGGCAGTGCTAGAATTACTGAGACTAGCGTTGCTGGAATTGCTATTTCTTGAATCATGACTCTGTTGAGTACCCCCAGAGTCAAAATGGACATCATGCTCAACCCCATCTGAAATAAACCCAGCCGGAACATGGTCAGCAGGTTTACCTTTGGCACAGATAGGGATTTTGTTTGGGTATCAAATATTTCACCGCTTGCCATAGCTACTTTTTCGTATGCTTTATAGGATTTAATCTCTCTCTTTAAATAAAGATAAACCCTACCCGCTCAAAATCAGCGAACGAAAAGTGGAAGTTGCGATGCGATCGCAGTTATTTGGCGAGCAATTATACACCTCGATTAGCATAAGCTTCAGCCAAGTTAGGATTAATCTTTATGGCTTGGTCGTAATCCGCGATGTCTACGACGGGCTACGCCTACGGATAACGAGAGAATTTTAGGATGAAGTAGTGAAATGAGACTCCATTTACTATCAAATTTTTAAGCGCTTTCCTGGGTTACTCTTTGAACTGGTTGATAATCGTCCTCTGCAAGGGCAAAACTATCGCTTTGAATCAGTTGAAGTCAAAGAAACCGCTTTTCGCATCGATGGTGTGTTTTTACCTCCAGAGGATACAATATCCAGGGTGATCTTTTTTGCTGAAGTTCAATTCCAAAGAGATGAAGCCCTCTACCATCGGTTTTTTACCGAGTCCCTGATGTACCTGAACCGCAATCGTTCTCAGTACGATGAGTGGTTCTGTGTGGTAATTTTTTCATCACGCTCTCTGGAACCAAGCGATCAAAAAACTCATCGAATATTTCTCAACAGCGACCAAGTGCAGCGAATCTATTTAGATGAGTTAGGCGCGACTAATCAGCAGCCAATAGGCATCAACTTGATGCAGTTAACTCTAGCATCGGATGAAGTGATGGCAGAGCAAGCAAAGCAATTGATTGAGCAAGTAAAATTAGAGTCAACGGACACACTGCCGAAAAACGAAATACTAGATATCATAACCACAATCGCCGTTTATAAGTTTTCTTCGTTGAGTAGAGAGGAAGTTGAAGCTATGCTGGGACTGACTTTGGAGCAAACAAGGGTTTATCAGGAAGCGAAAGCCGAGGGACGAGAAGAAGGTCGAGAAGAAGGTCGAGAAGAGGGTCGAGAAGAACGGGAAGCTGAAATGCTGAAACTTACGGTGCCTCTGTTACTAAAAACAGGGATGAGTATGGAGCAGATTGCTCAACATCTCAATGTTGATATAGAAGCTGTCCAGCTTGCCATACAACAAAACACATAGAATGGACATTCTATATCTGTTGTCATATTTTTGCAAAATGAGGAGAGCTTGATTAAAATCCTCAATTGCCCTTTCATGGTTTCCAGAGCGATCGCACCAAAATATGACAGATTAAGATATGCCTATTTGATATTCAGAAGTTGAAGCAGATTTGGAAGCTTAAAATTATTCCAACTCAGAGCTACTGAAGTTTCAATAGTTAAATTTCCTTGTTGAAGGTTAATCATTAAAGCAGAACCATTTTCAAGACTATGGAAAAGGGAATCTAAAAGCTGCAATTGAGTTCGAGGAAGAGTATAGTAAACCTTATTCTTTTCAATTCTAACCTCTTTTGGTAAAGCTCCATTGGGAAGTTTACCTCCCATAAATCTTGTCCAAGCTGCAATGAGGTAACGGTAAACTATCGATTCAGTTTCAAACTGAGGGGGTTTCAATAAGCGAAGCTCCCCTTCAACGCAATCTTTATATAGCGATCGCACCCCAGCAACTACAATGAGAGTACAACTAGTGTTGTACCTTCAGAGGCTAATAAAATGAAACGGACACTCTATATTCCTGATGAGTTGTGGACACAACTTGACCAATACTTAAAAGATCACCCAGAGCAAAACCCATCAAGTGTTGTACAGGCAGCACTAGCGGAAAAGTTGCGCCCCAAAAATGGTTCAAGGCTACTATCGCTGGCAGGAATCGTGGAAAATGCTCCTACAGACGCTTCAGTTAATGAAGACTATTTGATACAAGGATGAAGCGTCTCGTTTTGGATGCAGGCCCCCTGATTGCCCTGGTTTCTGTCCAAGATGACTACCATCAGGAATGCAAAGCGGGTTTTAGTAAGTTACCAGCGTTGTTTGGTGAGGTTCTAACCCCTCTACCAGTGCTGTTTGAAGTTTACAAGTTTGTGCTACGAGAACAATCGAGCCGTGTTGCAATGACTGCACTAGGCGTCATTAGTGAGAACACAGTGACTGTACCAGTGAGCATGGAAATGTTTCAGGAGATTTACAGCATGGTTCGCCAGATACCAGACTGGCAAGGAACTTTAGAGGATGCCTCTGTTGTAGCGGTAGCTCAACTTTATGACGCTAGTGTTTGGACATTAGATTACAGAGATTTGAGTTGGTTCAAGAGTCTGGAATTGTGGTCTTTGTGATCATTACACAGGTCAGTTGAAACATTGTGAAAATGTGGTTTTAACTACGCTATTCCCTTGAATTAGTAAGATAAACTTGCCGTATATATGTCATCAAACTACTTACCTTCATCTAGTAACCAAAAAGGCATAAGCAATGAGTAAAGAATCAGCCAAAGTAATATTATGGGAAGAAAACCAAAAAGATTTTCTCAAAAAGTTCTATGATCTCCAATTTATTCCCAGAGTAGGAGAGGAAGTTTACCTAAAAAAGGAGAAATGGAAAGTAACCAAAGTTGAGCATGACGTAGAAATTAATGAGATTAATGTCTACATGGAATTAATCAAAAAAGCCAAGCAGGATAAATCATCTAATTCATAAATATAAGTAAATACACTCAACTGTTATAAAAGGGAGGTTATGAGCCTCCCTTAATTCTGAAAATAGATATATTGTCAGGTGTAATTTGTAAATCTTTAGGCAAAGCGCGATGTCTACGATGGTCACTGACTTGTACTGAGCGCAGTCGAAGTAGCTTGTCGTTCGCGCAGCGTCTCGTAGAGAAGTGCGGGCTATGACGCTCGAATACTCGCTAACGCAACGCTTACGGCGTCGCACAACAACAATTGCGGCAAAATGGTGGCGATCGCGCTGTAACGATACACTATAAAAGTAAAGAAATGTAAATAAACTAAATTTTGCAACCGTGGAAACCATCACATTGGGGCAAAATGGCCCATCTGTTACACCCTTGTGCATAGGCACTTGGGCTTGGGGTGATAAACTGTTTTGGAATTATGGCAGTGCCTACGGGCCAGAACAGTTACAAGAAGCCTTTACAGCAGCCTTAGAGGCTGGTGTTACCTTCTTTGATACTGCCGAAATCTACGGAATGGGAAAGAGCGAGAAATTTTTGGGACAATTTCTGCAACAGACACAACAACCTGTGCAAATAGCCACAAAATTTGGCCCTGTACCGTGGCGATTTACAGCCCAATCCGTCTCTGATGCTTTAACAGAGAGTCTCAAACGCCTACAACTTGAACGAATCGCCCTGTATCAAGTGCATTGGCCTTTTGCCTTCTTTTTAAGCCAAGAAACTCTGATGAATGCCCTAGCGGATGAAGTGAAGCGGGGCAGAATTGCTACAGTCGGTGTGAGCAATTACTCAGCAGAGCAAATGCGGGACGCGCATCAAATATTGGCGGCCCGGGGAGTGCCTTTGGCTGTGAACCAAGTGCGCTATTCTTTACTCACTCGTCAAGTTGAAAGCAAAGGTATTATAGCAACTGCCCGTGAGTTGGGTGTGACTATTTTGGCTTATAGTCCTCTAGCACAGGGATTACTTACAGGGAAGTACAGTATTGATAGTACTGAAACCCCCACTGGTGCGAGGAAAATAGACCCGCGATTTAAGAAAGAAGGGCTGCAAAAAATTGCCCCAGTTATATCTTTGCTACGCAAGTTCGGAGAAAAATACGATCGCACTCCTGCCCAAGTTGCTCTCAACTGGTTAATTGCTCAGGGGAACGTTATTCCTATTGCTGGAGTGAAGACGGCCGAACAGGTGCGTCAGAATGCTGGTGCTTTGGGCTGGAGATTGAGCGACGATGAAATTGGAGAATTAGAACAAGTTAGTCGTCCTTGGCTGTAGTATTTAAGACTTACGCAAAATGTCTCTCAAACTCTTATTTCTCCGTGTCGCGCCAGTTCCTTCTCCCTTGGCGCTAGCCTCTCCCTTTGGGATTCAGGGAGACGCGCAAGGGACAAGTCTCTTAACCGCAAGGGCGCACTGGCTTCTCTGCGCCGCGCCAGTTGCTTCAAGTCTCTTAACCGCAAGGGCGCACTGGCTTCTCTGTGGTAGCCGGACGGCTTGCCCTCCGGGTGACGCTCGTACCTCTCTACGAGACGCACTCGCGAACGCTTTCGCTGCGCTAACAGCAGTCGCTCATGGGGGAAACCCCCAGACGCTCGATGACTCGCTCATAGCGTTGCCATGCCGTTGGCGCAGCCTAAGAAGAGAAGGCTTTACGCTGCGCTATGCGCGGCATCGTCTCCCAATGTGAGAAGACCGCGCTGCTTCACCGCTTTGTGTTTACGTTATTCCGTAACTCTTGCGTAAGTCCTAGTATTTTTGAACTGTCTAAAAAAGCCAAAAAGTCAAGAGTCTAAAGTCAAAATCTTAACTCTTGACTCTTAACCCTCAACTTTGCCAATTTTTAGATTTGGATTTTGGATTGAAGAAAAAATTTAAAATCTAAAATCCAAAATCGATTAACTTCTAACTAACTCTTGACTAAGAAGCTGATTCTCTCGCTGTAGGTGAACCTAGCTTTTTACTAGGGGATGCAGAAGACTCACGAACACTTGTCCGCAGTTTTGGCTTGGGAGAAGAATGTCTTTCTTCATCTTCATTGCTGCTATCTGATTTCCACGCAGAACGGGGGCGCTCGCTAGAAGATTCACGACGCTTACCGAGTCTGGGTTTGGGAGCGGAGGATTCCTCTTGGGGAATTTCCACGTCTGAACTCAACCAAGCGGGGCGAGTTTGGTCATAAGCGATTTGCAGTGCAGCTGCAGCGATCGCTTGAGCATCGTATTCTTCAATTAGTTCGCTGACAATTGGCAAGAATGAAGCCAAACGCTCACCTGTCAATGCTTCTCGCACCTGTTCTTGCAATTTAAGAATGTGTCTTGCTTCAATCTGGGCGCGTGTAGGAATGGTCAGCAATTGCCAATTTTGACGGTTATGACGTTCAAATGTTTGCTGCTTGCGCCGCTCAAATGGTTGTACTAAGGAAATTGCTGTTCCTTCTTTACCAGCACGACCAGTACGACCAATGCGATGGACGTAGGTTTCTACGCTATCGGGTAAGTCGTAGTTGATCACATGGGAGAGTTGATCGACATCTAACCCTCGTGCTGCAATATCAGTTGCTACCACCCAGCGAACTTGACGGTTACGGAATCGGCTTAATAATCGTTCCCGCGCTTGTTGCGATAAGTCACCGTGGTATTCATCGACACTGTGACCAGCCCCTTGTAACTGACTGGTGAGTTCTGCGGCTGTGCGTCTGGTGCGGACAAAGATTAAAGCTGTTTCTGGATCTTCCATTTCCAGAATTGGCTGTAAAGCTTTGGCTTTTGTCCAGTGGCGGGGGATCAAGTAAGCTACTTGATTGATTTTGTTGGGAGCGGCTTTTGGCTGTTCAACGGTGACAGTCGCAGGCGATCGCAAGAACTTATTCACCAACATCCGAATCGATGGTGGCATTGTTGCCGAGAATAAAGCTGTTTGGCGATCTACAGGCGCTTGCGAGAGGATTTTCACCACATCATCAATAAAGCCCATGCTCAACATTTCATCAGCTTCATCCAACACAAACCACTTCACTTGATCGAGCTTTAAACAGCCGCGATCAAGCAAATCGATCACCCGTCCTGGAGTGCCCACAACCATGTGAACGCCACGTTTGAGTTGTAACATTTGGCGGTCAATTGACTGACCACCGTAGATTGCTAACACCCGCAATCCTTCATTGCCGATGAATTGCGCGATCGCATCGTGAACTTGCATTGCTAATTCACGAGTTGGTGTTAAAACTATCGCTTGTACAGCTTTTTGATTAACATCCAGCCGCTCTAAAATTGGCAGTGAAAATGCTGCTGTTTTGCCTGTTCCAGTTTGAGATTGACCTACCACATCACGACCGGCTAGCAATTGGGGAATTGCTTGCACTTGAATGTTAGTGGGTTCGGTAAAACCGATTTTTTCTAGTTGTTCGACACGTTCTTGGGAAATGCCTAATTCTTGAAATGAAAGAGTCATTAATTCGTCCTAAATTTTATGTAAGGATTTTGGATTAGTCATTAGTCATTAGTTATTAGTCATTAGTCATTAGTCATTAGTCATTAGTCATTAGTGAGCTAAGGGCGGTAGCGAGGCCTCAACTCTTGGAGAGGCTATGCCAACAAGTCCGCCAGCGTTTCAGGTAAACCCTCATGAAAACTGCCATTAATGCAGCATTGACCTTAGTATAAGGATGAATCTGTAAGGGTCATTTAACATTGGACTTTGGACAAAAGACAAATGACAACTTAGTTATTGACTACTTGACCATAGAGGTCGTATGTATCAGCGTGGTGAATCGCTATTGGCACGATGGTTCCTAACTTTGCCTGGCCTTTGACATACACCAGACCATCAACCTCTGGGGAGAATCTACCTGAACGACCTATTAGTTCACCACTTTCAGGATTTTCTTGCTCAATCAGGACATCGACGATTTTGCCTACTTCCTGTTGATTTTTCTTTTGAGAAATCGGTTGCTGGAGTTCCATCAGTTGGTATCGGCGATCGTCCATCACTTCTTGCGGCAACTGATTTAGTAGCTTATAAGCTGGGGTTCCTTCCTCAGAGGAAAAGGTGAAGACGCCAACATGATCGAATTCATGTCGCCCAACGAACTCTAGTAGATGCTCAAAATGCTTGCTTGTTTCTCCTGGGAAACCAACAATAAATGTTGTCCGCAGTACGGCTGTTGGTAGCGCCGTTTTGATGCGATCTATAATCCCATCATTTACCCGTCCTTGCCAAGGACGGTTCATGGCGCGGAGAATTTCGGGATGAGAATGTTGCAAGGGCAAATCCAGATAAGGCAAGACGTTGGGTGTTTCTTGGATCGCCGCTATCACATCTGGGGTTAGTCCCGTGGGATAAGCGTAGTGCATTCTAATCCACGGTATATCTACTTTCCCCAAAGCGCGAAGTAATTCGGCTAATTTTGGCTTACCGTAAATATCCAAACCGTAATTAGTGGTGATTTGGGAAATTAGAATAATTTCCTTTACCCCTTGACTAACTAACTGCTCGGCTTCGGCGACTATAGATTCAATAGTACGCGATCGCTGGTTCCCTCGAAGATGAGGAATGATACAAAATGCACAACGATAATCACATCCTTCCGCAACCCGCAGGTAAGCTACGCCCTCGGTTGTAGTGCGATAGCGCGGTGTAGTTTCATCGGCGATGTAGGTTGGTTCGATACTAACCTGTTTAACCCGTTCGCCTTGTTCTACACGCTCAATTACATTTACAATTTTGTGATAATCACCTGTACCAACCACCGCTACTGCTTCCGGCAACTCTTCCAAAAGTTGTTCTTGGAAATGTTGCGCCATACAGCCAGTGATTACGATTTTTTTGTTTGCCTCTGCCAGTTCTACCAAAGTTCTGACAGATTCTTGCCGGGCTGCTTCAATAAAACTACAAGTATTAACAATAACGTAATCGGCTAACTCTTCATTTGTATCTACACCGTAGCCTGCTTCTACGAGCATTCCCAGCATGTGTTCTGTATCAATTCGGTTTTTCTCGCAGCCCAGGTGAGAAATGGCAATTGTTGGCTTGTCACCCATATTTTGAAAAAATCTTCATTTTTTTTCTTCTTGTAGTCAAACATTCTGGCGCAAAATTAAGCTTTTTTGCTATCAGCATCCTCATGAAAACAGCGCAGTGGCAAATCTCCACTGTCAATAACTGCTCGTGGACTCATAACCCTATCAATAAATAAAAATAGAGGTCATGTTATGATATTCCTATCAATCTGTTCCCCAGGGTAAATTGAAGTGTCTTTGGGTACATTTGACACTTGTAATCTTTTTTAACAATTCGCCTATTGGTATTTTACATTACCACAGCGTGTGCGTTGTTAATCTACCCATCGGGAAGCCGCCCAAGGGGCTTGTTGTGAGAAGTCGCTACCCTCCGGGAAATCGACGAAAGCGACTACGCTTAATAAAGCAGTAATGCTAGCCTGGCGATTGGCAAGTCCTACGACTGGGCGCGGACAAGACGCCTAAACCACGGAAAGCTGCCTCGCGTCTAGTGAGTGGCAAACTCCTCTTGTAGCCAAGTTTTATCTTAACATATCTTATGGGAGGTTGGAGGCCAATTTCCATCTCAGGAAGGAGGCAGTAAACCGACTATCATAAAACACATTTGACTAGTTAATGAAAAGTCAAGAGTCAAGGGTCATATAGTCAATAGTCAAAAAATTCTCGACTCTAGACTCCGCGAGGCGGATTAAAGACGTGGACTTATATCAATTATTTAAAACTCGCTCACCGATTATTGGCGTGGTTCACCTGCTACCACTGCCGACCTCACCTCGTTGGGGAGGTAGCCTAAAAGCGGTGATTGACCGCGCCGAACAAGAAGCTGCTGCCCTGGCAAGTGGAGGGGTTGACGGGCTGATTGTGGAGAATTTTTTCGACGCGCCGTTTACCAAAAACCAAGTCGATCCGGTGGTTGTGAGTGCCATGACCATTGTGGTGCAGCGGATACAAAATTTAGTGACTTTGCCTGTAGGCTTAAATGTTTTGCGAAACGACGCCAAAAGTGCAATGGCGATCGCTAGCTGTGTGCAGGCGCAATTCATCCGCGTCAACGTTCTCACAGGAGTGATGGCAACCGATCAGGGATTAATTGAGGGAGAAGCCCATCAATTACTCCGCTATCGACGGGAGTTAGGCTGTGATGTTAAAATCCTGGCCGATGTGTTGGTGAAACACGCCCGTCCTTTGAGTTCTCCAAATCTCACAGTCGCCGTGAAAGACACCATTGAAAGGGGTTTAGCAGACGGAGTGATTTTGTCTGGTTGGGCTACTGGTAGTCCACCTAACTTAGAAGATTTGGAACTAGCTTGTGGTGCAGCAGCTGGCACGCCAGTGTTCATCGGTAGTGGGGCGAATTGGGAAAATATTGATACATTAATGCAGGCAGCAGATGGTGTCATAGTTTCCAGTTCCCTGAAACGCCACGGACGTATAGAGCAACCAATTGACCCAATTCGCGTCAGTCAATTTGTCGAAGCTGCACGTCGCAATTGGAACTCCAAAAGTGAAAGTAAATCAGCAGAACAAGTAAAGTTACATTCTTAGAAAGTGGGGAGTGGGGAGTAGGGAGAGACGCGATTAATCGCGTCTGTACTAGGGAGTAGGGGGAGCAAGCGAACAATTAATTATTATTCCCCATTCCGCAATTCCCCATTCCCCATTCCCCATTCCCCATTCCTCATTCCCCATTCCCCAATATTTATGATTCGCCGTCGTTCTACTCCTTGGATTCATAAATGGTCACGTTCATTGATTGCCGCGATCGCTGGATGTGGTGCGCTGATAACAGGTTATCTTGCCATAGAAAAGTTAACAGGAGGCAGTGCAGCTTGTGTGGCACAGGCTGGTGTCAAGGGCTGTAATGATGTACTTTCCAGCCCTTGGGCAACGGTTTTTGGTCAGCCATTAGCTTTGTTTGGGTTTTTGGCATATACCAGTATGGTGATATTTGCTTTGGCTCCCTTGGTATTTAACTCAGGGGAAAAGAATAGTCGCAAGCAAGTGGAAAATTGGACGTGGTTGCTGCTGCTGGCGGGTGCGATCGCAATGTCTGTCTTTAGCGGCTATTTAATGTACGTGCTAGCATCTCAAATCAAAGCTATTTGTCCTTACTGTATCGGTTCAGCTTTGTTCTCTGTGAGTCTTTTGGTACTGACAATTATCGGTCGAACTTGGGAGGATATAGGACAAATCTTCTTTACCGCCATTATTGTGGGTATGGTGACGCTGATTGGCACTTTAGGCGTTTATGCTGGCGTGAATCAATCAGATGTTACACCTGTAACTCCAGGACAACCCGCAAAAATTACCTTTACTCCCAAAGGAGACGCTAACCCAGCCTTCGGTTGGAAAGTTACTACTACTTCTGGTGAGGCAGAAATCGCTTTAGCACGCCATCTGGCGAAGGTAGGCGCAAAGGAATACAGTGCTTACTGGTGTCCTCACTGCCATGAACAAAAGCTGCTTTTTGGTAAAGAAGCCGAGGAAGTAATTAACAAGGATGTTAAGGTAGAATGCGCTCCCGAGGGATTTAAAGCTCAACCCGAACTATGTAAAGCCGCAAAAATTGAAGGCTTCCCCACTTGGATTATCGATGGTAAAAGCTATAGCGGAGTCCAAAATTTAGAGGAACTAGCGAAAGTTTCTGGTTACACGGGCCCTCGTAACTTCAAGTATTTCAGGTAATCGACCTAGCGGTACGGTGTAGTTCACACCCAGTCAACTGGATGAATACAGCAAAATCTGTTTCCAGTTGGCTTTTTTGTTTTTGGTAATAGATAATAGGTGTTGTTCAATGTCCAATTACTAATTTTCCTACGCTTTTATCCGCAAGCACCTTAAGCTGAAGGAAATAAATTAAGTATATTTGCTAACATAAAATGTATACTTTAATTTATTTTTACAGCACTTGGGTGTCACTTGGGATGTAATCATGTCAGTGCCGAACCCAAAAGTGTATCTGTTGGAAGTTACCACAATTGTCAGGAAAATATCTAGTTGCTCAAAAATGTGCGCGTTTAATTGAGTAAGCTTTACCAGACAAACCTTTGAAAAGTAAAATCCGCTGAACTCACTTTCAACAATATTTATACTTAATTTGTGCTGATAGCCACAAAAGTCCCAGTTGCTGTTTGGTCAAATAATTGGCCTCAATATATGATAGTACATCACAACTACCACGATATCTTGAAAAACCTTACTAAATTGAAAAACTATTAGAAACTCTATTTAGCTCCTCCTTGAGCTATGTTAGTCCGATAGTTAATAGCTATAAAAAATAGAGAATATTTATTTTTCCCCACTAGTGTAATGGGAATGAATCAGCAGCTAGGCAAACGTTTTGTGAAGTTCATCTTTGGACTGAAACAATCGCTTAGTCGAGGACACAGAGAATTGATTACTGCCGCCAGCCTTGCAATCTGCGTCCTGCTTTTGCACTCCATCGGATTATTACAATCTTTGGAGTTGGCAGGTTTGGATCAATTTTTTCGCTTACGTCCAAATGAACCGCCAGAAGAGCGTATTACCATCGTAGGGATTGATGAAGCCGATTTAAAGGAAGTAGGTTCGTGGCCGATTCCAGATGCGAAGATTGCCCAGTTATTGCAAAAATTGAACGTCCACAAACCCCGTGCTATTGGCTTAGATATCTACCGAGATTTGGCAGTAGGGCTTGGTAATCAAGAACTTCGTAATGTTTATAAGTTAATGCCCAACTTGATTGGTATTGAGTTACTGGCAAATGACAAAAACGTTAATGTTTCACCTCCACTGGGGCTAAATCAGGATCAAGTGGGCTTTAACAATGTGCTGTATGATCTCGATGGGAAAGTACGTCGCAGTTTGTTGTATTGGCACGTTAATAATCAGGTACACGAAAGTTTTGCTCTAAAGTTGGCTTTATTGTATTTAAAGTCAGAAAATATTACTCCCACCAAAGCAAAAAACAACCCTGAGTATTTGCAATTGGGTAAGGCAGTATTTACTCGTTTTCAGGCTAATGATGGTGCCTATGTGCGAGCTGATGCTAGAGGCTACCAAATTTTGACTAACTTTCCCAAACCCAAATGTCAAAGTTCATCTAGAGAATTTTGTAATTTTCGCCAGGTATCGATGGGAGATGTACTGGCAGATAAAGTTAAAGAAAACTTAATCAAAGATCGGATTATACTTATTGGCTCCACTGCACCCAGCCTCCTAGATTTTGTATTCATTCCCTACTCCAGCAGTCTAATGGGTACGGCAAAGCCTGTACCTGGTATTCAACTGCAAGCTTATTTTATTAGTGAGTTAATCTCAGCTGCTCTGCAAGGACGACCGTTACTTAAAGTCTGGACTGACTTAGTGGAATACTTATGGATTTTTATCTGGTCTTATCTGGGAACTGTAACGACATGGCGGATACGACACGCAACTAAGAGCCTTTTTAGCATCCTAGTTTGTTGCTTGGTATTGACCCTGAGTGCCTACCTTGCTTTCTTGTACGGTTGGTGGATACCGCTAATTCCCTCACTGTTTAGCTTTGGCAGTTCAGCTATTTGGATGACCAGTCATATTGCCCACATCCAGGAAGAGTGGAAACGTTCTAAAGAATTTTTGCATCACGTAATCAACACGATTCCTGATCCAATTTTTGTGAAAAATGAACAACACCAGTGGATTGTTTTAAATGAGGCGTATTGTCGATTTATCGGTTATCCGAATAAGTTATTAATCGAAAAGTCAGACTATGACTTTTTCCCTAAACATGAAGCCGATGTGTTTCGACAACAGGATGATCTTGTATTCAGGACTCAAAAACCCCAGGAACATGAAGAAGAATTTACCAATGCACATGGTCAGACTCATCAAATTGCCACTAAGCGATCGCTCCATAAAGACTCAGCTGGCAATTTATTTTTAGTTGGAGTCATCCGAGATATTACTCAGCGCAAGCTCATGGAAGAACACCTAAAACGTACTGCTGCTGAACTATTGTGCTCTAACAAGGAACTAAAACTCAAAGAAGACCACTTGCGTCATTTAGCTTATCACGACCCGCTCACAGGTCTATCCAATCGCAAATTTTTTGCGGAACAACTTTACGAATCGTTACATTGGGCGCAACACAACAACTTGGTGCTGGGGCTGCTGTTTATTGATTTAGATGGCTTTAAGCAAATCAATGATACTCTGGGGCACGAGGTGGGCGATCGCTTGCTAATGACTATCGCCGGACGACTCAGCAACTCTTTACGCGCTAGTGATACAGTTTCTCGTTTGGGTGGCGATGAATTTACTGTGATTTTACGGGCAATTCCTAATGTTCAAATAGCTGCTAAAGTCGCCGCAAAAATTTTAACTAGTATTAGCAAGCCAGTTGTCTTGGATGGCTATGCAATCCGAGTCTCTGCGAGTATTGGCATTAGTGTTTATCCATACAACAGTCAAGACAGTGAAACTTTAATGAAACAAGCAGATGCAGCAATGTATCGTGCCAAGCACCTGGGTAAAAATCGCTACGAATTTGCTTAATTACGCAAGAGTCAAGTCTCCAGGTTTTTTTCTTTTTAGTCACAAATTTTACCTTGACATTAGGAATGACGAGTGGAGATACGTCCAAAGGACTATCTTGAAAAACTATAGTGTATATGCTGCGAAGTGGTTTTTTCGGGAAGATAAAGACCTAGTAAGGCTTTTTTACCTGAACACTAAACCTAAGAACATAGGTGAGAAAGGGATTAGTTATCAGAGGTAACTAGCAAATTAATTTTGTCAATATTATTACTAAAATAAAATATACTGTACTTACTCGGTTCATAGTTTTGAAAATCCTTATGGTATAGTAATTACGTTACTCTAACTTTATATATCTTTACTATAATTAAATTTTAAATATACACTTAACTAAGTATTACTTAATATTTTTCTGAGTTGTTAGCCAGTAAACATAGTGTTTATACTTATAAGCCTTAATATATTATTAATAAATAGTAGTTTAGACAAAATGCTTACTATAATTTATCAATATATCTAACTTTAGACTGATGTAAAAATGACATATTTAAGAATATCACTTAAGTAGATAAGCTATTTAATATGAGCAGATAAAGCTTAATTTACAAGCGTTTCCCATAATTCCTTGTACACCACCAACAATATTGAATTAATTTAATAAAGTTTTTTTTTACAAAAGACAGTAAATATACGGTAGAAAATAAAAAAACGTTTTTTAAATGAAAAACTAGTAAATTTACTGAAAGCCATGAAGACTAATTTCCGAATCAAAAAACTTATAATATTGTGTATAGCTGCTTACATGCTAATACCGAAAATTGCAGCCTGTACAGGTATGTTCAATACTGCAAGCGCTAATGCTTTTGGCGCTACTAGCAGTAACACCTTAATTGCCCGCGAAGCCAATTCTCAAAATTTAAACGACATGTATATCCCACCAAATTATGGTGGCCCCGACAGTCAGCATGGTAGTGGCACCCGCTAATAGCAATGTTGGATTTTAGATTGACCCCATGCGTGAAGGCATTGTGATTAAGTTATAGGCTAAGAACTACTGCCACTCAAGTAGACTGAAATTTCCCCTTTCACCACCTAGTGATAACGACCTAAGAGCGTCACCCGTCCAAGCGCTGCGACTAGAGAAGAAGGGATTAAAAGCCTTTGCTAAAAGCTTGTTCTGGAAAAAACTTCAATCAAGATAATAGTGGAGATTTCCACCAATGATGTGTTTGTACAAGTGCGTGAACTTGCCAATTCGGGTCTGGCTGAGGATAATCTAAACGGTAATGTCCACCTCGGCTTTCGGTTCTAAAAGCAGCACTTTTGAGAATTAAATCAGCGACATCTAATAAATTGCGGGTTTCTGCCCAAAGTCTCAATTGCCGTTCAACATCTGGTATATGAAAACTAGCTGGTTCTGCGGGACGTAAACCAAGCAAGAATTGACTTAAAGGCAGGATAGCAAAATCTTGTTGCCAAGATTCAATAGTAGCGATCGCACTTTCCAACCTTGATTGCTCCCGACAAATACCAGCACTTTCCCAGACTAGACGTGGTAACTTCTCCCTGAGTGCTTCTAGCTGTGCTTGCTGGATATGCCACTCACTAGCATCAGCACTAAATTTCTGTAATGGTAATACTGGTGTTTCTAACGGCAGCCCAATATTTTCTAACTCAATTTGAGCCATCTGGGCCCCAAACACAATACATTCCAGCAGGGAATTACTAGCAAGGCGATTTGCCCCATGCACCCCGGTACTAGCCGTTTCACCCACCGCGTACAAACCGGGAATATTCGTGCGATTCATCAGATCCGCGACAATGCCACCCATCCAATAATGGGCAGCAGGGGCCACAGGAATTGGTTCATGGAAGACATCAATGCCCCAATGCTGACAAACTTTGATGATGTTGGGAAAGCGGTGACGAATCTTGTCGGCAGGTATGGGGCGCATATCCAACCACACATGGGCGGTCGCTAAATCGACGGCGGTACGTTGTAAATGGCTGAAAATTGCTCTACTGACCACATCTCTGGGTGCGAGTTCACCCGCAGGGTGGTAGTCAAAGGCAAAACGCCGCCCTTCGTTATCGACAAGGTGTGCGCCCTCGCCGCGTACAGCTTCGCTAATCAGAAAGCGATCGGCACCAGGTTTAGTGAGGGCTGTGGGGTGAAATTGCACAAATTCCAAATCGCGGAGGATCGCCCCAGCCCGATATGCGATCGCTACCCCATCACCCGTACTTACCGCCGGGTTAGTGGTTTGGGCAAATACCTGACCGCCACCACCAGTTGCCAATACCACAGCACCAGCCCTTACCCATGTGATTTCACCTTGATAAAACAGGCTTATTCCCTGACAGCGACCAGTTTCGGGTTCAATCCACAAACTCAAAGCCAAAGCTTGCTGAATGACTTGAATATTATGGCGACGTAATACCTGGGCTGCGAGGGTGGTGGTAACTTCCCTACCTGTGGTGTCTGCGGCGTGGAGAACGCGGTTGCGAGAATGGGCAGCTTCTAAAGTTAAAGCCAAGGCTTGACCATGACGGTCAAAAGCAACTCCCAAGTTAACTAGGGATTGAATACAGTTAGGCGCAAGTTGGGCGAGAAATTCTACAGCAGTGCGATCGCACAAACCTGCACCTGCCCGGATCGTATCTTCAATGTGTAGCGTGGGAGAATCTTCCGGGGCAACTGCTGCGGCAATACCGCCTTGCGCCCAATCACTGGCGGATAAAGCAACAGTTTCTTTGGTAATCAAGCCGACTCGCAAGGAATCTGGTAGACACAGCGCTGTGTATAGTCCAGCAGCACCAGCGCCGACTACTAAGACATCAAATTGGCTAGGAATATCTATTTGAGACAAGGTAATGGGGGAGTTAGAAGTGAGGAGTTAGAAGTGACGAGTTAGAAGTGAGAAGTTAAAAAGTCATAACTCCTAACTCATAACTCCTAACTCATAACTCATATCATGTCCCACTCTCTAGAATCAGGAGTGGGCTGCTATTTGCTACATTAACTGCAACGTGCAGTTATCTGTAGATGCCATTGTTAAAGCGATCGTCTCCCTCGTTGAAGGCAGGTTCTAGTTCTGTCACAGTGAAGTTATCCAAGTTGGCTTGCAGGGTTTGTTTCTGGCGATCGCTCAATCCTGGAAGATCCAATACATCCTCTACATTTTTGTAGGGAGCATTTGTGATGATTTTCTTAGCCAAGGTGGGATAAAGCCCTGGATACTGTTGAAAAGCTCGGACGTTGGTATTATTCAAATCAATTTTTTTACCAAATTCCGTTCCTAGCTTTGCATCTGCCCGATTCTGCCGCTCAATTGCCAGAATTGGGACTTGAGGAAATGCAAAACTGTTGAAACTAGCAGCTTGGGCTATCTGAGTTGTTCCCAACCATCCCCAGCAACTAAGTAACAAGCTAAACACTGTTAATAAACGCGCCAATCCTTTCACGATTTTCTACCTCTTTCCATCAAACAGAAATAAAAGTTTTAAGCTAACAGCAGTCATTAGTCATTAGTCATTAGTCATTAGTCATTAGTCATTCGTGAGAGTGCCAAGGACAAAGGATAAAGGACAAAGGACAAAACCTGATAGCTTAATTAACACAGCAGTCATCAGAAACTAATATACAGCGTATTAATATCCACAATATTTGCCGTTAGTGGGTTTAACTATACTTTTGCCAAAAATTTTCATCGTGGTAAGAGTACCTGCATAGCTGCAATAGCGTTGTATCCATGATCCTGGTAGCATTCCCAGCTAGAGGAAATCTTTTCGGGGTGGCTAATTCTACTTCTTAAGCAGACACGAAACCGTCAAATGTCTAATACCGAAAACCCTAGCAAGATGAGTTGATAGTGATGGACTGTTATGTAATATTTCTTAACTTATTAATCATCTACAGCATCATTCTTGATGTGCTGTAGACTGGGCTGGAAAAAGTTTTGCTAACAGAAGCCTACACGATTGTTACAACCTCCAGCCTCCTTCACGCTGCGATCGCAGCTAACAAAAATAGGCTGTCTACCAAAATTGTGCTTAAAACTGCGCCACTAAAGGCATACCAGTGTCTTTGCTTTCGGACTAAAGGTAAAATTCCGATTGTCAACAGGACTAAGGCGAGAAATATGGCCCAACTTTGTCCCCAAGGCGTTTGTACTTGCATCAGAGCATTTTGTAATATTTGCGGTGCTAAATCTGCATCTACTCTCATAATTTGCCGCCAATAGGGCATCAAGTCTGCTATATAGAAATATACGTCGGTTAAGACTGTACCTAGTAAAGAACCTAAATAAAACCAGTTACCAACCTTGCCCCAATTCTTTGCCAAACACCAGCAAGCAAACGGTAATCCTATAGATTCCACAGGCAGATGCCATGCAGGTTCCCAACGTAACCAGCCCCAGTAAATAGCTCCTGCTAACCAACTCCAGCTAAATCCTAAGAGTAAATCTCCCCATACATAAGTCGCAGGACGTGACATTAAGGTAAAACTTAGCCACACCCAAAATGCTGCCAGCGCTAAACTTAGGCTTGGTAGCGATCGCACTATTGGCGCTTCTACAAATACTGGTACTGTTACCAAAAATACCGCCGCCCCAAACACTAACCAAGTTTGTCCGGCAGAAATAGATAAGGGAAGAGACAAAGAGCAGGAGAGTGTAGATTCTAATTGCTTGATGCCCTTCTGCCTAGTAACAGTTAAATCTAACTCGGTATCAATAGAAGGGGTAGAAGCAGTGTAGGAGGATAGTGTATTATTAATCAAAGTTTTTAATATTTGTTACTAAACTTTATTTTATTTAAGATATCACATTTTTAAATCCCCCCCCGGGGGATTGCCTGGGGCATTGTAATTATACTGAAATTTCCGGGAGTGCTGGCGCAAGCCAAACAAAATATTCTGCACTAGACTTATTCACTCAAGTTGCCTTATTTACAGAACTCCTCTGTAGTTCGCATTTACAAAGAACTACAGAGAGATGGAAGGTAAATGTAACGGGTAAAAAGTCAATGGCATCAGTCCAGTAAATATTAAAGTTTGATGAATTGCCAAAATTTCGTTGACTTATTGAAGTGGGTGTAAGAACATGGCCAGCGTCTTGGATGGTGTTATTGATTTAGTAAAGCGGAATTTTCTATAATATCGGGTGCAGCAAAAAGTATATAAATTAACATCTCCACCTAAGTAATGATGTCTACAACAGGAAAAAGGTATTAATTGATGGAGTTTATTCAAGCTTTTATTTTGGGTATTGTTCAAGGTGTTACAGAGTTTTTGCCAATCAGCAGCACTGCACATCTTCTGATTGTGACCAAGGTATTTGGTTGGAAAGAACTAGGTTCTAAAGATTTTGTCGATGCAATTCAATTTGGCAGCGTTATAGCAATTGTGGGCTATTTTTGGTCGCTGATTTCTAATATTGTCAAAGGTGGAATCGAAGCACTAAAAGACAAAGACTGGCAACGTGAGGAGTGGAAAATTATTGTCGGTATTGTAGTAGGAACAATGCCTGCCTTACTTTTCGGGTTTATTTTGAAAGACGTTCTACCAGAAAGCGCATTAATTATTGCCATAATGTCAATTATCATGGCACTTTTACTAGCTTTGGCAGAAAAAATTGGCACTCGCAAGCGAGATTTTAATTCATTGCAGATTCGGGATGGTATTTTAGTTGGATTGGGACAAACACTTGCTTTAATTCCGGGCGTTTCTCGTTCTGGCTCGACCTTGACGACTGCCTTATTTTTAGGATTAGAACGCGATACAGCAGCGAAATTCTCATTTTTATTAGGGTTTCCAACTCTTACCATTGCTACGCTGTATAAAAGTCTGAAAATCTTCAATTTATTTGAAGCCCAACAGTTGCCAGATAACATTGTTGGACTATTAATTGTAGGGATTATTTCAACCTTGATTTTTTCCTACCTATCAATTGCATTCTTAATCAAGTATTTAGCAACCAAAAACACTTTAGTTTTTGTTTGGTATAGATTAGCATTCGGCAGCGCTATTTTAGCTGCGATCGCAGCAGGTTGGAAAGGATAATTCATAATAGTCGTTAGTCATTGGTCATTAGTCATTAGTGAAGAAGCAAATGACTAATGCCCCATTCCAATGCCCCATGCTCAATGCCCTATACCCAATGAGTACCATTAATCCTGTCCGAATTACCAAGGTTCTTCCAGACTCAATAGCCGCAGAAATTGGCTTTGAAGCTGGGGATGCGATCGTTGCTATCAATGGTATACGTCCCCGTGATTTAATTGATTATCAGTTTTTGTGTGCTGATGAAGTTTTGGAATTAGAAGTTTTAGACGCTGCTGGTAAAACTCATAGCCTGGAAATCGAAAAAGATTACGATCAAGACTTAGGGCTAGAATTTGAAACTGCCCTATTTGATGGCTTAATTCAGTGCAACAATCGCTGTCCATTTTGCTTTATTGACCAACAGCCACCAGGTAAGCGCACCAGCTTGTACTTAAAAGATGACGATTACCGTCTGAGCTTTTTGTACGGCTCTTATCTTACCCTAACTAATTTGCCAGAAAGAGAATGGCAGCGGATTGAGCAAATGCGCTTGTCTCCGTTGTATGTTTCTGTTCATGCTACCAAGGCAGAAGTAAGAATTAGACTGCTGAAAAATCCGCGTGCGGGACAAATCTTGCAACAACTCAAGTGGTTTCAAGAAAGGCGACTACAAATTCATGCTCAAGTAGTTGTTTGTCCTGGTATAAATGATGGCAAACACCTGGAACAAACCCTCAAAGATTTAGCGTCCTTTCATACTGGTGAAGTGCCTGCGGTGGCATCGGTGGCAGTTGTGCCAGTTGGGTTGACACGGTTTCGGCCTCCAGAAGACGAACTCATACCCGTAACTAGGGAAAAAGCAAAAGAAGTGATTTCCCAAGTGCGAATCCTCTCGCGGCAATTTCGCCAAAAACTTGGTTCTAGCGTTGTTTGGTTAGCCGATGAGTGGTTTTTGATTGCAGGTGAGGAATTACCTAGCGAATCTGAATATGGAGAATATCCCCAAATTGATAACGGAGTTGGTTCGATTCAATTATTTATCAAGCAATTTGCCACCGTTGCAGCAGAATTACTACCGCCAAAAGTATATCCTCAAAGAAAGTTCACTTGGATAGTAGGCAACGCCGTAGAAAAAGCATTTCAACCCATTTTGAAACGCTTAAATTCTGTTGAAGGTTTAGAAGTAAATATGCGTGCTTTATGTAGTGATTATTGGGGACAAAATATCAGTGTAACCGGATTACTAACTGGTCATGATTTGCTTTTAAATCTAAAAGGGCAAGATTTAGGTGATGGTATTTTGCTACCAAATGTCATGTTAAAAAATGGTGAATCAGTGTTTTTAGATGATATGAGTATTGAGGAATTAGCTAGCAAACTGAATACAAAAATTTTTCCGGTAGCAGGAGTTGAAGATTTAATAAAAACATGCATTTTCAATGTTGCTCAAGTTTAGTTATCAAAAATCAGTCGTTTTTCGGAGGTAATTTATTGTTATGCTAGATGATAAATAAGAAGTAATACCTAATAACTAATTCGCTGAGGAGTCAGTAGTGAAGAATCAGAAAAAATATCATAAAAAGGCAAATTTACAAATAAAAAAAGCCGGATTCTTCATTTTAAGTTTTAACTTTTTGATTTTAAATAGTTTTAGTATTTTGCCAGTAACGGCGGCGACTGAAGAACCTGTATTGAGCGTAGTGTATGGTCAAGAAAATGCAAATCAATGGAGAGGGATAACTGACCGCTTACAGACAATAGGGGCAAAATATTGTGTAATTTCCCTAGCTGATGTAAGGAGTGGGGCAGATTGGGGCGATCGCCGGGTATTATTTTTGCCAAATGTCGAGACATTAACGCCAACCCAAGCGATCGCTCTTGAAGAATGGATGAGTAAGGGAGGGCGTTTGATTGCCAGTGGCCCTGTAGGTAGTCTGTCAGCGCCCGGAGTGCGCCAATTATTGCGATCGCTTTTGGGAGGTTATTGGGGATTCAGCCTCAGTGACACAGAACAGCTAAAACCCACAAAAACCAAGATCCCAGAATGGGCAAATCAAACTGAACTCTTTGGCAAAGTGCGCGGCGGCGTTGTGATTCCTAATGATATGGGCAGTGAATCTCCTGCTGTTTGGAATTCCAAAGATAATCCAGCCGCAGTAGTGACAACTGAGCGTTCCACCTTTATGGGCTGGCGCTGGGGAACAGACACAGCCTCAGCAGCTGGGTTAGATAATGCCTGGTTAAAAGCTGCTCTCAATCACTATTTGACAGCGCCACCGCCATCGAATCGCATGAAAAAAGTAGCAGGAGGTTCCCCAAATTGCTCGACAACGGTAGCGGCTGCGCCGAGGGTGGAGGAGGCAGGGGGGCAGAGGGCAGGGGGCAGGGGGCAGGGGGCAGGGGAGCAGAGGGACAGTTCATCCCCCTCATCTCCTCCTAAAACTGCCACTGCTCCCATACCTAAACCGCTTCCTACAATCAAACCCCCAAGTTCCCAAGAGGCTATAGACCAATTAGAACAAGCAGTGCGTTTAGATGTTGCACCCAACTCCAATGAGCCGATTGACAACAACCAAGCGATCGCTCTCCAGCAAGAGCTAGAAAATCTGATAGGTCGGGTGGAAAGCGCTAATTTAACAGTGTCAGCCGATGCGGCTAATGTTGGTGAAGTGACATCTGAAGACAAGCAGTCCTTTAGGCATCTGGACACCTATACTTCCCAATCTCTCAAGGAGCAACCCACGCAATTAGCCTCAACTAAACTGGGGACGCTAGGCATGAGTAAAGAGCAAGCCTTGGCACAGGTAAAGGTAATTGCCAAAAACTTCCCCCTATTGATTGCCCAGAAAAACTATGCTCTGGCTCGTCAGCAGTGGCTGAAAGCTAAAACGACTTTGTGGCAGCAGTTTCCTGTTGATCAAAGACTAGCTCAACCAGAAATTCGGGCAGTTTGGTTAGATCGGGGGACGATTGTTCGTGCTGGTAGCAAAGCGGGACTAGCCCAGATTTTTGATCGCCTAGCTCAAGCTGGGATTAATACCGTCTTCTTTGAAACTGTTAATGCTGGCTACACCATTTATCCGAGCCAAGTGGCAAAAGAGCAAAACCCATTAATTCGTGGGTGGGACCCACTGGCAGATGCGGTGAAATTAGCCCATGAGCGCGACATGGAATTACACGCTTGGGTTTGGACTTTTGCTGCTGGTAACCAACGTCACAATCAAATTCTCAACCTTAATCCTGATTATCCAGGGCCAGTGCTGGCGGCTCATCCTGATTGGGCAAACTACGATAACCTTGGCAACATGATTCCCGTTGGTCAGAATAAGCCATTCTTCGATCCAGCCAACCCCGAAGTGCGACAGTACTTACTGAAACTGTATCAGGAAATTGTCACTCGCTATAACGTAGATGGTCTACAGCTAGACTACATTCGCTACCCTTTCCAAGACCCATCAGCAGGTCGAACCTACGGCTATGGCAAAGCTGCAAGAGCGCAATTTCAGCAACTTACTGGAGTAGATCCAGTGAATATTTCCCCTAGCCAACCAGACTTGTGGCAAAAATGGACGACATTTCGCACCAAGCAAGTTGATAGCTTTGTCGCCCAATTATCACGGCAGTTAAAGCAAAAGCGACCAAATTTGATTTTGTCGGTAGCAGTATTTCCTTTGCCAGAACTAGAGCGAATTCAAAAAATTCAACAAGACTGGGAAAATTGGGCAAGGCGGGGGGATGTAGATTTAATTGTTCCCATGACTTATGCTCTGGATACTTCTCGCTTTCAACGACTGGCCCAACCCTGGATCGCCTCTAAACAATTGGGATCTACCTTGTTGGTACCAGGAATCCGCTTACTTTCTTTGCCAACAATTGGGGCATTCGATCAACTTCAGTTGGTAAGGGACTTGCCAGTTAGTGGTTATGCACTCTTTGCCGCAGAGAATTTTAACAACGATCTACAAAAACTCTTTAGTAACACCCAAGGTAGGATTCAATCGACAACAAGTGAACCTATTCCTCACCGTCAGCCTTTTCAAACTGCTGCCATTCGTTACACCGCGCTGCAACGGGAATGGAAATTTGTTTTCCAAAATGACCTACCACAAAGACCGGCTCAGACAATATCAGCTTTTAACAACCAGGCAGAAGTTCTACGCAGTGCTTTAAATCAGCTTGCTGCTTCCCCGAATCCTAGCAAGTTATTAGTGGCGAGAGCCTCTCTAACTCGGTTCCAGTCTCAATTTCGGGTATTGATGAGCCAAGAGCTTAAGTCAAATTCCTATCAAGTCAAAGTTTGGGAAAATCGGCTTGTAACTATAGAAAGGCTATTACGTTACGGCGAACGGCGGTTGCAGTTGCGTCCTTAGTGAAGAGGCAAGACAATACCGTTCGGTTAAGGAATTTCTTGGTTGAAGCAGGCTCTTGAAGAAGAGGCAGGGGAGACAAGGTGACAAGAGGTGAGAACTTGCAACAAGTCTTTCCCCTTGTTCCCAATTCTCCTTGTCCTCTTTCCCATGCCCAGTGCCCAATACTTCGACTCCTTTCGACTTCGCTCAAGGCAAGTCGCTCAGTACAAGTGCCCAATACCCAATTTCCAACTAGCTAGATATCAGCTAGTTTGTAATTCTTGACACACTTTTTATAGTGTTTATATCCTAAATATTGCTACTTGTTTGGCGTCAAAATATTGGAGAATATTTAGGTAAGAAGCTTTAGATAACTATTTTTTAATAATAGTTATTGTAAAAATATATGCAAGCTTACCTCAGCTTCTAAGGCTACAAAGCTTAGAGTCAATATTGATCCTTCGCTGCGGATGCTTGTGCCGGAAACAGGACTATTAGATGTGATGTTTACGACGGGCTATTCGGCGTCGCACTGATGGAAGCACGGGGCAAAAATGTTTTAGCTTTTTCATCTTCGCAGGTAGTGGAGTCCTTCACCAAGCATGATATGGTAATCCTCGTAGCTTCAGAAACTAGCTTGAAAACAGCCAATATTTTTGAAGTTATGCATACCTTAGTCATAACATTAAACGTGTCATATTTATCGGAGATAGCTTCAGTGCTATTACAGTTGCGCCATCAGTTGGATCTACTATCAGTTGCAGATAACCAAGGTCACATTGTCATTTTCATCATGGCTGAAAGTCTCTGTCAAGCACTGGCAAAACAAACAGAGAAAACTAGAGGTAACACTAGTATTGGTTCCTTTGAGGTGAAACATCAGATTCTCCTTGAGAACCAACTACTCAAGTTCAAATGGTTACTAGTACGCGTTATAGTACGTAAAGATACGACAGGCGAACATCCTTGCCTGATTGGAGTTTCTGTGGATAGTACCCCCTGTGTACAGGCAGAAGTATTATTTAGTGACAGTGAAAGACGATTTCGCCCCATCTTTAACAGTTCCTTCCAATTTATCGGGTTGCTGATAACAAAGGGTATCGTGCTAGAAGTTAACCAAACAACACTCCACTTGGGAGAAGTACAGCCACAAGATGTAGTTGAGCGTCCATATTGGAAAAGATGGTGGACGCTACTTGTTAACCAACAACATCTGCAATATTTACTCTCCTCCAGTCCAGCAGTAATTTACACCTGCAAGAGTTATGCAGATTTTGGTAATACATTTATTAGAGAAAATGTTGTCGCTATCACGGGCTATCAAGTGCGGGAAATACTCAAAAGTCTTGGCTTTTGGGCTAACGAACTGCATTCGTTGTTGGAATCCTTTTCTCCCACAATTAATATCGGCAATATACTAGGCATTGGATTAGGAATAAAAACTTTAAAAAAGTTGATATATAGCTATCAATAAAAAATATCTGCCACAACTAAATGGGGTTTTATACAAAAGTTTTTGCCATTTTTGCATAATAAATAAAATATAAAGCGAGGTAATTTATGCCCAAAATTTTAATAATAGAAGATGAAGAAGCAGTTCGTGAAAATCTTTTGGATCTCTTAGAAGCTGAGGATTTTGAAACTATTGCTGCGGCTAATGGCAGAATCGGGGTACATTTGGCTATCTCCGAAGTTCCCGATTTAATTCTCTGTGATATGATGATGCCACAACTTGACGGTTATGGCGTACTAACAGCGTTACGCCAAGATCCATCAACGGCAACAATTCCCTTCATTTTTCTCACTGCAAAATCTGCCAAATCTGACTTCCGCCAAGGTATGAATATGGGTGCTGATGACTATATAACTAAGCCTTTCACTCGTGCTGAGTTATTAAGTGCCATCATGAACAGATTGGAAAAGTACGCTACTTTAAAAAAGTATTTATCTCCTCAGACTGTAATTAACAACTTGTCTCCCAAAATGCAGCTATTAGAAATTAGCTTGCACCGGGCTATCAAACAACATAATTTTGAGGAATTTGAAATTTATTATCAACCAATAGTCGATATTGCTTCTGGAAAAATAGTAGCAGCTGAAAGTTTATTGCGCTGGCAAAGTCCAGAAGTGGGGCTGGTTTACCCAACAGAATTTATTCCGTTAGCAGAGTCTACAGGTTTAATTGTTCCACTTGGCAAATGGGTATTAAAAAGAGTGTGTAAACAAATAAAAAGCTGGCGTGATATTGGAATTTATCCACTGATGCTTGCTGTAAATTTGTCTGTACTTGAATTTAATCAACCAGATTTTATTCACAAAATAGTCAACTTTATGGATATTAATGGTTTGGAACCACATTACTTAGAGCTAGAACTCACTGAAAGTATGATTATGCAAGATGTAAATAGTGCGATCGCTACTATGAAAAAATTGCAATCGTTGGGTGTAAAAATTGCGATCGATGATTTTGGTACGGGCTACTCTTCTTTAATTTATCTGAAAAACTTACCAATTAACACATTAAAAATCGACCGCTATTTTATCCATAATGTTGCTACTGATCCACAGAAATCAGCCATTACTAAGGCATTAATTCAAATGGCTCACAATCTCAATTTAGATGTAGTTGCTGAAGGTGTAGAGACGGAAGCAGAACTGGCTTTTTTACGCCAACACAACTGTAATTATATGCAAGGCTTTCTATTTAGTCGTCCATTGCCAGCAGCAGAATTTGAAAAATTTTTATTGACTAATAAATGATTATATGTGTGAATATTGGGCATTGGGAATGGGAAATGGGGAATGGGGAGTAAATTATTTTCTCAGTACTCAGTACCTTAATAGGGTGACTAACTCAGAAAAATCGGACTTTAGACTGGCGACAATTATTAAGTCTCAAGTCTAAAGTAAGAAAATTGTGTCATAGTCTGTACCATCATGAAAGTCCCTGCGCGTTTGTTGCTGCCAGTTTTTTTACTGACCTTGGTAGCAGGCTGTAACGAGACTCGCGCTTCCTCAGATAATCCCACACCAGAAACACCTGTACCTTCTGCTCAACTGGCACAGAATCCTACACAGCCAAAAAATATTGTCCGAACTGAAGCACTTTCACCCACGCCTATCCGCATCAATTTGAAGAATTTACCAGCACCTTTCGCAACAGAAAGTGCCTCTAAGCGACCTGAGGTTGTGCCCATTCCGGAAAACCCAGTGCTGCGCGTACCACCAGGCTTTACAGTTAACGTCTTTGCAGAAGGTTTAGATGCCCCACGCTGGCTAGCTTTAACTCCCAGTGGTGATGTCTTGGTGACTGAAACCGGGCAAAACCGCATTCGTGTGTTACGTGACAGCAACGGTGACGGCATAGCTGACGTTCGAGAAACCTTTGCTAGTAGGGACAATGGACTAAATAGACCCTTTGGTATGGCTTTTGCAGGTAATTCCTTTTTTCTGGGGAACACAGATGCTGTGGTTCGTTTTCCCTATACGAAAGGTCAAAATAAAATTACAGACAAGGGAGAAAAGATCGCCGACTTGCCGAATCAAGGTTATAACAACCATTGGACGCGCAATGTTGTTGTCTCGCCCGATGGCAATAAATTATATGTTTCTGTTGGTTCAGGAACCAATGTCGATGAAGAACCCCTACCACGGGCTTCAGTACAAGTGATGAATTTGGATGGTTCCCAGCAGCAAACTTTTGCTTCCGGCTTGCGTAATCCTGTTGGTTTAGACTTTCATCCTGTAACTAAAGAACTTTACGCCACTGTCAACGAACGCGATGGAATCGGTGATGAGTTGGTTCCAGATTATCTGACACGCGTTAAACAGGGAGCATTTTACGGCTGGCCTTATGCTTATCTGACACCAAACAACCTCGATCCGCGCCAAAAGACGGATGGCAAAAGTAAACGCCCCGACTTAGCAGCCCGTACCCAAACGCCAGATGTGCTGTTCCAGGCGCACTCAGCAGCATTGGGTTTGCAGTTTTATGATGGTAAAACGTTTCCAGAAAAATACCGCAACGGTGCTTTTGCTGCTTTTCGTGGTTCTTGGAACCGCGATCGCGGTACTGGTTATAAAATTGTGTTTGTTCCCTTCGATGCTAAAGGGCGATCGCTTGGCTACTACGAAGACTTTCTCACAGGATTTTTGCTAAATCCTTCTGTACCAACCACTTGGGGACGACCTGTAGGTTTACTCGTGTTACCAGATGGCAGTCTACTACTAACAGAAGAAGCCAATAATCGGATTTATCGGATTCAGTATACGGGGGGTTAAGCAATTGGTGCATTCAGACATTTAAAAATTCACGGATAGGATCTGTTGCCTGGAGTAAAGTTAGAGCAGTTGTCATCAATAGAAATGTTGTGGCTGCATCTCCCTACCCAGGTTTATCCTGTTTAGGATAAATTACTTAAAAATACTAATACTCATCTGGTTGAGAAATTAATTATGACTCCTAATGAAAATAATACTCAGTCAAATATCAACGAATTGTCTCCACATTCAGGTACACGATACTGGGGTGAAGTAGAGGTGATCGAGGAGGGAGAAACCTATAGAATTAGTCGTCTTGAAATTAAGCCCAGGCACGGAATTAAACCACAAATCCATTATCATCGCAATGAACATTGGGTTGTAGTCTCCGGTGTAGCGAAGGTAACTTGTGGCGATGCAGAAATATTGCTGAATCGAAACGAATCAACTTATGTTCCTGCTGCAACTCTACATAAGGTAGAAAATCCTGGACAGATTCCGTTAATTATTCTGGAAATTCAAAATGGTGAATATTTGGGCGAAGATGATACGGAACGCCCCTATGATTTAAATTTGGTCAAACCTGTAGCTGAAGGTCAGTAAGGGCTAGGGCGGGGGATGAGGGAGCAGGGGAAGCAGGGGGAGCAGGGGGAGAATAAAAAATTAGCTCTTCCCCTCTGCTGGCTGCTCCCTGCTCCTCTGCCTCTTTCCAATGCCCAAATAAATCAAAACCACCCTTCTTGTTCTAAGGTTTCAATCAGCTGTAAACCACGGGGATCACCCACTCCTAACAGTGAGGCTTTGGCGTCTGCCCGGACTCCTAAATCTTGGTCTTCAGCAAAGGCTTGAATTAAGGCGTCGATCGCTGTGGCATAAACTACATTAGAAGGCAGTTCGCGGCACAGTTGACCAATTGCCCAAGCACTGTTACTCCGCACTGCTGCCACGGGATCTTTGACTAAGGCTTCAATTAATGGTGGTATTGCCCCTATAACTGCTTCATAACCCACTTCTGCCATCTGTGCTAAGGCGCTAGCAGCCCACAAACGTACTGCGGAAATGTCAGTTCTGAGGGCATCTGCTAGGGGCGGTAAACAACGGCGATCGCGACAGTTTCCTAAAGCCCAAACAACGCCTTTACGCACATAGCCGTTCCAATCACTGTTTAGTTGAGCAATTAACGGATTCACTGCCTCTGAACTAGGATTGCGTCCAAGTCCATAAGCTGCACTCACCCGCACTAAGGGACAAGTATCACTTAACAGGCGAATTAGATGGGGGGTAGCACGCGCATCTTCTATATCACAAAAAGCACGCGCCGCTAACATTCTTTGTTGGGGCTGGGGATTATCCAGCAGGGCTAGCATCACTTCTGGATCTGGCTTTGCCACAACTGATTCGGCAGTTAGTGGCTCTATTTTATCTAGGGGGCTTTCTAGCTCCTCCTCAATATCGAGTAGGCTGAGATCGTCTTCGTCATACATAATTTCATTTCAATCCCTTTTCGGGATTAACACATAATCCCCCACGCCAATAAGTTAAAGCTTTATAAGTATTAGTTGCGTAATTATACACTTTCCTTTCTCCTCGTTGAGTTTTATCCAAACGAGAAACGCCATAACTCACACGCTTAAGTATGTTACTGCTATCCTATAATTTATTTTTCTGCACTCAGGAATTTTACCATCCACAGGGATTGGGTTTGATAACCTAACTGATTGTAAAGATTTAATGCAGGTTTGTTTGATTGAAAAACTTGCAATCCAATCTGGCGATCGCCTCTTTGAATAGCCCAATTTTCCACATATCGCATCAAGGCTCTACCAATACCCCGTCGCCGATGTTCTGGTACAACATAGAGGATAAAGATGTGAGCATGACGGTTCCCATGTACTTGATCTATAGCATTGCCCACCCAAAGGCAGGCTATCGGGGAATGAGAGGCAGAGGAGAGAGATTCTTTATTACTCCCCTGCTCCCTGCTCCCTGCTCCCTGCTCCCCCTCCTCTTCTACCCACCACAAGGGCGTATCACTAGAAAAGTATTGCTTAACTGTTTGCTCTAGGTGAGAAAAATCCTCATTGGGAAAGAGATCCTCGTAAGTTCGCTGCATGAATTTAAGCAGCAGCGATCGCTCCAAAGTAGAGCCACGGCGAATAATATATCCAGGTAGTAGTTGCTCAGACACTTAAATACGTTTATTGACTTAGCTAGCTCGCGTTATTTGCTGCTGGAGATAAATCAGTTGGAATAGGTTGAGAACTTACCCCCACCTCTTCAATTGGTGCGGGTGCTGCCATATCGGAGGGTAAAAAGATCCGGGCGCTGACTGCCACTAGGGCAAATAAAAATACTAATACTGCAAGCAGTGGGGCGATGTATTGACGAAAAATAGCCATATTTTAATTGCAAGAAGCTAGGAACTTTTATGAGAGCCTAGCTGAAGATTTGTGAAGTATTCTTGATTTATTTTAGCGATTTTCTGTGCATGGAAATGGGGAATGGGGAATAGGGAATAGGGAATAAGAATTAAATAACATACAATTTATGTCCTTGGCTTACCTCACCCTCAATCCCTCTCCGATATATTGGAGAGGGAAGCTAGATACAAGATGAAGATTTTGCATTTTATTTAATTCACGTTCCTTAGCTGGGAACAGAGGGGAAAGAGCTAGTTTTTTATTTTCCCCCTTGCACCCTGTCCCCTGTCCCCTTGCTCCATCATCTCCCTCATCTCCCCTACTCCCCACTCCCTGCTTCCAGACTATTGGCGATCGCGCTCCAAGTCATCAAGCACTCTCTCGCAATACCAATTCTCCGGCATCCCAGGATAAGTCTCCTTTGCCTGTTCAATTAACCGTTCGGCAGCGGCAGCGTCACCGGATAACTTAGCGATTAGCCTGTTTTTGAGATAGCTATCAGATACACCATCGTCTACCTGGTTTGGTATCCTTTCATTTATAGTTGATGGCCGAGACTGTTCTCTCCGCAACTGCCAAAATAAAACGTAATAAAGTGTACCAAAAATTAAAATGAGGCTGAGTGTTCCGAAAAAAGTTAGTAGGTTAAATTGTAGAAATCCCAGAACTAACTGCGAGAGAACATAGCCAAGTAATAAACCAGTGAGTAAGAGAATAAATGTGCCGACAGCAATAACTACTTGATTCCCCATATATCCTCTTCTTCGTCCTCAAGTCCTGGTCTGGGCATATCAGCAGGTTGAGGTTTCCAAGGGGCGAAAAATGGTAATAACAACAACCCAGGTAAGCCAGCAATTAGAGTAATTAAGAAAAATAAAGGCCATCCTTTATGATCAGAGCCGGCCAATAATATAAATTGATTGATCATGGGATTTACTGGAACAAACTGCTGAATTCTTTGTGCGAGTTCCCCAGAAAATGGAGCTGCCAAAATATCTCTACCAACAGCCATTAGGCTAGAAAGTAAGGCAAATTGGGTTGCGGAAAAACGGGGATTACACAAACTCATTAAGAAACCGATAAATCCAGCGGTTCCAAGTCCGCCACTAAAATTTTCAATGTTGATTGTCAAAACCATTGTAAGATAGTCTCTGCCGATTACTGCCAACAAGTAATAACCTAAATTACTGACAACTTGTAGAATACCAAATATCCAAAGAGAGCGATTGATGCCGATTTTACCAAGAATGGCTCCCCCAGTAAGTGTGCCGACAATTGTGGCAAAAAGACCCAAGCCTTGGCGGATGTTGCCAATGTCTGGATCGGAAAAGCCTAAGCCTTTCCCACCTAAAAAGGGAACAGCTATCTTGGCAACCATTGCATCTCCAAGTTTGTAGAGAATAATGAAGATCAGCATAAATAAAGCTTGTCTCCAACCTAATCTGCTGATAAATTCCCTAAATGGCAGTATGATGGCTTGTACTAGTGTTTCTGGGGGACGTTCGCGGTGAATAGGTTCTGGTGCCCAAAAGGAAGTGGCGAAACCAACGAGCAGAATCAGTGCCATTAATCCATAAACCCACGGCCAGGTGATGCGATCTGCCAAGTTGAAACCAATCCAACCTGTCAATAACAGGGCAAGGCGATATCCTGTCACCCAAACTCCCACACCTGCACCTAATTCTCGTTTTTCTAGTACATCAGTACGATAAGCATCAATGGAGATGTCTTGAGAGGCACTAAGAAATGCGATACCTACAGCAACAATGCCTAACACAAATAGGGCTGAAGTTGGCTTGGGTGAAGCCATCTGGGAAATTACAGCCATTTGTACGGCAATCGCTACAATTGCCACAATTAAGCCAATCTGTGACAGTGCCATCCAGCCTCGTCGTCGTCCCAAAAAGGGGGGAATAAAGCGATCAAGTAGGGGTGCCCAGAGAAATTTTAAGGAGTAGGGAAGGCTGACTAACCCCAACCAACCAATAGTCTTCAAGTTCAAATCAGCTTTGGTCATCCAAGCACGGAAAGCATCATCTGTCAAAGCATAGGGTAAACCCGATGAAAAACCTAAAAATAATAAAGCCGCCATCTTGCGACTACCGAAAACTCCCAGTAGCGATTTAATTTTCCTCATAGTTTCAAATTTTTGCCTCTTTTGAGGAAATATCAATAAAATACAACGAGGAAATGCAAAAGTATATCATCTAACTAGTACCTATAAAGGTTTGAATTATCAGAGTGGCAGCAGTTCCCTATATGATCCCTATTAGGATTGAAACTCGTCATAGCTGCTGTGTGATTTCCCGCAAACATGACAAACTACCAAGATTTACTTGGGTTAAATACAAATTCAGGATAACCTTATAGTGTCAGCGTTTTCTTAACTTTCCTGAATTGGATAAACCTGATGTCCTCTGATTTCTACTCTGTGTGCGGCGAGGCATTTTTCCCAACCTTCACGAGTGCCGATGTCGCTTTTGTCCTTGAGCAATCCTAATTCCTGTTCTTGTTGGGTGAGTTTAGCAAATTCTTCGTAACGATGGTAGTTGCTGGTAACAAATGTTTCCTTACGGTGCAAAATCGGCGGATTTGCCCTAGTTTCGTAGTCTCGATGAGTGACGAATAGGGTTTTTAAATCAATACCTATGCTGGCTTTTAACGCGGGGTGGGGATCAGTATCGAATTCGGGGTAAGACAGATAGGAGATTTGTGGTTTATCAGTGTGATATTTGATTAATGTAGCTTCATCGACACGCCCAATGGTACGGCTAGCGCAACCTTCACAAATTCGCAGTACGGGGTCAAGTGCTGCTAGTGCGGAAACATGGACGTAAAGCGCACCGCGTGTATGTTTACCAATTTTGCTTTTTTCGCACGCAGTTTGAATTACCCCAGGTTTACCTAAGCTGAAAAGCTTTTGATCGGCTACAAGGCACGCTTCCTCGTAGCTACTAAAAAAGGCTTTGATATCGTGACGCATTTCTGGGGCTAGTTTCTGCCATGCAGAGCGTTTATCAAAGTGGGTGAGGGCGAGATAAACTTGGATATCTAAAGAACGACGGTAAGCGATCGCATCCCATTCTGCTTCGTCGGTAGCTTGCAAAACTACACCAAAGGCGCGGCGGAAGTTACCAAATTCGCTCAGTAATTCCTGTTCATTTTCCAATTCGCCTTTGGCAGGTAGTCTACCGCGCTTGGTAAAAAAAGCCATTAATGGTTGCAGCTGTTCTTGATAGTCTTCAAACCGCTTGGTGGAGATGCGGACTCGCGGTGTAGAGGTGGTAGAAAAGAAGCGGATAGCTTTGTAACTTTCTTTTTGGGCATCATCTCGAAAAACAAAGTACACGCCTAGCGCGATCGGTACTGCATCGACATTTAGAACTTCATCAATATAAGTTTTGAGTTCTTCTTGTTCGTAATATTTCTGAAAAGTATTGCGGCGCGTCACAATGCCATCATTGTAAGCAAGTTGGGTTTTGCTGGGAGCGTTAATCAGTATTTGAGCCGCGACAATTAAAACTTTCCCGGTGAGTTCCCAAGCTTGGCGAAGGCTTTGACGGCGTTCCTCTGAGTCTTCAATGACATTGAGGACATAACCCAAGTTGACCACATCGGCTGCGGTGCGTGGTACATCGGGATAGTAGTAAGGGTCCCAGCCTGCACTGGTGTAGCCTAAGTTTTTTACTCGCCAGACATCACCACCGTAGCCGCAACCGTAGTCAAAAAAAGTGGTGTCTTGATGTAGGATTGCCCATTCTATTGCCAATCGCACGGGGCGAGATAAATCAGTGCGAGCGATCGCAGCTCTATGACGCTCAATTTCTAGCGCTTCAGGCATGATACTAATTCGTAATTCGTAATTCGTAATTCGTAATTAAGACACCAAGCACCTAATATTCTTTCAAGGTTTAATGGCCAGTTCAATTAAATCTTCAATTTTCTTGATATTTGGATCGCCTGCTAAGTAGGCAATACCGCGATGCAAATGTAAGCGGAATTGGGTGGCGAGGGTTTCTTTGTCGGTGGAATAACCGTCATTGTGACAGCGTTGCTTGAGGGCGAGGAGGAGTATATCAGACATTTCGCCGCCAAAGACGCGCCAAGTCATTTCGACGTTGCTATCTTGGGGAATTGGGACGGGGGAAGGTGCGGTTGCTTCTGCGAGGGAACGACAAAACGCCCAACGGCATAGGATATTCCATTGGTCGATTTTGGTGCTACGTCTGAGTTTGGTAAGTTGGTCTTTGGCTGTTTGGGAGAGTTTAATTCTTTCGATGGGGGATTCCATAATAATTCGTAATTCGTAATTCGTAATTCGTAATTCGTAATTGATTTAGACTAAGACTCTAGTTTTTCTTTTATATGCGGGAAACATAGATATTATGATTTAAAAGAAAAATATGGTAACTAATAGTAGTATTACTGACCGGATAAGAAGTTTTGCAATAAGAATTGTTAAAGCTTGTTGCTTTTTAGATGAAAAATCTGGAGTTTATCGAATTTTATCTAAACAATTACTCCGTTCTGGTACTTCGATTGGTGCAAATGTACGAGAAGCACAGTCTGCCCAATCTAGTAAAGATTTTATCAATAAATTAGAAATTGCTTTGAAAGAAGCAAGAGAAACACAATACTGGTTGGAAATATTAATTGAATCCGAACTAGTGGATAGACACAAATTTCAACTACTCCTCCAAGAGGCAAACGAAATTGGCAAAATTCTAGTTGCTTCCACCAAACGGCTCAAAGGTAAATAACTACGAATTACGAATTACGAATTACGAATTACGAATTACGAATTACGAATTACGAATTACCAAAAATATCCTGGTTGTATGGTTGTTTGGCGGGTGGAGGAGTCGTATTTGAGCAGGTATTCACGGGCGATCGCTTCGTTTTCTCGCAATGTTTCGACTTCTTTCTTTCCAATCTCAGTATCGGTAGATAACAAAATTACTTGATGGCTGGCGGATGGAAAGTAACGTTCAACTAAGTTACTCCGGTGAGAGGAGTCTAGTCTGCCTAGTGGGGTATCGATTGCTACTGGTAGGCGGTGTCCAGAGACTTTAGCTAAACCCCAGAGGAAAGCGATCGCAAGTAGTTGTTTTTCGCCAGCCGAGAGGCGATGTTTAGGGACAGGTTTACCATTTAAATCGTAAAGTGAAAGGCTAAAAGTCTTAGTATCAATGGTGATGCGATGCACTAAATCTGATTTATGGAGGAGATAAAGGAAGCAATTTTTAACTTCTTCCTCTAATTTATTGAGTTTTCGCAGGGTTAATTTCTCACGAAAAATCTTGAGTGTATTTTGAACTTTTGCTGCTGAGGTAATAATATGTTCGCTATTTTTATGTTTAATATTTTCTACAGTATAATCACTTAATTCCTTTTTTGACTTGGCAATAATAGTTTCTAATTCAGCTAAACGACGGCGAATTGTTTCGTAATTTGCTTTAGCTTCAACAACTTTATTTTGTGCCGCTTCTAGTCCTTGACGCAGCTTTGTATAATCTTCTGGTGCTGCTGCTGTTTGCACTTGTCTTTCTAGAGTATGAATTTCTTCTTCTTTATTTTTGAGAATAGCTAATTTCTCTTTTGCAGAAAATTTAGAATTTTGTAAGTGATATATGAGATTATCTAGCTGACTTAAAGTTTCATCATCTGCTAATAGCCAAGGCGCTTCTATCTGGATATTTTTTGCATATAAACTATCTACATCTTGGATTAAAAATGATTGAATTTGTTTAACTTGTATTGGGGGAATTTCCACTTGAGTTAGCCAAGCGAGTAAGCGCTGATCTCGTTCAAGTAACAAATCCTTAGAGATTTGTACCTGTTGATGGCGAAATTCTTTTTCCCCCTGTGCTTGAGCCTGAGTAAGCAAATTGGGAATTAATGCCAGAGGTAAAACATCAGCCGCCAATTCACACATCAATTGATGGACTTGTTCAATTTCCGCAGTTTTTGTATCCTGTTGTAGTTCTAGTTGATTTCGTTCTGCTGCAATCTTCCCACCTTCAGAAATGAATTTATCAAAGGCTTTTTGCTGCTTTTGTTCTAACTCTTCTACCTGATTTTTGAAAGTTTCTAATTTTTCTACTGTTGTTTGATAATCTTCTTGCTGTTGGGTTAACCTACTTTCAATTTCCTCTAAGTTTGCTAAATCCTTACTAGTACCAACTTCTTTCAGCTTACGGTTAACTAAAATATCTAAATCAACTGCTAAACGATCTGCTAACTCTAGCCCTAAAAGTCCACGTATTGCATCTACTACAACTGGTGGTGGTATTTCCTGTTCTGCAAGTTCTTTAACTTGTTCACCATCAAAGAGAAATAAGTTAGAAATACCTAATGGTAGAAGATTTTCAATATATTCATCCCAGATATTAACTAATGCATCAGGCCATGTATCACTGTCGCCTAAAATACCTAATGTATCTTTACCGTCTTTAGGATTTTTTGTCCAACTACGCACAACACGGTATTTTATTGGTTTATCGTTTTCAATATGTTCAAAAAGTAATTCAATCCGGGTGTCTAGAACTGGATCTATTTTGTTGTTAACACATTGATTGAGGAAATCGTTATAACTTAAATTACCACGGGTAGAACATTGGGCACGAGCGCCATAAAGGGCGAGACGAATGGCATCCATAAGAGTGGTTTTTCCGCCGCCATTCATACCACCTAAGAGGATAATTGGGTGTGAGTTTTCCTGATCAATTTTAGGGTTAAGATTGATTACCTGTTTCCCACTATAGGGGCCAAAGTTTTGTAATACGAGTTCAAGAAATATCATTGAGTTTTAAGATTATTAAATACCGGGGAAAGAAATACCGGGCGAATGAGATTTGCGGTTACACAGGCAGGCGAAGTTTATAAGATATCGGGCGAATGGAATTCGCGGCTACACAAGCGAAGTCCGCCTTTCCTTCGGAACGCTACGCGAACGCGGACTAAATTCATAGTTCTTGGGTTATTTTTGAGTTAGTTCCCAGGTGGGAATGATTGATTTTTGGCTATGGTGGTTAGCTTGGTTTCTGATGTAATTGGCTATATTATCAATGGCATCATGACTAACTGTAAAAGCTCCATAGCTACCTTGCCATTTAAAAAACTCACCTGGCTTGATTTCGTGGGTGATGAAATGGGAAGAACTTCCTTTAATTTGTTTAACCAATTCAGAGATACTGATGGTTGGCGGAAAACCCGTTAGCAGATGTATATGATCTTCAATACCACCAATTGCAATTACGGTACATTTTAACTGTTCAGATTCCCGAATAATTGCCCCGTAAACTAACTTCTGAATATCAGGCGTAATTATGGGCAATCTATCCCAAGTCGCCCAAACATAATGCACATACAATTGCGTAAAACTTGATCTCATTTCTCTTTAACCCACGAAGGTGGGTTTCGTCTGTGTAGCCGCGATTTCCAATCGCCCGGTATTATATTATTCTTATTCTTCCGAATTTCTCTTTTTGAATTTCATACTTGCCCAAGTTACCTGCTGATCACTTTCACTTTCAGCTTCATCTACTTCATTGATTGCTGCAACATCGCCTAAAGTCATCTGCTTGACTTTTGCAACGTCACCTTGACTAACTGCTTCGCTTAATTCACGTTTCAAACGAGCATTTTTAATCGCATCTTCTGGAGAACGGGAACTTGTATTAAAACATTTTTCTAGGGTTTCGTATATTCCCACACGACGAGTCTTTTTGCGATATTGGCGTTCTGTGTCTAACAATTTCGCCATAAGTTCCAAGTGCATCGCGTCACCTTCACAGATTTCTTCTAATACTATCCATTCATCACGACCTAGTAGGCTATAGTCAGCACCAGGACGGGGATCTTGAAATTCTTCGCCAGTCACTTCTTGATAAATCCGGGGTAAGCTATCATCAAATTCGTGTTTGTCTTCTAGCCAAATACGGCGAATTTCGCTCATTTCTTCTAGAGTAATTAGGGTAATGTCGCGCATATTTTCTGGTGCTGTACGACGGGTTTTTGTTTGCGCTTCTAATAATCGTCTAAGCCAATGTTCCCGCCAATATTTGGTATAGGGGCCGTGAATTGGTTCAATAGAAGCTTCACCATCTACATGACGCTCAAAAAGTTGGACTTCTCCCCAGATGCGACGGAAGTCTCTTTTATCGCGGTCATCTCTATTATCTAATTCATTGCGGATATCTAATAGAGGCTGCATCCATTCTTTCTCTTGATCATTTTGAATCATTGCCTCCATTGATTTATCCTTACTAACAATTGTGCAAACCCAGCAACCAAATCGAGAATCACCACAGCTAGCAGTAGAAGTATCAACAACTAGAGGACATTCATTATCTGCTGTAGCACCTCGATACATGGTGAATAAGTCTTTGTTGCTATATCCCCAAGGGTTTTGCCATTGATTTAAGTAAATCCAAACTTCATCAGTACGCCAATCTTCAATAGGACTATAAATTAAAGAATTAGGCAAGCTTACACTATGGTAAAGCAGAGATGTTGGTGAAGTTGAATCAGAAGTTAGACGATTTTTTAGGCTACCTGCTTGATGTTTCTCCATTGAGATAGCACGTTTGACACTTTCAGCTTTGCGCGTACCTAAAACAAGAATAACTTCCCCATTTACTCTAACCACATCACGGATAAAGCGGTTAGAAGGATGAATTTTCAGACGGTCTGTACACCAACGAAACTTTCCTCGTGGCGTTGGATAACCTTTTCCAATCAAGCTTACCCAGAATGTCTCTTTAATTTCTGGTTGTAATAAATGGGGTTCTATGGGCATTTTCTGTTCTTTAGCAGTAACCCTCATCCTTTCTAAGGATTTGCGTACCCAAACAGAGACTACAGGGTTTTCTACTAGTGTGTCCGTTGTAATAACATGAATAGTCTTTTTTCGCTTTTCAACTGGTAGTGCTGCGATCGCATTCCAGATAAGCTGTAAAGTAGCAGTACTATCTTTACCGCCCGAATAGCCCACCACCCAAGGTATCTCATCCAAACAATACAATTCTTGAATTTCAATGGTGAGAGCTTGGATGTAGTCCACTAACTCTGCTACAGTACGTGTTTGCTGACCTTTATTTTCTGCTTGTTGTGCTGTAGTCATTTCTCCTTCTCTCTGGAAACACTGGCCTAATATTCGGGCGAATAAAATTCGCGGCTATACAGACAAAACCCACCTCCGTGGGTTAAAGAAAAGTTTTTAAAAACTTTACTACTAATATCCAGTTTTTTGGATAATTAAACGACATAATCTTATTCTGTTTTTAAAATTTAACATGAAAGATAGTACATCTGACCCAACTTCTGACATCGCTAGAGAGTACCTGGAACGAGAAAACAAGGAAAAACAGGTACTAGCTTTACTCCTGGAGAAGTTTTTAGGGAGAAAAGATCAGATTCTCGTTCAAAAAACCGAGATGGGTGGTACTGAGGCTTATGTTAGCTCCGTTACACTGGAATGGTTTGCAGGTCGGGTTCACTTCGCCTCTGGCTTACCTCTGTTTCAAAAAAAGTATAATCCAGAGACTGATAATGTCGATATTGACGCGGATAGTATTGATGAAATTCAGCAGCGTCCCCTTGATTGGTCACGTCAAGCACCGCTAGTGCAGTATTTGGCAGCTCGACAAAATCACAAGTTTCCGGCGGTGCTGGTGGTGATTAATCAACCGTGGGTGGATAATCCCAAAGCTGCTGAGTGGGATAGTGAAGGACGCGCCACAAAGTCTACTACTGATTTTATACCCTTAGATAAAGACGGTAAGGTAGGTCTGCTAAATATTTCTGAAGATGATGTGACTATTTATGCGTTAGATGGTCAACACCGATTAATGGGTGTACAGGGGTTGATGGAGTTAGTTAAAACTCGTAAACTCCAGCGCTATAAAAAAGATAAAGGTGCTGATGACAGTTTTATTACAGTCAATGATTTGATAGAAAAGTACCAAGTAGACCTTGCTTACTTGCAAAATTTACCCAAGGAAAAAATTGGTATTGAATTCATTTGTGCGGTAGCGGCTGGAGAAACTCGCACCCAGGCAAGGCGGAGAGTGAGATCGATTTTTGTTCATGTCAACCTGATGGCTGCACCCTTGACTAAAGGTCAGCTAACACAGTTGAATGAAGATGATGGTTTTGCGATCGTTGCTAGAAAAATTGCAGTTACACATCCACTATTAGAACAACGACAAGAGCGTAATCCCCGTGTCAATTGGAATAGTGCAACAGTAGCCTCCAATTCTACAGTTTTAACGACTTTGCAAGCTCTGCAAGATATGTCTGAGCGATATTTGGCTCAAAAGTTCCCTCACTGGAAACCTTTGGAGAAAGGTCTAATTCCCATGCGTCCAGAGGATGAAGAACTTGAGCAGGGAATTGAGGAATTTAAAAAGCTATTTGATTCTTTGGCTAGTCTTTCTAGTTATAAAATTTTAGAACACGAGGATACACCAGCTTTACGGCGCTTCAGCTTTGAGAAGGATGGAGGTGAAGGAAATATGCTTTTTCGTCCGGTTGCTCAAGTTGCATTAGCGCAAGCTTTGGGAATTTTAGTTTTTAAAAAAGGTTTTTCCCTAGCAGATATTTTTAAGAAACTGCGGAAGTTTGACCAGCAAGGTGGTTTTAGTGGTATGGAATATCCCCAATCTCTTTGGTATGGGGTTTTGTATGACCCAAATAAAAAGCGGGTTCAGGTTGCTGGACGGGATTTGGCGGCGAAATTATTGGTTTACATCCTGGGTGGAATTCAGGAACAGATGGAACGTGCTGAACTTCGTAAGGCTTTGGCGGATGCTAGGACTGTTGAAAATAAAACAATAGGTTTTGATGGCGAGTTTGTTGAACCGAAAGCGGTAGGACTTCCACCTGTCCTGTAATTATGCTTGAAATATATTTTGGCGATGCCATTGCAGCGCTTCCAGTTCTGGAAAATGTTGCTCTGTATTTGGTAGAAGTATTGTTTCACCATGAAAATCTTTCATAGGTTTAGCATAGGGAGATGCTTCTTCCAAATCATTACTAACTATGATTTTGTATTGCTCATCTACAGCAAACCAACCTCTATCAAATGCCCAATGATGATTTTTGCAAAGAGCAATTCCATTATTAATTTTACTATCATAAAACTGTGAAAATGGCTTAATGTGTGCGCCATCTACAATGTTTTGATTTATTTTTTTAGTTACTTTTAGTCTACAAAAGGCACATCTGTAATCATAAACATTTACAATTGCTTTTCTAAAAAAAGCATTTCTAATAACTGCTCGTTTCAAGCTCCACCTTGGATTAGTCTCTAAATTTACTGTTTCAATTAATTTTTCTATCTCTACCGCCTCATCTTGAAAAGCTTGATTTATTTGTAAAATTGCTTCTATATCATTTTCATTATCAGAAAAGAAAGCTGCCACAAGTGCATCAATTAGTTCTTTTCTGCAAAATTCATCTTTTAAAAAGTTAAATAATTCACTGTCTAGATATGCGTATTCAACAGCCTCCTTTAGCTTGTTAATTGTTTTTGGCTGTAACCCATTAAATTCAGGCTTAAATTTTAAATACCAAAAGCCCTCAGTTTGCAGATGTAAGAAAGGATAGTGTAAACCACCTTTGTAAGACGGAGAACCGATTACATTCCAATACCTCTCAAAGGTTTGAATTAATTCGTCTGAAACTGGAATCTCATTAGTGGTAATGATACCTCGTGCAATCAAATCAATTACAGATAAAAGTAATATTGGTTTATATTGAGCATTACCACGCTTCCTGCTATTACTCACATTTAATTCAGCAAAACGTTGACCATAATATGCTATATTTTTCATATTTAATAACTTAATTAAGCAAGCAAAAAAATCAATTTAAGAATTTACTGAGGTCAAATTCTTCTTCTAGCTGTTCTTTTGTTCCTTTTTCAGAAATCAGAACTAATAGAAGTCGCTCTGAGTAGTCAACAGAACCCCGCAACTCGTTTTGTAAAATTTCTAGTCCTCCATTAGCATATTCTTCAAATATTTGAGTACGTTTATCTTCATCTTGTTCTTCTCTAGATGAGAGTATATTGATATCTTGCGTTTCGTTGATTCCTAATAATTTAATGATTAGGTCATATCCCAATGAAGCAAAATTTTCTTGTGGAATTGGAGATGGTTCTCTTTTTGTGGTTTCCCCCAAAGGAATGCGCTTTTTATTTTTAACGCCCAATGCTGCTGCAAACACCATAACTTCTACATAAGTCTGAAAAGGCCCAGTTGTGTCTTTTGATGCGACTAAAGATTTCACCAACTCAGCCTTATCTTTAGCAACCCTGATTCTGTTTGCAGCCATTGTTTTAATATCTACATTGTTGCTATCTTAACCGAAAGTTAAAAGCGATGCCTACGGCTGGCTACGCCTACGCACATTTCGCTGCATTATTTAATACTAGTATTTAGGCGATCGCTTAAACAAACAAATTATTCACTAACATAGCTATTTTCAGGTAAATAAACCACGCGGTAGGGACACAGCGTTGCTGTACCCTTAAGACAGATGTGGTTCAAATATATAAAAACTGCTGTAATTACTCATCCCGTTCAACCGCAATAATTTCAGTATATTCATACTCGTTCGGACTTTGTTTCACCAAAGGATATCTTTCTCCACCCAACTCAATATAATCTTGTTCGCAATCCGGCTTAGATGAATAATACGTAAGCACATATTCTCTACCAATTCTCTCTGTCATCTCTGCTTCAACTTCACCCCGCCACTGAGTCTTAGTAACTAAAACTATCAACTGATTCGCTAATTGGGGAATTGTCTTCGCAATGTGTCGCCGCGAATTCTCATCCAAACTACCGAAGGGTGAATCCATCACAATTGGGAAAGTGCTACTATCGGGAATCATCATCATTTTTCGTTTCTCACTCCATTCCCGTACTTTGTCAATGATGCTGGCAATAAAGGATAAACTGAGAATTTGATTCTCGCCTGTGGATGCTGCAACTGGTGCTTCTATACCTGTAGTATTTTCTACTAATGTCAGTTCATATTTTTCACTAATTTTAGGAATGTATGGAGTTACAGAAATCTCCGTGAATATTTCTTGTACTCGCTTTTCTAGTTGCAGGCGAAATTGTTGTTCTTGACGATTTCTAACTTCCGTTAACCGTTCAATTGCATCTTGAGTGGCGTTAATTCGTCGCTGTGCTAGAGTTTGCTTGTCTTCATTCAGCTTTTGCTTTGCAATTTGTTTATTTAAACCTTCAATCTCAGTTGTGAGTTGAGCAATTTGCTGCTGATTTGCACCCTGTTCTCGATTCAATTCATCAATTTTACTTTCAATTTCATCTAAGCGTTTTTGTAAACTGCTAATTTCTTCATTAGCATCTTTTCGCAACCGTTCTTGAATATTGTCTAAATCGCCTTCAATTTGAGATATGCTTTGCCTTAACTGATTAATTCTGGCTTGTTCTCTATCAACTTCTTCCCAAAATCCTATGGCTTGCTTATCAATTTCATCGACTTGAGCGCTCATGCGAATTGCAGTTTCTTCCACCGCCGAGGAACCGACTTTATTTAACCAAGTACTCACATGAGTATGAGAATGATTACCCGCGTGTAATTCTGCGCCACAAATACAGCGCTGAGAATTGAGTAAATCATTGACAAATTCCCGCGAAATTCCTGATGTTAACTCGCCTCTCTGCTTCAAATCATTGATAATTCCTCGGAACTGTGCTGTAGTCTCTGAGAGTAAAACGGTATAACCCCGCGCGGAAATAACTTTTTTCAGCGCTTCTTTGGTTTTTTTATATTCTTCTTGATTTGCCGCTTTCTGTAATTCTAAATCCTGCCATCTTTCTTGCAATTCCTTAGCAGCACTCAGTTCTCGTAAACGGTTACTTGTCTCTTTTTTAAAAGTTTGTTGATATTCTAACTCTTCTTTAATTTCTGTTTGCCGTTTGGTAATACGTTCACGTTCGCGTTCTAACTTTTCTTGCTGTCGTAATAGTTGTTTAGTTTCAGAATCCCCAATAGCTTTTAACTCATTTTCTAGAGTTTTTTTAGCATCTCCCAAATGTCTGATGGAACGGTTGATTACTTCCACACCCAAGAAAATTTTTGTAGCTTCAGCAATTTCAGCTTTTTTATCAGAACGGACTATTTCTTCAATTCGTTCGCCGTCAAAGAAAAAATATTGATGTAGAGTAGCGGGTAAAATTTGATTAATTATATCGTCTGGTTGCTGAGTTGGTATATTCCATTTGCCATCATCCGCACCAACCCACATAGTTAATTGAGTTTTGCCAGCGTCAAAATCTCCTTCGTTTTTATAACCCCGACAGGCGCGTTTAACTCGATAGCGTTTACCTTCATGTTCCCAGCCAATTTCTACCCAACATTCTACAGCTTGACCTTTTTGGGTTTCTGCGATCGCACGCTTATTTACCAACTGCTCTATCGATGCAAACGCTGCACTAAATTTATCATACAATACCCACGTAAAGGCATTCAGCAAGCTAGTTTTACCAGAGCCATTATTACCATGAATAACTGTCGTGTTTTGAGCATTTCCCCCAGCCAGAATCATTTCTGGTGTCGTACCATAAAAGGAGCGAAAGTTGCATAGCTTGATTGAAGTTAGCTTCATCGCACCTCTTCCTTAATAATGTCCAAAATATTATCATTTATATGGCTGTTAATCTTTTTATCTAGCCTGCCTTTCTCCAGCTTCCATACCCGCTCAATAATTTGCCGTACTTCCGGCGGAGCGCTGGTTATTGGCTCCTGTACATCATCGATATTCGCCTCTTGTGACATATCTGATTTTGAAATATAGTTTTTCTATATTTTAACTTTCTCTAGTGCTGGAATAGCCTCAGTAAAGCCACTGTTTGCGTTATCTTTAAAATCCTAATTTTATTTGAAAAAACGCTTTATTATTTAATTTTTTTCTGTTATTATTTATTTTAGCTAATCTAGATCATAATGGGATGTAAGTAGCTTTAAAAATTTTACTTACATCCCATTATGATCTACTTCATAATTTTATTATTTCATACTTAATGCTTCTTTTTTCAAAACTCGAAAAATTTTACAATTGCTCATCAAATATCTAATAAACCATATCGCTTTTGTAAATCAAGTAACTTCATTCTTGCAACGCCTGCGTTATCAGCTAAATCAGCAAACTCTACAAAGCGCCGTAATTCCTTTTTCAGCAGATTACGCTCAACTTCTATAGTTTCTCTATCTAAGTCTGGTGGCAAAACAATCATGTCAAATATTGTCGCGCGTTCTTTCGCAGGATGAGGACGTAAAACTCGTCCCCGTCGCTGGATAAACTGACGGGGATTACCAGAACTTGATAAAATCACCGCAGTTTGAATTGCCGGAATATCGACACCTTCATCTAAACAACGAATTGCGACTAAACCTTGCAACTCTCCACTTTCAAATTGATGCCGTAAAATTTCCCTTTCTTGTAAAGTTGTTTGGGCTGTATAGGTACTTACCTTGTAACCTAAATCCACACCCAGAATTTTAGCAACAGCTTTGAGTTGGCGTAGAGATGAACGTTGTCCCGCCTCTTGGGAACCATCACTACAATAAAAAAGTGTATGAGTAGTTTCGCGGCGAGTGATCATTAAATCCCGCAAAGCATTTAATTTATTTTCCGCCGCACCAATTAACCTTGCTCTTTGCATCAACAACGGCTTTAAATCTTCATTGTCTTCAAATCCCGCTTCGCCATTTTCTCGATCTCGATAAAGAAGTGATCGCCCAATTTTTTTAGTTAACTTTAAATAGGCAATACTTTCTGCTTCAGTTAATTCCACCAACACCGGATAATACAAATAATGTACCAAAGCACCTTGAGCGATCGCATCCCTCAAAGTAAACTCTGGTTGGAGAACTGGGCCAAAATAATCAAATAGAGATTGCGTACCAAAATCATCAAAATATCTCTCTGGTGTGGCAGATAAAGCCAGTCTCAACCCAACACTGCGCGGTAAACTTTCTTCTAATTTGGGTGCGCCTAAATTATGTGCCTCATCACCAATAATTAAAGTTTTCGCGGGAAAATATTTGAGTTGAGACTGAAAACCATCTCCAATTAAAGTGGAGTTCGTAGTAATCACAGTCACAAACCGTTGAGAACCAGAACGCAGATTATAAATTTCGGTAGAAAGTTGACTTTGCCAAGTACGTAAATTCTCAAAAGCTAAAATGGGTTGCAAATTAAATTTTTCACATTCTCGCGCCCATTGGGTGACGAGATGACGATAGGGACACACTACCAACAGAACTTGTAAATTAATCTGTTGGTAGAGTTCACAGGCGATCGCTAGTGCAGTAATAGTTTTACCACTACCAGTAGCCATTTTCAGCGTCCCTCTGCCATTGTTGGTAAACCAGCTAGCAATCGCTTGTTGCTGATATTGCCGCAATTGCAAAGACACAGGCATTCTTGGGCATCCTGGTAATGGTTGCAAAGTGTAATAACTGCCCAAATTTTCCCTTGCAATTGGTAATTTCAACCAGAAAGTGGGCAGTTGCTGCACTGAATTTTGCGTCAGGTACATAAAATGTTAAGCACAAAGATGGTAACGAACCCTAATTAATGGGCATTGGGCATTAAGAGTGCTGAGTGCTGAATGCTGAGTGCTGAGTTAGGAGTTAAGAATTATCTCCCCTTGTCCTCTACTCTCCCTCATCTCCCCCACTCCCTACTCCCTACTCCCCACTCCCCATTACTCAGTTGTAACCACGCCAAACACCAATGAGAGAACCTTGCACCTGCACTTGTTGAGCCATGACTTCAATGGGATTGTACTTAGGATTTGCTGGTTTGAGGGTAACCCGATCGCCTTGGCGATAAAAACGTTTTAATGTTGTACCGAATCCATCGACTCTGGCGGCGACGATAGTACCATTTTTTAAATGATTTGGTTCTGCTACTGGACGCAGAAATACCACATCGCCATCAGCAATTAAATCTTCAATCATGCTATCGCCAGCTACCCGCAAAGCGTAAGTTTGGGGAGGTAAATCGAAATTAGAAAAGTCTAAATGATCTACAGCATCAGTAAACGGTTCTATTAAACCACCAGCAGCGATCGTGCCCAAAATTGGTACACCTTGCTTAACAGGACGCAAAATCCGAATCGTTCGTGCTTGGCCTTCAGTCCATTCTATATATCCCTTAGTGCGTAAATGTTCTAAACGACTTTGAATTGGCGCTGGTGACTTCAAGTTCATCGCTTGCATCATTTGCCGAATTGAAGGCGAATGCTGGTGCGATCGGATGTATTCTGCCAACCATTCGTAAAGTTCTTGTTGAGCTTCAGTTAGACGTTCCATAAAAAAAGCGGGAAGTAATTATAAATGTCTCTAGAACATTAGTACTACAAAAAACTCCCCATAACAAGAGAAAAATGAAAATATGAAAGTCAAAAGCAAAAATATTCTCTTTTCTTTTACCAATTTATTCTTGATTTTTACAAATTTTAAGTAGTTAAGAGCCAGCTGCCCACTCGCCATTCTGACTCTTAACTTTTGTACAGACGCGATTAATCGCGTCTTTTAACTCTTTTCATTTTGCCCCTAAGATACTTGCAAGTAAAGCTTTTTGGGCGTGCAAGCGATTTTCTGCCTGTTCCCAAACTCGTGATTGAGAACCTTCAATAACAGCTTCGGTAATTTCTTCACCACGATGGGCTGGTAAGCAGTGTAAAACAATTGCCTCTGGTTTTGCAAGGCTCAATAGCTGCTCCGAAATTTGATAAGGCTGGAAAATTGGCATTCGATTGTCTGCTTCTGCTTCTTGCCCCATACTCGCCCAAACATCAGTGTAAAGTACAGCAGAACCCTTAGCTGCTAATTCTGGATCATGAGTGACGAGGACTTCCGTTTTGTTATTAGCGATCGCTCTTGCTTGTTCTACAATCTTAGAATCTGGCTCATATCCGCTAGGGGTGGCAATTCTAACATTCATTCCCACCAAAGCACAGCCCAACATCAGAGAATTAGCCATATTATTCCCATCGCCCACGTAGGTCAAAGTTAACCCAGCAAGGGTGTTAAAGCTTTCTTGAATCGTCAATAAATCAGCTAATACCTGACAAGGATGTTCTGCATCGGTAAGCGCATTAATTACCGGAATCTTGGCATAGTGAGCAAAAGTTTCTAAATCTTGCTGTGCAAAAGTGCGAATTGCCAAAATATCCAGATATCGGTCTAACACACGGGCTGTATCCTGTAAAGGTTCTCCACGACTAACTTGAGTGACATTAGGGTTGAGATCGATTACCTGTCCACCCAGTTGGTACATCGCCACAGTAAAACTTACCCGTGTACGAGTTGAAGCTTTGGAGAACAATAACCCCAAAACTTTATTACACTGCAACTTCAACTGTTGTGATTTAAGTTGAGTTGCCAATTGCAGGAGTTCTTGAAGTTCTGTTGGACTGATGTCCGCCAGACTTAATAAATCTCGTCCGAGCAATGCTGCCATGCTTGTGATCTGTAAAAAATAATTATCATGGTAAAATAAGACTAGTGGAAGGGTAATCAACCACTTAAAAAACCCGATTGCTACCTAACACGTAGACGAGGCAGTGCGGTCTTGGGGTCTCCCCAAGTGGAGCAACTGCCGTGCTGAACCTTCTCCCAAAGGGAGAGGCTACGCCAAGACAATTGAAGATATAGGGTTCTATTCCATAGTTTTAGAACATCCCAGGAATAGGTAAAATCTTCTCTACGAGACGCTAACGCGAACATGGGAGCTAGACAAACAGCATTTAAATCAAACAAATTTTGGAGCAATCCAACTACGGTAGGGCATACCGGAAGTTAAAACTTCTCTTCGAGACGCTGCGCGAAGGGGAGAGAACCACAAGGAGGCTAAGATACCGCAAGGGGTCTAGGTTAAGTGGACTCGTTGAACCAAGAATCCCTTCGGCTTTAGCCGAAGGGAGTGTCAAATATTTTTGTCCCTTTATTCAGCTGTGTCAAGAAAATACAGTTTTAAAACTTTACCAAATATTTTTGCATCTAGCCCAGGATTTGAGTTAGCTTTTGCCATGCATACTAATTTATCAACTTTATCAGTGAGCAGAATCACTGATTTTTTTATGCTAATCACAGTTGCAACGCCAATTAAACGATCTAGGGGCACAAAAGCAGCGATATTGGCAAAATCTCTGGTCTTCTAGCCTAATTTCTGAACAGGGAGATATTTTTTAGCAATTACAGCTAGACAAAGAAACTTATTATGGTACAATAATAAATCGTGGTTGCTAATTAAAAGCAATCGCCAAAGTTGCCAGCATAGCACAGTGGTAGTGCATCCGACTTGTAATCGGAAGGTCGCGAGTTCAAATCCCGCTGCTGGCTTTAACGAAAAATCCCCCAAAGGCGGAGGTTTTTGGCTCTACATTACACGAGTTGATGTTTTAGTCTTTAACTAAACCGTATATTTACATATTCATGAATTCGCAAGTTGTCGGTAGCGTTCCTGAACTTGCTGAATCGAAAACAAAGTTTCAAACTTCAACCCTGCTGACTGGTACAACTCACCCCCTCCTTGCTGTCGGTCTACCAGTGAAATTACTTGACTTACGGTATAACCTGCATCTTTAAGACGCTCAACTGCTTTTAAAGCAGATTGCCCAGTTGTCACCACATCTTCCAAAACTACTACTTTTGCACCTTCTGGTAAACTGGGGCCTTCTATATAAGCTTTCGTTCCATAACCCTTGGCTTCCTTGCGAATAATCAGCGCTGGTATGGGTCGGTTTTCATAAACAGAAACTATACTCACTGCTGTCACCATTGGGTCAGCCCCCATCGTTAAACCACCTACAGCTTGTGTATCTACGGGTAATAAAGGAAACAGCAATCGTCCAACAGCTAAAGCTCCTTGAGGGTGGAGTGTTACCTGCATCTTATTGACATAATAAGAACTACGTAGCCCAGAAGCGAGAACAAAATCACCCTCTTGATAAGCCAGTTGAGAAAATAAATCTAGTAGCTTGTGGCGCAAAATAGTCAAATCAGCAGTAGTTGCCCAAATATCTGAGTGGGTAAGAGTTTCAGTAGGATACGTCATTACAAAACATTAAAAGTTGTGCTACACCAAAGGTTGAACTCATCAGAGTTCTGAAATTAAGCATAAATTAAGATTGCCCAAAAATTGAGGAGTTAGGAACGTGGGTATAAAATTTAAAACCTTTGGTGGTTTATTGGTAATGCTTGCTGCTGGTATTGCTTTTCCCTCTGTTGCATCTGCCCAAACGGAAACCCCCAAAACTGAAACTACGAGTGATGTATTTGAGCGAGCTTATTTTCGTCACGATCGCAATTTCTACGAAAATGGTAGCCTCAAGCGCCAACTAGACTCACTTCTAGGAGCTGGTTACGGTTTCGGTGGTTCCTTCCCAGAAAATGAAATTGCCCGCGATGCTCAGTTGCTTAACACTTTATATCATGATGTCCTGACTCAGCAAGTTGGCAATGATCCATATATTCGCACTCCTGATTTACCAAATCCTTACGACACATCGCTAATGATGTCTCCTCGTTTGAATAGCAACAAACTCAAAGTAGGAACTGAATTCAGGTTTGAAACTTTACCACCTCGGTAACAGTCTTACTCTATGAAGTCATTAGTCCTTAGTTCCTTGTCATTTGTCAGCAACTATTGACTAATGTCTGAATTACCAGATTATGGCTGGAGGAGTTGAAGAAAAATGTCAATGCTCAAGATAATTTAGTATTACTTATGTCCCAATCATCTTTGAGGGACTTGTAACATAACACATATTGTTTTTTAATGATTCAGTGCGCCCTGCTGGAATCGAACCAGCCTGAAGGCGAATTATGAGTTCGCTGCCTCCCCAATCGGCCAAAGGCGCTTGTTTTGTTGGCTTTTTGCTTGCTAGGAGTTAATCATTTAAACTTTTAGTTTAACTTTCTTGGCTAATTCCTAGTGTGAGCAAGGTATGTTAGGTAATTACCTATTTATAGCATGAATCTATGGTCTATAAATACTCAATCTGGAAATAAGCTAAAACTTAAATAAAATGGAAAACTCGATAAATTAGAAACGTTTGTCGGCTCGAAAAAAACAAAATTTGGGTTTGGACGGCAGTGAACCACTTAGAAAAGAGCATTTTGGCTGAGTTTAAGGCGATCGCATTTGCATTGAGCATGAGTTAGGACGATAAACTCATTTTAGACTAAGGATAAGCTATAAAATAATAGTTAATACTATCGTAATATTGCTCTTTAAACTCCTCTTCATTTAAAGGCTTTGCACCGTTGAGCCAGGAATCTAGCAAAGAAATTTTCAGTCCACATTCCAAACAAAGTAAGTTATAAATATCTTCAGGTTTAGTTGCGTAGTAGCCTGCCGTTGGTAAAGCAAACTCAAAGATTATAATAGGCTTGTCTCTTTTAATAACATTTTTTGCGCCAACTAAAACTTGCAGTTCTGCTCCTTCAACATCTATTTTTATGAATGATATCTTTTGATTGCTATGTAATTTACTCTCTAATATATTATCTAAAAGATCAGTTTCTACAGTTATTTCAACTATTTTCTTGTTTGATGTAAATTCCTGACCCTTCTGTAAACTGCTGTAAGCAGAATTGTCTACCACATAATTAAACTTTGCAGTCCCTTTTGTGTCACTTAATGCCATGTTAAATATCTCAACGTTTGGCATATCAAATTGTTTAACTAAATACTTATATGAAATAGGTAATGGCTCAAATGCAAAAAACCTACCTTGACTACAATATCTCATCATTATACCTAGTATAATTCCGTGATGACAGCCTACATCCACACAAATCGAGGAAGAATCCAAGGCTTTTTTGATGACTTTTCCAGTTAAATAGTCATAGTTAATTGCTTTACGGGCTGTTTTGGATAAAAATAATTTTGCTACAAAGAGTTTAAGATAAGGAATATTTTCTACACCTATTAATAAGCTAAGAATACGTATAGCTAAAAGTTTCATAATTAAATCTTTTATATTTTCACAACTATGTTATTGTTGATATCTAAAAAATCTATGACTAGACTTTAATTCAAGAGTAACAAATGAAATATATATGGAGCTACATTAAAAGTCAACCCTCTCTGGTAAGAAAACTTAATATCATCATTAGACCACTTGCAAAAATAAATTATGGTATGGTAGAGGGTTTTAAATGATATTTGTGTAACAGTGGAATGGTTCAAACAGATGGAGATAGCTAAAACGTAATATAAATCCCCCTAAAGCGAAGACAGATGTGGGGCAAACCGTCTTGAACGGGTTGTGCTGTAGAGCGCAGATGGCGATTAAAACCTATAAAGGGTGATTTTCAAAAGGCTGAAACGACGTATTTACGTTATATAGACAAGATTGTACTTTTGCACAGTACGTAAGTAGTATAGCCTACCAAATTTTTATATTACATAATTTAATTATGAAATAGTGCAAACTAATATTGATTAAGTTCCTTTAAGGATTGAGGTCAAAAGCTTCACTATTCTTAAATAGACCAGCATTCTTATGTGATAGCTTGTCAGCGATGAAAATAAATTCTACTGTACTTCTTACTTTGATTTTGTTAATCCTGATGATGGGAGCAGGTTCTGTGAGCGCCTTTTTGGGGTTTGAATTGGGGAGTTCAGCACTTAAAGGCGTTACTACACCAGATGGGCGTCCCACAACCAAATTTGCCAGTAATAAGACAAATAACTCCCAACAGGGAGGGCTAGTGTTATTAAAAGAGGACGAAATTCTGAAAATTGTCAAAGCGCGAATTGAGGGTAAGACCAAGGCTGATAAATCGGAAAAGCTAGAGGACGATGATGAAGAAACCAATAGCAGCAAGCAGAAGCCAGAGGAGAAACCCCCAGCAGTAGTTGAAGAAAAACTCCAACCAGGTTTTCCAGTTACAGCCTTGAGTGAGGGCGTAACCATGTCTGTACAATCTGTCCGCTACTCTGGTGGTGATTTGCTACTGAAGGTGAAAATGCAGAACAAAGGTAAAGATTCTGTGCGCTTCCTATATAGTTTTTTAGATGTTACCGATGATAAAGGACGAACCCTGAGTCCTAGTACAGAGGGTTTACCAACAGAATTGCCTGCAAATGGGCCAGCATTTACAGGTACAGTGAGCATTCCCACAGCTTCACTTGATGATGTCAAGAAAATATCACTTGCTCTCACTGATTATCCCGCTCAAGAATTAAAGCTAGAGGCATTGAATATTCCCGTAGAAAGGTAGATTGGGCATTGGTGATTATCTGTTATTTTTTACTATTCCCTATTCCCTATCCCCTATTCCCCTAAATGGAGGGCGTGAGTTTTACACGAGCTTTGGTGGTGATTGGTTTTCCTAATTTAATTTGGACAGACGTGGCGCTACGGTTATTGTCAGTGCTACTGCTGATTGCCATAAATGCCTTTTTTGTGACGGCGGAATTTTCGATGGTGAGCGTGCGGCGATCGCGTATTCACCAGCTAGTTAAGGCTGGCGATATTCCAGCGATCGCAGTCGAGATGCTACAACGTAGTATTGACAGGCTACTATCTACCACCCAGTTAGGTATTACCCTCTCCAGTTTGGCATTGGGATGGATTGGCGAAAGTACGATTGTCGTGCTGGTGAATGCATGGTTAAAATCCTGGCCTTTACCAAGTAGCATGACTACCTTCTTGGCGCATTCTCTATCAATTCCCATTGCTTTTTTCTTGATTGCCTATCTGCAAATTGTGATCGGAGAATTATGTCCCAAATCCTTAGCTATGCTGTACTCAGAACAGCTAGCTAGATTTTTAGGGCCTTCGGTAAAAGCGATCGTGCGTTTTTTTGGGCCCTTCATCTGGATTCTCAACCAATCAACTCGTTTTTTATTGCGGATTTTTGGCATCCAATACACAGGTCAAGGCTGGAGGCCACCTGTGACTCCCGAAGAATTGCAACTGATTATCTCTACAGAATGGGGGTCTACTGGTTTACAGCGTGCGGAGCGAGAATTGCTCAATAATGTCTTTGAGTTTGGGGATGTCATGGCCCAAGATGTGATGATCCCCCGCACCAGTATTATCACGCTGCCAAAAGATGCTACCTTCCAGACATTACTCAAGGAAATGGCTGCTACTGGTTACTCTCGTTATCCCGTGATTGGTGAATCTTTAGACGATGTTCGTGGCATTGTTTATTTTAAAGATTTGGCACAACCTTTAGCTGTAGGAAAGCTCAGTTTAGAGACACAAATCCAACCTTGGATGCGTCCCGCCCGGTTTGTTCCCGAACACACGTCCCTGAGTGAGCTTTTGCCCATGATGCAGCAAGAGAAACCAGCTATGGTCATGGTAGTAAATGAATTTGGCTCTACTGTGGGACTAGTGACAATCAAAGATGTCATTGCCGAAATCATTGGTGACGCCAGCGAACCTGAAAGCAACGACGACTTGCTGATTCAGATGTTAGATGAGCATAAATTTTTAGTGCAGGCGCAGATCAACCTCGAAGACCTCAACGAAGTTTTGCATCTCGATTTGCCCCTGACAAGAGAATATCAGACGCTAGGGGGCTTTTTGCTGTATCAGTTACAGAAAATTCCCGCCAAAGGCGAAACCTTCCGTTATCAAAATCTCGAATTCACCGTAGTATCAATTGTTGGCCCACGCCTGCATCAAATTCAACTGCAACGGTTACAAGAGTTAGGAGTTGAGAGTTAGGAGACGCGATTAATCGCGTCTGTACAGGAGTTAGGAGTAGCCCTTTCAAGGTGACTAGTAAAATCTCTTTTTTTCTCTCTGCGCTGCGCCAGTTGCTTCTCCCTACAGCCCTTCTCAAGACAGGAGACGCTGTTCGCGTTCGGGCATCCTACGGCAGGCGCTAGCCTCTCACGAATGGGATTCGGGGAGACGCTCTTGCTAGCAAGATCCCCGCAGGGGTACAAGTCTCTTAACCGCAAGGGCGCACTGGCTTCTCTGTGCCTCTGCGGTTTAAAAGTAATTTTTCTAACCTTATTAGGCGCAAAGAACGCAGAGTAAAGAGCAATACGCTTGGGTTAAGGCTAAAACTCTTTATCAAGGTCAAATTTTTTAACGAACCGCAGAGGCGCAGAGGGAACAGAGAGAAGAAAAAAATGCTTAACCCAAGCGTATTGGCTTAAAGAGGAATTTCTGGTCTAAAATTGTTATCCACCTTGAAAGGGCTAGAGTTAGGAGTTAAAATTCCTAACTCAAGAAGCATACACCAGTGGATCAACCAGTCCCAATTCGGCAAAAGCTGCTAGGCGCAAGCGACAAGAATCACATACACCGCAGGCGACATCTCCACCGGCATAGCAAGACCAAGTTAGCTCCCAAGGAACTCCCAATTGGTTGCCCAGTTGGATGATTTCGGTTTTTTTCAGGTTGATCAGGGGTGCAACAATATTTATTGGTTGTCCCTCACGCCCTTGTTTGGTTCCCAGGCGAAAAACTTCCTGCATCGCCTGGATATAGTCGGGGCGACAGTCAGGATATCCTGAGTAATCTAAGGCATTGACACCGATATAGACACGTTCAGCTGCGATCGCTTCGGCAAAACCAAGAGCAAAGCTTAAAAAGATGGTATTACGAGCCGGAACGTATGTGACAGGAATATTTTGAGACATTTCATCTAGCGATCGCTTCTGGGGTAAATCAATGGCATCATCGGTAAGCGCCGAACCGCCCCATTGTCGTAAGTCAAAGTTAACCACCTGATGTTTTGCGATCGCAGCTTTTTGAGCAACAGTGAGGGCTGACTGTAACTCTCGTCGGTGTCGCTGCTGGTAATCAAAGGAAATAGCATGGCATTCACAGCCATCAGCCTTAGCTTTATATAGAATTGTGGAAGAGTCTAATCCCCCAGATAACAGAATTACAGCTTTCATCTCGGTTGCAAATTTTGGATTTTAAATCACCAAATTACACCTCAACATTTCTGGTCAGTCAGCAATGCCAAAGCGACTCCTGAACCCTGTGAGTAATGGCAAACAACGCCGCACCTTAAATATTCCAAAGAAACAATCTACACTAGTTTCTCTCAAAAAGCGGTGCAATGTCTTCTCTACTAGTACAGCGGGCGCAAAAATCAAGCTCCCATTTTAAAACTTGCAAAAGCCTTGATATACAAAACTTTTGAATGCGTGAATGCGTGACTTCCCCGAACGCTTTCTTTATGTTGAGCAAAGTCGAAACACAGCGTCTCTAAGAGTTGGGGCTGATTTTTGCCTTGCGGTACTAGACGCTACGCATAACTTGCTTCTTTGCAGGAGTAAGTTTCTACGATCAATAGTGCAAATAATCATACAAAAATCTTTTCAAGTAATCAGTGGCGATCATTTCCAATAGCATTTTTCTTTCAAAAAGCACACATGTTACTTTTTCAGGACTTTGTAATTTTAGTAGTATCAATTAAATATTGATCCCGGTAATTAATTGTCTAAATGCAACAATTAAGTTAAGTCGGAGCAGAAGAAGCCGACGCTAGAAATTTAAAGAATTTACACTTAAGTCTTACTCAATGTTTTAAAGTTAATAAAAAGATACATGTTTATTGTAGAAAGTGCAAAATCTAAAGCATATCCGAACTATCTATACAAAAGATATCTGGATTACGGGAACCGATCACAAACTTTGAAATTCTTCATAAACATAGGCTCTATGTTACCATCTGGATGGTTTTAGACGGATCGTAACTGGCTTTCGAGTATAAACGCCAACGGCCGTAACGTCTCTAAATTTGGTGGTTGAGGAGAGAATAATAGTGCAAAATAGCATGTCAGTGGCAGAACCGAATCCATATACACAGCGTAACCAGCCACGACCGATCCGCATAGGCGTGATTGGAGTGGGTAACATGGGACAACACCACGCTCGCGTGCTGAGTTCAATGAAAGATGTTGAACTAGTCGGAGTGGCAGATATTAACGTTGAGCGAGGTTTAGAAACTGCCAGCAAGTACAAGGTGCGTTTTTTTGAAGATTACTGTGACCTGCTACCCCTTGTGGAAGCCGTTTGTGTCGCTGTTCCCACCCGGCTGCACTACGCTGTGGGCATCAACTGTCTGTTAGCGGGAATTCATGTTTTGATTGAAAAACCGATCGCAGCCAGTATTTCTGAGGCAGAGTCCCTAGTAAATGCCGCAGCTGAGTCTGGATGTATCCTGCAAGTAGGTCATATTGAGCGTTTCAACCCAGCTTTTAAAGAACTGAGCCAAGTTCTGAAAACAGAGGAATTGCTGGCGCTAGAAGCCCACAGGATGAGTCCTTACTCAGATCGGGCAAACGATGTTTCGGTTGTGCTGGATTTAATGATCCATGACATCGACCTACTTCTGGAATTAGCTGCTTCCCCAGTCACAAAATTGACTGCTAGCGGTACTCGCGCCCTGGACTCTGGTTATTTAGATTACGTAACTGCCACCTTGGGGTTTGCCAATGGTATTGTTGCTACTCTGACCGCCAGTAAAGTTACCCACCGAAAAATTCGCCGGATTGTCGCCCATTGCAAAAATTCATTCACTGAGGCAGATTTTCTCAAGAATGAAATTTTGATTCACCGACAAACAAATGCTAATTCTCTCTCCGACCACCGACAAGTACTTTACAGGCAAGATGGTGTGATTGAAAAAGTCTACACCAGCAATATTCAACCCTTAAGTGCAGAATTAGAGCATTTTGTCAACTGTGTACACGGTGGCAATCAACCCTCAGTAGGTGGTGAACAAGCTCTCAAAGCCCTAAGACTGGCAAGTTTGATTGAGCAGATGGCACTGGAAGATCGAGTTTTGAATCCATTAGACTGGCAATCGGAATCAAGAGTACAATCATTGACCCCGACAGCCTAAAAGAAGAAGAGGGGGACAAGGTAAAATTTTCTCCCTTTTCTCCCCCTGCTCCCAATACGGTTCGGATAAGCAGGGGAAGCATGGGTGTAATGCATTCCCCACGACTAAAGTCGGGGGCTTTTAGTAGAGAAAGAGAAATAGCGGCTTGGTTCCTATACAGGTTCCGAAACATTATCTTCCGAACCTCTAGGCACGGTTACGATTAACAGAGGATGGACTCATCCCCACGCCCCAAAAACACATTGGTTTGCCAATAGCAATCAATATGTTTCTACCCTGTTGAGACTACGCGACAGTCTCTTGTTTACTGGAAAGCCGTTTCTACCGGGTTACGCAGTGCCTTATCCAATTTCAACATACTAATTATTATTTCATGATTTGCCTAATTTTTTTGACGGCGATAGCGCAGCGTTAGCGAGCCTGCGAGCGTCTTAAAATCGCCTACGCCTTACCCCCATGCATGAATGCACTTGCTCTCCACGGCGCGAGGACTCTGGTGAGTATTCACAAGTAAAAATGACTAATTTTGTTGTTCTGCAACTCGTTTGAGGCGGCGCAGTTGGGCTTGCATATCTTCTTTTGTCCAAGACGCAGCAAAGGTGTTGAAACCCCAACTAACTAAGGGGTTAGGGATATCGTACTCAAAGCGGTTGAGTAGGAGCGTTCCCTTTTTTGTTGGCTGACATTCCCAGCGATCGCGCCCTTGAAAAAATCCCTGAAATTCCCAAACTACCAAACCCGGTTGTCGTTCTACAACTACACTATTCAACGTGGGTTTCAGCAGAGGAATTTGAATGATAAAACGACTTTCACTGCCAACATCAGTACTCCAAGCTTCACCCACAGGTTCGCAACGGAGAACGGGGTTGAGCCAGCGATGCATGAGAGCTAAATCGCTAATACAGCGCTCCACCACCGTAGCTGTAGCATTAATTTGAATCGATTGTGACAAAACTTGAGACATTTTATATCTCTGATGCTGTTGCTGCAATTAGAGTAACGCAAAATTCAGCACTGTCAGTAGATTAAATCAAATATTTAGTAACCAGTCAGAAATTACTCTTGATATCAATGCCATAGATGTATATCTTTACTGGTAAATTGATAGGCAAAACACAAGTAGGGGCGCACAGCTAGCTGTGCGCCCCCACTGACTCAAGTTTTTGCAGCGAATACTTAAGCTTAATTCCCGAAAACCATGAACACAACTTGGCAAGGAATAACCCAGGTGATAGGAGTTGCTTTGTCCACGAGGGTGCAGCAATTTTTGGCACAATCGCCCAGCCTGCAACCAATTCAACCAGCAGTGAATCAAGGAATCTCTGATGTGCAAGGTATTGTTCAACAGTTGATTCTGTTTATACCCCGTCTGCTGGGGGCAGTGGCAATTTTGTTAGTAGGTTGGCTAATTGCAGCGATCGCAGCGGCAGTGACGCGAGGAATCCTCAATCGCACAAACATAGATAACCGCATTGCCGCAGGGATAACGGGTCGTCAAGATGTTCTCCAAGTGGAGAAATTAATCTCCAGCTTAGTCTTTTGGAGCATTATCCTGTTGACGGCGGTAGCTGTTTTACAGACATTGGATTTGGAGATAGCGTCTCGACCCCTGAATAATTTTCTCAATCAACTTATTGGCTTTTTGCCAAAGTTGGTTGGTGCGGGAATCCTTTTGGTAGCCGCCTGGTTTTTGGCGACCATTGTGAAGATTATCACTGTGCGCTCATTACAGGCATTTAACCTGGATGAGCGTTTGAATCCAGAACCAGAGGACAGGGCACCCAGCCTCAATCGGCTGTCTTTGAGTGAGACGATTGGCAATGCTCTGTATTGGTTTATATTTTTACTGTTTCTGGCCCCCGTTTTAGATACTCTGGAACTAAGGCAGGCTCTACAACCAGTCCAAGCTCTAATTACAGAAGTTTTGCTAATTCTACCGAACATTTTAGCGGCGGCGCTAATTGCTGTAGTTGGCTGGTTCATAGCTAATGTGGTGCGGCGGATTGTAACGAACTTGCTGGCGACAACTGGCATCGACCATTTAGGTAGTCGCTTAGGATTATCTTCGACTGCGGGCGTGCAACCTCTATCGAGTATTATCGGCACAATTGTCTATGTTTTGATTTTGATTCCTGTGGCGATCGCAGCCCTCAATGCCCTAGAAATTAGTGCGATCTCTGTGCCTGCGATCGCAATGCTGCAACAGATTCTCAACGCTTTACCTGCCATTTTTACAGCCGTAGCAATTTTGATTGTTGCCTATTTCGTAGGGCGGTTTATCGCGGATTTGGTTACAAGTATCCTCACCAATTTAGGTTTTAATAACATTTTCACTATTTTGGGTCTGACAACACCCAGCAGACGAATTGTAGTTTCAACAGAATCAACAACCCCCCCGATTCCAAGCCGCACTCCATCGGAAATTGCAGGCATTGTTGCTTTAGTGGGGATCATGCTATTTGCAACGGTAGCGGCGGTGAATATCTTGAATATTCCAGCCCTGACAGCATTAGTGTCTGGGATTGTGATCATATTCGGGCGGATTTTGGCGGGATTAGTGATATTTGCCATTGGCTTATTCCTGGCAAATCTGGCTTTTAACATCATTACCAGTTCTGGCGAACGTCAAGCACAGATTTTAGGACAAGTGGCGCGGATTGCAATTATTACCTTAGTGTCTGCAATGGCACTGCAACAGATTGGAGTTGCCAGTGATATTGTGAATTTAGCCTTTGGACTTTTACTAGGTGCGATCGCAGTTGCTATTGCCCTAGCTTTTGGTCTTGGGGGGCGCGATATTGCCCGCGAACAAGTTCAAGAATGGCTAAACTCTTTCAAAGGTAGAAACTAAAAGTTGATGAGGACGCAATTTCATCTGTAAATCTCTGAAAGTGCAGCCATAAGCATCAGTAGTGGAGAAAATCTATCGGCAATTGTGCCTAAAAGGTTGAAAGTTAGAGCTTAGAAGCTCGGCGTTTGAGTGTAGAACTTGACATTTCGAGTTCAAAGGTCGAAGTTCCGAGTTCCAAGCTCTAGCCTTCGAGTTAAAAGGTCGAAGTTTCGAGTTAAAAGGTCGAAGTTCCAAGTTATAAATACATGTCGCCATAAAAAATGTGCCCAAATTAAGCTACGACGCCGATAGCGAACGCGAGTGCGTCTCCAAGAGTTGTGTTAGCGAGTATTCGTACCCCTACGGGGATCTTGCTACGCGCAGCGTCTCGTAGAGAGCGTCATAGCCCGCCCTAGACATCGCCTCTAAAATAATCAATAAAATCAGGTGCAATCTTTATAGATGGCAGAATATGACAACCTTTGTAAAATACTCGCAGAAAAATACCCCCGTGATTTTACCCGTTGGCTATTAAATCAAGAACCACGAACAATTGAAATCTTAAAAACCGAATTATATCAGGTTCGCTTGATTGTTTATTAAACTCAAATCACCCCACCCCGACAATCGTCGCTTCGTCTCCCCTCCCCGCTTGCGGGGAGGGGATTAAGGGGTGGGGTGCAATGACTGTGGAAATCATAACTAATTATGCGAACATGATATTAAGGGACTTCCAAATAAAAAAATATCCCAAAACTGACGCAAAAATCTTCTCTATTTCTCCCCTCTCTGTGTTCTCTGCGTCTCTGTGGTTCGTTCATTTGGATAATTTATTTCTTGGAAGTCCCTAAGCATCGAACCGATACGTGCTGATTCAGTGACATTTCTACAAACAGAAAATCGGATTTTACACCTAGAATTTCAAACCACAATCAAATCCCAAAAACCAATTTCTCTGCGGATGCTAGATTACTATGTCCGATTGACACGGAAATATCAAGTTCCTGTTACGCCCGAAGAAATTGCTAAAATTCCAGATATCGAGACAAGACAAAATACTGCTGCTTACACGGAGATTTTAGCAGGGTTGAAGTTTGAGAAAGATTTTATTCATCAATTATTGCGGGAGGATTTTATGCAAGAATCAGTGATTTATCAGGATATTTTGCAGAAGGGAGAACAAAGAGGAGAACAAAAAGAAGCTTTTCGCTTCCTAACTCGTCAGTTAAATTGTCGTTTTGGAGAAATTGATTCATCAATAGTTGAGAGAATTCGAGTCAGGGTAAGAGCATCTCAATTAGGCTTGACACAAAGGATGAGAAGAATCTAACTTAGAGTAAATAAAACAACAACTGAGAACCCGAATCATATAATTGTTATCCATAGCGGTGCGTTTCATTTTTTGACGAAGACTACGTTTGTAGGTCTGTTCATAGTTGAGAGCGTTGAGAGCAATGCGTCTTAAAAGAGCGAAATTTCGTGGACTGTGGAAAGAACGAATGCGACAAGCATCTTCTGCAAAGGTACAATCAAGCGTCCAATGAGCCTCGTTTTCAATACCCCAATGTTTTCGGATAGCCCGACCGATAAACTCTGGGGTCTTTGAGTTCCGCAAAATGCCCAACTAGACTCTGTTGAATACTACCGATGTCCACTATTTCTTTTGGCTTTCTCTGACCGCTAGGATTTTTCAGAGCATCAGCAGATTTAGTTTCAAAGCCCTGTGACATCAACTTGACTCCTGACATTTTTTTAACAACAGCATTGAAGTCTTCTCATTTATCTTGCTCAGTTGTCAAGTGCATTTTTTATCCGGTTGTTCATACTTATCTTCTCTAATTTGTCAAGTTCACTTTATACCAAATTAGATGAGCTTACCCTGGAATTCAAGTCTTATCTACTGAACAATTGGAACAATTAGGAGAAGAGTTTTTAGATTTTTCAAATGTATCTGATTGAGTTGCTTGGCTTGAGGCAAATATAAGCATTTAAAATAATTTGTAATTACGAATTACAAATTAGTTAAAGCAAGCTTACGCGCAGCATTTCTGAAAAGGAGAAGCAGGTGGCATGGACTGGAAGGTTTTCTAGGGATAAACATAACTAACCGAACCTTATTAACTCCACCTCTATGCATCACTTTCTAAGTTTTACCTTGTGGAGTAATTCATCTTTAATGCGGTTGAGAATTGAAGTCTCATCCAAGTTTGCCAAAATCCGATTAATCACTGCTTTTGGCCCATCAGGCCCCCAAGTAGCACCATTAGCTAAATAAACTTTGGTAACTTGTCCAATCCCGTAAGAAGAAACACCAGCTACTCCCGCTTGCGTGACTGCCACCGATATATAAGGGCCAAGGGCAGCACCTGCGGTAGCTGTTGCAGAGATACCAAGTAAAGTTTTTAATCCACTCAAGCCCAAATTTGCTAACAATTCACTTGCACCAATTCCGCCCATACTCAGGGCGATTTTTTGTAGCAATTGTACAGCCCCGGCTTCAGTCATAGAGAAGCCATAGAGTTTAGATAAACCCAAAATCAGAGCAATATCAATAACTACACTACTCAGAATATCTACCACAGTTACGGGATTAAGTGCGATCGCTAGTGCCTTGGTCATCACAGCCTTCCAAATCAACTGATTAGCATTCACCTCCCGAATCATCAGTTTTCGTTCTATCAACTGCTCATTTACGATATCGGCATAAAGCATGGTATTGAGAGCAACCAAAGCTTTACCCTCACGATGCAGAATCTCCAATATTTTCAGCTTGAGTTCCTCAACTTGGGCATTACCTGTACGCAACTGTATGCCCCTAGTACCATCAGGGCGACGAATCGCCGTCTTCACTAATGGCGATGCCGCAGCCATGACAATTTCTAGAGGTGTGAGTAATTCCCGCACCCTTTCATCCCGGATTTTGTGATAAATTGCCATCCGGTCTGCTTCTGGATACTGGTCTACTTTATTAAACACCAGAATGATCGGTTTACCTGCTTCCCGCAACTGAGAAAGGGCAGCGTATTCTAGCTTTGTCATGTCGCCAGATATCACAAACAGAATCAAATCCGCAAGTTTTGCAATCTGTTCAGCTAATGCGGCACGGGTTGCACCATCTACTTCATCTAACCCAGGAGTGTCAATTAATTCCACCTGGGATTGACCTACACCAGGGAGAGTAACTCGCAAAGCACGTTCAGTTTCTCCAATCGCTTCTTCACTAATACTCCAATTAACTCTTTGTGCAGCACGAGTGACACCATGCAGCGGCCCAGTTTCAAATACTGTTTGCCCAACCAAAGAATTGAGTAGAGAAGACTTACCACGTCCCACCATGCCAAAAGCCGCAATCTGCACCACCATGCGGTCTAACTTCCCCAGCATAGTTTCCAAATCAGCAATTTCCGTCTCCAATCCGGTTTTTTCTTGGAGGGTGAGGTCAAGATTGGCTACCAAGTTTCGCAGCGCCGTTTGTGCTTGTTTATAGTTCAGTTCCGTCTGAATATCTTCAAAACTGAAAATGGCACTATCCAGTTGTTCCTCCCAGCTGAGAGAATTTGCGTCAGTGTTAGCGGAATCGCTTTGATCAGGTTCAGGCACGGGCAATGTCGAAGTCATATTAATTTTAGATTTTAGGATTTTAGATACACCCCCTTTACTATCCTAGTTATTTTTAGAAGCGGTTTGGCGAGATGACGCAGACAAAGGAGACAAGGGGAATAAGTATACCCCATGCCCAATGACCAATGACTAATGACCAATGACTAATGACCAATGACTAACAAAAAGTCATAAACTGAAAAATGCATCTAAATAACGCGTTAGGATCTTGACTAAATTACCTGTGCGGAAAATCGTTATTGCCGGCAACTGGAAAATGTTCAAAACCCAGGCAGAGACCCAGGAGTTTTTACAAGGATTTCTGCCCCACTTAGAGGAAACCCCCCAAGGGCGAGAAGTGATATTGTGCCCTCCGTTCACTGATTTAAGTGTTTTGTCCAAGAGTTTGCACGGTAGCCTCATCCAACTGGGAGCGCAAAATGTCCACTGGGAAGAATTTGGAGCCTATACGGGTGAGATTTCTGCCCCAATGCTGACAGAACTTGGTGTGCGCTTTGTGATTGTCGGTCATAGCGAACGACGGCAATTCTTTTGTGAAACGGACGCAACCGTTAATCTGCGCCTCCGAACTGCTCAAAGGTTTGGTTTGACCCCAATTCTCTGTGTTGGCGAAACTAAACAACAACGAGATGCCAGAGAAACTGAATCACTGATTGCTCTCCAACTCGACAAAGGCTTGGTAGATATTGATCAGGAGAATTTGGTGATTGCCTACGAACCGATTTGGGCGATTGGTACTGGTGACACTTGTGAAGCCGCGGAAGCTAATCGAATAATTGGCTTAATTCGTAGTCAATTGAGTAATCCAAATGTATCAATTCAATATGGTGGCTCAGTTAAGCCGAATAATATTGATGAGATCATGGCTCAACCAGAAATTGATGGTGTTTTAGTAGGAGGAGCAAGTCTGGAAGCTGAGAGTTTCGCTCGAATTGTGAATTTTCAGTCAGTGTAATGTGCTTTCTTCTCGTTCCCATGCTCTGCATGGGAATGCCTAATGTAAATTTATGCCAAGCAACTTGATAATTCGGGAACGCTGTTTCGAGTGGGGACAGCGGACTTATTTAATGGGCATTTTGAATGTGACGCCTGATAGCTTTAGTGATGGGGGTGAGTTTAACACTACCTCTGCTGCTTTAGTACAGGCGCAAGCACTGGTAGCTGCTGGTGCTGACATTATCGATGTGGGCGGTCAATCAACTCGACCAGGGGCAAAGCAAATAACTCTGGCACAGGAACTTGACCGGGTTTTATCGGTGTTACAGGTGCTAAGACTAGAAATTTCAGTCCCGATTTCTGTAGATACTACCCGTGCTGGTGTAGCCAAGGCATCTGTAGAAGCTGGAGCGGATATTATTAATGATATTTCTGGCGGCACTTTTGACTTAGAAATGTTACCAACAGTTGCAGAGTTAGGTGTGCCGATTATTTTAATGCACATCCGGGGAACACCACAGACAATGCAACAACAAACTGATTATCAAGATTTGCTCACAGAGATTTATAGTTTTTTGGCTCGGCAAATTGAGGTAGCAACTACTGCGGGCATCGACCTGAATAAAATTATTATTGATCCTGGTATTGGCTTTGCTAAGAACTATGAGCAAAATTTAGAAATTTTTCGCCACTTGCGATCGCTTTCACCACTAAATTGCCCTATCTTGGTAGGAGCATCCCGTAAAAGTTTCATTGGTCGCATTTTAAATCAACCAGATCCCAAAGCACGAGTTTGGGGAACGGCAGCAGCTTGTTGTGCTGCTATTTTTAATGGCGCTGATATCCTCCGAGTTCACGATGTTCAAGAAATGCGCGATGTTTCACTAGTAGCCGATGCGCTACTGAGACAAGACGCACAGCCTGACTGTTAGGTATTACCATTTTCGGTTTTTTTGCCATTACTTTCTGTATTTACTGACTCGGCTATCAACTCCTGAAACATTTCACTTGAGTTAGCTGGGTCTACAAAGACAATTTTGGCATTACTGCTCTCACCAAGTTTTTGGCTAGCATCTACGTAATCTTGAGCCACGAGATACCGCAGAATGTCCCTACTATCTGGATTGGAACGGAGAGCTTGAGAAATGATTTGCACTGAAGCCATAGTTCCTTCTGCTTTTTTAATCGCAGCTTCCTTTTCCCCTTCTGCTTCGGTAATCAGCGCCCGTTTTTTGATTTCAGCGGCTTGCTGCTCTTCCCTTGACTTTCGTACACTATCAGGTAGGGTAATTCTCTGAAGGTCTAACCGGAGAATCTCAACTCCCCAATCTGCCGTTATCTCATTCAACTGGTCTATGATAGCTGAGTGCATTTCCGCTCTGGAGACATTTGTCTGCTCTAGGGTGTTTTGGGCAATGATTTCCCGGAGCGTGGTTGTAGTCACCTGTGTCAGTGCCCCTTGCAGATCCTCAATAGCATAAAAGCTTTTCTCAATATCTCTAATGCGCCAGTACACAATAGCATCCACTTCCACATAAATATTATCTTGGGTGATCACATTCTGAGGTTTGATGTCTAAAAACTGCTCTCGTGTAGTATCTTCCATCACAATCTGATCTACCAAGGGAACAATAAAGTTCAGCCCAGGTTTAAGTTTCCGATGATACTGTCCCAGGCGTTCGACTAGGGCTTCATTACCTTGATTAATCAGTTTTGCAGAACCTAAGGCATAACCTATAAGCACTAAAACTATAAAAATGATTGGCTCCATATATACTCCTATTCAGCTTTTGGGAGAATTTAGTGTCAAGGATATGCTAATAGCTTGTCATATCTTTGAGTTTAATGTTTTGAGTCTGTAATTTTATGAACACCAGCAGCGATGTCTGATGTCGAGTCGCTGCGCGTCTTGTACATATTCTGTAAGTAGGCTGTTTTGCGGAATGCGATCGCTATTAAAGCACCTTGATAAAATGCTGGCAAGGACTACTTTATGTAATTAACATTACTTGTACTGACATTTTCAGAGACTTGAGAATTTAATTCAGCATATATACTTAAACATGTTTAAGTACATGTAAAATTTTAAAATATCCATATATCGGATTAAAATTGGCTTCAGCCATTAAAAATGCAAAAATATTATGGGCGGGCTGTTAATTATAGGACTTACGCAAGAGTTACGGAATAACGAACCACAGAGGCGCAGAGTACACGGAGAAATCAGAGTTTGAGAGATATTTTGCGTAAGTCCTAAATTAGACTTATAGGTTTTATCCTATTTTTTACAGGCTTACACTTTTTAACCAAAACATTATATTTGTTAGCGGTTACTATCTACCTTTTTTTAGCAGACTACCTGCTACTGTTTCCGTATCAGCGATTATGGCAGGTGCATTTACATTGGTGTTTTTTATGAGACAAGCTACTAATCTTGCATGGATTTTTTTATGGATTGGCATATTACTAGTTTTCTTAAGCAGTGGAGTTATTTTAAAGCCAACTAGCTTATGGAATTTCATAATTGCTTTTGCAGCATTAGCATCGGCATATAAATTACTAAATCAGGGCAGAATCAACTTTTAAAATCTCTAAATCTAATCATATTTTTTCATCTACTTTAGTAGCTAAAACTACATTATTACCCAGTTGATAGTACAGCGATAAAAATTTAGTATTATAATTTTACCCTCTTGTCTATTGCTTCTGAGAGTGCATTAGGGCACTTAGATTAACTTTTAGTTAAGTACCGATTTCACGATGCAGAAGCACATGTAACCCGCTTCAACCGGACGAATAGCCTCTTAATTATGACTTTAGCTCAGGGGGGTTTTACTAAGGCTGAGGGTAATATTAGAATGGAAACTATTGATGATGAGGAACAGGCAAGAATGACCCAGGTGGTTCTAGGAGAGAACGAAGGAATAGACTCAGCTTTGCGTCGGTTTAAACGTCAGGTTTCCAAAGCTGGGATATTAGCTGATGTGAAATATCATCGGCACTTTGAAACACCGATTGAAAAACGCAAACGTAAGGCAGTGGCAGCTAGACGCACAAGACGTTTTAAATAAACCTATTTGGTTTGGTACTGGCGTTGCTTGAGGTTATAACGTAAAATAGGCAACAGCGCGACGCCGATAGCGTACCCTTACGGGGAAGCTACGGGTAGCGTCTCGTAGAGAGCGTCACGAGCGTCATAGCCCGTCGTAGACATCGCCATTATTCTTACAAAAATTAAGTAAACTATGCCGTACCCTAGATTAAGGTGTAGATGAGTTACTTTTGCTATGTACAGAAGGCGTTAAGGGCTTTATCTCAGTTAGATGGAGCAAGCTAAAATCGCTGCCCATCAACCAAAATAAGCGCCTTTGCCGAACTTACAAGGTAGTATTCATCCAACCCTAAGATTCAGAATTATTTATGGTGCGGCTATTACAAACATTCATCGCCTTTTCTACTCCCTGCTTGAGGCTTAGTTCAATACACTCAACCACGAACTGAAGTACAAGAGACATCTGCTGATTTTCTGCTGCCGAAAATCGCCCCAGCACATGAGAAACAGCATCAGAATCATCGTTATTAGCTGCACCTTTAGGTTTACCAATACCGATTCGCAAACGGGGAAAGTTTTGGGTACTAAGATGTGCGATCGCACTTTTCATACCGTTATGTCCCCCAGCCGAACCAGATAACCGCAGACGAGTTTTTCCCAAAGGCAAATCCATATCGTCATAAATCACTAGCACTGATTCAGGCGGCAATTTATACCAACTCGTCACCGCTTGTATTGCTTGTCCTGAGCGATTCATATAAGTTAACGGCTTGAGCAAGCGAATCTTACCTCCACCTGGGGCCATACCCTCACCATACTCACCCTGAAACTTGCGGTTTTCTGCTAAGGGAATGCGCCAAGAACGGGAAAGAGTTTCTACAGCAGCAAAGCCGATATTATGGCGTGTTTGGTCGTACTTGCTTTCTGGATTCCCCAACCCGACAATTAGCTGGGGAATCACCAAAGCTGATTGCGTAACAGCTTCTGTCATTTTGCCTACAGTCAATCAATTTTAGATTTTAGATTTGCAATTTTGGATTGAAACAGACCATAAGGGTATAGGGCTAAGTGATTTTAGATTGACGGTTTTGGATTTGTTCCGTCCACCAGAGGCGTTGCTGTAAAACAATCTAAAATCCAAAATCCAAAATCCAAAATTCCTATGTTCTCCTAGCTAGGTTGGGAAGAACTAGCGGTATCCTGCTCAGATTTAGCAGGGTAGATTTGCTTAGGTTCCAATTCAGCAGTAGTTTTGACAACTTCTTCTAACTGTTCTGCTTCTTTTTGAAACTCGTTTTGAAAATCTTTGGAAGCTTCTTGGAAACTACGAATTGTTTTGCCCACACTCCGCCCAATCTCTGGCAACTTTTTAGGGCCAAAGATTAACAGCGCTACTACCATAATTACAGCCATTTCTGGCAAACCGATACCAAATATATTCATTTTTGTCTCCTGTAAACTCTAAAACCACTACATAGACTCACATATTTATGTAGTCTACTCAATAATCGCCTATCATAGAAAGCGATCGCCCCACAAGCGAGTTATGCTTTATGTCTCTGACAATTAAAGACTTAGAACAATTACAGTTACAACATCTTGATTGGCAGATGGAGCTAGTAGAGGGAAACATGTCACGAATAGTTCGTCATCAACCGATAACTGTTAACTGATAATTGTTCACTGATTTTAAAGATCCTCCCTCCCAACCCCACAGGCTACACGAAAACCAATATAGAAGTTGAAGAGGGCGGGCTGCGTCCTATCGTTGCTGTTGCGGGACGCGGAACGGCAGACACTAAGATGTTTGTCCCAGGAACCGCCCCGCACCACGGCATCTCCTTGTTTTTGATGAAAATTAGCATTATTGCCAAACCAAGGTCTGCCATCTGCTGGCGCTCCTTCATAGTTTTTGTGCCAATCATCAAGACACCATTCATACACATTCCCGTGCATATCGTATAACCCAAAGGCGTTAGCTACTTCAAAGCTGCCCACAGGTGTAGTCTTTTGTCTAGCAGTGGCATTGTAGTTAGCTAATTTCGACGTAATTGTTTCGCCAAAATGAAATGCTGTTGTTGTTCCGGCTCTACACGCATATTCCCATTCAGCTTCACTAGGGAGGCTGTAGGGTCTGCCTGTATATTGAGATAGGCGCAAGCAAAATTCAACTGCATCGTACCAAGAGACGTTTTCAACAGGGCGATTTGCTCCTTTAAAACGAGATGGATCTCGATTTAGCCCCCGCTTCACCTGGGGTAACTGTGCCACAAATTGCCACTGCTCTTGAGTGACTGGATACTTAGCCAAGAAAAACGGCTGCACAGTGACTCTATGCTGGGGATTTTCATCGTTATCGCGTTGCGGCTCATCTGGTGGCGACCCCATTTCAAAAGTTCCTCCAGGGATAGCTACCATGTCTATCAAGAGTGCTAATGGTTTTCCTGCTGCTTCACCGAGAAACTCTACAAAATAAAATGCTTGGTTTGGTTGTTTATTAATTACTTTTCCACGAGCATCAACTGTTACTGTGTCAAACTCAAAAGTTTGCAGTTCCTCTTCATCCTGGATGGGTTGACCATCAAGTATCTGCTTTGACAATTTCAACAACGGCTCAAAACCCTTTTCCGATAACAGGTCAGCATAACTCTCTACTAATACTGCCCATCTGATACGCTCTTTAGCATCTGTGGAGGCTGTGAGCTTTTGCAACTCTTGTCTGATAGCGTTAATTAGTTCTTTTTCATCTGAACTAAAGTATGCTAGGGCTGTCCATTGTGAGCGTTGTCCAAATACCAAAGCACGGTCATTATTCTCAACCTGTAAGCGATTGACAATATACCGAGACATAAAATTCGCCAGTTCCTTGAGTCGCTTTTCCGTAAACTGCTCGCACAAAAGACGAAGTAAGGCATCTCTGGTTTTGCCTTCCATTTCATACAAGTCATAGCCTGCGGGTTGGCATAATCCTGATAGCAACACATCAGCGACTGCATACCAGGGGACATCAGGCACAAAATTCTCACGCAAACAGTAGAGTAAATCTGAAGTGAGGGTAAGGGGGAAAGCAGCATGGCAAGCCAAATACAGCGCATTCGTTCCGTAGCGCCCTTCAAAAGCACGAATACGGCGATTTGTCAAATCTTCTCTTTTGTTATCTTCTCTTTTGTTGGGCTGGCTTGCAGATGAGGATACATTTGCCATGTGTTAATCATATTCTCCTGTGGAATTGCCCGTGCCGCTTTTTGTAGAATTGCAGGCTCATAGGTTAACATTTTGCCATTGAGTACCGCGTTGATTGTCTGGGCTGAAGTTTGCTCCCAGCGTTGAGGTGGTAGAGGATTAAGCCAGATTAATTGTCGAATACAAGGTGATAATGCTGTCAAAGGTGCGGTCAAAAATGTTGGCATCGTAGTTGGCGCAAGGTTTAACCCACAATAACCGACAGACTCGCTTGAAATCTTGCCATCCACCTAATCCGTAACCTTGAGCAATTGCTTGCCGTAATAAATCATGCTGTTCCAGTGTTAAAGCCATTCCAGCTTTTCGCAACTCTTGGAACAAATCTAGTAATAACGAATCGATTAAGACTGACTGAGAACTACTCATAACGCTCAAGTCAAACGCTTTCTCTTCTCTGATAGAAATCCTGATCCTGTTTTGTCTTCAGCAGGGTTCCTAGTAAAGGTATTTGGTTCGATAAATTTTCTAAATCCTCTAATGCTTTTTTAACATCTTCTTTATTTAAGAGGGCAGTCAGAAATTCTATAAATTCACTCGTTCCCGGTGGTCTAGTTCCTGGGACATTTTTTAGCAGTTCACGAATTTCATAAAAACGTTTTATAGCTTGTTCAACTAGTTTTTTTCTGTCTTTTTGCTGTTTACCAAATCGTTCCTCGATAATTTTCCGTAATCGATTCTCATCAGGAAAATCTACAAAGAAGTAAAGACAGCGACGAAGGAAAGGTTCTGGTAAAGGCTTTTCACGATTACTGGTAATAAAAATAATCGGCTTATGCTCAGGTGTAGGATATGACTCTCCAGTTTCCGGCACTTCAAAACGCAATTCTTCTAACTCAAGCAATAAATCATTAGCAAAATCGCCATCAGCTTTGTCAATTTCATCAATTAATAAAATAGGACGATGAGGATGTTCTTGTAATGCGTTGCCTAAAGCTCCAAATTCTCGATAATTTTTCTTATCCTGCAATCGAGTCTTTAGTTTTTGAGTCTCTTTGTCTCCTAGAAATTCTTGCAATCTTTGCGGGTCAGTTCCCATTAATTGAGCGTCTCGTAATCTAGCAACAGCATCATAGGTATACAGTCCATCACGGGCGCGAGTTATAGATTTAATATTCCAGATATAATAATCCCACAACTGTAATTGTTCAGCATTTTCATTGTTATGGTCTTGCAGATATTTTTGCGTAAACTCGTAGACAACTGCTCCAGCTAAACGAGTTTTACCACAACCAGGTTCGCCTTCTAAAAGTAATGGTCGCTCAAGTGCGATCGCTAAGTTAACTGCTTCTTTTAAATCTTCACTGGGTATATATGGATAATACACTCGCTGGTTCAAGTGTTTAACCCCTTCTTGAGGAGGTTGAGACTCTCCTGTATATTGCAGTAGTAACTTCTGGGTTGGGGCTTGTTCTTTACTCATCCTGCTAACTTCCAATAGGGTTCTATTGCTGTAATATCATATTCTACTTGAAAGAATGTATGACAAATTTCGTTAAGTACATCATAAGGTTTTCCTTTACAAGAATTTTGAATATCATCAACAATTGATTGTATTTCATCTTCTTTTCGATCAATGAAGTTATACACATAGTCTGGAGCCAACCAATTTTCGACATCATCCCGTAAAATCATGTTTAAAGGTGCCAGTGAAATAGAATATTGATTTTCATTAATTTCAGGTGGTTGGATGAAATTGAATATATGCAATTTATCCAACACAGTGCTATCATTTTTTTCTGCTAGAAGTAGAACAAGGCGCGACCGAAAAGAACGCTGTTGAGTTGATGTTGATATAGAACGAACTTTATTTACTAAATCTGACCAAAATTGATGAAACTCATGTATTTCAGCTTCATCTAAAGAGCTAAGACCATAAATCGCAATAATTACAGATTTTGTTTCACACAACTTAGCCAACTCTTGAATTACCGTTTCTCGATTGAGATTATTTTCTAGCATGAATTTTTGCCAAAAATTATTAAAATCAATTCGTATCGAATAACTAATCCGAATTGAAGATTTTTTTGCCTTTTCAAAACCCGGTACACATCCTGCCAAACGCCGCACCAACCAACGCTGAATCATTTCGTTTTCTGTCTGAATTAGAAAGGCACTTTCTTTGCACCTTGTCATCACATCTGTAAAATCTTGTTGCTGGGTGCTGTAATCCAGTAAATATAAAAGGTCTGATATGTTCTCTTCAGGGGACTTTGTTTTCGTAGAGTCTTTCTCCAGTTTATGTTTATCAAATTTACATTTATTTGGATTTGAAAAAAATGGATTTCGTATGAAAGTAGGTGAACTCAATAATTTTGAACAAGACGCTTCTGCCTTTTGACTTAGCTGATTTTCTTGAAGATAGTTATTAATACAATTTAACAAGTCATCAATTTTGATAAATTCATCTTTATCCTTCTGCTTCCAATTGTCAGATTTCATCGCTTTTTCAAGTGCATCTACAAAATCACCATCTCCAGCCTCTGTATTCGAGTCTGCCGAGGCAATAATCCAAAAACTTATGTTTTTGGTAGCAGTTTGGCATTGAGTTAAGCTTGAAACCAAAACATTGCTTGCTCCTTTACCGGCATAACATACGTCAAGTATTAGTAAAATATTTTGAGGATAATTTACCTTTCCTGGGAATAAGTATTTGACCAAATCATCAGTTTTGATTGTTGTATTAGGTAAATCGGCCTTATTTGATTCAAAGGTGTATAAGTAGTGAGAATTTTGCTCTTCGCCTTCATCTGCATGTCCTGCATAGTAGATAATTATGCAGTCAGAATTGTTACGTTCCTCACTAGAAAACCAAGAAGATAATGCATGTCTAATCTTGCCAGATGTTGCATCAATATAAATCTGATCTGCCAAAACCCTTTGGTATCCTTGTTCTTTGTTAACTAATAGCTCATCAATTTTTCTAATATCACCTTCAACCCGTTGTAATTTATGTGGATTTATTTTTGTACAACTAGATGATCCAATAGCGATTAAATACTTACGCGGCTCGTTTACTGAGGAGACATTCATAAGAATTAGTTATTCAAAAAGACCTGTGGCAACGGCAAGACCAGTCTCTTTTGCTGTTAAATATCTCCGCACATCATGAGATTCCCAGCCGTTATACACCAACTGATCAATTACAGAACCGAAGTAAGGAGCAAGTTCCTTTTCAAGCGCCACAATATCGCCTTTGTCTGCGATATTAAACCACTGTTTTACATTAGATTCTTAGATGATTGCGCTTCACTAAGCAACCATTGTTTGATTACTTCCACTACAACTTGACTCGTTTTCAAACCACGCAAAGCGCCAGCTGCATGAAACTGCTTCTTGCGATCGCCCGCAATACTAATCTGCATAGCAGCTAGTCTCAGTACTATCTACACAAAGCTACAAATGTACAAAAGAGTGTTGAAATGGATATTAGCACTATAAGTAAATTTGCGATAGTAGTTAAGCTTAAGCAAATCTAAACTTTTTAACCAAATACTTGCTGTGTCCTGACCAGAAGAGGGCAAGGGGACAAGGAGAGATTGTAACGCGTTGTTTTGCGATCGCTTCTAACCCTCTTATGTCACCTTGGGCAGAGAAAAATAAATCTAAGTACACTTACATCTAAATTCTGACTCCTGAATTCGGAATTCTGAATTAAAACTCACAAAAAAACCCGGAAGAACCGGGTGTAACTTAACTTGTTATCCAAACTTGATAGCTGTGTATCCTTTAGCGCCCTAAACTGCGCCAATCGACTACTACATCCTCAACCAACAGTGTTCTATTGTAAAGTTGCAGAATAATTAGCAGAAACACGAAAAATAGCAAAATAAAAACAGCCATCACAGGGGTAGTACCCCAACCTGGAGCCACTTTCCCATACTCAGAGTTCAGTGGTTTCAGGATATCTCCCAACCTAGTCCTTTGTGCCATAGTTCACCTAATATTACTTGCCAAAGCTTTTTTTAATCTTCTGTAATATTCTATAAGAATAGCACTCATCATCTATTCCTCAATTATGGAACCCGCAATAGTTCTTAGCATTTCTGTAGCTGCCGTGGTGATTGCCATCACCGGAATTTCGATTTATACCTCCTTTGGCCCTCCTAGCAAGCAATTGAACGATCCGTTTGATGATCACGAAGATTAAAAGAGTCATTAGTCATTAGTCATTAGTCATTAGTCATTAGTCATTTGTCAATGGTCTGTGGAAAACCACAACTGACCACTGACATAGCACTAGTTGATTATTCTAGCCTGGGATTAATCGCTGGTATCACCTTGAAACTGGCGATTTTCCAAGGCTCTATCGTCAAGATTTGTTGCCCAGATGAGAATTCAGTAGAGGAACGCTCTAATAAATCTACTCTATCCCCTAGATTTAACCCTAAATCACTTTGCCAAGATAACTCGGCTGTTTCTCCGTGACATTCATAACACCGCAGAATTAACTGCTGTGGGTCATCCTCAGATGGCTTGAAGGCCATCAAGATTAAATTTTCAGATGATAAATCTAGCAACCTCACCCCCAATTCCTCTTTACTAGTTGAGAGGGAAGAACTTTTATCTAAGTTTTGATTAACGGGATTCAATATCACTTGTAAGGGTATATTCAATTCATAGCCACGTCGTACTGTATGGGCTGATTCCCAGCTACCAGCATGAGGATACAAGGTATATGTGAACTCGTGAAAACCTCTATCAGCCTCTGAGTCTGGCCAATTAGGACTGCGTAGGAGTGTTAAGCGGAGTTGATTTGGTTTGCTGTCGTAACCGTATTTACAATCATTCAGCAAACTAACACCATAACGATTTTGGATTTTAGATTTTGGATTTTGGATTGTGTCTTCTGCTGTTAAATCAGCCCAACGCAAAGCGGGAACTTCCCATTTTGCCTGTTCTGCGGGGGTTTGCGGTTTAGTTGGACGACGAATTGCGCCACAGGGAATTTCGTATGTAGCAAAGTCTGCTTCAACATTCAAAGGAAAAGCAGCTTTTACTAATACATGATTTTCTTGCCAGTTGACAGTAGTAGCTATTTTCAGCAGAGGTGAAGTAGCTTGCAGAATATAGTCTTGGCAAAATTCCGATTCACCTAACTGACGCACCACGCGTACACGACTTTGCACTGCGCCTTGTTCTACCCACTGAATAGATAGAAGATTTGTTGAGGGTAAGGGATGTTGAGCGTAATTGGGGTCTATATTCCAAGCATCCCAATATTGACCACTGTCTTTAAAAGCTTGTAGTTGATTCCCCGCCCCATTCAAAACTTCTCGTTGATAAGTTTTATCAAAAACACTTGACAAATCTCCAGTATCAGGATCTATGACAACTCGTAGGAATTCATTTTCTAAAATCCAGTCTGGGAGGAGTGGGGGAGATGAGGGCGATGGGGGGGATGAGGGAGATGAGGGGGAAAGCCAAAATATGCGGTAGCCTATGGGTGGAATTTCGGTGGCGAGAAATAGTAGTGTTGATGGTTCAGATAATTGGGAGACAACCTGCTTTCCGGAAGCATCGTAAATCTGCCATTCCTCTGGCGTGGGTAAAGCTACAGAGACTACCTCAGAGCGTTGCCAATTGAGAGAATTAAAAACGAAAATAGGCAAACTATCGGGTTTTGGTGGTTCTGATAGAGTAATGTGAGATGCGATCGCTAAAAGTGATTCCTGTAATATCTTCGTTCCCATTTGTTCCACTTGCTGCCATTCGGGCAACGCATCCGTGTAAACTTGGGTAATTGAAGAACCAGGTAAAATATCGTGAAACTGTTGAAATAACACCTGCTTCCAAGCTGCTTCGATTTCTACTTTAGGATATGTCACACTACAGCTTACGGTTGCCAAAGTAGCAAATAGTTCAGCTTCATACAATAAGTTTTCACAACGACGATTCCAGCGTTTTTGCTCTGCGTGTGTAGTGTAGCAACCGCGATGGAATTCGAGGTATAGTTCGTCATTCCATGTGGGGAAGGCAGGGGGGGAATTATAATTACTGGCAGACGCGATGAATCGCGTCTCTACGATTTGTTGTAAATATTTTTCAGCCGTTGTAAATTCTAAATCTGGGAAGAAAGGCGACTTTTGCCAGCGTTGGGCGGTCTCTAACATATCACGGGTGGGGCCGCCGCCGTGGTCGCCGACACCGGGAAGCCAGAGGGATTCTGCTAAACCAGTTTGAGTTTGCCATTCAAGAGCGTAAGATGCCATTTTAACTGGGTCAATGCTTTCACCGATGAGTGCAGACATCAAACTAAAGACTTGGCTACCATCAGGCGATCGCCACCAAAAAGCCCCATAATCAAATTTAGTAGTATCATTCCACCGTAACTTCTGGGTGACAAAATATTCAATTCCGGCATTAGCGAAAAACTGCGGTAAAGTTGCACAAAAACCAAAAGAATCTGGAACCCACACCACAGTTGAAAGCTTACCAAATTTTTCCTGGATGTATCGTTGACCATACAATAGCTGACGGACTATTGATTCACCAGCAATCAGGTTGAGTTCTGGTTCCACCCACATTCCGCCGACAACTTCCCAACGTCCAGCCGCTACTTGTGCTTGAATCACGCCAAACAAATCCGGGCGATGTTCTTCAATCCAAGCATAAAGTGCGGGAGTCGAATGACAGAAAATTAACTCAGGAAAATCTTCTTGCAACTTCAAAACCGACTCAAAAGTGTTTTGCGCCGCATTCCAAGTTTCACTCACAGGCCATAGCCATGCTAAATCTAAATGAGCATGACCCAACAAGAAAATTTTAGATTTTTGATCCCCCCAACCCCCCTTGAAAAGGGGGGCTAAGATATCGGATTGAATTAAATTTTGCCGTAGAGACAAAAACGACTTCACTAATCCCTTCTCTTCCTCCGTGTCCTCTGCGCCTCTGCGGTTCGTAACCTCCCCCACCATCGCCGCCAAAACATCCAACCTCTCCGGCGCAAACTTTTCTAAATAAAGTTGCACCACAGCTAACTCATCAGCCACAAAACCCGGATCGGGATTATTATCAACAGTAGACTCATAAACTAGGAGCGATCGCACTAAAGCACCATCACAATGTCCCGGACTCACTAACCGCAAAGCCACAAAAAACTCTTCCCCTGGCGTCACCCCTTGACCCAGAAGCACTCTCGGCGAACAATCAAATAAATCACCCTCCAGCACTAACTCCCCATTTACATAAATCTCAGCAGAATCCGCCCACCAAACCAGCGCCAGCCGCAAAGATAACCCAGCTAAGGAATAGCCCTGTAAATCTTGGGGAACCACCACTCTTTGCACTAGCCATAACACTTTTTTCCCGCCTGTCCAAGCGATATGTTTTTTAGCATTCAACTGGACAGGTTGCCAATGAGACAAATCAGCAGCTACAACATCAGTAATAATCAGGTCAGATTCCTGGTATAGCCAAGTAGACTGAAGATTAACTTGACAAAAAGAGCGCAGTTGCTCAATTGCTTGTGAGATGAATTTGGTCTGGGATTGAGAGACAATCGGGGTCATATATTCGCTAAGATGAGGTGTTGGTCGTTTTTATTGTTTGGCGCGAGTCTCACAACTGAACAAGACTTGAACTAAAAAATTACTACTATGTCTTCTGGTTCCTCTGGTCGTTATCAAAGCAGACTATTTAACTTTGTCCACCAGCAATCTCGGCGGGTGACACAACAGTGGGAACACACCTTCCGGCATTTGCAAGTTGCTACTAAGTGGGGTGTGGAGGTACTACTTTACCCAGTGTATCTACTGTTTCAGTCATCTGAATCATCTGGGAAAACGCTACAGACCAAAGAACCACAAACTAGACTAAAGTTACAACCAAATGATACCGATTTCCAGCCCGAAATTCCAAATGTTGATAGTCTCATTCAACATGTACTACAGGCAGTTAATTATCTGTCATTTAATGAAGCCGCTGCTACTCCTACAAAAACAGTTGAACCTTTCAAACCCTTGGCTTTGTTGAAAGTTTTACGGCTGAAATTCGCTGATAATAAATCTACAAATAATGCTCATCTTACTCAATTATCAAATATTGCTGAGAATCAGACCGGAAGTCTCAACCCTTTACAGTTAGATAATGCTCTCAATCAGCATCTTCCAGTAGTGCGGGGAATTGCCACAAATTTGATAGATCGTAGTTTAGTACTTGTTAGTGCCGACAATGAAATTTTAAACGTTTTGACACCCCAGCAACAGGCAAAATTAGAAGACCGAATTATTAACGAAGTTGCTAATTATTGGAAGTCTTCTCTACGAGACGCTGCGCGTACCCCTACGGGGAAGCAAGCTACGCGTAGCGTTCCATTGGCGCAGCCTCTCGTAGAGAAGGAAAGGCAGTTGATTATAGCTAAAAAAGAAACGGAGCTATTACCACAAATTGACCGTTTATTAGCAAAACTCACTCATGGAACTACGGCTAAAACTGAAATTTTGGCTGAGGGGATACTAAAAGATTTACTTAATACAGATAAATTATTAGCATTTCTAGATATAGCCGTTGCTAAATTGGAATCAAATGCTTTAGTACCTGTGCAAGAACGTAGCCAAGAAATTGTCCAAGTTGCCCAAACTCAGTTAAATATATTTCTTTATGGCAAAGAGCAATTAGCTGCTAGGGGAAAAATTACAGCCAATGCTGACGGTTTGGAAACTTATACACTGAATCTTCAGGCTTTGATTGAGGCGGCGCTTAATTACTTTTTTGGTGTTGGTAATAGAAAAACACTTGAGTCAACAATGAGTAATGAGCTATTGCCAGACAAACTATTATCATCACGCCTTAGAAAGTTCTTGTCTAAAAGCCGTCAGTTGGAGAACCAGGATTTAACAAATGATCCTTGGCTAACATGGAATGATTTATTTGGCGACACCGAAACCATTGCCCAAAAGCCAGTTACACTTTCTGGGAAGACAAATCCTGCTTTAGCCTCAAGTTTATCAGTAGGACATTTTCCACAAAATCATTTGACTCTAAAACAACCTAAAGTTGGATCTGGTTTGGTGCGAAGAAGTCAAAAAACATCTGGAATTGCCTCTGCAAAACAATCCCGAACCAGCATTTCCCAAACTAAAAGCGATAGTCGTAAAGAGGAAATTTTGCACCAGCAATTTCACCAAAGCAGTCAAGTTGAGGCGCAGCCAGACTGGATAGAAACTAAAGCAACTTCAATAGGTTACGAGAAGCACCCCTTAGAGCAACTTCTAGAATGGGTTGATTATGTTATGCTCTGGCTAGAAGAGAGATTTGTAAAAATTTTTCAGTCGTTACGGCAACTATGGCTGGGAAAATAATAGTAAGTAGTAATTTTTAATTCGTAAATCGTAATTGAGATTCGTAATTAACCCTCGTTTGTCAGAGTGGGAAAAGCCAATGGCTAAAAGCCTTTTGGAGCTTTCCTTTTCACTTTTTAGCTAGAATTTTTAATTAATATTAGAAAATAAAACCTTAAACTTTTGTTAAATCAAAGTTCCAGAGTCTGGCTTTGATTATAGGACTTACGCATTGACAAGAAATACCAAATATCGATTAAGATTAAAAACCATATCTTTCGTAAGGGCTAAGCATTGCTTAGCCCCTACAGCATCGTCTATTTACGATCGCAGGATAATTAAAAAAAGCCTGAAAACTTCCTCAAGATAGGTAATGCACATCACGATGCATTTGTACAGTGCCTAAGTCCTAGATTATTGTTTTCCGAAAGTGACAAATGAGGGTTAAGATTCGTCAGATTTTATCTGGGTTTACAGGTTGACATTTTATGGCATAAAATCTCCTTTAATTTATGAATAAATCATAACTATTGAGATCATATTATTAACCAACCCACGGTTATAAACCAATACGGTTCGGTTAAGGCAAGAGACGCGATAAATCGCCGTCTCTACAAAAGACTGATTATTGTCAGGATTTACGCACAAGGAATGGAAAATCGTAGACGCAAAGCGGCTTGCCGCAGGCTACCACAGAGGACACGGAGGAATAAGAGTTTGAGAGTTTTTTTGCGTAAGTCCTAATTGTAAAGACGGCGATTTATCGCGTCTTTGCGATTAGCGGCGTGTCATCAAAAAACCTTATCCGAACCGTATTGGGAGTTCCCTAACTAAATTCACTGTAATTATTCCCTAGCTAGAAGCTATTTTTATTACAATGAGTGTTGACATGTTAGTAACTTACTGAAAAAATACATAAAAAATTAACCCTATGATTGACCATAGCGATCGCGTCGTGTCTCGTAGAGAAGGCAGATTTCGGGGTGTTGGAGGGCTTGACCTGTATTACCAAAGCTGGCATCTTGAGGGTAAATTACGGGCAATATTAGCCATTGTGCATGGACTTGGAGGGCACAGCGATCGCTACAATAATATAGTTCAGCATTTGATCTCCAAACAATATGCTGTCTACGCCTTAGATTTGCGTGGTCATGGACGCTCATCAGGTCAGCGAGGCTATATCAACGCTTGGAGTGAGTTTTGCGAAGACTTGGGAGCCTTTTTACAGTTAATTCAAACTCAGAATCCTGGATGCCCAATTTTTCTTTTGGGTCATAGTTTAGGCGGGGTGATTGTCTTAGATTATATTCTGCGCTATCCCCAACAAGCATCAGTTTTGCAAGGTGCGATCGCTCTAGCGCCAAGCTTAGGGAAAGTTGGGGTTTCACCTATTCGAGTGCTTTTAGGAAAAATGCTCTCACGGGTGTGGCCGCGTTTTACCCTGAATACAGGCATTGACCTGAGTGCTGGTTCACGAGATCACCAGGTTTTAGCCGCATCCGCTCAGGATACACTGCGACATACCCAAGCTACTGCCCGTCTGGCTACAGAATTCTTTGCAACAGTTGATTGGATTAATGCTCACGCAGCTGATTGGCAATTACCGTTGTTGATTCTCCACGGTGGTGCAGACCGAGTGGCTTTACCTGCGGGAAGTGACATCTTTTACCAACGGGTAAACTGCAAAGATAAGCTGAGAATCGAGTATCCGGGAGCCTATCACGAAATTCAGTGTGACCTAAATTACCACGAGGTATTGGCTGATTTGGAAGATTGGTTGGAGCAACACTTAGTATCTGAGACAACGCATTTAGTACGGTGAAGCGGTGATATCATGTCCGCCAAATTACCCATAATAAAAGAACCCCACCCCGCCAAAGCTGTGCTTTGTCTCCCCTCCCCGCAAGCTCTTAGGGGTTGGGGGTGGGGTTCTTCGGGTTTAATAAGTAATCAAGCGGACATAATATGAGTTATGAGCGATCGCTTCATCTACACAAATCTCAATAATCCCAATATTTTTCTGTATAAACATTAACAATCCTTAACAGATAATACTATTAAGGATTGTTAAGAGGAGTAAAAACTACTCACAAACCCGATTGTTTCTTAAAAATCATCGAGAAACTGACTAAGGCGACTGATTACGGGGTCAACCTCTTGAGGAGGGGTAGCAACAGTATAAGAAGTATTATTTACTACTTCTAATTGAGTTGGAGACTGAATGAACGATCGATCATTGACTATGAGCGCCAGTTGTGCAACTTGTTGAGAAAGTTGCAGTAGATGGTGTTCCATCGCCTCCAAACGATTAGATCCCTTGGCAAAAAAACGTTCCTCAAGTCCAGCCACTTGACGTTGCAGTTCACCGATTTGCTGTTCAATCGGTGTTGTTGCTGCTGTTTGTGGAGCAGGTTGTACAGATTCCGGTACACATAAAGATTGCCATAAGGCTTCTTTACAGAGGTCGCTGAAAGTCTTGTCTGGTTGTTTTTCCAAATAACTTTCTACTTGCGCTAACAAGCTTTCATCAGCAAGCTCTGGGTTGAACGTGACGGATTTAACTACCTTTTTTGACCATTGGAACATCAGCTTTATGCCCTAGCAGCGCGATTGGAGGATAATTGTGCCTCTCCATAAATATACTGCCCCAAAGCATTCGCCTGTCGTGAAGGTGCTGCTAAATGAGCATTAATCTTTGCTTCTTTGAGCAGACGTTGAACGTCGTCCCAGAAGAACTCACCACCCCCGCCAGTTAGAATCACATCGGTGACACGTTCTGGCAACCAGGCTAGCACACGGCTACAGATTTCGCGCGAAAACATCTCCGTGAGGTTGGGAAGAAAATCGTCTAGGTTGGTGGGCTTGCTAGCGCCTTTAGGACGGTAATAGCGTTCACCTCTGGGTTTGTTGACAGCAGAAATCAGGGCTAGAGATTGACTATCTGCTCCCTCGATTTCGGCGGACACCAATTCATAAAACTTGTTCATACCGAAGTCTTCGCTCTTAGAAGCACCTCTGGCAAAACGGAAGTTATCTACCATCAAAAGATCGACGGTTTGATGTCCAATATCAACGATCGCCACTGATATTTTTGTAAAATCGGGACTGCCAGGACTTTTCTTCGGTTGAGCTTCAGACCACAGCAGGCTGCCGTAGCCCTCTGGCATTACCCATACCTTACTGACGTTGAGCGATACAGATTCGCCTCGGAAGTTCAACACATGAGGGCCGCCTACTTGGCTAATCAACTGGGCTTTTTCCTTTTCAAATTGTTCTAAGGAAAGAAAAGGCAGACCTAGTACGACTGAGATATCGTCTCTGAGTTTGAAGTAGCCAGCACTTGCTAACACTTTTACCAGTGCAGCTTCTACCTTGGATTGGCCAACTCCTAGATTTGCCCCAAAATCGGCTGCCAGTTGACCAACAGCATATCCATTTCCTTGATACTCCAGCCACAAATCCATTAAAGGGTCAGTAGCCCTGGCTTCAAAAACACCGCCGCGTACTTGTTCAATTGACATCTGCTTGACGTTGGCAGGTACAAACACCACATTACCGGGTTCACGACTCACACAAGTTTTTGTGGAAGTTCTGCCTAAATCAACACTGAGAATGGTTTTCCCTGGAACACCGCCTGTCTTGGGAGGAGTATTATTATTAACAGCATTGATCGGAACTGCCGCTCTATTCATGGGTATAGCAGCAGCATTGATGGGGTTAGCAGCAGAAGGTTGGTCTGTCATGAAAGCTCCTAGTTCAAACTTAACTGTAAAAAGTTGTCTTGCTCATCTTACAAAAATGCGAGCAACCAGAAATTCTAGGTTGCGTCAAGTGTAGCTAGAAATACGCCAAAGATTAATTCGGATTCCGGCGATACCTCTGATAAGCTCATGCCAACGCACATCTAGTATTATTTGGCATAGTGTAGGCGAATTTTAGCCAGATGTAACCCCTGCTTTCACTGCTTTCAAACCAAAAGCGTCCGTGTTTCATCTTCTAGTGCGTCTTAACTGGCGCTTAAATATCCAGAAAACAAATGCTAGAACCAAACCCCCAAGTACGATTTTGGATACAGGAGCAAGGTACTTGTCCACAAGTTCATACTGACTACCTAATGCGTATCCTGAGTATGTTAACAAACCCACCCAAGCTGCGCTACCCAATGTTGTGTAAAACAAAAATGGTAGCAGGGGCATATTGCTGATCCCTGCGGGAACAGAAATTAAGGTGCGAATTCCTGGCACAAGACGACCAATTAATACTGCTTTTCTACCTTGTCGGTCAAACCACTCTTTGGCCTTGGTGATATCTTTACTGGATATAGCCAGCCATTTGCCATACTTGTCAGCCCAAGCTTTCAAACGGGTTTCGCCCAAAAACTTACCCGGATAGTACCAAATAAGTGCGCCTAATACAGAACCCAGAAGTCCTGCGAAAAAGACACCAATGATATTCAGCTTTGCCCCTCCTGGTTGATATGGACTTGCTGTAAATCCAGCCAGTGGCATGATCAATTCTGAAGGAATGGGGGGAAAAAGGTTCTCTAGGAACATTAGTAGGGCGATTCCCCAATAGCCAAAATAGTTGATAGTATTAGTTATCCATTCAAGCATTGAGCCAATTCCTAAAATTGCTGTACTATTCCTGTGACTAAGATTCCGCTTGAGCTTTTTTAAAAGGTAATTGTCCCAGCTTGCTAGAGTCAAGGTAATTTGACTGTACTAAAAGAAAGTTGGCATCGCAATGAAGAAACATTTTACTATGAGGAGAAGTTGGGGTAATAAAACCTATCAGCAGGGGTGAGAGGAAATGAACTCCAGCGATGAAGATGAATTGATATACCGTTAAGTAAATCAGTAATTAGGATGAGCAAGCCTTGAAGAAAACAAGAAATAAGGCGAGATAGGCTTGAGTTGAGAGGTTTTAACATCCCCCACTCCTGGGAGCATCCCAATGCAAGCAAATTTACCAAGTTAGCAGGTAGTCATTGCGAATGGAGCGTACTCCTACGGAGAAGCAAGCTACGCGGTAGCGTCTCGTAAGAGAAGCGGAATGTTCGCCCAAGGCGTTCCCGAAGGGTAGCAATCGCAGCATCTAGACTTTGCGATTGCAACTCTAAGAGACGCTTCGCGAACGCTTCATATTATGTCCGCATAATTAGTTATGATTCCCACAGTCATTGCACCCCACCCCGACAATCGTCGCTTTGTCTCCCCTCCCCGCTTGCGGGGAGGGGATTAAGGGGTGGGGTTCTTCGGGTTTAATAAGTAATCAAGCGGACATGATATCATTTCATTACGTACCCTGCGGGAACGCCAAGGGCGAACGCAATGACAAAATATGTTTTTACACATTTGGGATGCTCCCTCCACTCCCTACCCATCTTTACCCAATTCGGTAAGTAGCCGCCGAATCATAGATGCATCCTCAGCATCGGGGACTTTTGCTAAATAATTTTGTAAGTCGTCTACGGCTTGGGAGTAGTAACTTAGTTGATAATAGATTAGACCGCGATCGCGTAACTCTAAAGTTAAACCAGGAAACAGCAACAAAATTCGTTCAACTGCTGCTAGCGTTTTTTCTAACTCTTGCTGTTTAAGGTAAATAAATTTTAAATTTGTCAGCATCCGTCCTAAAAATTGCCGATTACTGACTACAGCTAAAAATTCTGGTTGTAGCGTCACAGGTTGCTGATAAAGTTGAGACAGGCGTTCCTCGCAATCTTGAGCAAATATTATTTCACCACCATTGAAGGCATCGACAAAAATCTCTATATCTGGAATATCCGGGCGAATCAGAAAATGTCCTGGCATCCCCACACCCACCATCGGAAAATCAATCCGTCGAGCAACCTCCAGGTAAACCAGCGCTAAGGTAATGGGAATCCCCAATCGGCGGTCAATTACATCATTGAAAAAGCTGTTGCGTGGGTCGTAATAGTCAATTTTATTACCAGAAAACTTTAAATCTTCGTAGAGATACTGATTAATACTTTGAACTATCCGCAAAGGATATCGTGAGTCAGGCAGGCGTTCTTGAAGCTCCCATGCCATTGTATCAAGGGCGTTGAGATATTCCTCTGGGTCTAGCTTGGGATATTCTTCTTGTGCAATATACAAAGCTGCCTTTGCTAAGTCAATTTGCTCGTCAGACTGTTGAATCTCCTGGTAAAAATATTGTCGTGCTGACGAGAAATTCATAAGCTGTTGCTCGGTGGAAGTATGACGATGAAGCCAGAGCGGCTTGGCTGAAACTGAAAACAGTTTTTTGTACCTATTTTTATATTAGGGATATTCAGAAGATTTGGAAATTTAGTTTGTGCATAAGTTTCATGACCTTAATCTATCCAGGGGATGAAAATAGGTTGATGTAGCTTTTTATGTTGACTAAAATATAGTTTTATGGTATTAGTTTGTGCTAAATCTGTTTTGAGCAATGTAAAGATGTATGGTGTCAAAGTACCAATTAGTAATTATTAGACCTCTTGCATAAATCAAAAATAAAGAACCCCACCCCGCATTTGCTCACGCAAACGCTCCCCTCCTGCTTGCGGGGAGGGGTTAGGGGTGGGGTGTGTTAGGGACTTTTGCAAGAGGTCTATTAAGTATCCGCTCAATAAATCGGGGCAAACTACCAGTTCAGGAACGATTTTACGCCATTTGAGGCTTGTCACTGAACGATTTACCCCAGATTATTGAGCGGTTACATTATTAATTACTCAAATTCCGAAATGGCGTTAAGAGGATGTGTATTAACTATTTGAATAAATGGTATACACTGCTCTTTCTGCGATCGGTAGGGAGAGCAGATTTTTTATCTAAACTTTCCTAATGGAATTTAGCAAGCGTTAGCGTTCGCGGAGCGTCTCGTAGAGAAGCTCGCCGCAGGCATCGCTATCCTAAGTTTTTAACCAGTGTGGTTTAAATCGGTAGGTATTATATTTGCATAGGACTTACGCAACTGTCACAAGTAATGGTGTCGCTACACTACACCGCGTGCCAAACTATTAGACCAATACCTAGTAATACCCATGTACTATAAAATGGCGATCACATTGTACCAGTTGCGTAAGTCCTGTCTAGAACGAAATAGCCCTGGATGAAAATAGTGTTAATGTAGCTTTTTAGTATTGACTAAAATGCATTTTTATAGTAATAACTATGCTAAATCTGTTTTGAGCAATGTAAAGATGTATCCAATTAGTGATTACTAAATTACCCAGATTCCGAAATGGCGTTGAGAGGATGTGTATTAACTATTTGAATAAATGGTATAGCGCTGCTCTTTCTGTGATCGTCAGGGAGAGCAGATTTTTTATGTAAGCTTCCCCGATATGTGTTATCTTAGCAAACTACAATCACCGCCAACTAACTTTTAGTGAATGCTGTGTCTGCGATGTCTACGATGGGCAGTGCCTACGCAGGGCACATAATACTTGTGTATCTACTGGATATAACTTTACTGCAAGTTTATATACCTATTCATCTAAATAATAGCCGGACAATTACTATACAAGCTTGATAAAATTAGGCTTTTGAGAGTTTTTCTATTTGAGAAATATCCAAATTACTATTGTAAAGTTTTAGTAAAGCTCAGTAATAATACTTGTTTTTCAAACTCTATTTACCAATAATGCTCGTAATTATACGATTAGTTGAAATCGAGCTAATAATACACCAGCAACCTAATATATATGTGCGATCGCAGCGAGAGGGTAATTATTGCCGTTTCGCCGCCAGAGGTTGATAAGCAATTTAACTCGGATATTTGGATAGGTAGTTTATTTCGACTTTATCCATATAGCCACCAAAAACCCCAGTCTACAGAAGTCGTCTACCTTTGGATAAAGTCGAGCTTCTGAGGTATTCCATTAACAACATTATCTAAAATCAATTGAGAACCTGAATCTATGGCAAATTCTACTTTTGTAAAATTCGGTACTCAGTCTTTACTGGGAACCATTGCGATCGCAACGGTAATAGGAATTGGGTCTCCTGCTCATGCTTACACGTTCTTTTTCGGTGAGGATCTAGGCTTGGGCGAAGGCACACGTCTGCCCAACACTCCCAATGCAGATGCTGCACGTAAAAATTTCCTCTCTAACCTAGTGCGAGTGGGTGTAGCAACTGAAACCTTCGAGAGTTTTGCCCCTGGCACAACTCTTCCCCTACCTATAACCTTCCCTGGTGCTGGTACTGCGACCTTGCAGGGCGACGGGACTATAAACAACGTACCCACTGGGACTAATGGAAGTGGTCGTTACCCGATATCGGGTGACCAATACTTTGACACCAGTAGTGCTAGTTTTTCGGTTGACCTCACTGCTCCAGTAGCAGCTTTTGGCTTTTACGGCATAGACGTTGGGGATTTTAATGGTAAGTTAACTCTGACACTCGCAAACGGAGGTACTGAGACTTTCAGCGTTCCCAACACCGTTTCTAGTCTAGGCGGCTCGGCACTTTACTATGGCATCATTGCCTCAGACCCCAGTGAAGTTTTTACACAAGTGACCTTTGGTAACACCGCAGCCGGGAGTGACGTGTTTGGTTTTGATAACCTGACTATCGGCAGTATTGAGCAAGTGAAAGCTGTTCCCGAAGCAACTTCTATGTTGGGTGTCTTGGCATTTGCTGCTTTCGGCACCGCTTCAAAAGTGAAGCGCAAACAACTCAAAGCCACAGCTAAAGGCTAAATTTATCGCCAACTAACTTTTAACACTACTGCTGTGTCTGTACCATCCTGACACGGCAGTTTTAACATTTTTGAGGGGTCTAAGTCCCTCGCTTCTAAATCGCGACAAGTTTTGCGGTGGGGTTAAAATCCCCAGACGCTCGCGGACTCGCTAACGCTTCGCTAATGCAAAACTTAATTACGAATTACGAATTACGAATTATTTTAATTTTGAGTCTCTCTCAGCCCCATGCTAAAACTTACCTTAATTTTGATCCCCAAGCCCCAGTCTTAAGGATCAATTTATGGCGTAGAGTAGGGTCGTTCAGTGCTAATCTGAAAGGTGACATTGCTTAATTTTATGTCTTCTCCGACCTTATCTGAAATCTAGCTTCACTCATTAGGCGCAGCATGGTAACAACCGCAGAAAAAACAAACATTGGTTACATTACCCAAATCATTGGCCCAGTTGTAGACGTTAAATTTCCCGGCGGGAAATTGCCACAAATCTTCAATGCTTTGAAAATTATTGGCACCAACGAAGCTGGACAGGAAATCAACCTCACTGTTGAAGTACAGCAACTGCTGGGCGACAATCAGGTGCGGACTGTTGCGATGAGTTCCACCGAAGGCTTAGTGCGCGGTTTGGAAGTCACCGATACAGGCGCTCCCATTACCGTGCCAGTTGGTAAAGCCACCTTGGGTCGAATTTTCAACGTCCTTGGCGAACCTGTGGACAACAGGGGCCCAGTAAATGCTGAGGCAAGTTTACCTATCCACCGCTCTGCTCCCAAATTCACCGACCTGGAAACCAAACCTTCTGTGTTCGAGACTGGGATTAAAGTTGTTGACCTGATGACTCCCTATCGACGCGGCGGTAAGATTGGTCTGTTCGGCGGTGCTGGTGTTGGTAAGACCGTGATCATGATGGAGTTGATCAACAACATTGCTACCCAGCACGGTGGAGTATCCGTATTTGCTGGCGTGGGTGAGCGCACCCGTGAAGGCAATGACCTCTACAACGAAATGATTGAGTCTGGGGTGATCAACAAAGACAACCTCAATGAGTCAAAAATTGCTCTAGTCTACGGTCAAATGAACGAACCACCCGGAGCGAGAATGCGGGTTGGTCTTTCGGGATTGACAGTAGCAGAGTACTTCCGGGATGTGAACAAGCAGGATGTGCTGCTGTTTGTTGACAACATCTTCCGGTTTATCCAAGCAGGTTCGGAAGTATCCGCGCTCCTGGGTCGGATGCCCTCAGCGGTAGGATATCAGCCTACCTTGGGAACCGACGTAGGTGAACTGCAAGAGCGGATTACCTCAACTACAGAGGGTTCCATTACATCCATTCAGGCAGTGTACGTACCTGCGGATGACTTCACCGACCCCGCACCTGCTACCACCTTCGCCCACTTGGACGGTACAACATTGCTGTCTCGTGGTTTGGCAGCTAAGGGAATTTATCCCGCAGTTGACCCCCTTGGTTCAACTTCCACCATGCTCCAGCCCAGTATTGTCGGTGACGAACACTACAATACTGCCCGTGCGGTGCAATCAACTCTGCAACGTTATAAAGAACTCCAAGACATTATCGCCATTCTCGGTCTAGATGAATTGTCTGAAGAAGACCGTCTGATCGTAGCGCGGGCGCGGAAAGTTGAGCGCTTCTTGTCTCAGCCGTTCTTTGTAGCAGAAGTATTTACCGGTTCTCCTGGTAAGTATGTGAAGTTGGAAGATACCATCAAAGGCTTCCAGAAAATTCTGTCTGGTGAGTTGGATGCTCTACCAGAACAGGCTTTCTACTTGGTTGGCGATATTAACGAAGCGATCGCTAAAGCTGACAAAATCAAAGGTTAGTCATTAGTCATTGGTCATTAGTCATTGGTCATTAGTCATTAGTTCAACTGCTAATGACTAATGGCAATTACAAATGACAAAGGACAAAGCGCAAAGTCTGAGCGCCGGCTTCCGGCGAACAGAACTTTGTAAGAGAGGACAAAGGACAAAGCGCAAAGTCTGAGCGCCGGCTTCCGGCGAACAGAACTTTGTAAGAGAGGACAAAGGACAAAAGACAAATGACATTAACCGTTCGTGTAATTTCCCCAGACAAAACAGTATGGGATGCCCCAGCTGAAGAAGTAGTTTTGCCTAGCACCACTGGTCAACTAGGTATCCTAACTGGACACGCACCACTTTTGACCGCTCTGGATACTGGTGTAATGCGAGTTCGCGGCGCGAAAAATCAGAATTGGGAAGCGATCGCCCTTTTGGGTGGCTTTGCCGAAGTCGAAGAAAATGAAGTGACAATTCTAGTTAACGGCGCTGAACGTGGCGACAAAATTAACCTTGATGAAGCCCGTACTGCTTACAATCAAGCAGAAGCGCGTCTAAGTCAAGTGTCAGCAGACGATCGCCAAGCCCAAATCCAAGCAACTCAAGCCTTCAAACGCGCCCGCGCTCGGTTTCAAGCGGCTGGCGGTTTGGTCTAATTTTACTTTTTATTTCAACTTTGTAGGTTGGGTAATGTCCAACCTACAAATTATTTATTAATAGGACTTACGCAAGAGTTACGGAATAACGAACCACAGAGGCGCAGAGTACACGGAGAAATCAGAGTTTGAGAGATATTTTGCGTAAGTCCTAATTAAAAAAGAACTCAGGAGTCAAGAGCGGAGCCGGAGCAGGGCGAAAGCTCCGGTCATAATTCAGTATTAATTCTGTATGGGTGCTAAAACTTTCTCCGTAAATGGATGCAGTATTCTGAATTCTGAATTCTGAATTCTGACTCCTTGTTTATTAAATTTAAAAAAATTACGCCAAGTTTAAGAAATCGAAGCAAGCCTTTGTGAAGTGTTAACTTAGCTAATTAGTTGCCCAGATGGGCACAAATTATGAAAAGCTTTTCATCTTTACTTGGGACACGTAAACAAAATAAGGCAGCTCGTCTTGCAGCATCTATCGTAGCAACGTTAGCGATCGCTGCGTCAACGTCTTTAACGAACGCTGGAAGTATTCACTCTGCCAATGCAACTCCTGTAAAAACAACTACTGCATCAGTTCAGCTAAATCAGACCAAACCAAATATTTCCCAGTTACAAATTAGCAGGACTCAATATCAAGCTGCTGGAATTGATCCTTTTGTACTAATCCCCATCGTCCTTGTCGGGGGTTTAGTTATATTTGTCCCCCTATTCTTTGGCGGGCTTGTAGTAATTGGCGAGCGTGAAGTAGGCATTGTAGTTAGAAAATTTACCCTTTCCGGGCGCGGACTCCCCGCCGGAAGTTTGATTGCTCTCAACGGCGAAGCTGGCTTGCAGGCAGATACTTTAGCTCCTGGTTGGCACTGGGGCTATGGGCCTTGGCAGTATTCTGTAAAAAAAGAGCCGGTAATTGTCGTTCCCCAAGGGGAAATAGCTTTGATTGTGGCAGCAGATGGCGCATCCAACCCACCAGAGCGGATTTTGGGTAAAATTGTCAGTTGTGACAACTTCCAAGATGCTCGGAAATTCCTCACCCAAGGCGGCGAAAAAGGGCGGCAAATGGGTTTTCTTACGGCTGGTACGTACCGGATCAATACCGCCCTGTTTAAAGTCATCATGGCAGCAAATGCCAGCGCTCATGGCATGACTCCAGAACAGTTGCGGGTGTACAGTCTGGCATCTGACAAAGTTGGCATTGTCACTACCTTAGATGGTTTACCAATCTCTGCCGGTGAACTTGCAGGCCCCATAATTGACGGACACGACAACTTCCAAAATGGTCAGAAATTTATTAATGGCGGTGGACGGCGAGGTTTACAAGAACAGACCTTGCTTTCTGGTTCTTGGAACTTAAACCCTTGGTTTGTCCAGGTTGAGCAAGTGCCCATGACCGAAATTCCTATTGGGTATGTGGGTGTGGTGATTTCTTTCGTGGGTAAAGCGCATCAAGATGTCAGTGGTGCAGCTTTCACCCACGGTAACTTGGTGAATCCTGGACATAAGGGCGTGTGGGTCGAACCACTGTATCCTGGCAAGCACCCGATTAATTCCCGGATCATGAAGATGGAACTGGTGCCAACGACCAACATTGTATTAAATTGGTCAGATCGCACCGAACGCCACAGCTATGATGCTCAACTGGCTTCTTTAACAGTGCGATCGCGTGATGGGTTTGCCTTTGATTTGGAAGTAGCGCAAATTATCCATGTGGGTGCTTTAGATGCCCCGAAGGTAATTTCTCGCGTTGGTGCAATGCAAAATTTGGTAGACCATGTATTAGAACCAACTATCGGTAATTATTTCCGCAACTCAGCCCAAGACTATACTGTACTAGACTTTCTCACCGCTCGGAGTGAACGACAATCTGAGGCTGCTGAGTATATTAAAACAGCATTGCGGGCTTATGATGTGCAAGCGATCGACACCCTGATTGGTGATATTTTGCCACCAGCATCACTAATGCAGACACAGACAGACCGGAAAATTGCCGAAGAAGAACGCAAGACTTATGAAGTCCAGCAGATGGCTCAAACCCAACGGCAGCAGCTTGTCCGGGAAACGGCACTCGCTGATATTCAGCAAGAAATGGTGAAATCGGAGCAGAGTGTACATATTGCTGACCTAAAAGCCAAAGCCCAAATTAAGCAGGCGAACGGTGAAGCTGAGGGGACAAAACTCCGGGCAATTGCTGAGGCTGAAGGTATCCGTGCCATAGGTAACGCCAAAGCTGAAACCTACCGCGCTGGTGTGGAAGCCTTGGGTTCACAAGGTTATACAGCAATGCAACTAATGCAGATTATAGGCGATCGCAATGTCCGCTTGATACCAGATGTTTTAGTTGGCAGTAACGGCAGCAATAACGGCTTAGTGGATGGGCTACTATCCATGATTTTATGGAATCAAACTGGTAAGGGTGAATTGACACCAACACCTTTGCATCCACAACCAGTAGTTACCAAAGCACAACCAGCCTCAGAAAACGGTCATCCACCTATAGTTGTAAATTTTCCGGCGGATAAGCAACATTAGCAACATCTGGTAGGGGCGCACATATCCATGCGTGTCAACTTAACGTTAAAAGGGCGGTTATAAACCGCACGCCAGTTGCAACAAGAGTGGCTCGCCGCCCAACGCACTGGCTTGTCTACACGAGACAAAACCTGCCTCCGTGGGTTAAGCAATCAAAGATTTTGTATTAGTCCACGGAGGTGGACGAGAGCGAGAGTGCCGCGAATTCCCTGAGCCAAGGCAAAAGTAGACACCAATGGCACATATCTGCCCCCTACCCATACATCTGTCGCATTCTTATTTCAAATTGGTTAGGACTTACATACAAGCATGGTCATAGATTAAGCTCATCAACCATTTGTCAATAAGTAATAGTGCTTGAAATTTCGCCAAAATCAAAGTCGTAAACATAATTTTTCAGCTTACCTTGGAATTCCCCGTCGCTCAAAATAGATTCGCTCTACATCAGAACGAGCAGCTATCGTTTGGATTAACAAAGGGGTAACTTCCGCTACTACAATTGGTGTATAAAGAGATTGATAAATGACCCGCTGGTTACTTTCCTTTAGTTGGTTTACAAGAGGTTGCTGAATTGCCTCATAGTGAGATTTAAGAGTATTGAAGTGATTTTGATACTCAGTGCGATTCGAGCCTCGATAAGGCTGAACTGTTTTTCCTTTTAGATGAAAAACGACCCTGATAGGGCTATTGCTTCCTTGACTAATGCGATTAGCTAATTCGGTTTCCAATTTGCCAACGAAGCCCTTATTGTTGATTGCTTGAATAGCCTGCTCTAACACTTCCTGACTAATTTGATTGCCAGCAGCATCAAGGGATACACTATAGATATTGCCTTGGGTATCTATTAGCTTAAACCGCGTGATTCCAGTATCAGCTAGAGTTACTTTGTTAGCTACACTGAGGTGGTCAGCCGAGATTCCTGTAGTCTAAGAAATCTCTAACTTAGCTTTTTCAGCCAAATTGTTCAGTGTCTGGTTTCCTGAAAGCGGAAGGCCAAAGGCTACTGTAGGCACAAATGAGATAATAGCAGATAAGCAAATGGTTAGACCTAAGAACTTCTGCATCTTGATAATAAGTTATTTTTACTAGTATTTTTTAGCAATTTTTATACTTGATTGTAACCAATAAAAGCGCTGTAATACTTGTTTAACTAGAGAACTTATTGTTTTGAACGTAGGAGCAAAAGCTACGTGGTCGTAAACGTAAGTATGGTGACAAAGTTCAACATGATAAGTTTTCAACCGAACATGATATGAAACTGAAGTTCCGAGTTCTGAGTAACTAAAAACAGCTATATTTTATTGTGGATGCCCAGTAGGCAAAGAAATTTTGCTTTTACAAAAACGTTATCGTTTACTCAAGCAGATTGGTAAAGGAGGATTCTGTAAAACCTTCCTCGCTATAGACGAAGGTCAGTTTCCGCCAGTTCCTTGCGTCGTTCAAGAATTATCGCCAGAATACGAAACTTCTATTACTTTTCAACAAAAGGCGCAAAAGCTAGAGGAATTAGGAAAGCATCCGCAAATTCCCGCTTTGTTGGCTTATTTTCAGCAGAATGGGCATTTTTATTTAGTGCAAGAGTTTATTGCAGGCACTAATTTAGCTCAGGTAGTTGAAGAAGAAGGCGCTTTTAATGAAACTCAGATTTGGCAACTTTTAGAAGATTTATTGCCAGTTTTTCAGTTTATTAGCGATCGCCACATCATCCACCGCGATATTAAACCCCACAATATCATCCGTAGATCCCCAATTACCAAGAAGGGGGATTTCGTCATAGTCGATTTTTCCACTGCGAAAATCGTCACAGAAATCGATCGGCTAACATCTGAAACCAGTATCGGCAGTCCAGAATACGCTGCACCAGAGCAGACGAAGGGAAAAGCCGTTTTTGCTAGTGATTTATATAGCTTGGGTGTAACTTGTATTTACTTACTTACCCAGATTTCTCCCTTTGATTTATTTGATATTGCAAATGATTGCTGGGTTTGGCAACAATATCTTACTACTAAGGTAAGCGATGTCTGGCGACAAGACTCAAAGAGTCTACGCTTGGCGCAAATTCTCGACAAGCTGCTGCAAAATGCTGTTAACCGCCGCTTTCAATCGGCTGATGAAGTTATGCAAGCAATGGGTATGGAATGTAAAACTCAAAATTTTAAATTACCAAATCCTCCTTGGCGATGCTTGCATACCCTAACTGGGCATTCTGGGAGATTGAGTAGTGTTAATGCCCTTGCCATCAGCCCTGACAGTAGTACTTTAGCCAGTGCTAGTGATGATAAAATCGTTAAATTGTGGGATTTAAATACCCAAAAATTCCTAGCTAGCTTATCAGGACATTCCCAAGCTGTAAAATCAGTAACCTTCAGTCCTGATGGTCAAATTCTGGCAACTGCTAGCGATGATAAAACTATCAAATTGTGGGAGGTTGAGACATTAAAGGAAATCTGCACCCTCTTGGGACACTCACACGCGGTAAAATCAGTTGCTTTCAGTCCAAATGGGCAGATTCTCGCTAGTGGTAGCTGGGATAAGACAATCAAACTCTGGGATGTCAATACTGGCACAGAAATTTACACCATCATTGGACACCAATTACAGGTAAATTCAGTAGCATTTAGTCTCCAAGGACAGCTTTTAGCTAGCGCTAGTTATGACAGAACAATTCGCCTGTGGCAGATACCTGTATTAGGAAGAGGCAGGGGAGCTCTTAGCTGGGAGCAGGGAGATATGAATAGTGCTGAGTTAAAAGACCACTTACAAAGGGCGGAGGACATTCCCCCTTTCTCCCTGCCCCCTGCCCCCTTGCCTCTTGTTCAAAACCGCCCATGCTATAGCTTGTTAGCCACCCTTTCGGGTCATGCATGGGCGGTTTTGACAGTCGCTTTTAGTCCCGATGGTCAAATTTTGGCGACGGGTAGTGATGATAACACTATTAAATTGTGGGAGGTAAACACTGGTCAGCTAATTTGCACACTTGTAGGCCATTCTTGGTCTGTGGTGGCTGTGGCTTTTAGTGCCGATGGCGAAACACTCCTAAGTGCAAGTTGCGACAAAACAGTTAAACTTTGGAGAATAAGCACAGCAGAAGAGATTGGTACTCTCTCTGGTCATGTAGACTCAGTATCTGCTGTTGCTGTGAGCAAAGTTACACAATTAATTGCAAGCGGCAGCCGGGACAAGACTATCAAACTGTGGCAGCTTGTAGAACAGGACAATAGCTAATTTTGTAATATCAAGCGCTACCTGTGAAGGCAACTTCTGGAAATTTCAACTGAGCTTCTGCCATTGGACGGTTTCTACCTTCCTCTTGCCAGTAGTTAATCACTTCTGTCGCTTTATTAAGCAACTCAACACGATCCACGTCAGTAATCCAATGTTTGGACTCTAATTCCTTTTTTAACTCTTCCCAGGCATCATTTCTGGGCCAGAAAAAGTACTTAGTCAAGGGACTTGTGCCTTTGCCGACAATTTGATCGACTGCTAGAGCAACGTTTTCGTCTAACCACAGAATTTTCAAAATAAACTTGGTCAATCACACCTCCGGGAATTTCCGGGCATTACTGAACTAGGATAGCGATCGCTTATTTTAACGCAATAGTCTATCAAATGACCAAACAGTGATTGAGAATGGGCTACCATAAGGTTTAGTCGGCGCTAACTAAAAATGCTTATGACTGCCCAACTGCCCCAATCTCAAACAACATCTGGTTCAGATTTATATAAGCAAGACTTTTACCTGTGGATTCAAACCACGGCAGAACTGCTCAAACAAGGTCGGCTGACAGAACTGGATTTAGAGAATTTGATTGATGAAATTGAAACGATGGGCAGGAGTGAAAAGAAAGCACTAAGAAGCAATTTGCAAGTGGTGCTAATGCATCTATTGAAGTATAAATATCAAGCCGAGAAGCGCTCTGGTAGGTGGCGAGCAACGATTAGGGAGCATCGCAAACACCTCAGAGAAGCTCTAGAAGAAAGTCCTAGCCTTAAACCCTATTTTGATCAGGTTTTCGGACTGTGTTATGACGATGCTAGGCTCTTGGCTGCCGATGAAACTGAATTGGCTGTGGCTATCTTCCCGGAACAATCTCCCTTCACGCCAGAGGAAGTCCTCAACCCCGATTTTTTACCTGAGCTATAATCTCACCCCTCTCTAGAAGATTTTGCTGTTAATTTGGAATTTTGAATTCGGAGCGAAGCGACGTGACTGCTCAACTGCCCCAATCTCCAATGACATCTGGTTCAGATTTATATGAGCAAGACTTTTACCTGTGGATTCAAACCACGGCAGAACTCCTCAAACAAAAGAATTTCACACAACTGGACTTAGACAACCTGATTGAAGAAATTGAAACGATGGGGAGAAGTGAAAAGCGGGCATTGGAGAGCAATCTGGAAGTGTTGCTGATGCATCTGCTCAAATACCAAATTCAAACTGAAAGGCGCTCAAAAAGTTGGCAGTACACAATTTTGGAACACCGCAGACGAGTCCAAAAGGCACTCAAGGAAAGTCCGAGTTTGAAGCCTCACTTTGATCAAGTTTTCGATGAAAGCTATCAAACCGCTAGACGACTGGCTGTAATTGAAACTGGATTAGCGATCGCCACTTTCCCTGAACAATCTCCCTTTACACTAGAGCAAGTCCTTGACTCTGATTTTTTACCGGAGTCATAATCTCACACTCTGGTTTGGATGAATAATCAGATCAAGCAAGCCATCAATGAGGCGATCTTCCTCTATTGACATAATATCTCCACCATGCAGCAGATTTCGCATAGTCACAATATGGATCAGCGTTCCGATAAACGTTCGGGCTGCAACTTCTGGGTCGGCAAGCTGAAGTTTAGTGAAAGCTCGATTTATTAATTCAAATGGCAAATTGCGGGATGGGCAATATGTTCGCGCTCGGATTATTTGGAACCAGCAGCCGGGAATTTTGATTCCGACTCAAGTAGTGACTCGCATTGGCGGACAGAGTTTTGTCTATGTGGTGGAAGAAAACAAGTCAAACGAAAAGGTGGTGGAAGGAGACAAGTCAAAGGAAAAAGTGGTGGAAGGAGACAAGTCAAAAGAAAAGCCGCAATTCGTCGTGCATCAAAAACCTGTGAAGTTGGGTGAGGTGCAAAGCGATCGCTATCCCATTTTAGAGGGAATTAAACCAGGCGATCGCCTAGCGGTGTCTAACATTCTCAAACTGCGAGATCAGACCCCCATTCAACCACAATCTTAGGAGTAATTATATATGTCGATTGCAGACAATTTTATCCGGCGACCAGTCTTATCAACGGTTTGCACCCTCATAATCTTGCTGATTGGTGGTATCTGTATTCCGCTCTATAGAACTTAGACAATCTTGGATATGCCAAGAAAGGGGTCTATTTCCTGTTTCATCCGGTCTCCCAGGCAGATCCCGTCCACAGGCTTCCACGACAGAGCTTGCCGCAGTTAACGAATAGTTTTTAATGTTTATCACAATATTCTCCGATATCTTCTGCTATTTATGAAAGGATGAATACATAGAGCAAGATGATCGGATATAAAACTCTTTGACTCCCTACCCATGACTGAACCAACTTCTGCAAAAGCGATCGTTGTTTTCGATATTGATGGCGTTGTGCGCGATGTTAGCGGTTCCTATCGCCGTGCGATCGCAGATACCGTAGAACATTTTACCACCCAAGCATATCGGCCAACCCCACTAGATATTGACCAACTGAAGTCTGAAGGCGTGTGGAATAACGATTGGGAAGCATCGCAGGAATTGATTTACCGCTACTTTGAAACCCAAGGACAGACGCGCGAACAACTGCAACTAGATTACAGTGCGATCGTTGCTTTTTTTCAATCACGTTACCGCGGCCCAGACCCAAATAATTTTACTGGGTATATCTGTAATGAACCCTTATTATTACAACTTAGCTATTTAGAACAACTTACCCAAGCGGGGATTGCGTGGGGATTTTTTAGCGGTGCAACTCGTGCTTCCGCTAACTATGTCTTAAAAAAACGCCTGGGCTTGGAATCTCCAGTGTTGATTGCGATGGAAGATGCACCAGGTAAACCAGACCCTACTGGACTTTTTGCCACAGTTCGTGAGTTAGATAATGGAATTGAGCAAAAATTAGCTGTAGTGTATGTAGGAGATACGGTAGCAGATATGTATACCGTCGAGAAAGCACAGGCTTTGGATTCTTCTCGCACTTGGATTGGTGTAGGGGTTTTACCGCCCCATGTGCAGGAAACAGCAGCGCGTAGTGATGCTTATGGTGAGACACTGCTAGCAGCAGGAGCAGTGGTAGTTTTAAGTAATGTGCAGGAATTGACCCCAAGACAGATTCAGGAATTGGGAAGTTGATCTGCCGGATCTGTGTTATAAGTACAGTTTTGCGTAAAAGCGTAGCGTTTTTAATGCAAAGGAACGCATTGGCATTGCATCGGGACACATTGGCATTGCATTCGGATGCATTAACATTGCATCGGGACGCATTAACATTGTATCGGGACGCATTGGCATTGTATCGGGACGCATTAACATTGTATCGGGACGCATTGGCATTGCATCGGGACGCATTAACATTGTATTGGGATGCATTGGCATTGCAAGGTATTGCTAAATTTAATTCGCTACGAATTAATGAAATGCTGTACTAAGATCAATCAAGCTAGGGGTGCATGAATGACTGGCTAATAACAATCTTGCTTTAATGATTGGGAGATTAATAAAAATGTCTGCACTTAAACTGCCTAACGGCCCCCAAACTCATCCTTGGGTACAGACCTATCAGTGGCTGACTAATCCCTTAGAATACATGGAAGCCTGTGCTAAACGCTATGGTGATATCTTCACTCTTCGGATTGGCCCTGTTTTTAGTCCTCAAGTGTTCATTAGTAATCCCCAGGCGATTGGGCAGATTTTTACCACAGATCCAAAACAGTTGGACTCTGGTGAATCGGCGGGTATTAAATCGCCCTTATTGGGAAAGCAATCACTATTAGCTCTAGAAGGTAAGCCTCACCAACGCCAACGAAAGTTGTTGACACCCCCTTTTCATGGAGAAAGAATGCTGGCTTATGGTCAGTTAACCCGCGACATTACAGAGCAAGTAATTAGTCAATGGCAGGTTGGGGAATCTTTTTCAGTTCTGCCATCTATGCAAGAAATCTCCTTAGAAGTGATTTTGAAAGCTGTATTTGGTCTAGCAGACGGGCCACGTTATGAAAAACTTAAAAAAGTGCTGCTGGAAATCCTGAATCCACAGCAACCTTTCGTTACGGCAATGATGCTTGTTTTCCCATCACTGCAACGAGATTTAGGTTCTTGGAGTCCTTGGGGAAAATTTCTGCGTTTACGAGAGCAAATGGATGAACTCATATATGCTGAGATTCAGGAACGCAAAGAGCAACCTGACCTATCTCGGACTGATATCCTATCTTTGATGATGGCAGCTCGTGATGAAGAGGGGCAGTCGATGACTGATGTAGAGTTACGCGATGAGTTAATTACCCTCTTGGCCGCGGGTCACGAAACTACGGCAACTTCCTTAGCATGGGCTTTCTACTGGATTCACCATTTGCCAGAGGTGCGTGCAAAACTACTGCAAGAAATAGATAGCCTGCGCGAAAACCCTGATCCAAATGCTATTTTGCGTTTACCTTATTTGAGTGCTGTTTGTTCAGAAACCCTCCGCCTGTATCCAGTGGTAATGTTGGCATTAAATCGCTTGGTTAAATCCCCGCTAGAAGTCATGGGTTATCAGTTGAATCCTGGTACTCTGGTGATTCCTTGTATTTATCTGACCCACCATCGAGAAGATTTATATCCCCAGTCGAAGCAATTTAAGCCAGAGCGTTTTCTAGAACGGCAGTTTTCTCCTTCTGAGTATTTGCCTTTTGGTGGCGGGAACCGTCGCTGTATTGGGATGGCATTTGCTCTGTTTGAGATGAAGGTGGTTTTGGCAACAGTGCTGTCTCGCTCGCAGATGGAACTGGCTGATAGCAAACCAGTGCAGCCAGTGCGTAAGGGTTTCTTATTTAGCCCAGCAGGTGGTGTACAGATGGTGGTGACTGGGAGGCGTGAGCAAAATCAGGCAGTTCGAGAGACTAGCTCTAGTTTAACGTGAGTTCGATGGAACTAAAAAATCGCAGGAGGTAGAGCAGGTAAATCTTTCGGGGAAATGTCAATACCAGGTTTTTTGGGTAAATAGGTGTAGGCGGTTAAACCAGCTATCAAGTTAACC
>NZ_JAIVFS010000109.1 GCF_020829645.1 Nostoc mirabile CHAB5784 | reverse complement strand
ATATTTGATTACTTCTCAATATTTCCGACATAGCAGCGCCTGTATTGTTCACAGTCTTCAAGGAATTTCAAAAATCTCAGCAAATCAGAGCATTTTTCTCTCACCAGAGACATAAAAGAGCGCTAATACAGGCTCAACAGACACCCCTAGTAATTGGACTGACCGCATATATCTTTCCAGAGATAATAAATTTGACACCAGTGACCTATTCCTCAAAGAACTCCAGCATGATGGATTTTTGGCAGCAAATAGTAGCTACGCAGCACAGCTTAACCTGAATTTACCTCTTTCTGTAAGTGGAGATCGCTATTTATTAGTAGTCACAGATGCCAACAAACAAGTAATTGAAATCACTGGTGAAGAAAATAACCTTGCTAGCAGCTTAATTCAAATCGAACTAGCACCCTACGCAGACTTAGCTGTTTCTAATGTGACAGCACCTACCTTAACCATCGGCGACCCAGCGAGTGTAACCATAGACTGGACAGTAACCAACCTTGGCACTGGCATCGGTAAAACTAGCAGATGGGTTGACAGAATTATTGCCTCATTAGATAGCACAATCGGGAACTCAGACGACATTGTGCTGGCTAACTTCACCCACGACGGATTTTTGGAGAAAAACGAAAGTTACACCCGTTCGGAAAAACTACTACTGACTCCTGGTTTCCAAGGACGGTATAACTTATTTGTGCAAACTGATGCCACTTCTCAGGTATTTGAGAACAGCTTAGAGACAAATAATACGAATACTGCAAATAATAGCTTCAGCGTCGTCCGTACCCCCTACGCAGACTTGCTTGTTTCAGAAGTCCAAGCTAAGGCTTCTGCAAGTAGCGGTCAACTTTTGCAAGTATCCTGGAAAGTTGCCAACTCCGGTATTGGGATAACCAACACCAGTTCTTGGACAGACCGTATAAAGTTAGCAAGTGACCCCGAAGGCAAAAATATCATTGCAGATTTAGGCAGCTTTGAACACGTAGGCGCATTAGCCGTAGGTAAGACTTACAATCCCTCTGTTGATGTTACCCTGCCCAACGGACTTTCTGGTAATTACTACCTAGTTGTAACTACAGGTGGGCCATTCGAGTTTATTTATACTGATAACAACAGCCGCACTTCCAATGCAGTTCAAGTAAATTTCACTCCTCCTCCCGACCTAGTAGTAACAAACGTTACATCTCCCACAGCAGCCCAATCTGGTAACAAGATTGATGTATCATGGACAGTAGCGAACTCCGGCGTAGGTGATGCAGTTGGTTCTTGGACAGACCAAATATTCCTCAAACAGGTAGGTTCTGGAGAACAATTAATCTCCTTGGGCAGCTTTACCTATGGTAACGGTTTACAAGCAGGCAAAAACTACACCCGCTCTGAACAATTTGTCCTGTCTTCTAAAGAGCAAGGTCTGTATGAGGTTGTAGTCAAAACCAACACGACTAACTCTCTGTACGAGAACGGTGTTACTAATAACAACACCAGCAGTACAAATCCCAATAATCTCTTAGTTAGTTTAACTCCTCGTCCTGACTTGCTCTTGTCGGAGATTATTGCACCCACTAGTGCGAATGCAGGTGGCACGATTTCCTTGGACTTCATCATCAGCAATGAAGGCACAGTTGGCACAAATACACCCAACTGGCAAGACCGCGTTTATTTGTCCCTAGATAACAAAATTAGTTACGACGACCTCTCCTTGGGCAGTTTTAGCAATGGTGCAGCCTTAGCATCTCTTGAAAGTTACCGCACCCAGGCTAATACCCTGGTGATTCCCAAATACTTTCGGGGTGAAGCCTACCTGATTGTCCAAGCAGATGCTTCGGGGCTAGTAGACGAATATCCCCGAGAGTCTAACAATACTAAAGTAGTCAAATTAAATATAAATTCACTGCCACCTGCTGACCTAGTTACAAGTAATGTAATTGCTCCTACCCAAGCATTTGAAGGTTCTAAGATAAAAGTCCGCTACACCGTCACAAATTTGGGAATTGGCGAAACCGACCGGGATGCTGGACAGATACCATTTGGTTAACCCGTGACAAAAATCGACCATCCCCAACCAACAGAGAAGGAAATCTACAACTGCCCACTGACTTTGTAGGTTCCTACTACGTCTTTGTAATTACAGATGCACCCCAGTCTAGCCCTCGCGGTGATGATGATTTCAATCCGCGTACCTTCCAGTTAGGTTCTCTGCGCCTGGGCGATATTCAGATTCATATTCCTACAGGGCGTGGCACTTTCTCTGGAGATTTCGATTTTACCAGCAGCAAAGGCTTTATTTTACGGGTGAGCGCTGGTTTAGATGTAATTTCTAACACTGCTACTTGGTTAATCCAAGCAATTGACCCGAATACTGGGGAAGTGGTACAAAACCGCAACATTGGTCTATTGCCACCCAATAAAGCGAACGGTGTTGGCAGTGCCTTTGTCAGCTACACCATTCTCCCCAAAACTGGTAGTGCGACTGGAACAGAAATTACCAGCGCTGCCAGAGTAATTTACAATACTGCTGCCCCCCTAGACACGGCAGAAGTCACCAACATTATTGATGGTACTGCCCCAACAACTATACTCAGCGCTACACCATTAGTTGCAGGTGGTTCTGATTATTTGGTGAAGTGGACGGCAACTGATGATGCAGCTGGTTCTGGAATTAAGCACGTAACTGTTTATGTCGCTGAAGATGGCGGCGATTTCAAGATTTGGCAACAGCAAACCACCTCAACGAGTGGTGTTTATGTTGGTCGTAGCGGACATAGCTATGAGTTTTTGGCACTGGCTACTGACAATGCAGGCAATAAAGAACAACCATCTTTAGGAATTAGTACCCCCAATGATGGTTCTGCGGTTAACTTAGGGACTTTACCAACAGTTGAGAAAACGACTCAACCTCAGTTGGGTGCGCCACCTCTACCCCAACCGCAACCGTCAACAAATCAACTATTCTTAGAAGCAAAACTTGGCATTCCATCTGCTACACCCACAAGCCCATCTGAGTTTAGCAGTGTTTTACGTCCCTTCATTGCTTCTGACTTTGCTACAGGTATTCCCAATAGCCATGCTAATATAGCACCCTTAGCGATCGCTGTTCTTAAAGATGGTTCAGTACTGGCTAGTGGTGGTGCCAATCGGGGTTCTCTGTACAACTTCTCCCCAACAGGTGGGGCTGCAACTACTCCGATTACCACTTTGCAGTATCCCATTTTTGACCTAGCGACTGATAGCAATGGTAGCCTCTGGGCAACTACGGGTGGTGGCCCCTTACTACAACTTGATGCTCAAACGGGTAATATTGTCAAGCAGTACGGAGACAGTATTACTCAAGCATATCAGTTTTACTGACAATAGTGATCGCACTGCCACTTTACGTTTGGCACCAGGCGCTGACAACGATAGCGGCGATTACTCCTTTATCTTGACTGCAAGTGATAACGGTAATGGTGACGGTGAAAACGCTGTGCAACAGGATGAATATACCTTTGTTGTTTCAGTGAATGCACTCAATGACGCACCGAAATTGCCCTTCATTGGTAATAAAGTTACAGTTGTGGGAGAGACTTTAGAATTTCTAGTTAAAGCAAGCGATCGCAACCAAGATAATTTAACCTTTAATTTAAGTGGTCTACCTGATGGTGCCACCCTTACCCCGACTGCAACTTACGGTGAAGCAGTCTTCCGCTGGACGCCAACAATTGCAGATATCAACACATATACTGTAACGATTCAAGTTAGTGACAGCGGCAATGGCAGTATTAACGAAATCCTTACAAGTCAGCAAGCCTTTAATTTAGTTGTGCGTACTGCCAACACTGCACCTGTACTCTCCACCATTGGCAATTCCTCTGCGGCGGAAGAACAAACCCTAAGTCTGCAATTAGCGGCTACTGATGCTGATGGCGATGTTCTTACCTACTTTGCAGCCAACTTGCCCCCAGGCGCAGTACTTGACCCACTACAAGGAATACTCACTTGGACGCCCACTTTCTCTCAAGCAAGAACTTATGAGAACATTACCTTAACTGCTAGTGATGGAAATAAGAGCAGTTCTCAAACCATTGCAATTCTTGTAAACAATACAAATCAGGCTCCCGTACTCGCACCGCTACCCATCCAAACAGCGCAAGAAAATAACTCCATTGAGTTTACCTCAGCAGCAGCAGACATTGATAACGATTCTTTAATCTATTCTGCTGTTTCACCTCTACCAAATGGTGCATCCTTTGACCCCCGTACAGGCAAGTTTACTTGGAAGCCAAACTATGAACAGGCGGGAGAATATGTCTTAAACTTTGCAGCGACTGATCCCCAAGGTGCTAGCGATATCCGCGATGTTACCCTGCGCGTTGCCAACGTCAATCGCAGTCCAGCTATTAATGTATCAAATCATGCTGTAGCACTGGGTGAAAAGCTGCAATTTACAGTTAGAGGCACTGACCCAGATAGGAATACAAATCTTACCTATAGTGCTGTTGATTTACCAGATGGTGCAATACTGGATGCAGCGACAGGAGAGTTTACCTGGACACCCAATCCCGGACAGGTAGGTGATTATGCACTCACTTATACTGTTAGTGATGGTGAGGCAACAGTAACGCAGACATCAACAGTACGTGTTGCCCTTGCCCCTCAAGCACCGACGTTACCCTTGACCTGACTCCCAGCTTCCCGGCTGTACCAGGACAAAAGGTGATAGTGCAAACTCTCGCCAATGGCTTGGCTGCAATTACCAATTTAACTGCCACAGTTGATGGTAGACCTGTAACTGTTGATAGTCAAGGCTCTATTGAGATTACCCCAACTACTCCTGGTCGCTTGGTTGTCGATGTGACTGCAACTGATGCAGATGGTCGCGTCGGTCACAACAGTACTGTAGTTAAGGTGCGCGACCTCCAGGATCAGGCTGCACCAGTAGTTACATTTGCGCCTGGGTTGGATGGTGCGTTACTTACCAGTCTCACTAATATTATTGGCAGTGTTAGCGATCGCAATCTTGATAACTGGGTACTAGAAATCGCTGATTTTGGTGAAAATGTATACAGTCCACTGGCTAGTGGTCATGGTTCGGTAAGCGATCTTACTCTCATTCAATTTGACCCTGGTAAGCTAGAAAATGGTTTCTATCAGTTGCGTCTCTTGGCGACTGATATTAGCGATGCCTTCGGCAACGTCTTCGACGAACGCACTTCATCAACTCAAGCACTAGTCGAGGTCAATACTGGCACCAAGCCAAGTGCCTATACCAGAACTGAAACTGATTTATCCTTCACCTTTTCCTCCTCCCTCACTCCTCTTTCTTTGGTACGCACCTACAGTTCTCTCAACGCTGATGAAGTTGGCAGCTTTGGTAACGGTTGGCAGTTGGCTTCTTTAGATACCAACATTCAAACCAATGTACCACTGACTGGGCGTGAAGAATTGGGCGTATACGAGCCATTCCGTGTTGGGACAAGGCTTTATCTGACTACTCCTACTGGGTCAAGGGTTGGGTTTACGTTTGCACCGCAGAAACACATTATTCCTGGTCTTACTTATTACACACCTAGTTGGGTGGCAGATTCCGGGGTAAATTATACCCTCTCTTCAGCTGATGCGAAACTGACTTTGGCTGGTAATCGTTTCTATGACCTGAAGACGGGTCATGCTTATAATCTTGGCAGTGGGGAGTTTGATGGTGCTGATTATACGCTTTCCTCCGCAGATGGTACTGTTTATCACTTGAGTTATGCTGGTGGTGTTACGCAGGAGATTGGGGTTAATGGGACACATCTAATATTAATGCTAGCTATGACTTTAATAGAGATGGTGTAATCAATGCTACTGATGTGCAGATTCTGGGCAGTAATTATGGCTTTACCGCGAATCGTGCGCCTGTAGTCAATTCTACATCTGTGCTGACTCACACTGATTTATCAACTAGCGTTGCACTGGATAAATTAGCTACTGATCCTGAAGGGGATGCAATTTTCTACCGGATTATTAATCCGGTGAATGGGGCGGTGACGTTTACTCGTGATGGTCATTCTGCTTTCTTTTTGCCGACTGCTGGTTATTCGGGAACGGCGAGTTTTGATGTTGTTGCTTCGGATGGGTTTAGTAGTTCTGCACCAGCTAAGGTGACGGTGAATGTCAGTAATGCAGCGTTGGTGAATCTTGATTTTGCACGGCGGGGTTTGCGGTTGGATGTGGGTGGAAGTACTGAGTTGGTGGTGATTGGGGATTTTGCTGACCAACAAGATGTGATTCTGCCTTATGACTACTTGCAGTTGGCGTCGGATAATGCGGCGGTGGCTGTGATGTCTGCGGGTAAGGTGATGGGTTTGAGTGATGGGGTGTCGGTGCTGAGTGCGTCGCGTAATGGTATCTCTGCGGTGACGGCGCTTAGGGTGGGTGAGTTATTACCAACTAACCAAACTCAATTAAATGTTGCGATCGCTGAGAGCTACGGACTGAAATTATATCCACAAGCTGTAACTTTAACAGAAGGTATGCAACGGCAGTTGTTGGTTGGCCTCAATGAAGTAATTAAGTCACCAGATTTGAAAACTGCGGCTGACGGTACTCGCTACTTTGTCAGCAACTCAAACATATTACAAGTTTCCGAAAATGGTCTGATTACTGCATTAGACGAAGGAATTGCTAACGTAACTGTCATCTATGGAGGAGCAGAGAAAGTAATTCCTGTCCAAGTAGAAATTCCTCAGCTAGGTTCTGCAACTTTGGGTATTAATGGCGGTGCTGTACAAGCTATTGATGGCGCAAGAGTGATGATTGCTCCTGGTTCTTTGACGGAAGATACTACAGTCAGCATTCAACAACTAAACCCACAAGAACTTACTCTGCCGACTCCAGAGGGCTTTTCATTTGCAGGAGCATTCAAGTTAGACCTTGGTAATAATTCATTAGCTCTCCCTGCTCAATTGGCAATTCCTGCTCCTGCGGATTTAGCACCTGGAACAGAAGTATTCTTCTTACGCCAAGGGGAATTACCCGATGCTGATGGTAACTGGAAATCTATTTGGTTTGTAGAGGAGTCAGGGGTTGTCACCGCCGATGGCATGATCCGCACTTCTTCACCACCTTGGCCTGGTGTGGCTCAAGGAGGAACTTACACTATTGCCGTTCCAAAATTCAGTTATTCTAATGGTCTAACTGATCCTCAGAGCTACGAAAATGCAACTCGTATTCTTAATGCAGTAGAACCAGTTATCAATAGTTCTGCTAATCTAGCCATAGCATCTGCTGGGATAGCACTTTTTGCTCTTGCTAATCCTTTAGCAGCAGCAGGATTAGGACTATTTTTGACTCCTGATGCTATTGCTGCCGATTCAAATGGACTCAAAGACGCTAAAGAACTTGCCAACACTATTGTTAATAATATTGATGGCAAAGGTACGAAAGGTACCGTTATGGAGTATGTGGCTATGCTACAAAAACTCCAAATTGGGTAAGTTGGCAACTTAACAACTAGCCGAAGCCCAAATCACCAACTACGACTCACTTGGTCGCCCTAACGGTGGCACTATCCTCATCGACGACGCCAACGGTATCGGCTGGTTCATCGACCCCACCCCAAGAGACAACAGCGAATTCACCACCTCACTCACTGACAGCGCTTTCCGCGCCACCACAGGTGCAGCAGCAGGCAAATACGACCTGCTCACCGCCATCCTCCACGAAATGGGACACCTAGCAGGCTTAATCAACGGCTACAGTGAATTTGACCGCTACATTAAAACCGTCAACGGTTCCAAGGTATTCGTCGGCGACAACTTCAGCGCCACCCTCACTCCAAATGGCAATCACCTCGACTCCAAGCTGTATCCCTTCGACCTAATGAACGCCTCGCTGTTGCCAGGTGTCCGCAAACTCCCCTCGCCTGTTGACCTGCAAATCCTCAACGCCGTTCGCAGCAGCACTGCAACAAAAGACAACATTGCAATACTAACAGCACCCCTCACCTCCACTCCCCTAATCGGTATCCTCAACGGTAACTTCGACACTCAAGACAACTGGAATTCAAGAGGTGCTGCAACTATCCTTAACTCCCAAGCAGTCCTTAGCGAAGACTCCCCCTTCAACAGTAACTTCAGCCAAACATTCATTGTTCCAGAACAAGCCAAATATCTCCAGTTCACCATCGTCGATAGCGAACTGGGAACTAGCGACCTAGCTCCCAGCGATGCTTTTGAAGTCGCCCTCCTCGATGCAGACACCCTCACCTCCCTAGTTGGCACCGCCACGGGACTTAGCCAAACCGACTCCCTCCTCAACCTCCAGCAATCAGGCAACGCATACTTCAGTAACAAGGTTAAAGTAACAGGCGCTAACACCTCTGGCTCTCAAGTTGCCCTCAACACCCCTCGCACCGTCCAAATTGACATCAGCAGCATTGCTCTTGGAACCGTCGCCACCCTCTACTTCGACCTGCTGGGCTTCGGTGCAAAGGATGGGAAAGTGATTATCGATAACGTCATGCTGCTTGATAACAACCTGATTAGCCCAACTGCGATCGCAGACACCGCCACCACCGACCAAGCCAAACCCGTAGCAATAAACGTCCTAGCTAATGACAGCGACACAGATGGCACGATTAACCCCAGTACAGTGGAAATCGGTGTTGCACCCCAGGCAGGCTCTATGATCATTAACAATGACGGCACCCTCACCTACACCCCGAACAGAACCTTTGTCGGCACAGATACTTTCACCTACATCGTCCTTGACAACGACAACGCCATCTCCAACGAGGCGACAGTTACAGTCACCGTCAACAACATCGCTCCCAGCATCGACGGCATTACAGTAGAGTCAAATATTAGAGAAGGCATTGCCGCAACATTCAGCGCCACGGCTTTTGAGCCAGGTGATGACCTGACTTACACTTGGAACTTTGGCGATCGCACTAATCCACTAACCGGACAAACGGTCAATCATACCTTTGCTGACAACGGCATTTACACCGCCACCCTCACTGTTAGCGAAAAAGATGGCACAGCAACTGTAGAAACACTGTCGTTGAATGTAAATAACGTTGCTCCGGTAGTTAATGCTGGTGCAGACTTAACAACAGATGAAGGAACTGCCGTAAGCTTTAATGGCAGCTTCATCGACCCAGGCAGCAAAGACACCCATACAATCGAGTGGAACTTTGGAGACGGCAGCACAACGACTAATATCCTCAACCCCACCCATACCTACACCACTGATGGCGTATACACAGCGACGTTAACCGTCACCGATAATGATGGCGCTACCAGCAGCAACAGCTTGACTGTTAGAGTTAATAATACTGAGCCAATTATTAATACTATCTCTGGTGACACTAATGTTTTTGAAGGTGCAGTTGCCAACTTTACTGCCACTGCCACCGTCCCAGGTAACGAGACTCTCACCTACACCTGGAACTTTGGCGATGATAGCGACCCTGCTACAGGACAAACAGTTGAGCATATCTTCGCCCAAGATGGCAATTATATCGTCACCTTAACTGTCAGCGATACAAATGGCGGTACAACTAGCGAAACCTTAACTGTACAAGTCAACAACGCCGCACCCGTAATTAATAATATCTCTGGTGACACGAATGTTGATGAAGGCGCAGTTTACACCGTAGCTGCTAACGCCACTGACCCAGGTAACGACAGCTTCACTACACCTGGGACTTTGGCGACCAAACAGACCCAGTAGAACGCAGCAGCTAATACACGAGGGACTTTCCAGGCAATCAAGAACTTTAATTACAACGGTAACTCGACTTTATTTGGCTCTATTGAGGTTAAAGGTAATATCACCTTTAACACTACTGCTACTGTTACGAATGTTGGTAGCTAGTTAAACCAATTCGCTTTTTCTTAATTCGCTTTTTATTAATGACGCTCTCGAAGAGACGCTAAGAGACCATTTATAAAGTAAATCTTTAGTATGCTTTTACCCTTTGAATAACCAAATTTTGAATCATACCTTGACCACAAAATAACGTAATTTCAATCCTTTGCGGCAATTAAAAACCTAAATTTATGAATTATATTATGTCCGCGTATTTTAAATCTGAATCATTATGCAACCAAAAGTTTTATTTAAGCATTTTGAAAAAAATGCAGCCCTTATCACTTCAATTTAACTCGGATTTTTCAACTTTCCGGTCTAGATATAGTTCAAAATGCTCAAAATATCGTTCAAAAACATTTCTCACCAAAAATTGAGTGATCAAGTGAGCGATCGCTTAACTTAATTTTTGTTCCTATTTACACGAATACGTACAAATGAACTATAAAAACTATACTGCTTGCTATACTTAAGTTTTGAGGAAATTAGCTTCTTATCCTCGGCAGAATCGTTTAGCTCTAGCTTTGCGGGAGTTGGGGAGGATTGAGCGGACTTTATTTACTCTCTCCTGGTTGCAGAGTCCAGAACTGCGGCGACGGGCGACGGCGGGACTAAACAAGGGTGAGGCGAAACATACCTTGAAAAGGGCGGTGTTTTTTAATCGGCTGGGGGAATTGCGCGATCGCTCTTATGAAGACCAGTTTTATCGGGCTAGTGGCTTGAATTTGGTGATTGCTGCTATTGTTCTGTGGAATACGGTGTACTTAGAAAAAGCCGTGGACTATTTGAAACAACAAGGAATGAATATTCCTGAAGAATATTTGCAACATTTGTCACCATTGGGTTGGGAGCATATCAATCTCACTGGCGATTATGTCTGGAATTTTTGTTGCAGGCGACCAGTTTTGACAAGTTGCGGCCTTTGCGGATTAAGGAAAATAAGTATCGATGAAATGCTTATGTGATATAGGTTTCAGCCTTAGCGTACAATTTTCCCGTTTTGGCACGGTGATGCCTAATTAAGTGAAATTGCAACTCATAATCATTCCGAGTATGATTTAAGTAGAAGCCATCCTTAGACAAGTTCGATGGTTTGAGACAAATAGGAGTCAACACATGAGTAGACTACAAGGAAAGTATGCCTTGATTACTGGCGCTTCGCAGGGATTGGGCTTGCAGATGGCGATCGCCTATGCGCGTGAAGGTGCGGCAGGCATTGCGATCATGGCGCGTGGCACTAATTTACTGGACAAGGCTCGCAGTTTGGTTCAAACAGCTGCACCCGCTGTCAAGGTGTTAGCGATCGCAGCAGATGTCAGCCAACCGCAAGACATTGAAAGAGTAGTGGCAACGACGCTCAATGAATTTCAGGGGCGTCTCGACGTTTTGATTAATAATGCCTCTACGATCGGACCTTCGCCAATGCCTTTTTTGCTCGATTACCCCTTAGAAGATTTCCACACCGTTCTAAATACCAATTTGATTGCCCCGTTTCTGCTAATCAAGAAAGTCTTGCCCGCCATGATCGAGCAGGGTGGCTCGATTATCAACGTTACGAGTGATGCAGGCGTTACCGGATATCCGGGTTGGGGTGCGTATGGCATCTCCAAGTTTGGACTTGAAGGACTTTCACAAACTTGGGCAGCCGAACTCGAAGACAGCCCAGTGCGGGTGAATTGGGTCGATCCCGGCAATATGAATACCGCGATGCACCGTGCGGCTGAACCCGAAGAAGATCCAAGCCAATGGGCCGATCCGAAAGACATCGTTGATATCTTCGTTTATCTCGCCTCAGATGAGTCCAAAGCTGTGCACGGACAACGATTTGAGGCGCAGGAGGCGGATGAATTTGAGTCAGCCACTCACGAAGCGGCTTAAGCATTGGCGTATCGTTTAGCAACCAGAAATAATCTATGTCTCCCCCCTTTTCCTTCACGCTACCAGAAGAACTTTCTGCCACAGCACCACCGGAGCGCAGGGGCATTGCCCGTGATCGCGTCCGATTGATGACGATCAATCGTCAAACCTTTCAAGTCGAACATAGCCGCTTCGACCGATTAGGTGACTTTCTGCGTTCCGGCGATTTGCTCGTATTTAACTCTAGCCGCACCCTTCCTGCTGCTCTTGAAGGATGTGAAGCACCTGTAGGAGCGTGTATGCAAGTTCGGTTAGCCGAGCATCTTCCCGATGATTCCTGGCTGGCATTGCTGCTATGCCAGCAGGGTGAGCCTTTTGCCTGTGGCTTGCGAAGCGGGATGCAAATTCACTTCAGTTCGCAACTAAGCGCGGTTGTCGAGGAGCGCGATTGCAGTATTCCTCGACTTTGGAAGCTGCGGTTTTCTCAATCCGGTACCCAATTAATCAACTCACTCTACGAGCTAGGACAGCCGATTCGCTACGAGTATGTCTCTGCCCCTTGGGATTTGGATTACTACCAGACCGTCTACGCCAAAGAACCGGGGTCTGCCGAAATGCCGTCTGCGGGTCGAGCGTTCACCTGGAAATTGTTGTTCAATCTGCAACGGCAAGGCATCCAAATCGCCCACATTGTTCTGCATACGGGGCTTTCTTCTTACATGGATGACGATCTAGATGCTCAACATCTTGCCTCAGAGGAGGAGTATTTTATCAGTGAGGCGACTGCACAGAAGATTAACCAAACGCATCAAGCAGGCGGACGGGTGATTGCCGTGGGAACAACCGTAGTTCGGGCGTTGGAGTCGTCGGTTGATAAAACGGGCAAAGTACAGGCAAAGCACGACTACACGCGCCTCCGGATTACCGAGAATCACCAGCTTAAAGCCGTGGAAGGACTCTTAACTGGGCTACATGAGCCAGAAGCTAGCCATCTCGATTTGCTAACTGCTTTCTTGCCGCCAAAAGTCATTCGGGAGGCGTATCAGGAAGCGGTGAACGATCGTTACCTGTGGCATGAGTTTGGGGATTTGAATTTGATCGTTCCAAAGAGCTGAAAGCGAATGGCACGCTTGTAAAGCTATAAGCCAAACAAAATAAGGGTTAAGTCACTCGATAATTTGACTCCTGGACGAGTCGCTCAAGCTATGGGTGGAGTTTTTGCGGTGATTGGTACTCCAGCCCTTCCACCCAAACCTCGCGGAAAGTCCCCTGGTTGGAAAGCAGGAAAAAAGCGTCACCGTAAAAACCGATGCCCGATTGTTAAAAAAACAGTAACTCCACCACGTAAAGAAGCATCTGTTGCTGTTTAATACCTTAGATTATTCATACTTTTGCTAAGTCTCTGATTAACTCAGCCCTGCTGGGTCATTTTGTATAGCTTAGTCTAAACTCCAGTCCCAAAGATGAATTAAATTTATCCTTGAGTATTTGTACTCGTAGTGTCACAGTGGTATTTATGTTGTTGGCTTATTCGTATCAATGAAAGTATTTCATGAAGAGTAAGCTTTTCCTATCTAAAAAATTTTTTGGGCGACCCGCACCATTACTACCTCCATTTCACAGCACCTATATTCACGACACCTACAAAAAATCGCGATCGCTGCTACTCCTTGACTCCTTAATCGCATAAGGGACTTCCAGAGAATAAATTACCCAATTTATTCAGATGATATTTTTCTTTTCCCCCTGTCTTAGCAGCATTAGTCACAATTCATAATTTCTAATTGTTTTTAACTGCGAACTGCGAACTGCGAACTGCGAATTGCAAATTGCGAATTGATTGGTCAGTTTTTACCGAAGCTGTAGCTAATGGGGATAAGGTAACGCTCATTGGTTTTGGGTCATTCGAGCGACGCGAACTTTCAGAGCGTGAGGGGCGTAATCCGAAACTGTTTAGTTTGCACCGAATCGACGATTGCAGACAAAAGGTTGTGTACCTCCTCGCGCTCAAGAGGTGTTTCAATCTCAGGATCTCTTTCGTCGAGAGCATAGTTATCAAACAATGCAAGGACGAGTTGGTAAGTCCGCATTTTTGACTCTGGAATGTTGACTTCTGACAAAACCTTAAATTCTGATTCACCTCTAGCTGCCGCTACAACCTTGACGTAGCCCTGCTCTGGCTCACCATCTTGACCATCAATAATTGCTTTAACGCCACTACAAGTTTGGTCAGCATCCCAGATTTGCTGATAAATGTCCATAAATGACTCCCTTTATCCCTTTATAAGGATAAAAAAATAAAAACTATGACATTAGATACCCCTTGAACTATTGCCATCCTCACTGGCAACACAATCAAAAATTGCAGATGTGCAATTTTTACAGACACCTTAACTCGTTTTCGCTTGAAACCTCTCATTGAGTACATATTTAGTCATGAATCGTTATCTTCTGAGAAATAGCGGGGAGCATTATTAAGAGCAACTAACGCCAGAAAAATGCCCCATTCTGGGGGCGATTGATGTGGTTGATGTGCCTAAGCACCTTGGCGCTGATCGTGCCCAATTCACGATGGCGTTTGAGTAAATTTTGGACAAAACTTAAGGTGACGCCAAAGTTTTTAGCCAGTTTTCGTTGGGAAATGTCACCGCAGGCATAAGCATCAACAACTTTCTGACGCAAGTCGAGAGAGTAGGCTTTCATAGCGACCAGTTATCAGTAGAATTGTTCTCTCTTAAGTGTACTGAACTGGACTGATAACCGCTATATCCTATTTCAAAGCTTCATTATATTTGGGTTAGTAGGATGTCTGCGATCGCTTGTAACTTTACTGGTAGTAAGGATAGAGAAACGTAAGCCTTCAGCAAAACTTCGACTGTAAATTTCGTTGGCATTTTTGACCTAATATAATTGTTAAATGTAATAATATAGATTAGCTATCTGAATATGTAAAAATAGGAAAAATATTAAAAGTTATTCAAGAGGTTAGTTATGACAAAAGAATATATGGAGTCTTTAGAAGCAATTGTTGATCAATTAACATTAGCCGCAGTTCTAGAAATGTTAGAAAGAATCAGTCATAAAAAAGCAGAAAATCTCAGAAATTATTGGAAAGATGAGATTTCTGCAAAGCTTTGGGATAAAGCTGCTAGACAGATAGAACAGATAAATATTGATATCTAATTAAAATTTTGGTTGTATTGCAAAGCTGAAGGGGCGACATGAAGCTTATACAGTCAGCTTTATAGGCTTCAGTCGCCCCTTCAGGGGACATAGTTGAGGTTGATTTCGGTGAACAGCCGACACGCCGTATTATTCAAGGAATTTTTAGTCTTGAAGAGAATTGGCTTTATGGGGTAGAGTGGCGCTCCCCAATTTTAGAAGAAGTGTCTACCCAAAGCAGAACAATATGGCTTGCTGATGTTGGTTTAGTCAATGTTAGTGTATGACCAGTTGCCCCTAAAGAGCAGCACCAAGTTAACTAACAATTTGGGTTATTAATCTAAATTACTGATTTTATTAGCTACTTTTAATTACTTATTTGGGCATCATAAAACAATACGGTTCAGTTAAGGTTAAAACTCCTTGTTAAAGTCAATTTTTTTAACGTAGACGCGGAGCGACTTGCCGCAGAGGACATAGAGAGACGGAAAAAATGCTTAACTGAACCGTATTGCATCATAAAAAAATAAAAAACTTTGAGTAGTGCAAGTCTAAAACTTGATAAAAAATTTTAAGTTGTATTTGAGATGATGTTTTAGACAGTTAGGAAATAGCTGGCACTAAGGGTGAGGTTGCTAGAACCTTGAATGATCGCAATTAGTTCAGGACTAGTTTCATTCAGGAATAAAGCTGTACCTGTAGCCAAACCAGTTGGCACTGCTCCCAAGCTATAGCTCGAGTTGGAGCCAGACAATTGCAGCGTATCTTCGGTGGCATTGAAATCAGCAATTAGAGCGTAGTCGCCCAGGCCCGAAGTACTAGTATTACCATCGCTGTAGAAAACACCGACAGTAATACCTAGCACAAACTGATCACTCCCAGCGCCGCCAGTCAAAAGGTCAACTTCAGCAACACCTCTTGCTGCTGTATCTGCTCCTGTGAGTATGTCGCCACCTTCATCTCCAAACTAGGCGATCGCTCCCAGTGCCGCCGAAGGCAGAATCATTCCCACGTCCACCATAGAGAAGATCGTTACCATCGTCCCCAAACACGAAATCGTCACCATCGCCACCTGTAATGTAGTCAATTCCTGCATTACCACGGATGGTATCATTGGCTGCACCACCCGCTTGTGTGTCGTTGTTAGCAGTACCCAAAAGGCTCAGAGCAACAATAGCCAAATTGTTTTTTGTGCTGGCATCGTTGTGCCCAGTAAATTCAGCATTGACTACTGTATTCAAGTTCAGGAGAATACTGTTGGACTGGGTAAAACTATTGCCTTGGAGTAATTCTGTATAGAGAGTATTGGCATAACCGTGATTGCCAGCAAAATTCCACTGTCCAGGCCGGAATAGATCATTCCAGTTGGCATAGACATCCAGGGTAGCCAACCGAGCATCATAACCTAAAGTTTCACTAGTATGAATAGATACAATACGATTGGCGTCACTTGGGTCTAAGCGTTCGCTTGCTGCTTTGCCTTCAAACTCAGGCCCTGCTGGATCTAGCCCTACTATTTGAGCAAGAGAACGCCCTGTAGATTCACGATAGGTTGAACCAGTGAATCCAGCAATGTGCGCTCCCAGACTATGCCCGATCAGGTTAGTGTAAGCCGGATCTACACCATTATTTATTAAGTAGGTAGCCAGACTGATAACTGATAACTGATAATTGTTTTAAGTGGTAGCCTAATTTGTCAAATCGAAAAAGTGCGATAGCTCACAGATGATTTTCCATTTCCATATACAATGACAACTGCTCATTCAAGGACTATTTTGTGGATTTAACAGTAGCAGGAGAGGAAAAATAATGGCTGAACTCAAACTCCGGTCAAAAGATCCAGATTCCCTCAGACGCATTATTCAAAGTGCTTTGTCCGAAAGATTACAGAGTGTAACAGCAGGAATCAAAAGAACAGAAGAACGGATTCAGGAATTTGAAACCAGATATAAATTATCGACTGAGGAATTTATCACTCAATTTAATAATGATGAATTATCCCATAGCTTTGACTTTGATGAGTGGATTGGAGAGGCGAGAATGTTGGCACATTTACAACAAACAAAAGAGTCAATAGAGGAGATTGATTTTGTTGATTGAAGATTATTTTCAGCAAATTCAGCTTTTAATTGAATCCTCAGAGATAGTTAAAATATTTGATGTAGAAAATGAAAAAAGAGGAATGTATGAAGGTTTTATTAGAGCCAAACTCGAATTTAAAGATAATTCCTTGCTGCATTTGAGGGAATTTATCTATGTTGAAATATCCCTAGATAGAAAAATGTATAGTTATCAATATATGAATTCAGAGAATAATCTAATTTTTCGCTATGACAATACTGAACATCACCGAAAATTAAATCTTTCTACCTTTCCTCATCATAAACATGATGGGAGTGAGGATAATATCGTTAAATCAGATGCTCCTTTTTTAGCTGAGATCCTAAAGGAAATTGAGAAAATATTAAGATAAGTGCGATGCCGACGGTAGACGTTGCCAATGGGTATATACATTACATGAACCTATCCCAATAATAATATTTTGTTAATCCAGATGTGGATTGTAGCAAGGTCAATGAATGCGTCGAAGTAAACTTTTTGACGTTCCCCTATTACAACGAGACGGCGGTATTTGCGCTGATACCAAGCAAAACACTGCTCTTGTTGAAATCTAGGAACAGAGATTTTGATTGGTCTTCCTCTATTTTTCTTGGTTTTCCAAACTCGTTTCGGGATTTGAGGACGAATACCTCGTTTCCGCAGGTCAGCGCGTTTTTGTTTCGAGTCGTAACCTTTATCAGCAGCTAGTACTTTGATTCGCTTACGTGCAAAAAGCCACGTTTTAATGTTTTAAGTTTAACTTTATCGAGTAGAGGTATTACTTGTTCTCTCTCGTTGCCATTGGCTGGGGTAGTGCAATTACTGGAGTTTATTCCACCACCAACAGTCAAGGGGAGCAACGCGATTTTGTGAGGTTGGGTGAAAAAGGTGCGATCGCTAAAAAATATATTTAAGTAAAATATAATTGTCCCTTTTTAAGATATTTGGGAATGTCTGAGGGGTTAACCCCTAACGTTTTATCGACTATTGCCCAATATGGTGCAATTGCTGCCTCGTTTGAGGCAGCGCGGACAACATTAATTGATTGGGGCATAAATATCAGCCTAAAACGCATAGAACGGCTAACATATTACTTTGGTAAAATTGGCATAAATTTACGCCAATCGAAATTAACTTTTTTTAGCTCTGGGCAGTTTAGCTACAAGTAATGTTCTGAAAGACCAACGTGTTGTCATTGCTGTGGATGGCGGTCGTACCCGGATTCGGATTAACAATAAGGGAAGGCGTAAGGTAAAGACTAATCGTTTAGGCTTTACAGGAGAATGGATTGAGCCAAAGTTATTAACAATTTATGTAATAAATGAGGAGGGTAAAAAAATCATCAATGGAGAGATTCCTATTACCAATGATGGGACGTATTCAGGATATCAAGGATTTTTACAGATATTAGAGATGTACTTGGTTAATTTAGGGATTAGTCAAGCGAAACAAGTGTTGTTAATTGCAGACGGTGCAGATTGGATTTGGATTTGGATACATATTTCCCCTTTACTAAAAAAGTTAAAATGCCCACCTGACACTTATCAATTATTAGATTTTTATCACGCCGCATCACATTTACAAGATTTTGCCGATGCTGCGTTTAACACAAATAATGAGCGGCAGCAATGGTTTAAAAAGGCGCGAAAAACTTTAAAGAAAGGTCAAATACTAAATTTTACTGTTGAGGGTGCTTGTAACCGCAATGTTATTGAAACTTGGTTAGAAACTTGTTTACTCCCATCGTTAAAACCTGGACAAATAGTAATTGCAGATAATGCCACATTTCATAAAGGTGGGCGTATTCAAGAATTAATTTCAGCAGCAGGCTGTCAGTTAAAATACTTGCCATCTTATTCACCTGACCTGAACAAAATTGAGAGATGTTGGTCATGGTTAAAGAATCGAATTCGTCAACAACTAATTCAATTTGACTGTATAAGGGATGCTATGGAATATGTACTTCGCCTAGCGTCCTAACCGCCTTGTCCGTTGCTATACATCTTCGGTGTCAATGGATAGCTAAAACTTGGGATAATTTTTGTGATTCTATATTTAATTCCTTTATTAAACCCAATACTGTTTGAACATTTTATACAGTAATTTCCAATTCACCAAAACAATTGCCATAATCAATACTAAGTACTAGAGATGAAGCGCCAATATTTTTTAAACCAATCACTATACTTCTTTACGAGTAACCTTTTGAGGTTCATTGAAAGGATTTTTTCTGCTGCCTACTCTTTGCTTTTAGGTAATAAAAATACTAAGTGCTTAAATATATTTATTAGCGATCGCTTGTTTTTTCCCCGACCTCACAAAATCGCGTTGCTCCCGAATCAGCGTTAGATTCAGATTGATTCTGTTGAAGAAAGAGTTGGTGACTCTTTTTTGTCTTCTACATAACCACCTAAGATTTGTTTAATCTACTTTCCGCCGCTTAAATCAATGATTCTGCGTTCCATGATTTATTCTCCTTTTTGAACCAACAATTTCCTAGACACCCCAGCCGTAAAACCCAACCCAATCGCCGCCACAGTCACGCTGGGCTTGATAAATAACGTCGCAATTCCGATAACTGCACCCCAAAGACAGCCATAACAGCAAACGATAATCAACTGAATTTTGGGTTTAGCCTTTCGTCTGATATTGTATGAACGAGCAGGATTTAGCCGTTCAGCAGGAATATAGCTTAGGAAATACCAATGAACTTAAGCATTCAACAGATTGTGCCGGAGGACGTTGCATTAATGGAAGCTCTATTAGCGACCTTTGGTGAGGCGTTCGATGAGGTGGAGACCTATGGGAATCCGCCTAGTGCAGACTATCTGCGGCAACTGCTTGATAGTGACTACTTCATTGCGATCGCCGCATTGAAAGAAGGTGAGGTCGTTGGCGGTCTCACTGCCTACGAGCTTAAAAAGTTCGAGCAGGAGCGCAGCGAGATTTACATCTACGATCTAGCTGTTGCCGCCGCACACCGACGGGAGGGGATCGCAACGGCATTAATTCAGAAGCTTGAAGGAAGTAGCAGCAGCATGTGGAGCTTATGTCATTTTCGTCCAGGCGGATATCGGTGACGATCCAGCCATTAAACTTTATACAAAGCTGGGCGATCGCGAAGACGTGTTGCATTTCGACATAGCAGTTAATAGCGGCAATGACAATGCCTAACGCTTATCTGAGTAGTGGCTTTTCGAGAAGTTTTTGCTCACTATCAGGGGTAGAACTAGCGAGGCTGTCATGAAGTGCAAACTAAACAGTTTAGTTTAGAAAAATGAGAAAATTTGATTTGAGTAATTTTGGATAAAAGTAATAAATAATACCACTAATGTTGCGGCTAGCTTTGAGATTCAGAATCCTTAGATACCTTATATGGAAAGCCACAGTAAGGACAAAAACGAAATTTCAAAGACGTAATAGGTTCGTTACACTTAGCACAACTATTACGTAACCTAGTTCCGCACAGAAAACAGAACTGCGATCGCGGCAATAACCAAATTTCTTCAAGAGTTGTTCCGGGAGTCCAGCAGTGGGGGCAAAATTTAAGGACATCGGTTGCAGACATGGGTACACCCCGGATAACCGCATCAAGGTACTCAGATGGAACCTGCAATGCGCGAGCTAATCCACGCTGGCTTTTACTATTGAGCTTAGTAGTCATGCCTCGTTCAATCTTACCTAAACTTTGAAGATGAATGCCTGCCTTAAGGGCCAAATCATTTTGACTTAGCGAAAGGCTTGTGCGTATTCTTTTAACGTACTGGGACAGCATTTCTTGGGGTTGGGGGGTATTGTCCATGCTTTTAATATGTACTAAAATGTATAATTAATTATTTTATATAAGTGTGTATTTTAAATGAATAGCAGTGCTTTTAATTAGATAAAGAGGTGAAACTTGACAACTACATTAGCACAAGTTGCTACAGCTTTTCTTTCACGAGATGGATTAGCTGCTAGTACACTTAAATCTTATGAGCTAACACTACTATCTTTGCTGAAAGAGCATGGCTCCTTACCTATAGAGTTAGTAGGTAGAATACTGTTTGGTTGAAAAGTGAGACTTAATGAAAAAAACCTGGCAGCCAGAAGAATTAGTAGAGTATTGGACGCTACTCCCTCTTGAATTAGCACTACTGAATCAGAAAAATGACGAGAATAGGTTAGGTTTTGCTATATTGCTCAAATTTTTTGAGATTTATGCCAGATTTCCTCAGAATAATCAAGAAATATCCTTCATCGTTGTTGATTATGTTGCCAAACTTTTAGATATTTCTCCCCAAAAGTACTCTTACTACGATTGGCAAGGACGCTCCATAAAATATCATCGCGCTCAAATCAGGGAATTCTTTGGATTTCAAGAAACCAAAGTTAGTGATGCTAAAGAGTTAACTAATTGGTTAGCCGAACAAGCACTAATTTATGAGTTAAAATTTGAACAGCTAAAACTTGCAGCCGTAGCGAGACTACGGAATTTAAAACTTGAACCACCGACAGATTCCAGATTAGAGCGTATCATTCGCTCTGCTATCAGAAATTTTGAATCTAAATTTTTTCGGGACATAACTTCCCAGTTATCTAACCAATCTAAAAAGTGGATAGATGATTTTTTGAAAGAGAAAGCTTCAGATCAGGAATTAGATGATACCACACAAATAAATCATAAGACTTATCCAGAAATGGGAAAAGCTTGCCGTGAAAGAGTTTCAGGGAAGATGGCAGGAATTGCGATCGCCAGGGTGTAACAACGAAAGAATGAGGGTTTGAGATGTATAATCATGGTAAATTGATAGTTGGGAGATGAAATATAGGAGAGAAATAAACTATTTTTAACAAACTGATGAAAGAGGATTAACAGTTAAAATAGATGAGCGTTTTATTCGCAGTCGAACTAATCCACAAATGGTCATTATTACCTGAGTATAACGATGAAGAGATAAACGGAATCTTTCACTAGCCACTCGAAATATTTTCACCCTTGCTATCATGTGTTCTACACCAATTCTCCGAGATGATAATTGTTGATTCTCTTGTTTATGTAATGCATAAATTTCCGCTTTTCTAGGTTTCTTGTGAGGAGTAGTAATGACACTTTCTCCTATGTAGGCTTTATCCCCTAGAAATTTTTGTGTGACCGCAAATTTATCTCTAGTTTGTCTGAATAAGCTAATGTCACTAATTTTGCCCAATTGTCCCAGACAAATATCCACTATATCTGCTCCATTAGGTAGCACAATAAACTGGTTTTTTAAAGTGTGAAGTTTTTTCTTTCCAGAGTAGTATTTTTTTTGCTCCTGATAGTCTATAGGTCTCTCTATAGCTTGTTCTGCGCTATCTATAATTAATTCATATTCCGAGAGATTTTGTCGGAGTTGCTGATATTTTTCGCTATCTCCTGCAACCTCTTCCATTTGTGATGCTGGCAGAATTTCTCGCAAAATCTCTATCCAATAATTAAATGTCTCGTGAGCTTTACTTCTAGAAATATTGAACAATAATCCTAAAATCTCAAATGTTGGTTTGTGCCGGAGATAAACTAGACAAAGACATACCCCGGATTTCTCACAAAGCATAAAAAAATAGGGGTCAAAAACTGCCAAAATCTATATTGCACAAGTATTCCAGCAGCTTTATTGCATGACCCCTAATAAAACAGATTGTATACCGGAACAGTTCAAATTTGAATCTGTATTGACATGTCCAGTCGTAGTAAATTTCAAGGGTGAGACTGTAACATCAGATGCAGGACTAACTTTAATTGCGGAGCTAGACCGAAAAAGAGAGATAACATCACGGCTAGCAGCATGTTTTAAAGATTACCGAAAACAAAATCGAATTGAACATTCTGTCAGTAGTTTAATTGCACAGAGAGTGTACGGCTTAGTAATGGGTTATGAAGACATAAATGACCACGAAACTTTACGTCACGATGTAATGTTCGCACTCTCCGTCGGAAAATCTATTACTTCAGGAGAAGAACCAATGACCTTGGCAGGAAAAAGTACGTTAAATCGTCTTGAACACTGCCCAGAAGATGTCTCTTCTAGAGCCGATAGCCGATATCATCGTGTTGAACATGATGCAGAAGCGATAGAAAGTTTGTTGGTTGAAATATTTTTAGAATCCTATTCAAACTGGAGTTTAGACTAAAAGCGATATGAGAGAACGCAAATCAAATGGAATTAGAGATTAAAAATATTATCTTGTCAGCCTCAAAGTATCCGCGACCTTTAATAATTATGTAGTATATCTGCCCCAGC
>NZ_JAIVFS010000108.1 GCF_020829645.1 Nostoc mirabile CHAB5784 | reverse complement strand
GCGGCTACCTAGAACATCGAAGCAAAACACCAATTGGTATCCAGGTACTGTGGCGAGGTTGGTTAAAATTACACGACCTCTGTGAAGGTTGGCAGCTTGCAAAACAGACTTAACGGGAAAAGTCAGTGCAACAATCGCCTCATGTGACCATTTTTCAGGATTTGGCAAGGGCGCGGCGGAACCTCCTCTACGAGATGCTGCGCGATCGCCCTCATTCACTGCTTTGACTTCTACATGGGATAAGTGATAGTTGCGGTGAGGGTAGCAACATCGTACATCTGTATATTCAAATAATTGCTGTGAAGAACCAGTTTCAGATTTAAGAGTTGAAAAAACGGTAGATTGTTAATTGCTATACCGTTTTTTATATATGTTGAATGCGGTACTCAAAAGTCAAGTGATATTTTTCCTTGCTTTCTTGTCTTGGTGAATTTTTAGTATTTATTTCCCCATAGGTGTTAATTTTATTCCGTTGACTTGACTCCCTTCCAAGTGCGTAACGCTTCTTTGAGGTAGGCGATCGCACAGTTTTAGGATGAGTCAGTGGCAAAGATAACCTTATTTCTTTAGTTCGGTTCCACTCTCAAATAAAATTGTGTAGCCACAAACTTAGTATCTCTCTTGGTTGGATCTACGTTTTCTACTACCTCAATTTTACCTACAGCAATCAAACCTTGACCAAAAATTTCGCTTGTTGCTGCGTCAAGTTGTTTTTGTGTTGCACTCATTTGACTCAAATCGATTGACGAAACTTGAGAAATCTTCGGCTTATTTAGAACCAGATTATCTGTGGAGAAGCAAGGAGTTGTGATGCAACGAATGCCATTGTCTTTTAGTGCCACAAAAGTACCTTTTGCTGGGACATTTGTCGCGGCATAGAAAGCTTCTTTTACTCTCAAATTCCCAAACTCACCGAATCGAGGAAATGTTACTGGAACGATATTACCTCTGAGAATCACACGGCTACCATCATCATTTTGAATTTTTACCAGTTGGGAAGGTGGGACTTTCAGGGAACTCCAATCAATTGCAGACACATAACATTCGGAGCGAAAAACACCATCTAAGCAAGAAGTAGCTTTCAAGTTGACAAGCTTTATAAAATATCCACCGCATATTGGAGAAGCACATCTGCGAAAATCTCTTCGCACTGTGTAATATCCCCATTGGGGAAACTCTTGATTTTTGACAGTGGCGGCAACAGAATCAGTAGTCTCTGGAGCAGAAATATTTTGCGCCGATACTTTGGAGAAAAATCCGTTGGTGACTATTATTGCACCTAATAGAGGAATAATTGAGGCATTGTAGTTAAGCGATATTTTGTTCATGGGAGTTTTAAATTTTATTTAAGGATTCAATACTTTTGTTAAAATAAGAGTTGAGAAAAATGCTGGCAAATACAAAAAAATTATACCACTATAATCTATGTAGATTTTTTAGCGAATTGTTACAATTTTCAGAATGATTGAAGAAAAATTCAGCTATCGTGAATACATCCGTCGAATGCAACCAGTGGGGATTCAGAACTGCTTGCTACTAATGGGCACTAGGTTGGATACAGAAAGAAATAATCGTACAGACAGCATGGCGTTGAGAATGGAAACGATTGCTGAAATATGTGCTTTAGTTGACGGGCGAATTTATTACTCATCCCACTTCATCAGCACCCCATCCACAATCGCAACACCCCACTGCGGAAACTTCACCAGTAACTTCTTGATCACAATCCGCAACGCAGGATCATCATCCCAGCACTCCTGCAAGTATTCAAACCCCGGATTCTCCCCCAAATTCGCCGCCACTTTGAGTTTCTGCATCCGCTCCGGTCGCATATTTGACCTTGCTACAATCGCCTCATGCGACCATTTTTCAGATTGTGGCACGGGCGCGGCGGAACTTTCACCCTCATGATCTGCTTTGACTGCTATACCCGAAACTGAGTTTTCAGCCATCAACTCAGCAGAGGGGCGACTCGGTTCTATTTTCTGATCTGCGATCACTAAAATCGAAGATTTTTCAATTTGGGCAGGCGACGCGGCGGAACAAGTACCTTCATGGAACAAGTACCTTCATGAACCGCTTTGACTCCTTCACCCGAAACTGAATTTTCAGCCAACAACGAAGCGGAATTACTTTGTTCTACTTGCCCCTGAGTTGGATTAGCGATGGCTACGCCCGCCCCAGGCATTGCAGAATTTAAAGATTTTTCATTTTGAGCAACGGGCGCGGTAGAACAAGTACCTCCATGACAGTCTCTCGGATCAACACCACAATCTTGATTTTCAACCAATAACGAAGCAGATTCACCCTCTGCATCATCCACAAGCAGCAGCGATGTACAGTCATTCGCCGTAGGCGAGTCTTTCTCCAACTCTTCCACGCTTTGAACAGACTGAGGCGACGCGACCCTCAAGGGAGCGATCGCCGTCTCCTCCTCACGCGAATTTTCTCTAAGCGTGTCAGAGACACAGTTCACGAACTCTTTTGAAGAGTTCGTGAACTGTTCCTGAGTAGTTCGTGAGTTTTCCTGAAACTCTTTGTCTGACTGACTTTCACCTAAGATAGATGCTTTATACGAAGCACGCATTTCTTCACAGCCAGCATCTTTCTCTAAATCCCCAGCATTTGATTCTCGTTTTTCAGCACTGGCTTTCTCCCAGAACTCCTTCATCCGGCTACCGTGCAAATTCTGCACCATCCACTTCACTGTCTCCCGGCCATCCTCTATGGACTTGTCGGGTTTGAAAATGAATAGCCTACTGTCGGAGAGAATTTTCTTCGCAGAGATAAAAGTACTGTAACCCATTCCAGTAGACAAAGGCATCCACCGAGAACCGTAGGGGTCAGCCGTCCAACACTCCTGCCATAGCTGATTAACGGAGGGTTTTTGCTGCGAAGCCCAAAGCATATCTTCAATCGGAATAATCACATGAAGCCGCTTGTACGGTGACTCTGGTTTTCTAGCAGCCTTTTTGAGCTTGGGCTTTGTAATAGTTGCGGTCATTCTATAATCTCCTGTTTATATTGACGCACCGAATTTTCCCTACAGTGATTGCAGGGTTTGGTACTTGTATTTGGTTGTCTAAAAAGTCGTCAGTACACTGAAAGCCTATTGAGGCTGCCAGAATCGCAACTCATCTCGGAAATACCTGTCAGTCTTTTTTGATTGTTCCTTCCAACAATTCCAAGCCACTACCAACTCTTCGCCCAAGTCTCCTACTACTTCGCCTCGTTCCACATACAAAGTACGGTAAGGGTCGGCGTGAGCAACAATAGAACCAATGCCAATAGTGTCTGGTTGAGAAGATGCGTTCTGGAGAGCAGTAATTAGCTCTGTTTCGTGGGTAGTTAATTCCGCCCAATAGTCTTGTTTGATTACCTCATACTCTTGCGCCACTGCCCAATAGTCCTGCCAAGTACACCCAGGTTTTGCAAGTACCTGCCGAATATCACTCACCGCCTGGGGCAGCATTTCCAGTTGTTCGGCTCGGTAAGCGATCGCAATTGGTGTGGGTTCGCTTCCGAGAATTATCGCAGCAGCTTCAAGCGCCTGGGTGTTGTTCATGGCACTGGCTAAGTTTTTGAGCGCCATACCCATGAGCCGCAGACATTCCTGGGCATTTTCCTTGGGCGGTTCTTGAGCTAGCGATCGCAAATCAATTGTCTGCTCTAACGCCTGTTTCACCTGCTTGTTCAAAGCTTTGGTCACTTGCTGGGTCATGGTATTTCCCCATTCTTGAGAAGGGCGTTGCTCTACGGCGTGTTCTAATTCTTGGATACGTTGCTGGAGTTGCTGATTCTCAATCTCTAACTTTCTCAACCCCTCCATCTCATCCAATCGTTGTTGCAACTGAATATTCTGCTCCCTCTGCTGCTTGTACAATTGCTGCAAGGATTGGATTTGTTCAAGTAATTGAGCTTCGGCTCTGCCAGTAGCTTCTGCTTGTAAACCAATTCTCAATTCCTGGGAAAGTCGCTCTAACTCTTGCTGATGCTGTTCTTTAATTTGGGCAATTGCTTCAGTATATTCTGGTGGATAAGTCTGCTCTCTGGGAAAGGGAACGCTGGCAGCATCTAAATCAACATTGTTTACCAGCAACCTTTCGCCATCAGCAAAGGTGACAATCTGTTGCCAATGATTCGGTGCGTCTGCTTCAATCACTCCCGAATCCCCATAACGAGGATGTGAAAGGGAAGAAACAGTGACAGTATTACACAATTGCGTTTTGACTTTTTCTTGTTTTGTGCTACTGGTTCTAGTGGGCAACGTATTTTTTGGAACAACCTTCTGAACTGCAAGAGCAAAATCGGCGGCAGTGGGGAAGGGTTTTTCTTTGGCTGCGATCGCAACGACTTCCTGTAACTTGTCAGGAGTTTTGACCAAACGAAGCAGGGGGCGAGTTTGAGAGGGTTTAGTGATTTTTACCCTCAGTTCCTCTAGCAGGGTATCAACTACTTTCTTCGCAGACAGCAAATCTCTGACCCGGCGATATCCCCCGTGTTTGGTCAACTCGTTCTCGCAATCTTCTTCAAAGCTGACGTGTCCACCATCAGAGTAATAGTGGTTGTCTCGCATCAGTCGTAATTCGGTAGAAGCTCAATTCTCTGCTAACCATACCCACACCACAAGCTGCTGCGATAACTATTGCTTCCACTTCTGAACCCAACTGCCGAACTCAATGTTTTTAGTTTTAAGACAAGAAGATAAGAACTTCTACATTGAGAAAGATAGAGAACTAAATTTTCCTTAACTAAAAAATATCTGCTGGATCTGCCGAGCGTAGTTTATTCATAGCTAACAGTCCGGAAACTGTAGACATTAAAACTGTTGAGATTAAAATAATTAATATATTATTTAAGCTCATTCTCATTGGTAAATTGGTAGTTGTTGCTGTGAAGCTGTAAATATATGAAGAAATAATAAAACCTGGAATATAACCCAATACTGCTAATATTAAAGCCTGTTTAAATACTACATTTAGTAAATATTTATTAGTATATCCAATAGCTTTTAAAGTAGCATAGGCTGTTATTTGAGTTGAAATATTACTATAAAGAATTTGATAGACAATGACTATACCAATAATAAAACACATTACGAGCATAAGGTTAAATATAAAACCAATAGGTGTTCTTGTAGCCCAATACTTTTTCTCAAAGTCTTGAAACTCTTGTTTGGTAAATATTAAGACATCATTACCTAAATTGTTTCGTAGATTGGTCGAAACTTTTTGTGGCTCGACATCAGAATCAAGAATTATCACACCTACATCTATCATTTCTGAAGTTCGGTTATTTTGAAATATTCTGAGGAAAGTTGAGTCACTGACAATTAAATTACCATCTACTCCAAAAGAAGGGCCCAAGCTGAATAAACCACCGATTTTAACTCGATAACCTTTAACTGCGTTAAAAGCAAATATTTCGACTATTTGCTCAGTATTTTCTGATTTAAATTTTTCAGCAACTGGCCCGAACTCCGAGCGAGATTTTTGGTCAAAAAGAACCATGTCAGGAATTTTAATTTTATCTAAATTACTCTCAATTTCTGGTAAATTAAGAGCTATTCTCCCTGGTTCAACACCAATCAGATATATGGAGTATTTTTCCCCGTTTACTGGATTCTTGAATTTAGCAAAGCCCAAATACATCGGACTGATTGACTTAACACCATTAAATCCTAAAGCTTGATATAAACGAGTACGAGAAAAGCTTTGATTGGAAGTTAAAGATTTATATTGAGAACTAACTAAAAATAAATCTCCTTGGAGACTATGATGTACCCTGATAGCACTTGAATAAAGAGCATCTTGGAAACCAAGTTGTGTAAACATCAAAATTACAATAAAAGTAATCCCAGCCACAGCTGCTAAAAAACGAACTTTGTTTTGGGCTAGTTGTAGCCAAGCTAAAGGAATTTTAAAATTCATAATTCCCGGTTGTAATTATTTTAACTAACCTGAAGATGGCAATTATATTTGAATGGCTACATCTACTTGTAAGTTGGTTAAACTTGCAACCTGTTGATTGTCCTCTGGATTATTTATGCGGATTTTCACCTCAATTACTCTCCGGTCTGTGTCTACCCCTGGATTAAGACTTAAAACACTCTGTTTGCTAACTTGTAAACCAATCTCGCTCACTACTCCCCGTAATTTTCCAGTAAATGTAGTACTGGTGATGCTGGCTTTTTGACCTACACGCACTTTTTTGATATCAGTTTGATAAACTTCCGCCACGACATACATATGAGACGTTTCACCTATATCAACAATTCCTGAATTGCCAATCGTTTCTCCTGTTTTGGTATGAACTTTTAAAATTCTTCCATTTATAGGAGATTTAACATAAGTTAAATCTCGTTCTACTTTTGCTTGTGTAATTGCAGTCATGGCACTTTCGACTTCGGCTTGTACCACCTGAACATCTACATCACGCACTTCGCTAAGACTTACCAACCTGGCTTTTGCCTCTTTTATCTGGTCGTTAAGAGTATTCATACTCTTGTTTAAGTTTTCTTTAGCTTCTGTGAATTGTTGTTGTACTGTCTGAAGTTCTAAATGCTTGCTATCTGCAATAGAAGCTGAAATAGCACCTTCTGTATATAACTGCTGATAACGATTATTCTCGGTTTGAGCGTTGTTGAATTGAGCTTGTAAGCGGGCAATTGTTACTTGTTGAGTGGTAACTTCTCCTTTTAATTGAGTTTCTAAACGGGTCACTACTGCTTTTTGAGCCTCAATATCTGCCGATTTTGCTCCGGCTTTAACCTGCGCTAATCTAGCTCTAGCAACTTTAACTTTGTCTTGTGCCTGTTGCAGTGCCGCTGTCGCTTTAGCATAATCTTGGAGGAATGCCACTATTTGCCCTGCCCGAACTCTGCTTCCTTCTTTGACCAGCAGTTTTTCTACTCGGTTACCTGAGGAACTGGGGGCAGATAATTGAGTTACTTCGCCTTGAGGCTCTAGATGTCCCAGGGCAGTAATCGCAACTATGACAGGAGCTGCCTTATGGGATTTTAATGGGTAAGTCTGAATATTAGACCGAAATCGTGAAAAAATGTAGACAGATGAGACTCCTATGGCTAATGCGATGAAAGCTGCCGAAATTATTCGCCATCGACCTGAAGATTTTTCAAGTAATCGGCTTTCTGTGTCTGCTGCCATATTTTTGTCCCAATCTTACTACGCTAATGCGGGTGCAACCGGGCTTATAAATGTCTCTATAAGCATTAATCCTCAAAATACCACTAACTAGTCCTAGTTTTTTTCAACACAACCCATTACTCTGAACATTACCCATTACCCCATGACTTAAGAACCTAAACTGACAAGAAGTTGCCGCTTACCTCGAAACGGCCTGCGTCCATGTCCAAATCGTAAGTTATCAAGAAACAAAATATCTCCTTGCTGCCAGTTAACGACTATAGTTTCAGCGATGACAGCATCCCATATTGCTTCAATATCCTTGCGTGTAAAAGGAGTACCATTGCCAAGGGTACAATCTATAAAAATCTTCCCAGTACTATTCAACTTTTCCAAAAATAGAAGTACTGGCAGTATCTTGCTGCCTAATCTTAGTAGTAATGGGCTAAAAACTCCAACTATAAGCTTAAGGACTGAAGATCCTCTCTTTTTCTCGGAATTAACAGATAATACTAAATCACCCAAAAATTCCGGTGGTGTAATGCGTAATATGTGTTCATTTCTTGAGGAGTGAAAGCCAATAATTAGATTAAACCAAACCTCTTCCCCTGTGTGTGGATGGCGACGAATACCCTCTACGTTGCTAATGATCACCATGATATCGCCTTCCCAAGTACAGTTCCAACCCCCTGCCTTGCATCTTTCTTCGGCAATACTAGGATTTTCAGTTTCGAAAGCTTGACTCCAACCCATTATGTAATCATCACTTTCTTTCGGTAAGCGTCGGATATAGCGAAGACCGTGAGTACGTATGGCATCCATAAGTTGATTTGGTAGCCGTTGCAAAACACCCCGACAGTCGCAGATTGGTGTCTGTCCCCCTACCTCTGCTGGTTCTAAACAGAAAAAAAGTATTCGTTCAGGAAACTTATGAGAGCCCGCAACTTCATTGTGAATAGGAAGGCTGACTGCTGGAGGGAGTTCACTTGCAGTGTATATTAATAAGTCTTTCACTCGCTTGCGAACTACAGTGGCACCCATAAAATCCATTGGGGTAGTGATTAAATGTGCTGCGACATCTGCAAAATCTTCAGCAGTTTTCAACGGAAAACCCCGCAGTAAAACGGCTCCATGCTCTGCAAATATTGAGTTGATTTGACTGACAGCATCTTTGTTTAAGAAATCCTTGCCAATCTCTTCAAAATTTACTTGGAATGGAATAGTAGTAGTTGTCATGTGTATATTTGTGGTTTTTACAAGGTAATCTTTTATTCCAAAGATGTAAGAAAAGGAATTAGCTCAGTCTGGCAGAAATTTTCTACAAGTTCACAAAAACCATTACTGCTAATACTACTTATTACCCCATGACTTAAGAACCTAAACTTACAAGAACTTGCCGCTTACCTCGAAACGGCTTGCGTCCATGTCCGAATCGGAAGTTATCAAGAAGCAAAACATCTCCTTGCTGCCAGTTGAAGACTATAGTTTCAGCAATTACAGCATCCCATATTGCTTCAATATCTTTGCGTGTAAAAGGAATACCATTGCCAAGGGTACAATTCCAATAAATATTACCGGGAGCATACCACTTTTGGAAAAATAAAAGTACTGGAAGCATCTTGCTCCCTAATTTTAGTAGTAATGGGCTAGAAGCCCTCGCTATAAACCTAAGGATTGGAGATGCTTCCATTTTATCTGAATTGACAGATGCTACTAAATCACCAAGAAATTCCTGTGGTGTAATCCGCAGTGAGTGTTCATGTCTTGAGGAGTGATAGCTAGAAATTTGATTAACCCAAAGTTCTTCCCCTGTGTGTGGATGGCGACGAATACCTTCTACAGTGTTAGTAATCACCATGATATCGCCTTCCCAAGTACAGTTAAAATCCATTGCCTTGCACCTTTCTTCGGCAATACGGGTATCTTCAGTTTTAAAAGCTTGACTCCAACCTTTTAAGTAACTTGCACTTTCTTTCGGTAAGCGTCGGATATAGTGAACGCCGTGAGTACGTATGGCATCCACAAGTTGATTTGGTAGCCGTTGCAAAACACCCCGACAGTCGCAGATTGGTGTCTGTCCCCCTACCTCTGCTTTTTCTAAACAGAAAAAAAGTATTCGCTCAGGAGGGTTATCAGTATATCCCATTTCATTATGAATAGGAAAGGTGATTGCTGGAGGAAATTCACTTGAATTGTATACTAAGCCTTTTATTGGCTTGCGAGCTATAGTGCCACCCATGTAATCCGTTGGGGTAGTGATCATCTGTGCTGCGACATCTGCAAAATCTTCAGCAGTTTTTAACGGAAAACCCCGCAGTAAAACGGCTCCATGCTTTGCAAATATTGAGTTGATTTGGTTGACAGCATCTTTGTTTAAGAAATGCTCGCCAATCTCTTCAAAATTTAGTTGGAATGGAATAGTAATGGTTGTCATGTGTATATTTTGGGTTTTTACAAGGTAATCTTTATTCCAAAAATGTAAGGGAAAAAACTAGTGCAGTGGGGCAGAAATTTTCCACTAGTTGGAAAGTTGAAAAAGGGTAAAAAGCTGATTTTAAAACCAATATTTCTTCTGCTGCCTGCCTTTTTGTACTAGTGTACTGTTCTCCTATAACTCTTTTTAGAAAGAGTCTTGTGTCAACTAATTGACAAACAAAGAAGTGATGATAGCTCCTCAGATATTGCTTGCAAAAGCAGCTGTTGATCGCTGTGCAAGAATAAATGATTGCCGCTTAACATTTGCAGCTTAAAGTTGCTGCGAGTTTGTTCGCGCCAAGCCGAAAGTAAATCTTCAGTTATCACCTTGTCTTGAATCCCTCCAAACACAGAAATAGGACAATTTAGTGGCTCTTCCTCTGTGTAGCTGTATCTTTCAGCCAACAAAGTTACTTCCTTTAAAATCAGTGGTAACAATCCCACCAGTTCTGTATTGTCCCGATACAATTGGGGTAAATCGTTGATAGATACTCCTTTAACTGACTCGAATTCAGGGAGCTTCTCAACAGAAGGATGTAAATAGGGTATCTGAGGAGCTTGTGAAGCACCAACGAACAAGTGAGCAGGAGTTTTACTATTTTCGCGGCGCAACTGACGGGCGAGTTCAAAGCTTACCAATGCCCCTAGACTGTGACCATAAAAAGCGAATGGTTTGTCTAGATAAGGAAGCAGAACTTGTACCAAGGTTTCTACAATAGAGGTTAGCTCGTCGAATGACTGTTCGCCCAAAAAGTCTTTACCTCCGGGAAGCTTAACGGCACAAACTTCTACACTTGACGGTAAGCAATCTGACCAAGGAAGAAATTCTGAGGAACTGCCTCCAAGGTATGGGAAGCAGAACAGACGCAAGCAGGCATCCGGATTTGGTTTGGGGAAAACAAGCCAATCGGTTGGAACTGCGATCACTGAAGAAGGTAATTGTGTCTGGGAAGTTCCCATCAGTTGCTCAACTAGCTCCACTGCTAGTTGCGAAATACTTGGGCCCTGCATGAGTTTCATTGTGGGTACACTCACACCCAAAACGCTCTCTATTCGGTTACTCAGTTCTACTCCCATTAAGGAGTCAAGTCCCAGATTGGTCAGCGATTTTTGACTATCCAATTTAGCAGGAGAAGTTCCCAATACCCGAGCTACGAGTTCTCGCAGGTGAGATTCCAAAATTTGCAAACGCTCTGTTGGTTGGGCTGTCATCAGGTCGCCTAAGAGCAAATCTCCTTTGCTATTGGGCCTGTCCGCCTTTGCTAGAACAGCTGCTTCGTTGACTAGCTGAGAAAATCGCGCTGATGCGCCAGCTGGGTAAATCTCGCTCAACCGTTGCCAGTTAAAAGGTGCTACCCCTGTCTGCACTGCCTCAAAACGGAGTAATTGTCCTAATATCTGTACTGCTTGGTGCGATCGCAAACCTTTCATTCCCATCTGGTCTAAATACTGACCTATTACAGTGTTATCAGCGACATAACCAACATCAGCAATCGCACCCCAGTTGACGGTCAAGGCTGGCAGTCCTAAAGCGCGGCGGTGATGTGCCAGCGTATCAAGAAAAGTATTAGCGGCCACATAATTCCCCTGTCCTGCATTTCCAATAATGGAAGTAACCGAGGAAAATGACACGAAGAAATCTAAGGTTGCGTTCAAGGTATGGGTGTGTAAGTTCCAAGCTCCAATGACCTTGGGTGCGATCGCTTTTGCTAACCGTTCCTGGTTGAGGTCGAGCAGGAGAGCATCGTCCAGAACCATTGCTGCATGAATAATGCCTCGCAACGCTGGCATAGACTGGCTAATGTTTGCCAGAACACTCTTCACTTCCTCCTCGTGTGACACGTCTGCTTTAGCGACTACCACACAAACATCTGCTGACTCCAATGTTTTTACCGCTTCCTTTGCTGCTGACGAGTCAGCACCACTACGACCCATCAGTACTAAGTGCCGCGCCCCCCCTTTCACCAACCACTGAGCCACTGCTAAACCAAACCCACCTAGTCCACCAGTAATTAAGTAAGTTCCATCAGGGCGAAAAGTGACTGTTTCTTGAGATGAGGGAACTACCTTTACATCTGGCTCTTGCAACGATATGACAATCTTGCCGATGTGCTTGGCTTGCGCCATGTAGCGGAAGGCGCTTACTACCCTCGATATTGGGAAGACTCTGTGGGGAAGCGGGTGAAAGGTTTTTGCCTCAAAATATTCTATGACTTCACGGAATAAGGAGCCAGCAAAATCAGGGCGATCGCTTAACAGCTTGTCCAAATCTACCGCAAAGAAGGACAAATTATTTTGAAAAGGTCGCAGACCCAGCTTATTGTTCTGCTCGATATCGCGCTTCCCGATTTCTATAAAACGTCCATAGGCTCCCAGCACAGAGAGGCTCTTAGGGATAGCCTCTCCTGCCAAAGAGTTGAGGACAATATCTACACCTTTACCGCCAGTGATTTCCATCACCTCCGAGGCAAATGCGGTGGAGCGAGAATCCATTACATGTTCTACGCCAAGCGATCGCAAAAATTCCCGTTTTTCTGGACTACCTGCCGTCGCGAAAATCTCTGCACCCACTGTCTGAGCAATTTGGATGGCAGCAAGACCCACACCACCTGCTGCTGCATGGATGAGAACCCGCTCACCCTGACGCAGCCTTCCCAAATAGTGCAAGGCGTAGTAAGCAGTCAGAAAAGTCACAGGGATTGTGGCGGCTTCTTCAAAACTAAGATGCGCCGGCTTATGCACTACAGCGCGGGCATCTGTCGTTGTATGCGTACTAAAGCTGTGAGACGCACAAGCAATAACTTCATCACCTATCTTAAACCCTTCAACGCCAGAGCCAATGGCGGTAATGATTCCGGCACATTCTATACCAAGCGATCGCCCGGAGAAAGTCCCCTCCAAACTAGCATCATTTAACAAATTTATTGTCTTGGCAACATCCTTGAAGTTCAAACCTGTGGCGCAAACCTGAATTTCCACCTCTCCCAGCCCCGGTTTTGAGAGCGCCATCGCCCGCAGTTGCAAGTTATCCAACACTCCTGGTGCAGAGATTTCTAAACGGAAGGGTTCTCGATTTTGTGCCAGAGATTTTGATTTTTGAATCAAATCTGCTGATGATAGCCTCCTTAACCGATTTACATAGCGATCCTTACCCCGCAAGGCGATTTCATCTTCTTTATCGTCTGCCAGCAACTCTTCTATGAGAGACTGAATCTCCTCTGGGGCAATAACAGGACTCAAATCCACGCGAGTGCAGCGAAGATTGGGATGTTCATTGTTAATGACTCGGCCCAAACCCCACAAAGGAGATTGGGCAACCGAGAGGGATTTTAAACCTCCTACTGTCTGGGTAGAGTTCGTCACCAAAAATAGACGGGGAGAGTGCTGCCAATTGACTTTAGCCAACGCCCCAAGCAAATGCAGTCCGCCCAAACAGCTGTTTGTTAAAGTTGATTCTAGGGTAGCTGCTGTCATTTTCTCACTTGGAGGTGTGTCTAGACTCCAGAGATAAACTACGCCACGACAGGCGGGCTGATTTGCATCAACAGCTTCTAGGAGTTGCTGCATATCTTCTGCGTATTCCGGGCGAATTTGGAAGCTATCTGCATCAAGGCGCCAGAAAACAGTTCCAGGTTTTATCAGAATTGGGATTTGTTGGTGTTGTTTGAGTTGTTCTGCTAGCTGTTGCCCGACTCCAGAATTGTCAGCAAAAATTAACCAAGTTCCTGAATTTTCAGGCTTTAGAGGAATCACTGATGAGGGCTGAACTTCTGGCTCAAGCAAAGGACTAGTAGCCAGAATAACGGTTTGGAGAGACTTATCTGTTTCTAGTGGTGTATCTGCAATGCTAGCAACTTCCGCAAACCCGACATCTTTTAGCAAAGAACGCCACTGAGTCTCACAAAGCCAAGGGTGCGATCGCCGTAGTTGGACATCAGTAAATGACCACCAGCCCTTGAGCAATCCAAATACTAAATCCTGCCAATAGTCACCGGCTGTTAGTTCGAGCAAAACCAGCAAACCCCCAGATGCAAGAAGCTGTTTAACATTTTCCAAGGTCTGACGAAGGTCACTGGTGGCGTGCAGTGCGTCCGATGCTAAAATCAGGTCAAAAGAATGGGGCTGGAAGCCTTGCGCTATGACATCGGCCTCAATATCTAAAATTTGGTACTCAACGAAGGAATAATCGCGAAACTTTTGTTCGGCAGAAATTGTAAATTGTCGAGAAATGTCAGTAAATACATATTCCGTCCGATGTGGCATCAGCTTTGGCAGCACGTAGGATGTCATTGAGCCTGTACCTGCACCAATTTCTAAAATCCGCACTGTTCGTCCTTCTGGTAAACGCAACAGCGCCATAGCGATCGCTTTCTCAACCAGCAGGTTATAGATCCGATAACTAGGTGAATCTTGGTACAGATGCTCAGATGTTGTCACAGAACCTTTAGGGAAAATCAATTGCAGCGGATCGGCCTCCCCAATCATTACCGAAGCCAGCTTCTGACCGCACCGCCCTAACAACGTCAGTTCCGCTTGGTAAGCAGGAAATTCTGCTAAAAGTGCTTTCCAAACCTCAATAGGTTGCTTCATTTCTGGTAGGCGGCAGACCTCCCACTGGTCATCTACTTGATGCAGCACGCCATCTTCAGCTAGGATTTCTAACAACCGCCTTAAAAGACGTAGATGCACAGACAGTACGCCTAATTGCTGGGCAAGAGTTTCCACACTTATACGAGTATGCAATTTCGGCTTCCACCCGAGTTGCTCGAAAGCTTTGAGAATGTAAACAGCACATAAAGCATCCATTTGTGGCTTTACCTGCGAGTAGTACTGCTTCCTTCCTAATTGCACGCTCAATTGAGCTGCTTCAGATTGGAGATTCTGAGCGATTTGCATTGGGAAGGGCAGATAATCAGGGGTGAGGCGAACTAACTCTTGAGTAGGACGTGCCTTCATCTCCCATTGGTATTCGTAAAGGTAATCTGCTTTCTCTAAACTTTCCTGCTTGCTCTCCAGGGACTGGCAGACAAATCCGAGAATTTCTACCAGTACGTTTCCCGCATCATCGATTAGTTGCATATCTCCTTTGACACGGGTAGCGCTTTGCTCGCTCACACGGGCATAGCTCCACATTTGCAGCTTTGGACGACCGTAAACTCTTACTTGGTCTATCTGTACTGGTAAGTAAGTTACTTGAACACAGACAGTGGCCAGGGACACCTGAAAACAAGCATCAAGGATAGCTGGGTGTAACTGGTATTCCTCGACTTCTGTCTGTAAAGCATTACTGACCTGAATTTTAGCCAGCGCTTCGCCTTCACCGCTCCAAAGCTGCGCTATTCCTTGAAAACAAGCACCATATTCGAGTCCTATTTCCTGGAATTGCCGATATAAATCGCTCTTCAAAATTTCGTTGGGACAACGGCTCTTAATTTCATCCAGTACAACCTGCTTAGATACAAAGTGATTTTGAACGCGAGTTAGCTTACCTGTTGCGTGTCGAACCCACTCTGATTGGCTACCTTTGACATTGCTGTTAATCTCGAAGAATGTTTGGCTTGGCTCCAGACTTAACTGAAGTATTGACGCACTACTTTCTGGTAAGAAGAGAGCTTTTTGAAATTCAATTTCCTCAATATAAGCGCCATCTTTGAAAATTTCCGATCCTGCTGCCAAAGCCATTTCCACATAAGCTGCTCCCGGATAAACCACGGCTCCTTGGACGCGATGGTCATCAAGATAACTGAGGCGATGCTTGTCAATCTCTGCATCCCACATTGGTTGACTTGATTTCAGACGGCTTCCTAAAAGGGGGTGGACTTGTTGCCCCAACATTGAGCGCTGGGGGATTGTTCCAATTCGCACTCCCATAGATTCTTCAGACTCGTGCCAACAACGCTCTCGCTGCCAGGGATAAGAAGGCAAACGCACGAAACGCCCTTGCTGTGGATAGAGATGATGCCAATCAATTGGGTATCCTAGCGTGTAGAGCTTGCCAAATGACGAGAGCATCGTAGCGCGTTCCGGTTCAAAGCGCCGCAGGGTTTGAAGCACTGTTCCAGATATCTTAGCTAAAGCGAGACATTCGGAGATTGAATTAGTGAGAACTGGATGAGCGCTGATTTCGAGGAAGGTGTTATAACCAGCTTGAATCAGGGAAGAGATCGCTGCTGCAAAAAGAACCGGCTCCCTCATGTTTAGCCCCCAGTAGGTTCCATCCAACTCTGAACCTTCTACTTGCTTGCTCGTAACGGTAGAGAACAAGGGAATTGTGGCTGTTTGAGGCTTGATTTCTTGCAATGATTGTGCCAGTTCTGCCTTTAATGGCTCCATAAAGGGGCTGTGATAAGGCACCTCAACTTGCAGGAAGCGACAGAAAATTTGTTTTTGTTCCAAAGATTTGGCAATTTCTGACAAGGCGGCGCTATCCCCAGCCAGGGTGACGGCACTGGGACTGTTAACGGCTGCAATAGAAACGCAACTTTCGTATTTTAATCCTGCTAATACGCGCTCGGCTTCCTCTTGAGACAGCCCGACGGCTAGCATTTTCCCAAAGCCCGCTGCCGAGGCTTGAACGCGGCTGCGATGGAAGATGACCTGTAGAGCATCTGACAAGCTCAAAGCTCCGGCAACGTGGGCGGCTGCAACTTCACCAACACTGTGACCTACGATTGCTTGGGGTGTGATGCCCCAGGAACGCCACAAGGCGGCTAGAGCTATTTGCACGGCAAAGATGGAACACTGAGCGATTTGGGTAGAGTTGATGCGGCTCGTCTCTTCTGATGCTCTCAGTTCTGACAACAATGACCAATCAGCATATTGCCGCAGCAACTCGTCACACTGTTCGATGACTTCTCGGAATATGGGTTCTGACTCCAACACCTGACGCCCCATCGCCCACCATTGCGATCCCATGCCAGAAAAAACGAAAGCCAGCTTGGGTTGAAAGTCTGGAACTAGGTGACCAGAAGACAGACCTGGACGGTTTTCTCCCGCCAGAAATGCTTCCAGATTTTCTACCAGATTTTCTTTGGTATGAGTCACCAGTGCCAACCTATGGTCGTGATGACCTCGGCGATTGCTGGCAGTGTGGCAGATGTCTGTCAATGAAACATCAGCGCCCTCAGAAAGAGCGGTTAAAAACTCATGGGTTGCTCGCGCAATAGCCACAAGTGCCTCCGGACTCTTTGCCGATAGGGGCAATAGCACGGGAAGAGAACCGCGCTCTGAATCGCCTATATCCGTTACATCCGTTGCTAATCCTGACAAAAGCACATGGGCATTCGTTCCCCCAAATCCGAAGGAATTTACACCAGCTAGTCGCGCTTCTTTTGAGTTTGACCAAGGCTCAAGGGTAGTAGGCACCCGCAACCCCAATTCCTCAAAAGGAATTTTGGGATTCGGTGTCTGAAAATGGAGATTTGGCGGAATCTGGCGGTGCTTAAGAGCCAGTGCGACTTTGATGAGTCCAGCAATTCCTGATGCTGTTTCCAAATGTCCAATGTTGGTTTTAACTGAACCAACTGTGCAGTACTCTCCCAGAGTCCGATTTTTACCCAGTACGTTTCCCAGAGCGATCGCTTCTATCGGATCGCCTACAGGTGTGCCTGTGCCGTGAGCCTCAATATACTGTATCTGCTGTGGCGATATCCTTGCCTTCTGGCAGGCTTCCTGGAGTGCTGCTTCTTGAGACTGTCCGTTAGGAACCGTGATGCCATTAGTTTGACCATCCTGGTTGACTGCGCTGCTGAGAATGACAGCATAAATCGGGTCTCTATCTGCTATGGCTTGAGATAAAGGCTTCAAGACAACAATACCGGCTCCCTCAGCCCGGACATAACCATTGGCTCGTGCATCAAAGCTAAAGCAACGCCCATCGGGAGAGAGCATTGATGCTTTAGAAAATCCTATGGTTGCTTCTGGTCTGAGTATCGCATTCACGCCTCCTGCTATTGCCAGCGTAGATTCTCCATTCCAGATACTTTGACACGCAAGATGAACTGCAACCAGCGATGAAGAGCAGGCTGTGTCAACAGTCATACTTGGCCCTTTAAGGCCAAATACGTAGGAAATGCGGTTAGCTGTGATACAGTTAACACCACCCAAATTTGTGTAAGCGTTAATGGACTCGCGATCGCTCCCTTGGATATTTTGGTAATCGCTACCTGATATTCCAATAAACACCCCTGTCTTGGAGTCAGCAAGGCGTTCGCTCATCTGCCCCCCATCTTCCAGCGCTTCCCAGGCTACCTCTAGCATCACTCGTTGCTGTGGGTCTATGCGTGAGGCTTCGCGGGGAGAAATCCCGAAAAATTGAGCATCAAAAAAGTCTATTTTATCTACAAAGCCACCCCAGCGGGTTCGCATTTTGCCTGGTTTTGTTATATCTGAATCGTAAAATTTATTTACATTCCAGCGTGACTCTGGCACTTCGGTAATAGCATCTACGCCTGAAACCAGCAATTTCCAGAAAGCTTCTGGGCTATTAGCACTGCCTGGAAAACGGCAGCCTATACCGATAATGGCTATAGGTTCTGATCCTTTACCATTGTATGTACTTTCAAAATCGCTAGTTTGTTTTGAAGTTTGCGGCTTAAGATTTGGCACATTATGAGTCATAATAGATTTCTTCTTAAAAGAATAATTTAATTCTGGTGTTGCATAATTAAGTGATGAACTGTCCTCATTGTGCATCTCACCTATATTCGTAAGAACGGGCATCGACATGAGAAACAAATTTATATTTGCATGTGAACGCCAATTTATATAATCATATTCAAAACGAAGTTATTCAGATAAAATCAAGAAACAATGTACGTTATTAATAGATATCATCGTTGCTGTTTCCACTAAATTAATACTGTGATTTGTTTTAAACATATACAATGACAGTTAATAAAATAAATTGAAACGTTAACAGGATATCTGAAAAGTTTTTAATGGGTGATATTAATCACGCAAGTTGTTTGAGCATCAGACGAATCATTGCAATGTAAACAAAGGTTTCTGTTGTTTATGGTAAAATTTTATAATCTTTACTTAATCGCCGACACCAGTTAAACCAACCAAAAGTCCTCTCAACAAGCTAGCGTTTGGGTAAGACAACAAATGGGCTTTCTTACTTTTCAGACATCCTCTAAGAAAACCACTTAATTATTTTGTTGAGCAGCCCACAATATATTTTATAAATTAAGTTGCTTCATAGTTTACATCTGTAATTGCGAATTAGGAAAAAGGAAATTGGAGATGACTTGTATAATTTAATATTCATTATTTAATAAGCAACAATTTACAGCTTATTAACAGGATAGTCAAGGGTTAGTAGAAAAGATCCTACTAAACCCACTTTTCCTACTTTAAGGGACTTCCAAGGAATAAAATCACCAATGACAATAATGATTATCATTATTGTTTAAGCGTGGATTCTTGGTTTTTGTTGATTAATTTATTCTTTGGAAGTCCCTTACCGAATAAGCGATACTGTAGCTAAATATACAATTATTCGCTTGTTGCTACTCCTCCCAATCAACTAACACCCCATCCCCCACTGCGGAAACTTCGCCAATAGTTTTTTAATCACAATCTGCAAAGCCGGATCATCATTCCAACACTCTTGCAAAAAATCAAAGCCCGGATTCTGCCCCGAATTCGCCGCCACCTTGAGTTTCTGTATACGCTCCGGTCGCATATTTGACCTTGCTACAATCGCCTCATGTGACCATTTTTCAGGATTTACAATAGGCGCGGCGGAATCTTCGCCTTCATGATCCGCTTTCACTTCAACACCAGAGACTTGGTTTTCTCCCGATAAGGAAGCAGAATAACCCTGTTCTACTTGCCCCTGTGGTTGATCTGCGATCGCAGAATTTAAAGATTTTTTATTTTGAGCGACGGGCGCGGCGGAACAAGTGCCTTCATGACAGTCCCTCAGTTCAACACCACAATCCTGACTTTCTCCTGCCAACGAAGCAGATTCACCCTGTACAGCATCCACAAGCGCCAGCGTCGTGCAGTCCATTGCCGTAGGCAAGTCAACTTCATTCTCTGACACGCTTTGAGTAGACTGAGGCGACGCGACCCCCAAGGGAGCGATCGCCGTTTCCTCACAGTGCAAAATCTCATTTAGCGTGTCAGAGACACACCTAACGAACTCTTTTGAAGAGTTCGTTAGGTGTTCCTGAGCAGTTCGTGAGGTTTCCTGGAATCCTTGCTCTAACTGACTTTCTCCTAAAAAAGCACCCATTTCTTCAGAGCCAGCATCTATCTCTGAATTCTCAGCATTTGGTTCTCGTTTTTCAGAATTTAGTTGCTGATTTTCAGCATTAGCTTTGTCCCAAAACTCCTTCATCCGGCTGCCATGTAAATTCTTCACCATACACTTCACTGTCTCCCGGCCATCCTGAATCGACTTGTCGGGCTTAAAAATGAACAGGCCACTGTCGGAGAGAATTTTCTTCGCAGAGATAAAAGTACTGTACCCCAAAGCAGAAGTCAAAGGCATCCACCGAGAACCATAAGGATCAGCCGTCCAGCATTCTTGCCACAATTGCGTCACAGAGGGTCTTTGCTGCGAAGCCCACAGCATATCTTCAATTGGAATAATCACATGAAGCCTTTTATATGGGGATTCCTTTTTGCTAACAGCAGACTTTTTGAGCTTGGGCCTTGTAATAGTTGCGGTCATTTTACAATCTCCTATTTATATTGACGCACGGAAATGTCCCCTACTGTGATGCGGGGCAAGGTATTGTATTTGGTTGTCTCAAAAGTCACCGATACACTAAAAACCTATTGAGGCTGCCAGAATCGCAACTCATCTCGGAAATACCTATCAGTCTTTTTCGATTGCTCTTTCCAACAATCCCAGGCAATCACCAACTCTTCGCCCAAGTCCTGCACTACTTCCCCCCTCTCGACATACAAAGTACGGTATGGATCGGCATGGGCAACGATAGAACCGAGTCCGATTGTGTCCGGTTCAGTAGATCCCTTTTGCAGTGCGGTAATTAATTCTGTTTCCTGGGTGGTCAATTCCGCCCAATAGTCTGCTTTTATCACCTCGTACTCTTGGGCAACATTCCAAAACTCCTGCCACGTACACCCAGGTTTACCTAGCATCACCCTAATCTCACTAACCGCTTGGGGTATCATCTGTAATTGTTCGGCTCGATATGCGATCGCAGCTGGTGTAGGTTCACTACCTAAAATTAGCGCTGCGGCTTCCAGCGCTTGGGTGTTGTTCATCGCTTCGCTTAAGTTTTTCAAAGCCATACCCATGAGCCGCAGACATTCCTGGGCATTTTCTTTTGGTGGTTCTTGGGCCAGCGATCGCAAATCAATAGTTTTCTCTAACGCCTGTTTTACCTGTTTGTTCAACGCTTTGGTCGCTTGCTGGGTCATGGTATTTCCCCATTGTTGAGAAGGGCGCTCTTGTACGGCGTGTTCTAGTTCCTGAATGCGCTGCTGGAGTTGTTGGTTTTCAGTCTCCAACTGCCGTAGGGATTCCATCTCATCTAGGCGTTGTTGCAACTGAATATTCTGCTCCCTCTGCTGCTTGTACAATTGCTGCAAGGATTGGATTTGTTCAAGTAATTGAGCTTCGGCTCTGCCAGTAGCTTCTGCTTGTAAACCAATTCTCAATTCCTGGGAAAGTCTCTCTAACTCTTGTTTATGGCGTTCTTCGATAGCAGCGATCGCTTCCGTATATTCTGCGGGGTAAGTGCGCTCTCTGGGGAATGGAACACTGGCAGCATTTAGATCCCCATTATTGATCAACAGCCTCTCACCATCAGGAAAAGTCACAATCTGTTGCCAGTGATTCGGCGCATCTGCCTCAATCACTCCTGATTCTCCATACCTTGGATGGGACTGTTGTGAAACTGTGACAATAGCTTTTTGAGGAACCATTGGTTCTTCAATTTTGGGAACCATTGGTTCCTGAATAGATTGCTTTTTGCGTGGAAGTTGAGGAACCACAATATTTGCAGCAGCCGCAAAGTCTGATTCGCCAGGGGAAGGATTATCTTTGAGAGCGATCGCTACAGCTTGTTTTAGCTTCTCTGGTTCCTTGACTAAGCGAAGTAACGGACGAGCCTGACGCTCATTTTTGATGTGTCCCCCCAACTCGCCAACTGCGTCTATGACCTTTTTAGCTCCTAGCAGTTGGTTGATTCGCCGATATCCACCCCAGGCGCATAATTCACGCTGGCAGTATTCTTCAAAGTTTTTATAGCCAGCTTGCAGGTAAAGCTGCTGTTCCCGCATCTGGAGGATTTCATCTACCGCTTGCCACTCGAATCTGTCGATAGCGGTGAAGGTTTCCTGGATGCTGGTGTTGAGGTTGCTGTAATCAAGGGCTGTTGTTTGTTCTCTTTCTAGTGTCAGCATATCTCTTGCCCACTATAGTAAATGCTTGAAAGTTGGGGTGTTGCAGTTTAACCAAAGTGAACCCAGCAGCTGATTTGGAAGGTTTTTCCAAAAATATGTCAGCATTATAATTAGCTCACTTTGTCGTTAACGGATTGAGCAAGCGATCGCATAGCTTTGACCGGCAGCGATCGCTTTATGCTGCTATATCCTGTGGTTGGGAATTATCAGCTTTAGATTTTAGATATTCCCTTACAGGGATTGGCTTAACCTTTTGTTGTTCTTCTCCTGTGGTATCTGTGTCGTCATCTGGGATAAAAACAATTAAATCTCCAGGTTGGCATTCAAGGGCAATGCAAAGTCCATTAAGTCTTTCCCCAGTTAATCGAGGCATTTCATCTGTTCTTCTCAATCGATGAACAGAGTTTTCGTCAATCCCTAAAGCTGCTGCTAGGTCTTTATTCCTAATACGCTTTTTTGCCATTATTTCATTTAACCTCCAAGCAATCATTCGCTTGTCCATGTGACACCTCCATTAGTTTAATCCCCGTCTTGCTTTGATAAATCGACTCTTGGAATACTCATTATTATACATGGTCACAAATCAATAAAACTACGCTCAAAAATAAAAATACTACGTTAAATGTAGAAAAAACCATTTTAAGTGCTTGACTTTTTCCTACGTCTCGCGTAGTATTGTAAATATAAAGGAGGAAACAAGCGCTAGCCTCCTAGTAAACAAAGAAGTGCTTACTCCCAGATTTAAACTCATTCAACTAACCACAAAACCAAGTGCCACCGGGACTAGCAGCCGGAAGCCAAACTTGTAATGCTCAAGCCAGCGAAGATGATCTCGATGACCTACCAAGTCTTAAAAAACTGGTTATTTAGTGCCATTCGTCTAGAAATCAAAGATTTTACAGCAAAGCTGAATTTAGTAGAGTGTCCTCTTCCGAACACAGCACTTCCTTACACATCCCCTGATCCTGCTGTCTGCTGTCTTGATAACGCTCTTAGCAACTAGCTTTGATGGCTACGCCAAATCTTTTTGAGAGCGTTGTGCTGAACCACAACGTTCTTTGCACACATAACAAAGGCGACCGCCCACCCTGGAAAGTTTGCGATCGCCTTTATTCCTATTGTCGGGTAGGGCAGAGGCATTGCTGCCTCGTTCCCCCCTAAGAACCGTGCTTACAAGTTTCCAAGTACACGGCTCAAGCAAGTCTTGGATGCTACTTTGTTAGATTAATACTTCCTCTGGGAGGGGG
>NZ_JAIVFS010000107.1 GCF_020829645.1 Nostoc mirabile CHAB5784 | reverse complement strand
TCAAAATAGTTTCTTCCATTCATAGCGGGTGGCGATCGCCGCCAGTGGGGCTGCTCCTAAGAAAACAGAATGGTTTCTTTCAGCCATAATGGGCGATCGCTCATGAACAGCTTCTGTCACTTTCCGGGAGGGCAATCTCTAGAAGCTTTATCAATCAATACAAGCTATCTTATTAGAAAAACTTGCTTATTGTATTTGTTATTAGGAAAAAATCTTGCGTAGGCGTAGCCCGTTGTAGACATCGCTTCGTATACAAAAGCTCTAGAATTCAGAAATGGCAAAAGTTTTCGGAGAGTGACAGAAGAGGGATAATGTATCAAAAAAAAGTCTTACATCAGGTCATGTAAATTAATTTTTTACTGCTTGTGAGAAATGCGGGTTAGCGTTCTCTCTCTTGGAAAAAAAGTTTTCGATTTACTGAAAGTGAAATTGTGTATCTAAGCACAGAAGTTAACTGCATTTTGTGTGAAATTGAGAACATTAACGAACGTACAGCATTCAGCTTTACCGAAAAGTTTTTCAACGGATGCAACCCAGGTGGTATAACGAATTCCATTCGTTGGAAGCTCACGTTAAAATTTAAACTTTGAAAAGGTTTTTTAACCGTTTCCTTACCCAATCCAAAGGATTTTGGTCATCTTCTGTAGTATCAACTAAACCCAGTTTTGATGATGGTAGACCGAATAGAAATGGCTTTGACTGTTCCACTTAAACCATCTAATTCAACATAGTCTCCTACCTTGACAGGTCGGTCTAATAAGAGTGTGAGACCGCTGACAAAGTTGGTTGTCAAATCCTGGATACCGAAGCCAATGCCTACTCCCAAACCACCTGCTAAAACTACCAAAGAGCCGAGGTTAAAGCCAATGCTTTGCAGAACAATAATGATGCCCAAGCCAACTAGCAAATAACGAACAATAACAGCGATCGCCTCCCGGTTACCTTCGTCCATTTCCACTTTAATGAGTAGTCTATTTTTAAGAAAATTACTGAGAGTGCGAGAGAGGAAAATAACTAATATGACCGACAGAATGAAGACAATAATTGACTGAAAGGATACACTACTATCGCCAATTTTAAATAATGTCAATTTCCACAACTTTAATAATTCTGTCCATAGTTCTTGGACAAGAGTGACTATTGTTGCTAGTTGATTGTGGTTGAAGACTTGCTCTTTTTGTATCAAAACATACCTCTTTTTAACGCTTCAACGCTTTTTAAGGCTACGGTAAGGCTTTGTCTATAGAATGAATAACATGCATAAGCTACGAACTGATGCAATTCTTCACTAGTCAATCGAAACTAAGCTGTTGCGCTTTTAACTTGCATATTATTTTGGTCTAGTCAATCATTGAAACTCTTTTCCCTTCAGCTCCCGCTGCCTCCAGCATAGCTGCCTTCTCCCAAGGGGAGACGCCAAGGGCGATCTGCCTTGCTGTTGTGCATTTTTAATGCACAACAGCTTATTAAACTAAGCATAAACACAAGTATAATAAGATTGATTATTTAAGTTAATATCTATCTCACAAAAAATACTAATCTGCGGAAAGCCTGGAAATTGACACGGGGAAGCAAATCCACTCTTGACCATCACTAAATCCAACTTATTATCTGAATCTATGTTAATGTTGCTTTTCTATATCAAAAATGACCGTTATGCCTTGGAGAGTCAGCGCGTTGTAGAAGTAGTGCCTAAAGTAGTACTGAAAACTTTACATCATGCGCCTGATTATATCGCTGGTGTATTTAACTACCGGAATCGTCTTGTACCAGTGATTGATTTATGCCGTTTAATTCAGGGTACTCCTTGCCGTCCTCTATTCAGTAGTAGGATTATCTTAGTGAATTACCAAAGCCACAACGATAATTCTCTTACGGGAAGCCGCTATCATACACAGACACAAGAGGCGAATGCCTCTCAACCATCGCATATTTTAGGATTGATGGCAGAACGCGTAACTGACATATTCCGCAAGCAAGAAACTGAGTTTTTTGTGACAGGAATTAAAGTTAATACTGCTCCTTATTTGGGAGAAATGATTAACGATGCACAAGGAATGATTCAGTGCCTTCAGTTGGATAACATTTTGCCAGAACGAGAGCGAACTTTACTGTTACCTCAATAGCAGAGTTATTAACCAAAAAAGTACCTATAACTCAGTAATCAAAATGAAAAAACAATATTTGAGTATAAATTGCTTCTCTTAGGTCGCTGCGGACAGTAGTATTGTAAATTTTATCACTACAAGACCCTGTAGTCAGAAATCTACTTTTCATAAAAAAATAACAAAAAAGAGAAGAACTAGAGAAAAAGTGTATAGTTTATGATGATCACTCAAAGATTATTTGAGTCAACCAGTTCAGTAACTTTGATTTTTACTGTTATATATAAGCTTACATAACTATTTTCACAAAAATTATCATCAGGATAGGTTCATATGTTTCACCGTGTGCCAGAAAAACAAATGCATTTTGTTAGATGGCTGCTTGTTAGTGGCTGGCTTTTACTCATTGTTTCGTTATTCTATGACCCGATTTCGCCCTACCTAACACAGCCTACGACGGAATGGAGCATTTTTCGTCTTAATCCGGATTTGTTAGATCCGGTGAAATGCAAAGAGGTTGCGACAGTACAAGGAAAGTGTGTTGATGTCAAACCTTTTGCTCTTGGGGCAAAAATCTTCTGGGGAATTGTGATACCTTGCGGTGTCATGATTCTGATAGTTTTTGGTCATGAAACATGGCGACGCATTTGCCCGTTATCTTTTCTATCACAAATTCCTAGAGCATTAGGAAAGCAACGTCAACGCAAAATTACCAATCCCCGTACAGGAGCGGTGCGCTATGAACTGGCTAAGGTATTAAAAGATTCTTGGCTGGGACGCAATCATTTATACTTCCAATTTGGATTTCTCTGCATTGGTCTTTGCTTGAGAATTCTCTTCATTAACTCAGACCGTTTGTTTTTGGGGTCTTTTTTGCTCCTCACCATCCTATCAGCCATATTAGTAGGATATTTATATGCTGGTAAAACTTGGTGTCAGTATATCTGTCCTATGGGTCCGGTGCAGATGGTCTACAACGGACCAAGAGGATTGTTTGGAAGTGAGGCGCACCAAGGACAGAAACAGATTATCACTCAATCTATGTGTCGAGCAGTGGACAAAGAAGGTAGTGAGAAAAGTACCTGTGTGAGCTGCCAATCTCCTTGTATGGACATTGATGCAGAACGATCTTATTGGGAAGTTTTCAACAAGCCTGGTCGCCGATTTGTTCAGTACGGCTATGTAGGATTAGTCGTTGGATTTTATCTCTATTACTTCCTGTACTCAGGCACTTTTGATTACTACTACTCTGGAGTTTGGAGTCACGAAGAAAATCAGTTAGCAACTCTTTTCGCTCCGGGATTTTACATTTTTGGTCAGTCAATTCCTATTCCTAAATTGGTTGCTGTTCCGCTCACGATTGGGGCTTTTGTAATAGCTAGCTATTTCTTATTTTCTAGGATAGAAAAGGCTTATAAGGCTGATCGGCAACGCATTAATAAACCTCTGAGTCAACAACAAGTACAACACATAATTTTTTCAATTAGCACGTTTCTAGTCTTTAACATTTACTTTTTGTTTGCTGGGCGACCGATACTCAAACAGCTACCAACTTTTGTGGAGCTAGGATTTAACGCTTTGGTCATCCTTGTCAGTACAGTGTGGCTTTATAGAACGATTGCTCGTAGCGCAGAAACCTATTCACGAGAAAGCCTTGCCGAAAGTCTGCGTCGTCAGTTGAGCAAACTCACGGTTGACTTCTCCAAATTCTTAGAAGGTCGAACAATGGAGGAACTCAAACCTGATGAGGTTTATGTTCTTGCCAAAGTACTGCCCAGTTTTAGTAAAGAATCCAGTTTTCAAGTCTACAAAGGGTTACTACGGGAAGAATTGGAACAAGGAAATATTGACCCTGCCAATAGCTTGGAAGGATTCAAGCAAATTCGCCTGGAACTGGGGATTAAGGACGAAGAGCATTATAATATCCTCACAGAACTGGGAGTGGAAAACCCAGATTTGCTCGACCCAAGCAAGCGAAGAAGCCGGGAAAACCAATTACGGATTGAAAATTATCGGCAAGCCCTAGAACTGCAACTTCTGGACTTGGTGGAGATGGGTGTTCCTCTACGTCAAGCACTCCAACGCAGAGAAAAGCAAATTCAAGCTTTGAAGCAGGAGTACGGAATTACTGCAGAGGAACAAGCACAAATCTTGGGACAGATAACTGATGAAAACAGTGCTATTCTCCGCAAGGCAGAAATGCTGTTAGAGCAGTTAAAGCAACTAACTGTCCGTGACCAAATACTGAGCAATTTGGTTCCTAACCCCTCTGCACCTGTGTATATTTTGCTGCGATTGGTTGCCATTCATAACAAAGAACAAATTGTCACCAAGCAACTGCTGAATATTCTAGAAGTTTTGGGAGATGCACCTGAAGCTGTGAAAATTGCCAGTGCGATGGGATTACTCGCAGACAATGTCTTGCCCAAAATATTTCGAGAATCTACTGAGGATACACAGTGGCAAGAAAGACTCGGTGTAAAGGCGATCGCCATACTACAATCAGATGAGTTAGAACCAGCAACGCTTGATACTCAAGCACAGATGGTTGATGACGAAATACCAACTCAGCTCTTCATTGCTGGACAACCGATACCAAAAGTCACATCAGCAAAACGTCAGACTTCTGTGATTGAAGTCCTCAAAGAACTTCTGCAAGAGCTAGAGCCACTTGTCCAAGCAGCAGCACTTCATGCACTTGCTCAACTCGATCCTCAACAAAGTCGGCAATATGCACGTCAGTTACTCAATTCGACGAAGCCCGGAGATTGGCTGGTAAAGGAAACAGCAGAAAATATTTTGGGTCTTTCCAACGCACAAGTGACCACTATGGTGCAAACTTTAATCGTCCAAGTGATGGTAAGAGACACAAAAGAACAGCTTTTCTTCCAGCAACCAGCTATCCAAATCGGACGAAGCGTGACAAATGACATCATCTTGCCCAGTCCGAAAGTCTCCCAACAGCACGCCATTCTTCACCTTGACGAGCAAGGAGCCAGCGTGACTGTGCTCAAAAGTGCTTATGGTTTGCGGATTAATGACAAACGCGAGCAAAACAATACAGTACGGCTTAATCAGGGAGATGTGATTCGGTTTAGTCAAGCGGAGGAACCTTCGATCACCGTCAATTGGAAAAAGCAAGCGTCGATACAGTCCGTCGCACCCTCTGAAAGTTTAAGCACTCTAGAAAAGCTGTTTTTGTTATTTGAGACTAGCCTCCTGAGAACTGTCAAGCCGGAAGCACTTATTGAATTGGCTCGTCAGGCAGAGATTCGAGTTTATACTCAGGGTGAAATGATGTGCAAGGCAGGAGAACCATCCAATGAACTACTCCTGTTAATTGATGGTGAAGCTGATGTCACGGTTTTGCGAGGGGAGAGTGAGGTTGTGATCAATATGGTTCGGACAGGTGAAACCATCGGTGAGATGGGAGTCATCAGCCGCCAGCCACGTTCAGCAAACGTAGTCGCTAAAGCCGAGAGAAATCGAGCATTGGTGATTGAGACTAAGGATTTTGAGGCAGTGTTACGTAACGATCCTGACGTGTCGAGGAGCCTTTTGCTCAACATAATTGGTCGCCTGCAAAGGCTAACAACAAAAGTCAAATCTCAGTCTTAACCATAAAAGTTGGGAAATAAGGCAATGCTCAAACTCAAGCTTTTCAACTCAAAAGCACCCACAGAGGGCAAAGAGCTAGAAATAAACCCAGAAATGCTGATCAATGGTGAGTGTTTCATTGGGCGATCGCGCAATTGTGGTATCGTTCTCCCCAGTTCTGAGGTGAGTCGCATTCATGGAAGTTTGCGCCATGAGAAAGAACAATATTACTTTAGTGACCTTGCCAGCCTTGGTGGTTCTCGAATTAATGATGAAGTGGCAAATGTCAACCAAAAGTATCTCCTCAAAAATAATGACATTATTCGGATTGGTGAATTTATCCTCACAGTTGAAGCAACTTCATCAAATGGACACCACCTCACGCAAACCGAGGAAGTTCAAACTCAACCTTCAACTCAGAAGAAATCAGCAAACATCACCATCTCTGTTCCCCATCAACAAGTTGAGTCTACCCGTCACCCTAGTGAGTATATGCCGGTTGCACTTGTACCACCAGACCAGATGAGTCGATGGATGAAAGGGGATGTGATGGTTCGCTGTGTGGCGGTGATTGACGAAACCCATGATGTCAAAACTTTTCGCTTTGCTGCTGAAGCATCATTGTTATTTACCTACCAACCGGGTCAGTTTATGACCCTAAATTTGGAAATCAATGGCAAGCCAGTCAAACGCTCTTACTCAATTTCTTCCACCCCTTCACGACCCCACACTGTAGAAATTACAGTTAAGCGTGTCCCATCCCCACCAGATGCTCCTGATATTTCACCAGGATTAGTGTCCAACTGGTTGCACGACAACTTAAGAGTCGGTCATGAAATCAAAATCAGCGGTCCGTTGGGAAAATTCACTTGTTTTGCCAATCCTTCCGAGAAAATGTTGATGATTTCCGCAGGAAGTGGCATAACGCCAATGATGTCTATGTCACGCTGGGTTTTGGATACTGCTGCTGATTGTGATATCATCTTTTTTCATAGCGCTCGCAGTCCTCGCGATATTATTTTCCGCCAGGAATTGGAGTTGATGTCCTCGCACAATCCTAAGTTTCGTCTAGCGTTCTCCATCACTCGACCAGAACCTGGTCAACCTTGGTGGGGCTTTACTGGGAGACTCACCGAACAATTGCTATATGCGATCGATCCAGACTTTTGGCAGCGTACAGTTTACGTCTGTGGTCCCAATTCCTTTATGCAAGGGGTCAAAACCATGCTGGAGCAAATCGGTTTCCCGATGCAAAACTACTACGAAGAAAGTTTTGGCGGAGCGAAAAAGGCAAAATTGCAGCCATCATCAACCCCTGTGCCCCCTGCTGCGAATCCTCCCATTGCTCCTACTGTTGCTCCTCCCCCATTCGTTGAACCAGTTGCTGAGGTCACGCCAACAGTAGCACAGCCAGTGGTTTCAACCGTAGTTGCGGCATCGCAGACAGCAGCTTCCGTAATTTTGGTCTTTTCCAAATCAGGTAAAGAAATCACCTGTGGAGGAGAAGACCCGATTTTGGATCTGGCAGAGCAAGAAGGAGTCAATCTTGATAGTAGCTGTCGCAGCGGAGTTTGTGGCACCTGTAAAATTCGGAAGCTACAAGGCGAGGTAAAGTATACAGGAGAGCCTGAGGCACTCGATGAGAGCGAGCAAGAAGAAGGGTATATTTTGACTTGCATTGCTTACCCAACAGGGAAAGTTATCATCGACGCTTAGGACTCATCTTTGATGATGTATCAATTAAATATATCCAACTAAAAGGTGGAAGGTTGACGAAAGAACAAAAGAAATATAATCGAGAACTTAATCGATTAAGAATTGCTGTTGAACACGTAAATCGTCGTCTAAAAATATTTAAAATTTTGTCTGATAGATATCGAAATCGTCACCGACGTTTTGGCTTAAGGTCGAATTTAATTGCGGGAATTTATAATCACGAATTAGCCATGTAAATAGATTAATTACTGAAATTTATCAAATAATTTCAGTAATTAATCTATAACTGAAACAACGTTTGCTACCATTTTTTTTAGTTAGCGGTAAGCGAAGCCATGCCGTAGGCTTATCGCCTGATAATACTGCTCGAAAAAATTTATAACCTCTCACCAAAAACTGAAATTAGAATAACCCTTAATCATACCACAAAATATTTATGCAAGAGTTCTTGTGATAGAATAGAATTTACGTCTTCGCACAAGCGACTAACAACAGGATCTCCATTGCGCTCTCGCATTCCGCCAGAAACACTTTACCTCCTTATGAGGAGCGTGAAGTCATTTGCCTTTGCACTTGTGTTGACCTATGAATTTGCCTATCATACGGTCACGCTTGGTCTTAGCCCTTTCCAGCTTGTTGTTGTCGGTGTTGTGTTGGAGAGTATGACCTTTCTTTGTGAAATTCCGACTGGTATGTTTGCTGATCTTGTCAGTCGGCGCCTATCAGTCATTCTTGGAATTGTTCTCTGCGGTGGCGGCTTCCTCTTTGAGATTTTATCCCCTTCTTTTGCTGGAGTGCTGGTGGCACAAGTACTGTGGGGTATTGGACTTACGTTTTTTAGTGGCGCAGAAGCAGCTTGGATTACCGACGAGATTGGAACGGAGCGTGTCGGTTCGCTGTTTTTGCGCGCCACACAACTGGGCCAAGTCTTGACAATCATTGGTACATTTCTTGGCGCCATCCTTGCTTCTGCGAGTGTTTCCTTGCCAATTATCGTCGGTGCATGTCTATGCTTATTCCTTGGTATTGTCTTATCCTTTACGATGACCGAGAATGGATTTGGGCCGACTTCGAGAGTAGAAAAACAAAGCACTTGGACAATTGTTACTCGACCACTTCGTGATAGTTTTCAACTGATACAAACGCATTCAGTTCTTTGGTTGATTCTGTTACTCGGTATCGTTATTGGTGTGTCTCTTGGCGCCTTTGATCGGCTGCATACGCCGCACTTTTTTACAACGATTGGTTTGCCTTCCTGGAGAGCACTGTCATCTGTGAGTTGGCTAGGTATCATTAATGGCGTTATTAGTGTTCTGTCGCTGCTTGGTATGGAAATTGTCCGTCGCCGCTACCAAACGATAGACCAATTGGTGATCATAAAGTTACTGGTCGGACTCTATTGCGGAATGCTCGTTGGCAGTTTTCTGTTTGCGCTCACAAACTTGTTTACAATTGGATTTGCAGGGTTTTGTCTTACACAAACGTGCCGGAACGTTAGTCGGCCATTACTGTTGCAGTGGGTCAATCTCAATGCGCCTCAGCAGAGCCGTGCGACCGTGATATCGACCTATTGGCAGGCGAATGCACTTGGTAATATCGCTGGAACTCCAGTGCTTGGATGGCTTGCTACAACAGCTTCCCTGCGAACGGCGCTGAGTGCGGGAACGCTGGTGTACATTACGACGATACCGATCTTACTCATCGCCCAACGACGGTGGAAGCGCGCGCAGCAGGTGCCTATGGTTACGGGAGAACAGTAGCCTTTATGTAGCACAGGAGCAGACATCTGGGTTCGAGGTGAGAAGGCGCTTATTTCTGCCGCCGAACGCCTGCGTCAGCCGCGCCCGCTGACGGGCGTCGGCTGCACGCAATGGTTGGGCTATCCATCAGACTGAAAATGCCTTACCGTAGTTTGACCTTTTGGTGTCGTCCCATACGCGGCCCGATCGATCCGGGGACAGACCTCGTTCGCCATGAGCTCCATGGAGCGCCGGGCGAGCGCTGGATCGGTCCAGTCGTGGCCCGTGTAGAGCAGTGTGCCGAACGCGCCGACCTCGTTGCGGAATGCAAGAATCTGGTCCGCGACGCTCTGGGGGGTTCCCGCGATTACGAGACGCTCGATGCACCGCTTCGTAGAGAGCTCGGAATCCGGCTGGTCGGGAAAGTCGCGCATGACGTCCAGCGCGCCGGCCTTCGCGAGCTTGGTCCTCATGACGTGGAAGTAGAAGTCGTGCGCGCCGTCCTCGCGATGCACGTAGCGATGTGCCGTGGCCTCGTCATCGGCCACGAAAACGCTGCGCGCCACGCGCCACCCGGAAGCATCGGCACAGAGGCCCGCCGATCGCCGGCCTTCCAGGTAGTTCTTAATGTGGGCCCGGACGACGTACGCACCCACGTAGGTCGCCGAGATTCCGGACCAGCCGCGCGCTCCCGCGGCGTGCGGTCCCTGAGCGTCCGGTCGGATCGAGGTGATGGCGATGGGCGGATGGGGCTCTTGCAGCGGTCGGACAGCGACACCCACTCCGATGTTCCGATCGAGCGAGCGCTCCGTGGTGGTCCGGTAGAACTTGCCTTCGATCCGGTACGGCGGCTCTTCGCTCCAGATCCGGCACATGTGCTCGAGCGCCTCCTGGGTCTTGCGATTTCGGTCCGAGCCCAAATCTCCGATGGCTTCTGCGTCACCGGCAACGCCGGGTCCGACTCCCAAGATCAATCGACCCTGCACCAGGTGGTCCACCATCGCGACCTGCGCCGCCACCATCGCCGGGTGGTAGTTGGCGAGCGGAAGCACGCCGGTACCGAAGGTGATCGACGGGCACGCATCGGCGAGATTCGCAATGAAAGCGAGGCTCGAGGTGATCGTCTCGGCCGAGTCGACGAGATGCTCGCCGATGAAGGCCTCGCGGTAGCCGAGCCGGTCGGCGAGCACGACCGCTTCGCGATCCTCGCGGAGAACGTCCCCATAGGAACGGGACGGCGGGTGGACGGGCTGGATGAAGAATCCGAGCTTCAGGGAATTCTGCATTGAGTCTTTACAGTCGTTCATTCGTTCCGTGCCGCCCAACTATATTATTATACGGAAACTTTACGTATAATCTTTTTTTAATCCTGATATATCAGGCATTCTAAGGAAATCCTGTTTGAATATACGGAAAACTTCTTTTTTACCCCCTTATTTGGGTATTATACAGAATTTTTCCGTATAACCACCCTTCACAGGAGGATTATATGGAATTTTTCCTTATATCCCTTGGTGTTATCAAGAACTTTTCTGTATAACATCCTGATTTAGAGTATTAAACGGAATTTTTCTGTATAACACCGATGGAACAACGCCCAAAGAAACTGCTTGAACAAGTACAAGATGTTATCCGGCTTAAACACTATTCTTACCAAACAGAGAAGACTTACATTTACTGGATTCGACGCTATATCCTTTTTCATAATAAACGCCATCCTTTCATACATGGAAAGTACCGAAATAGAAACGTTTTTAACGCATCTTGCGGTTAATGAAAATGTGGCTGCATCAACGCAAAATCAAGCACTTCATGCTGTTCTAAGGAAACGATCGCCTTCTGATTTTAATTTAGCGATCGCAGGGTAATACTGCTCGAAAAAATTTATAACCTCTCACCAAAAACTGAAATTAGAATAACCCCTAATCATACCACAAAATATTTATGCAAGAGTTCTTTACTTGTGAGAAATCCGGGTTAGGAGGATCATCAATGTATTTTGCTACAAAACAAAACATTCCAAACATCCTCTAACTCATCATTCAAAAATCAAAAGTTTGACCTCGTTTCACAAAACCATGAAATCCATCTTTTCTTGCGTCAGGAAGTGTACCTGGTTGATAACCATACAACCAGATTTTATTTTTTATTTTGTCTGGCAAAGTCACTAGTTGCTCGTAATGAGCATGGACTGTACTCGGAAATTTTGCTGTTTCACAATCGTGGAAGATAATATCTGCTTGCTCATAAAATTCTCCATTTTCTTCTAGAGCCAGTTGAGTATCTGTGGTTAAAAAGACTTTAGTTCCATTGATTTCAAAAAATAGTCCATAACTTGGCATTAAAAAATATCCATTATCAACATGTATAACTCTCACCGTATGAAACTTTATTCCTCCCCAAGTAAAATTTTCATGACGAGGAATTATATTCACGTTAAAAAAGGAATTTAAATCTGTCACATCCCCTTGAACCGATCTCATTCCGCCAGATAAACTTCTTTCCCAAATTTCACCTGCTAAATCTTTACTCAAATAAAGATTAGGCTTTTGGCAGCGTGGATCAAATTTTGTACTAAACCCAATGTATTCTAATCCTCCTATATGATCCGAATGCAAATGGCTAATATAAATATCAGTAATATCCAGATATGATAATTCAACTGCGTGTAATGAAAATCGAATATCTGAACCGCAATCAATTAAAAGTTTCTTCTCTTGGTCGGTTAAAAGTATATTTGATTGAAAATTGTCTGCTCCTACGGTAAAAGCTGAACCTGAACCTAAAAAGATTAACTTCATAAGAGTTGTCAAGTATTAATGGTTTAAATTATTTCAGTGATTGATACAGTTCATCAAGCCCTACTTTTATAGATGGAGGCATGGCAGTAAAACCAATATAAAAACTTCCATGCTCTGCTGGTTCTGCCAAAACTTTAGCATAAATATCACCACCACCTTCTGTTGAAGTGGAAGGTGTTAAGAAGTTCAGGTTGAGATTGCTGAGTGGCAATGGTATTCCGTTAGTAGCACCTGGAATTGTACGAACAAGTGCTCTATTGGCAGAAAGCTTGACTAAACTTCCCTTTGATAAGTTATCATTAATATGCTTTCCATCCAAAACTGCATATTGTATTGGGATTTCTTCAGTAAGGGAAAAGAAGACTTCTTCTTCTTTGCTCAAGAAAAGATTATATTCTCCACCAATACCACCGACTTCATAGATGGTAATTGGCTGCTTAACTCCTTTTGGTGTTACTTGCCTTTCCCCATCAATTTTTACTAATTGTCCTACTTCTTTATAAGTCGATTCGGAAATGAAAATTTGACCACCAAGTGTGTAAGATTCAATGCGATAAGTAAGATTCACTTGGCTACCAACAATACCATATTTAGTGCGTTTATCTGAGCCAATATTTCCGACAACGACTTCACCAGTGTTGATACCAATGCCCATTTCTAGTTTTGGTAAACCCCATTCTGCCATTTGTTCATTGACTGCTCCCATTGCCAATTGCATATCTACCGCACAGGCGATCGCACGAATCGCATCGTCTTCTCTGGGGGTGGGCGCACCAAACAGAACCAAAATCCCATCACCCATAAATTCATCAATTGTTCCTTTGTATTTGGTAATAACTTCCGCCATGTGATGTAGGTAGAAGTTGAGAACTTTCACCACTTCTTCAGGTGATAATCGTTCTGCTGTAGCTGTAAATCCTCTTAAATCAGAAGTAAATATAGTGATTTTTCGTCTCTCTCCACCCAGTTTCAATCCTTCAGGACTTTCTAACAAGCTGGCGACGACTTCATCACTGAGATAACGTCCAAAAACTTGACGAATGAGTTCATTAGATTTCTCTAATTTTTTAGAATAATTTTGGATCGCTTTATAAGCTTCATTGCGTTGTAATAAGTTGATATAACCTTTGGCATGGTAACGAATGCGAGCAATCAGTTCAACTTGATCGGGCAATTTGACCAAGTAATCATTCGCACCCAAAGCAAAAGCTTCTGCCTTAACTTTTGCATCCTCTTTTGAAGAAAGGACAATCATTGGCACATTACGAGTTGCCTTATTAGCACGAAAGAATCGCAACAAAAGTAAGCCATCAATGTCAGGCATAACTAAATCTTGCAGAATGACTTTTGGCGAAACCTCTATCGCTTTAGGAATAGCAACTGCTGGATCGCTACAGTAGTGAAAAACAATATCTTCTTCATCAGCTAACATCCGGCGTACCGCTTCACCAATCATGGGTTGATCGTCGATTAGGAGAACAGTAATCGCGTATTCTGTGAAAAAAGATGATGTGTTGTTAGCCATTTTTCTGCTTTAAAAGATTGAGCGTAAGAATTGCTTTTCACAAGCTTGTGCGATCGCCTCAATTGGTAAAATCTCCACTGCGGCTTTCAACTCCACCGCTGCTTTTGGCATACCATAAACTACGGATGTCGCTTGGTCTTGAGCGATGGTATACCAACCTGTAGAACGCAAGGATAGTAGTCCTTGAGCTCCATCTTTTCCCATACCAGTTAATAGGACTGCAACTCCCTTTCTAGTCCAGTGCTGAGCTACACTCTTAAAAAACACATCCACAGATGGACGGTAAGGATAATCGCGTGGTTCTTTAGTATACCAGAGACTCAAGTTTGGTTGTAATATGAGGTGGTCATTGGTGGCAGCAATCAAAACTTGCCCAACTTGTATCTGGGAACCAACTTGAGCCAGCTTAACTGGCAATCGTGATTGAGTGTTTAACCATTCAGCTAAACCAGAGGTAAACTGTTTATCGACGTGCTGCACAATTACCACAGCAGCTGAGAAATTTGCTGGTAACCCAGAAAGAAGAACTGCAAGGGCTTGGGGACCGCCAGTAGAAGAACCAATGACAATCAAGGGTGGGGTAAACTCGGATGGGGAACTTCCACGCTCTCGAATTCGCCCAGATGGCTTGCTCGTTTTCCCAATAAGTTTGCCTATTGTCGCAATTTTTTCTAAAATCCCTGCACCGCCTTCGATTTGCCCACTATGACCTAAAATAGGTGCATGTATGGCATCTAGTGCACCATACCCCATCGCTTCAAAAACTTTGGATGTATCCCCATTGACAGTATCTGTGATCAACAAAATCGCGCATGGAGAATCGCTCATAATTTGGCGCGTAACTTCTACCCCATCCATTACTGGCATAAGCAAATCCATCAATATCAAGTCAGGGGTATCTGCTGCACATTTTGTCACTGCTTGGGTGCCATTACCAGCAATCCAAGCAACTTTATAGTCTGGAACTTGTGCCAAGACAGACTTTAGCGCCTCTACTACGTTTGGGATATCATTAACAATAGCTATTCTCATAATAAAACTCGGAAAAATTATTCAAACTTCAAAGCGATTCGCCAATTAGGTCAATAACGGCATTTATTAAACTATTGTCCTGAAAACTACTCTTGGTTAAGTAATAATTAGCGCCAACTTCCAAACCACGAATTCGGTCTTCTGGACGGTCTTTGTAAGAAACAATAATCACAGGTACAGACTTCAAATTGGGATGATTTTTAATCCGGCTCGTCAGTTCTAACCCATTCATTCTGGGCATATCAATGTCACTGAGAACCAGGTCATATGAATTTGTCCTGACAGCATTCCAACCATCCATTCCATCTACAGTGACTTCAACTTCATAACCATTATTTTCTAGCAACTGCCGTTCCATTTCACGTACAGTAATGGAATCATCTACTACCAGAATCCGCTTGCGTGGTTTAGTGACGCCGCTGCCAGTCATTTTGTTAATTTTGCTTATCAAACCGACACTCAGCAATTTGTCAATTGAGCGTAGCAAATCTTCAACATCGACAATGAGAACAGGAGAACCATCATCCATTAATGCAACAGCGCTAATATCTGGTACTTTCCCCAAGCTGGGAACTAAAGGTTTCACAACCAAATCCCGCTCTCCAAGAAATTTATCGACGACCAAGGCATAACGACTCAAGCGATCGCTAATAATAATGCATGGTAATTCTTCTGAGTGGACATCAGAATTTGGCAATTCCAACACTTCATGAGCCGCCACCAATCCTATATTTTGCTCATCCAAAACAAAATACTGGCGATTTTCCACAACAGAAATAGAAGCGGGATGAATCATGACAATCCGGTCGATGCGCGTGAGCGGAAAAGCATAAGGTTCTCCTGATATCTCCACCAACAACGTGCGAATAACAGACAAAGTCAGTGGCAATTGTAAATGAAAACTCATGCCCTTTCCAAACTGAGATATCGCTCGCACGATACCTCTTACTTCCTGCACCATGCTTTGAACAACATCCAAACCAACACCGCGACCAGAAACTTCAGTCACTGCTTGTGCTGTAGAAAAACCTGGCAGAAATAAAAACTCCATCAATTCGGGTTCGGTTAACTGCTCCGCCATGTCAGCAGAGACCATACCCTTACTGATAATTTTTTGGCGTAGGCGCTCTAAATCTATCCCACGACCATCATCGGAAACTGTAATTGATAACATTCCCGCTCGATGAGCAACTTCCAATCGCACCGTCCCTTCAGGAGGTTTCCCTACAGCCTGCCGTTCTTCAGGTGACTCAAGACCGTGATCGATAGAGTTACGCAAAATATGGGTGAGGGGAGCCTCTAACTTTTCTAAAATATCACGATCTACTGGCGTTGATTTGCCAATAATTTCAAATTTCACTTGCTTTCCTAGGCGTCTGGCTAAATCCCGCATCATCCGGGGAAATCCCTGAGCACCATCTGCAAATGGGCGCATATTACTGGCAATAACTTCCCGATAGAGACGATCTGAAAGATTCCCAGAACGACGAGCAAATAATTCCAGTTCATTCAAGCGGTCGGATAGAATTTGGCGACATTCATTTGCCTTTGCCTTTGAAGTCGAGAGCGAGTTAGCAGCACGCTCATTCAGGTTTTCCCCAACTAGGGATTCCTGTAGTTTTTCCAGAAGATTAGATAGCTCAATTTGGGTTTTCTTGAGTCTTAGCAAGGAACTAGCAAACGGTTGTAGCCAGTTTGCTTCTACGAGAGATTCTCCAGCGAGTCCCATGATGCGATTCAGGTTATCTGCGCTGACTCGCACCACCCGGTCTGCTGATTTCGCTTTTTGAATTTCTGCAATATCTTTGGTCGATGTGGATGTGGTCGTTGCGGCTGGAGTTTTAGGTGATGAGGTAATGGCGGATGAGGGAGCAGGAGGAGTAGGGGAAGCTGGGGAAGATGAGGAAGAGACTTCTAATTTTGAATTTTGAGATTGCGTCGCTTCCCGCCACGGCTTCGCCTCGCGGCTTCGGCTCGCAACGCTTTGCGATTTTGAATTCTCTTGTCCTCTTGTCTCCTTGTCCTCAGTTTTCTGCGTTGGAATAGTAGAGATAGCTGCGACTAGGGTTTCAATTTCTACTTGATGTTGAACTGACCAGTTTTCTATATCGGTTTCAGGGACTTGCGCGATCCGTAGGAGCACATTAATGCCTTGGAGGCAATTATCAATGTGCGAGCCGACTAGGGATTTTCCTTCCTTAGCAGCGATGAAGCAATGCTCAATCGCATGAGAAACTCGAAAGGCGGCATTAATTTGGACAATCCGGGAAGCCCCACTCAATGTATGAGCAGCTTTTATCAAGGGTTCTAATTGTGCTTTAGTATAACCAACCTCCGGGTTATTTTTGCGTTCTAGTAAACTTTCTTTCAGTATTGCTGATTGACCGATCACTTCCTGCCGGAATAAATCCAGCATGGAAAAATTTTCATCGTCTGGCAATTTGAGATTTTGGATTTCCACTGCAGACTCTGTAGAGGAGGACACTTGCGTACTTTGGGAAGCAAAAATAAGCGAAGTGTCCTTTATTACAGAATCATTCTCAATATTCTGTGTGTCCTCTATGATTGGCTTTGAATTGGGGGAAGGTATAGTAGATGCGGGTTCTAAGGATGAAGAAGTCAAACCTTCCTCGTTCCCGTCTTCCTGTGTTTCCTGATTCGGTGTCAAGATAGCACACAGAGCTGTTATTAAACTTTCAATTTCTCCTTCATTAGTTGCTATCCAGTTACTGACCTCGCTCTCATTAAGTTGAGAGAGGCGCTCAATCATATCAACCCCTTGCAGTAGCACATCGACTTGATCTGCTGAGTCAATCGCGATCGCTCCTTGCTGTGCGGCGACAAAGCAATCTTCCATAACATGGGCTATTTTCACAACAGCATCAAGTTGCACCGTGCGAGCAGCACCCTTGATAGAATGGGATGCACGCATCAAACTTTCAAGTTCTGTGCTGACGTTGGGGTTACCTTCCAGAGCTAAAAGATTATCGTTTAATATTATCGCTTGGGCTTCCACTTCCATACGGAATAAATCCAGCATGGAGAAATTGCTCATATCGTGATTAGTCATAAGTCATTTTATAAAACTTTACCGAAAAAGAATTCAGGAGCGGAGCCGGAGACGCTCCGCCTCCGGTCAGGAGTTAAAATGAACTCCTATGCGACTGGTGGGGATGAATAATATAGGACTTACGCACTGTACAAATTGGCTGTTATGTGCATAACGATATTTGGTTGTCGAGCGAGTGTTGGCGATCGCGCTTGTGCTGGCTCGCCAGTCCAAATGCAAACAAGCTAGGACTTGCAAATTGACAAAATCAATATGACATGCTTTTAGAATGAGACGATTATCTCCAAGTTGTTCAGATCAAGGAATTGAGCCGCTAAATTATCAATAATAAAAGAGCGGATGACTTCATAAAATAAATTTCTTTGCAAAGAATACCAATTGAGAATTTGACCTTGAAATCGGAGGTCCTACAGAAGAACAAAGTCAATATTAAAAGCGAAATCTTTACATAATTTTTGTCTGAGTATTAATTGTGTAATTCTTACATAAACTTCTCAGAAAATATATTAATTGTATGAAGATAAGCCCTAAACTCTGATTGTCAAATTGTAGTTCTAATCAGGAGCATGAAAACCAAAAGGTTCGCACTCTCGACTATTGCGGCATTAGCTACCTTGGCTGGCACCGCAGCAAATGCACAAGCAGTCTCGCTCGTCAATCAAGCCTTAGACGTTCTCTCCTCGCCTCCACCTGGTGAACCAGTTTTCACTTTCACAGAGCTACAAGTTACGTCCCTACCATATCTTAGTCCTACTCTCACGACAGGATCTGGAACTACAGTTAGCATTAACAATAACCTGAACAACTTGGATGTTTCTGTCGGTGATATTGTGTATCGTCTGTTAAGCCCTGATGCTCAGTTTGGCACTGTTACTTCAAACCTTTACACGGTCACGCTATCTGAGAACAACAAAGTTGCAACATTCACAGGCGCGCGCGTCAACCCTGGTGAAGTGTTTCGCATTGAGCGCTCGGTCAGCGATGAATTGCCTGTCGATTTTACTGGGGAATTTTTTAGCGCCAATGAAACAAACACGGCTACTGTTCCCGAACCGACCACAATTCCAGGTCTAGCACTCATAGGTGTCCTTGGTGCCTACCTCCTAAGGCGCAAACAGCAAGTGCAAAGAAAATAACCCAAGTTGCGTTATTGGGGTAAGTGCACATATAGATGAAATGTCATATTACAGCCATTTTGTACAGTGACAAATTAAATGGCGTTGAGACAAATTCCTGTCATCGAGTTAAGCCTTACCCACTTTAGGCTTGCAAGTATTGGTGTTGGTGTTGATATAGCTTGTCAGTTTCCGTTTTACTTTTAAGCTTAACGCTCTTTGAATGCAAGCATTACAGCCTCAATGACAGTAATTTAACACCGCGACAAATAAAAAGTCACTGTACACTTTTTGACTCACTAATAGTATTATCAATAGTGTTGTTGAGTAAGTTGAGTTAGAACTTACGCATCGTACATAAGTACTATACACAATTTGGTTATTTCAGCCATTTTTAGCTGACAGCGATGTCTACGACGGGCTACGCCTACGCAAAGCAAGCAAATAAATTAGGGTTATGCGAAGCGTTTGAAACGACCAAATACCGTGATACACATTATGGTTTATTTGTACAGTGCGTAAGTCCTATAATAATCTAAAGCCCCTGGATTTCTGTATGGAGAAGAAGAAAACTTCTCATCATTGCTGATAGCGTCCCTTGCGCGTGTCCCCTTGGGACGAGCGCGTGGCATTCGCTATAGCCCCCATTTGAAAACGGGGGTTTTACGCATCACACCTCATAAAACTTTTTTGCTGAGGGCATAAAATAATAATTCATCATCTAGGTAACCAACCTTTTGATTTTTCCAGTTAAATAGCCCTTGTGTATAGTTTTCTGGCATTTTGGATAAGGTCGCAGGCACATTTGTTAGTTCCATCGGATGGATGCGGTGCATACCACATATTTCATCAACAGGAAACACCCAAGGATTGCCAAATTTCTCGACCACGACCATTCTTTCATAGATGACAGGGCTAATTTTCTGGCGATCGCCATCTGCTGTTTCTATTCCCAGGAACTCTTTAAGCGATATACAAATCTGGACTTCACCCCGGAGACTCACCAGCCCCAAAAATATATTGTTGCTGCGATGTGGTAGGGTGTGAATGGTAGATATCGGCATCACTTCTTTGATTAATTGCGCCGATAGTGCTAACCATTCTTGTTGCAGTCGAAAGATGCCCACTGTTATCGTTTTAATAGAAACGATTTGATGACCGACCTCTAAAGATTTTTCTGATTTTTCCTTAGAAAGTAGATTTGTCCACTCATCTATATATTCTTGTGGCGCTTCACGTTCTAATAAACTGCGCCCCGCCCAGGAATAGACTGGACAGTTTTGGCAATGAATATGGGTTTTTAGTTCAGGACAAGAGCGATCGCCTGTAATACCGATTTGATTCCAACAATTGAGCACTTTTGAATTGGGAACTCCTTCCATATGCATCTGTTAGTTCCTAGAACTAGACTTTAAAGCGAGAAACTTCTTGGCGTAAGCCATGTGCTGCTTCGTTCAATTGTCCAATGGCAATGTTAATCCCACGCAATGAATCAGCGGTTTGTGAGGAAGCTTCACCCAGCTGCACCATCGCTTCACTAATTTGCTGAGCACTTTCTGACTGAGCTTCCATACCCTCACTCACCATTTGAAAACGTGGAGTCAGAACTTGTACTTGCTCAATAATTGAACCGATTTGCATGCTGATATTTTGAACATCTTCAACACCATGTTCGACTGCTTTTGTGAACTTATCCATTTCCATCACCCCAGTGGTAACCGCTGATTGCATTTCTTTAACCATACTCTCGATATCCAAGGTGGCGACGGCTGTCCGATCGGCTAAGCGACGAATTTCTCTGGCGACAACAGCAAAACCCATACCATACTCTCCGGCTTTTTCAGCTTCTATCGCTGCGTTGAGAGAAAGCAGATTGGTTTGGTCTGCCACTTTCGTGATGGTTGTGACAATACTATTAATATTGTTAGCTTTTTCGCTGATGACTCCCAGTTTCGCAGAAATCCCACCCGTAGCACCTGCTAACTGACGCATAGTTGCTTCCATGCGAGAGAGATCTTTTTGAGAGTCATCTGCTGCAACAGCAGTGACTTGCGAAGTTTCGGCAACTTCATCCATTGTTTTCACTAGTTTCCCAGAAGTTGTGGCAATTTGCTTCGCTGTCGCTACAACCTCGTTTGTAGAAGCAACTTGTTCCGCCACGGTTGCTTCCAATTGTTTGCCAGAGGCGGCTATTTGGGTGGCTGAGGTGGTAATCACAATTCCAGACTGCTGCACTTGATGAATTAACGAATTCAGATTTTGACTCATAGCGCAAAAAGCGGTTAGTAATTTTCCAATTTCATCCTGCTCCTCGGTGACTTCGACTTGGGTGGTGAGATCGCCAGTCGAGATACGTTCTGCGACTCCCACAACTCCGGCAATTTTGGCACCCAATGGTTTAGCGATCGTATTACTAAAGTACTTACCAAAAATCACTGCTACGACTGGACCAATTAGCAAACCGCCTAATATCCAGAATGTGGATTGACTCACATCAGCAGTAGCTGATTGCCTTGCATCTGCTGCCAAATTCTCGTTATATGTTATGAGTGCGAGCAGTGCATTTGTGGCTTCCTTAAAAGTAGAGACTTTCTTCGCTATTGTTTGCTCATTCATCTTATCAAGCGCTTCAACTGCAGCTTTGGCGGCTGCGAATTCTGGTGAATTAGCTTTCCCTTCGGTCAATAAATTAATCTGTACTTGCTGAGGATTGAGGATGCCAAGACTCTCAAATGCTCGATTCAACTGTTGATATTCCTGCTCGCCTTCCTTCCATTTATTCCATAGTGGCAGAAATGTTTTATATAATTTATCTTGTTCTGGATCGCGATTCAGTTTTTCGTATTCGCTAAACCCTTCGTTGATTTGCTTCCAAGCATTTTTAATTCTGATTGAATCATTTTGTCTCGTTTCCGGACTGGTTGCTGGATTGAGCTGTGACCTTTCTGAGGACTGAATCTGAGTCTGACCTTCCTTGATTTTCCATAAATTAACTACGCTGGGAAAAGCATTATTCCCTATTGTGTGGATGTGGTTGCTTAGCCGGGTAGTCGCTATCCAGCCAATTATCGACACAATTAATACGATTAACCCCATGAAGAAAAATGCGAAGAACAGACGTCCTTCTAAGCTATTGTTTTTTTTATTATTAAAAGGTAGGAGTTGATTCATGGTGAATTGTATATGGCTAAATTTTCTGACAATTTTTTTCTAATAATTATAATTTTTTATGCAGTCTTTTAATTCGCTGTCGAATAACGGCTGCATTGGCAATATCTCCACGACGTTCTTTAAGTAGGACTAGATGGATAAGTGCTTCATAATGATTTGGTTCTAGGTAAATCGCTTTTTGAAAGCATTGTTCAGCCTGTTGTTCATTTCCTTGTATTCGATATAGTTGTCCTAACAAAAGATAAGCATCTGCAATGGTTGGTTCTTCATGCAAATAAGTTTCACATAAATTAATAGCTTCATGTAACTGTCCTCGTTCCGCTAGAGTTTGGGCAGTTTTGAGGGTAGAGGTTGGGATATTTGTAGAATCATAACTCTTTGTCTTGTTTAAAGGGATGGTTTCCGCTTCTTTTGGTTTCTTCAAAATTTCTTTTGAAGTGATTGACACGTCTAGTTTCGGGTTGAATTTTGGAAAATTTCTTTTCCTTTCTATAGGCTCTTTTTTATTTGTTAATTTTTTTTCATGCTTGAACTCCTGATTTTTATCCTCCTGCTTTTGATAGACAAAAGCAAGAGGGTGTCGCACAGCCACAAATTGGGGGGTTAATAATTGTGTTTCAGAATGTCCGACAAAGAGCAACCCATTGTCTACTAATAAACGTTCCAAAGTTTGGAATGTTTTTTTTTGTGCTAAATTATTAAGATAGATTAATACATTGCGACAAAAAATCACATCATAAGGAACCTTCTCTATAAGAAAAGAAGGGTCAAGTAGATTACCGTGTATGAAGTTAACGGTATTTTTTATGGACTCGTACAACTGATATTGTTCTCCAACTTGGGCAAAATAGCGTTCCTGTCTCTCTTTGTTGTTACCTCGAAAGGAGTTTCTGCTGTAAACAGCAAGGCTTGCTTTGGTGAGTGACTTTTTACTGATATCAACAGCATCAATAGAAAAATTTTTGGTAGCTAACCCAGCTTCAGTAAGTGCGATCGCGACCGAGTATGGTTCTTCACCTGTTGAACATGGTACACTCAAGATACGCATCACTTTATCATGATGGTTTGGAAACCATTCAGACATGACATAGCGGCTTAAAAATGCAAAAGGTTCTCTGTCCCGAAAAAACCATGTCTCTGGCACGACTACCATTTCAATCAATTGTTCTAGTTCCTGAGTTGATGTTTGCAACCGTGCCAGGTAATCTGTTATGTCAGTCAAACCACAATTTGCCATGCATTGAGAAATTGCTCTCTTGATGGTAACAGAGCCAAGGGTACTTGGATCTAAGCCTATCTTCTGTTTCAGTAAATTTTCAATTGATAACTGAGTCATTATTCAGCTCGTCTAGAATAGAAATAGTCGCACCGCCTTTAGTCAGCCGTCTTAGACGCTCAAATCAAAATTTGAATCCACACTATTTTGGTAAATTACTATCCATAGAGCGACAATATTAACTGTACACTTCATAAGCTTAATGGCTATGGCATAGGATAAATAGCAGTGTTCTGATCCGAGACAATCTTCCAGTGTCCTGCCTGCTTTTAGAAAACATACTTCATACGTGTTCTCAGTACCCCCGGCTCAGTTGGCTCTATACCAGGAGGCAGTGCGTCATTATTGGCAGTGGTTTTGGTGGCTCAGTCACAGCACTAAGATTAGCTCAAGCAGGAATACATTGCCTTGTTTTGGAGCGTGGTGGTCGTTGGTCGATCACTCCGGCACAAAATACATTTGCTACTTTACGGACACCAGATGGTCGTTGTTCATGGCTGAGTTCTTTTGCTGTTTTCGGTGAGCCTGTACCAATAGATGTTTACACAGGTGTATTAGAACTTTTACAAGAAGATGGAATTAACGTGTATGCTGGCGCAGGAGTCGGTGGAGGTTCTTTAGTCTATAACGGAGTTACCTATCAACCTACACGGACTAATTTTGAGCGTATATTTCCTAAGGAAATCTCTTATAATGCATTCAAAGCACGTACATCGCTTGCACTACCAGGTAAAAATACAAACTCCACTGGAATACCTGTTTTCGTAGTTTCTTCTGGACTCTAACTCCGTAGAAGTAGCGTTTTTTGGAAGCAATATAGCCCGGAGGCGGAGCGTCTCCGGCTCCGCCCGAAATTGTTCCGACTGAATTAACCTCACATTAAAAATCCGAATGTTATCACACATTGGTGATTGTAATGAGTCTAAAATATATTCCGTAGTCTCATTTAAATCTTTCAGTATCATTCCTACTTGATGAAACAAGTCGTTGATTAACATTGATAAATTATGTAATCTCCGATTGAATCGTGATTTTTCTAACATTCTTCGCATCAGTTTATGGTCTTTCATATAGTCACAAGCTTGACTGTGATTACCATTAAAAAACATCGCTGCAACTAGTACCGTAGTGAAAATTTGCTGCATCACTCATCTCCTGGAGTTTAGACTAAGCTATACAAAATGACCCAGCAGGGCTGAGTTAATCAGAGACTTAGCAAAAGTATGAATAATCTAAGGTATTAAACAGCAACAGATGCTTCTTTACGTGGTGGAGTTACTGT
>NZ_JAIVFS010000106.1 GCF_020829645.1 Nostoc mirabile CHAB5784 | reverse complement strand
CTGAAGCCAGATTCTCACGCGTTACTCACCCGTCCGCCACTAAATCCCGAAAGATTTCGTTCGACTTGCATGTGTTAAGCATACCGCCAGCGTTCATCCTGAGCCAGGATCAAACTCTCCGTTTTGTACTGGAAAGCTTTTTAGCTCAATATCAGCTGCTCTTTTTTAACTTCAGCTTAGTTATCTTTATTTTCTTGACGCAAACTACTTGCTGTATAATTGCTTTCAAACTATAATATTTTCAAGGTTCGGTGTTCCTTTTGGCGTCGCGATTTCGCTTTCCGCTTCAGGCACTTATTCAATATAACGAACCTCCCTCATTGTGTCAACTATTTTTCCAATAATATTTTTGGGACGGCTTTTGATTCCCTATGAAAGCCTTAGAGAGTAAGGATTATAGGCTATAGTATTCCTGGAAGTCACTAAGGAAGCAATAAAGTTGTGAGGAATTCTGGTGTTTTGCCGCCCTGGTTGGTTTTAGATCCACTGTTGTGTGGCTGGTTGATGGAGGATATTGGCAGGGGCGATCGCACGACAAATACGCTATTAGTAGAAGATGTGACGCTAAGTTCGGCTAAATGGATAGCTAAAGCTTCAGGGATAATTGCTGGCTTGCCACTTGCAGCTAGGGTATTTCAGATTTTGAATGAAAAAGTCAGCTTTGTGACGGTTGCAGCTGAAGGTACATGGTGTGAGCCGGGACAGGTAGTAGCTGAAATTCATGGTTCGCTGGATGCGCTGCTGATGGGGGAACGAGTTGCGCTCAATTTGGCTATGCGGTTGAGTGGGATTGCGACGCTGACTAATATATATGTAGAGAGAATTGCTGATTTACCTGCTCAGTTGGTGGATACGCGTAAAACGACACCAGGGCTGAGACTGTTGGAAAAGTACGCGACTGCTTTGGGTGGGGCGATTAATCACCGCATGGGGTTGGATGATGCGGTAATGATTAAGGATAATCACATTGCGGCGGCTGGGGGAATTGGAGAAGCTGTTACCCGTATTCGTTTTCAGATTCCTTATCCCTTGACTATAGAGGTAGAGACTGAAAGTTTAGGGCAGGTAAAAGAGGCTTTGCAGTACAACGCTGACATTATTATGTTGGACAATATGCCTTTGGATATGATGGGTCAGGCGGTGCAGTTGATTCGCCAGCAGGATAGCCGAGTGAAAATTGAAGCTTCGGGGAATGTGACTTTGGAAACGATTCGCGGTGTTGCAGAGACGGGTGTGGATTATATTTCTAGCAGTGCGCCAATTACTCAGTCGAAGTGGTTAGATTTAAGTATGAGGATTGTAGTTTAAAATAAATAAGCCGAATAATCCCACTGCAAGCCGAATAATCCCACTGCAAAGTCGGTGTAATGTCGCATTTTTGGAGGATCAAAGTCTAAAAAAATGCAAACAAAGTTGCCAGACTTTTTCTGCGGGGCTTATTAAATTCTCTTTAAATTGGAATTTCAATCCAGAATTCTGTGCCTTTTCCTGGTTCTGATTGACAATTCAAAGTCCCGCCATGTTTTTCTACTACAATTTGGTAGCTAATTGACAGCCCTAGCCCTGTTCCCTTACCCACCGATTTTGTTGTGAAAAAGGGATCAAACAAGCGTTTTCTAACGTCTTCCTCTATCCCTAATCCGTTGTCAGCAATTCGGATTACAACGAATTTACTGTCTAAAATTTCAGTCCGAATTATAATTTGCGGTTTCTCAGTTGTTTTTAAATTAACCATTGACTCTTCTAAAGCATCGATCGCATTAGTCAAAACATTCATAAATACTTGATTAAGCTGCCCAGGATAGCAATCAACTAAGGGCAAATTACCATATTCTTTAACAATAGATATATCCAGCCCAATGCCATTATTTTTCCAGCGATGATGCAAAATTAATAGTGTATTTTCAATTCCTTCATGAATGTCTACTAGTTTTTTATCTGCTTCATCGTGACGAGAGAAATTCCGCAACCCTAAAACAATTTCACGGATACGATTAGTACCCATATTCATTGAAGACAAGAGTTTAGAAAGGTCATCGGTAATAAATCCTAAATCAATTTTTTCAGCAAAATCTTGAATTTCTGCCTGGGGGTTGGGATAGTATTGCTGATAAAGGTGCAATAGAGTTAACATCTCTTGAAAGTATTCGTTAGCATAGGTTAAGTTGCCGTGAATAAAGTTAACTGGATTGTTGATTTCATGGGCAACTCCAGCTACTAACTGTCCCAAGCTAGACATTTTTTCATTCTGGATCAGCTGAGATTGAGTTTGCTGCAATTTATGCAAGGTTTCAGTAAGTTTTTCGGCTTGAGTTTGAGCAGCTAAAGTAGCAGAGCGACTTTGGGTATAAAGTTGTGCATGATCGATGGCGATCGCTAGTTGATCACAAACAGCTTGTAACAGGCTAATTTCACTGTTAGTCCAAATGCGATCGCCACTGCAATGACTGCAAACAATTGCCCCAATCTCTCCGGAATTACTCTTAACTGGTAGCATTAGTTGAGATGTGATGCCAAATTCAGTTAAAAGTTCTTGCAAATCATCGTCGAGATGTGAATTACTCTTAATATCGTCTATGCAAATTAACTCTTGAGAGATAAGTATTTTTGTTAAGAAAATGCTTTTTTGGAGCGGAATACTCCCTAATATGGGTGGTAAGTTAGGGTTTCGCGCTTCATAGGTAATAGTTAGGCTTGGTTGGGATGGGTGCGGTAAGTAACAAAGAAAGTAGCAACGATCAATTTGTAATAAGCTGCGAATTTCATTGACCGCAGTTTGTAAGATCATATTTAGGTCAAGAGAACTGCGGATTTGACTAGCTAGACGCAGTAATAAGGCTTCCCTACGGCTGAGGAGTTCTTCTCGCGCCAAGATTCGGTCAATAGCCACAGCAATATTATTAGCAATCCAATTTAATAGGTTATGAGTTGGTTCGGTAAATAATTGCTTGCTAACTAAAGCCATTATACCGATTAATTGCTGCTCTACTATTAAGGGATAAGCAGAAAATCTCAAAATTGAGAATGTAGAATCGAGAAATTTTTCGGAATTATTAATTGATAGTTCTTCGTTAAAAATAGATTGATGGTTTTGAGCCATTAAGCCAATAATGTTATTCGCTAAAACCATGTGATTTGGGAAATCTTGGCTATCGTTCAAAGCACTACAGGTAACATCTGTGCAATGAACACCAGCCTGCAATTGTAGCTGGTTTGTTTGTCCTTCAAATGTCCAGATACAAGCAAAGTCGATATCAAGGTATTGCGAAATAGGATTGGTACAGTTTTGCAGAATTTCTGGAAGTGTACCACTTTGAGATAAGGCTAAACTGACTTCTGCACTCAAAAGTGACAAGCGCGATCGCTCCAATAAAGCTAACTCTGAAAGCTTGCGCTGTGTAATATCTGTACGAATGGATACATACTGATAGGGCTTTCCATCTGAGTTTAACATTGGGGCGATCAAAGTATCCACCCAATAAAAACTACCATCCTTGGCTTTATTTTTAATTTCTCCCTTCCATATTTTTCCTTGAACAATAGTTTTCCATAAATTTGCAAAAAATCCCTTTGTATGATGTCCAGAATTGATAATACGATGATCTTGCCCTAAAAGTTCTTCTCTAGAATATTTAGAAATTTGACAAAATTGGTCATTAACATAGGTTATTCTTCCAGTTTTCTCAGTAATAGCTACCAGTGAATGGGCATTTAAAGCAAATTTAAAAGCTTCTAGCTCTCGGATAGATTTTTGTAACTCTATCTCATTTTGTTTATTAAGGGTAATGTCACGAGCTACTGCATAAATCAAGTTTTCTTCACTGAAGCCAGTCGCATTCCATGACAGCCATTTGTAAGAACCATCCCGACAAAGATAGCGGTTTTCAAAACTGATTGCATCTACAGATTGTGTAATTTTTTGGGCTGCGGCAATAGTGGATTCACGGTCTTCAGGGTGAACAAATTCGATAAAGGGTTTGCTAATAAGTTCTTGTTCAGACCAACCTAGTGTTTTTGTCCATTTTGGGTTTAAATACTTAAAATAACCATCAAAATTAGCAATACACAATAAATCTATAGAAAGTGAGAAAAATCGAGAGTATTTTTCTTCAGATTGTTTGTACCCAGATTTTACTAGTTTCATCAATTGTTTAAATATAAATCTTTTTTTGTTATAGGTAAAATAAATTAATACGTGTTTCGGAAATTTAATAACTATCTAAATGGGATATTATCGAGCGATAAATTACCTAATATAAGTTCCCATGAAGACTGTTAAATTTACGAATAAATACGTAATAGCCTTGATAGCAGAGGCAAGAATTATCTACTAGTTTTTACTGAAAAAGCTAGCTGTTAACTCAATTCCCTACTAAATAAAGGGTTCCCAGAAAAGCGTGTAAAGTAAACATTTATATTTTGAATTAAAGATAAGAAATGTTACGTAAGAGCAACACCTTTTGGTTAACAGCATCAATTCTTTAATCTGCTTAAGATGGTTGCCAGGATCTCGTGCCCGTTTTGCTATCTCTAGCTTGGCTAACGTGTCAGTGTTACTAACGGGAATAAATGTAAACACCATAAATTGGGATGGCTGCGATCGCCAATTTCAAGACCCGTATATTCAAACGATTACTGGATGTTCAATAGATTACTCTGGAAGTTCCTAAGCAATACTGCCCCGCTTTCTGGCTTCTTTATAGGAAGTTCCCACATTTTTTAGACCAGCTTTAATCATTTGTTGTTCGAGGAGGGCAAAGAAACGCGTTCTATCGCCACCTTTGACCACTGCTTGATTATGGGCTTCTGCGATCGCTACTGGGTAGCCATATCCTTTTTGGACTTGTGCTAGCATTAGCCCCAATGCTTGGTCTAGTATGGTTAAATTCTCTGCTACCCATGCTGGAACTTCGATTCGGGCGATTTCGGTACCAACGTGGACGTAGCAAAAGTAAATAGTTTGGTCTCCGTAGAGTTCGAGAATGAGGGAATTACTACGCCACAAGGTACTGCGTTGTCCTGGTTTGAGTCGGGTTGCCCAAACAGAAGTATCTCGCAACTGTTCAAAAATTTTACAAGCTACTTTTTCTAACTGATTTGGGCAATAAGTTTTACAGTCTGGCACTGGATGAGGACAAGCTAATAACCGTAAAAAGTTCATTGTTTCGATGCTGCGAGAGGCACTAAGATAGCCCATTAGGGGAATTTGAGCATCACGCATTTGCTGCCAAGCTTGTAAGATGGGGGGTAAAATGCGATCGCGTGCATCCATCGGCAATTGTTCTAAAAACCAGTAAATTAAGGAACCATCTACCATCGCCAATGCTGGTGCTTCCCCTTTGGCTGCACATGCAAGTTCTGCTAATACCGTTGTTTCTGAAGCAGTGCGGCGGAAACTCATCCATTCTTCGGTTCTAATTCCCCACTGCCGAGACATATATAAATCTTCCGGGCGGTAAAATACCTCTGGTAAACTATCTAGTAATGGATGGCGGTTTTGTCCGTAGTGTAAAACTACTCTACCGATATTTAAAAGATAACAATAAGCAATTTCGTGATGGTTGGGGGCAATTTGCGAACCATCGGTAGCGATGACAGTATGAATTTTGGGAGGAACTGGGATATCGATGCAGGTTTCTAGCGGTTCAATTGGGGTAGCATTAGCAAAAAGAATGCGATCGCGCCATTTTTCTTGGCGATCGATTAAATCTTGTTGAGACTCATAAGCATTTTTGAGATGTTGTTGCGCTAATTCTAAACGCTGACGACTGGCAACAGCTTCTAATGTAAGATGCTGACTTAAACCCTGCATTTGTCGCGCTAGTTTTGTAAGATCAAGCATAAAAGTAAGTGCTAAGTGAGGATTGAATAGTTATGAGTTATTATTTCACCTAAATAGAAAAACGTAAGCTTCTGGTTTATAATCTTTGGTATATATCCGGCTTCGTTACAATTTCGCGTTGGAATAAATTCCGAAGCTAATAACTAAAGTTCTCTTCAAACGACTAAATAAATGATTTCAGTCCACTTGAGTGGACTTAAGTTATAAGCCAGGAACTTAAGTTCCTGGCAGGATACCGGGAAATGCAACAATTTGACTATTACAAACATCTGGACAATGACAAGCCGTTTTAGGATAAAGGCATCAAGAGATGATTGCAACGTATTTCATATATTTAAAGCCAAGCAGAGAAATCTTTGGAAAAGAGAGACAGTGATAACAGATGAATTCGCGGAGCATTTTGGGCGGCTTCCCGTTCTGCTTGGGTATTATAACCCCAGTCGGCGAGGAAGAGTTTCACATCTTCAAGGTCTGCTTGTTGTTGAACTAACTGCAAAGTCTTGAGTCTATCTTCTACAAACCAGAGACTAACTGCTTTGTTTTCTACTTCCTGCTTTAAATCTCGCAAAATTTCATATTTAGGACGCTTGACTTCTTTGCCAATAATTGCTTCTGCTGGTAAATTCACTCCTTCTTGTTGCAACAATTGTTGGACAAAACGCCCTTCTTTAGTTGTCACAATATATAGTTTAACTCCACTGTCAAGAGTTAATTTGATTTTTTCTACTACACCTGGATAAAATCTATGCAGACTTAGCCAACCATCTAAATCTGTGGTAATCCATTCATCTCGTTGCTTATCTAGTTTCGCGCCAATTTCTCTTGCTTGCAATTTGTCATCTAACAAAAGTTTTGGGGCGATGCTTGCCCATTCATGAAGAATTTTCTCATCAAGAATTCCATCTACCAAGGCTTTGATTAAAACGGGCATTTCCCAACCTGTTTCAATTACAGGTCGTAGGCGATAGAATCTTAAAGGTAAATCATCTGGTGGTGTGTCGTTAGCAGGAGACCAAATTTTACAATAGGTATGCCATGCTACCTCAAAATATTCAATTAGTCCGTCGCATATGACTCCATCAAAGTCTAGGGCTAAAATTGTGGGACTACTTGCTGTCATTGTTTTGAGGATGAAACTGCTGTTGCCAGCTTAACTGAACTAATAATGATTTGTTGTATCACAACTGTAGGCAGAAAAAATAGTCTGGATGATTGCAGGCGATCGCTTTAGCACTCCCAAGCGAGTAACTCTTCATCGCATTCATGATTCCAAACCGCCTCGATTTTTTGCTTCCCAATAGTACCCAGAGGGGTACTGTGACTTCAATAATCCGAAATGTCATGATTTTAGTGTGAATGTCCTCAGTGTAACTCCACTGACATATCAGAGGGGATTACCGGATTCCTAAGAAAGCAAGGGAAGTATTTTCTTTCATGTTTAATGATCACCTGCTACGTAGCCGACTTGAGGTCGTACCATATCCAAAAATCTTTGCAACACATAAATCGACTGTAGAGGAAAAACGATGCAAAATCTCCCTTTTGAATTTAGCCACGGTGGATATATCAAGGAACAGACAGGGCAACAGAGAACTGCCTTACGTGCGTTAACGACTGAGACGATTGATGTAGAGACAGATTTCGATTATCTCTTCCCAGATAGTGCCAGAGATCCAAACAGTCTGCTTCCGGCAGACAACAACCAAGATATTATTGACAAACTCAAAAAGCTAGGCGAGGCAATAATTGACAGAGAAGGCCCTGAGCCTGATGACGCTAACTCAATAATACCTCCGGTTTATACTTACTGGGGACAGTTTATTGATCATGATATTACTGCCAATACTGATCGGGCTGTCACAGACCTTCAAACTGATATTACCAAAGACGATTTCACGCCTCTGTCACCTGACTTTGTAATCGATAAACTCAAGAATCTGCGTCGCCCCATTTTCGATCTTGACAGTGTTTATGGTGACGGGCCAACTCTAGATCCTGAAAAACCCACGCAAGCAAAAGACTTTTATCAGGAAAACGACCCAGTAAAACTGAAAGTTGGGGTAAACGCTAAAGAAGATGCTAGCGGTAGGCCGATTCCTGGAGCCAAAATTCCGCCAGAAGAGGATTTATCGCGCGACCTGCCACGCAATAACAGAATAGCTGCGATCGCCGACAGTCGCAACGACGAAAATTTGATTGTGGCACAGTTCCACACTGCCTTCCTGCGTTTCCACAACGCAGTAGTTGACTGGGTGCGGAAGAACGAACCGAAAAATGCCCAAGACAATAAAAAACTATTTGTTCGGGCGCAAACTCTGGTTCGTTGGCACTACCAGTGGCTTGTCGTCAATGATTTCCTTAAAACTGTGACTGCAAGCAAGACAGTGGATAGCATCCTCTGCGACGGGCTGAAATTCTACCATCCCCGGAATGGAAATCTTTTCATGCCTCTAGAATTCTCCGTTGCAGCTTACCGTTTTGGACACAGTATGGTAAGGGCTGCTTATGATTACAACCGCAATTTTACAAACAAACCGGGAGCGCTGACGGACGCAACGTTCAATTTACTTTTTGCTTTTACGGGAAAACGTGATATAGGAGGCCCGCCAGGTCCTGGCCCGTCCAATACTTTGCCTTTTAACTGGATTATTGAGTGGGATCGCTTTGTTGACAAAGAAAGCGCTGCCAAAAGGCAAAGAAATTCTGCACGAAAAATCGATACGCATCTTGCATTTCCTTTGTCAAAGCTAATTAATGAAGGCAACAAAGATCCACAAGATCCTGATCCTATTCAACAACTTCTGAAGCACCTTGCTAAACGAAACCTACTGCGTGGATATTTTCTCAGCATTCCCACCGGACAGAGCCTAGCTGACAAACTAGGTATTACAAAACTGACAGTGGAGGAGCTTAAACAAGGCAATTCACCAGAATTGAATCAAGCTCTTGAACCTTTCCTAGAAAAGACTCCAGCGTGGTATTACGTCCTCAAGGAATCCGAAGTTCGTGCAAAGGGCGACTCTTTGGGCGAAGTTGGTAGCCGCATTGTTGCTGAAACCATCATCGGCCTAATTAAGAACGACCAATCCTCTTACCTAAATGAGTGCCAGCATGAGCATGGACACAAGCACGACCATGAGCGCGACTTTGCTCGCAAGCACAATCGTGTTTGGAATCCCTCCAAAGGTGTCAAGTTGCCAAATGGTGGCGAAATTCGCACGATTAGTGATTTTCTGGAGTTTGCGGGAGTGCTGCCAGCATCGTCATGTTAAATAATAGTAGTTAATACTGAACAACGCAGCGACTTAATACGGTTAGCAAACGCGTGTAGAGACTTTGTATTATAAAGTCTCTACACGCCGAAAAATCAGCGTAATTCAAAAATTATGGTGTGAGCTTTCTGCTGCTCAAGGTAAAAATACCGTATTTAGGACTGAATAACAACGCCAAAATAAAGAATCCCGATACTACTAAAACGATCGCAGGCCCAGAGGGCAAGTTATAAAAGTAGCTCAGATACATACCGCTAATACTAGAAATTACGCCAATTACCGCACCCAAAATCATTACTTGGTTGAGGCGTTTAACTAATAAATAGGCGGTAGCTCCTGGTGTAATTAAAAGTGATAATACTAAAATGACACCGACAGCTTTCATGCTGGCGACTATTGTTAAAGCTATTAGCACCATCAGTCCAAAGTTCAGCCGATTAACTGGTAAACCTGCGGCTTGAGCGCCTAAAGGATCAAATGTGTAAAATAAAAGCTCTTTGTATAATAAAAGAACAACTATTAAAACAATAGTGGCAATAATAGCAGTATCCCGCACTTCATCAATAGTAACGCCGAGAATGTTCCCGAAAAGGAAGTGATTTAAGTCTATTTTGTTATCTTTTTGAATAACAGTAATTAGGGTGATACCAAGGGCAAAGAATGCTGAAAAAACTATCCCCATTGCCGCATCTTCTTTGATTGGCGATCGCACTCTAATCCAGGCGATCGCCATTGTACTGATAACTCCGGCAATAAATGCCCCAATATATATATTTGCTCCTACCATAAAAGCGATCGCTAGTCCTGGTAAAACTGAGTGACTTATGGCATCACCCAGCAAGGCTAGTCGTTGTACCATCAAGTAGCTGCCTACAACTGCACACAACATCCCAACTAAAATCGCAATCACGAGCGATCGCTGCATAAAGCCGTATTGCAACGGCTCAATTAATGCTTGTAACATATTTTGTCATTTGTCATTTGTCATTTACTAATGCCCTATACCCAATGACATTTTATGCAGCATCAGAAAAGTACATTACTTTTCCACCATAAGCACGATGTAGATTTTCTTGTGTAAGTACTTGTTGGCGTGAACCTGTGGCGATTAATTCACGATTTAGTAATATTAAATCATCAAAGTGGGTGATTGATTCTCCTAAATCGTGGTTGACTACTAGCACGATTTTGTTATCGGCGGCGAGTTCATGGAAGACTTCAAAAATCACTGCCTGGGTTTTTTGATCAATACCTACTAGAGGTTCATCAAAGCAGAATATTTCTGCTTGCTGTGTTAAAGCACGGGCTAAAAATACCCGTTGTTGTTGTCCTCCTGATAATTGTCCAATGGGGCGATCGCAATATTCGCTCATTCCAACTCTTTCTATGGCGCTTTTTGCTACTTGGTGACTAACTGCCGAGAAGCTACGCAACCAGCCTGTTTTTTTTACCCGTCCCATCATCACTACATCCCAGACTGTGGCAGGGTAAGTCCAGTCAATTTGGCTACGTTGTGGTACATAAGCAACTTTCTCTAGTTGTTGCATCAAGGGTTTGCCTTCGCATAGCGCCGTACCACTACTAACAGGAACCAAGCCTAACATTGCTTTCATCAGCGTACTTTTGCCAGCACCGTTGGGGCCAAAAATACCCGTCAGTTTTCCCGGTTTGACGATACAGTTAACGTCCCTTAAGGCTTCTTGTGTCCGGTAGTATACCCCTAGATGGGCAATGCTAATTGCTGCTTTGGAACTCATGTCAAAAGCTTTAACAGTTTTTGCAGGCATTTCCTCTATTTTTGTCTGGGATAGGCTCAATTTTGCAGGAAAAGAGACGTTTTTCATAATCTGGTTTAAATATTTATTTCTTGAGCTTACTATAAAAATGAGAGAAATATGAAAAAATCTATAATTAGATGTAATATCCAAGATAAATGAAACTAATACTAGAGATAGACGGCAGTAATCCTTACGGCAAGGGAATAATCAGCAGGATGAAGAGAAAAATTCTTTTCCGGCTTTGTTTGGGAATGCTTGTGCCTTTGGCTTTACTCAGTTGTACGCAGAAAGACTCAAACTCCAACACTGCCAAGGGAGATAAGCCGCGAGTGGTTGCAACAAGTACCATCATTGCTGATTTGGCACAAGAGGTTGCAGGAGACAAAATTCAACTAAGTGGAATCCTAAAACCGGGTACTGATCCCCATGTTTACGAACCAGTACCAGCAGACAGCAGGGTTTTGGAAGAAGCCGACTTGATTTTGTATAACGGCTACAACCTGGAACCGGGGCTGATTAAATTGATGAATGCTTCTGGTGATAAGGTGCAAAAGTTAGCTGTGGGGGAAGCTGTCAAATCTTTGCAGCTTGATAAAGGCAAAGGAGAAGTTGTGCCAGATCCGCACGTTTGGGGTAGTGCAGAAAATGCGATCGCAATGACGAATGCAATACGGGATGCTTTGATTGAGAGATCACCTGAAGATAGAGAAAAATTTACTCAAAAGGCATCGCAACTTACTAATGAATTAAAACAATTGCATAGCTGGATTAATCAACAAATTCAAACTATCCCTGCACCTCGGCGTAAACTGGTGACAACCCATGATGCATTCCAATATTATGGACGTGCTTATGGGATTGCGATCGCAGGTACTTTAATTGGCATTAGTACCGAAGAACAACCAAGCGCTCAAACAGTCCAGCGATTGGTAGAGTCAATTAAAAAAATAGGCGTTTCTGCAATTTTTGCTGAGACTACAATTAACCCGGCTTTAATTAAAACTGTTGCCCAAGAAGCACGGGTGAAATTAGCACCAAATCAACTCTATTCTGATTCAATTGGCGCTAAGGGAAGTCCAGCAGATTCTTACATCAAAATGATGGAAGCGAATACCCGTACAATTGTAGAAGCATTGGGGGGGAAATATACCCCATTTCAACTAAAGAAGTAAATTCCTTAGAGTAAATATCTAACCTAAGACGTGTTCTTCTCAAAGTCTCTCCAGAGAAAGAACTCTTTGTATGCTCAATTTTTTAGAATATTATTAGTAAAGCTAGATTTTTCCATACCTGAAAAGCCATGAGTGATAAAAATCAAGAAAATCAAATTAATCAACCAGTAAGTGAAGATACACATTTACGGGAAGAACCGAACGTCAATGAAAGAAACTTAACAGCGAATCCAGGAGATAGAATTGCTGATGAGTCTCAATCTATTGAAGAAAAGGCTCAACAGGTAGCTGTGGATGATGTACCAGACATTACAGGCGATAAAATTACAGTCCCGACTTACTTCGTTGTAGATGAACCCGATGGCACAAAGAAAGCACTCCACCACGTTAAAGATGCTGAAGAGATTTCTGACATGATTCGGGAAGCACGAGTTGACGAAAATGGAAATCGAATTTGGTGGTAGCTCTTCATTGAAGAGACACGGGGACACAGGGACAGAGAGAGTTGTTTCTTTGCGTCCCCGTATCTATTTTCTTTGATCAAGTTAGTCTATTGATGACGCAATCAAAATCTGGAAATTTTTCCAGGATAAACGGTAATGGCAAATGTCACAACTACCAAAGAGTTGGCATATTGGAGTACGGCAGAAATTAAAAATAAAATTTTAGAAGTTGTTAAGGGACGCGATCTAGAGCCGTTAAAAGCCAAAGTAGAATTTTATAAAAATGAATTAAGTAAGTCGGCACAATAAAAACAAACTGTGTAAAGAATAGTAAACAAGGCTCAAACTCTTTTTCCCCCAGCAAGAACTGCCTTATTCCAACGAGAATTATTTACGCAGACCTACTTAGCACCATATTTTGCAGAGTTGAGCCGACGTAACCCTTTTGGCAAAGTTGCAGAGCAAGTGGCGATCGTCACGGGAGTATGAATGCCAATGGGTGGTTATGGAACATGGCATTTAGCAGCAGCACAGCCAGAACAATTTGCTGCGATCGCGCCTATCTGTGGCGGTGGTAACCCACAAGCAGCACGTAATTTGAAAAATCTTCCTGTGTGGGCATTTCACGGAGCCAAAGATAATGTAGTTCCATTAAGCGAGTCTGAAATCATGGTTTCTGCACTCAAAGCCCGCGCCGGGAATGTGAAATTTACAGTTTACCCAGAAGCCAAGCACGACTCGTGGACGCAGATATATAATAATCCAGAGTTGTATAAGTGGTTTTTACAGCATCGACGGCAGCCGACTGTAGGTTAAAAATATTTTTCTCTGCATTGGAATACACTCTAAATTAAATCAGAATCTATATTTCAATCTGGTGAACTAAAACATTCCGACTCCATCCATACCCGATAGTCTGTTGTACGTACCACAAGCGTTCTGTTTGGTCTTTAACAGTATCCAATATACGGACATTATGACCCCAGGGAATTTGTCCAACAAGTTGTTGGATAATTTGCTCGTCTGGGTAAGCCTCAGCGAATGCTCTCATGTACATAAGATTAGTACGTGAAAAGCCCTTTATGTCTGGAAAAGCTTTCTGCAAGTCAGATGCAAGACGATTGATAACTTTTGCTCCCCAACCTTGCTGCTGTTGGCGATTAAGAATATCTCGCCCAATTTGCCAGCAGAGCAATATTAATTCTTTATTGACTGCAACTACCGCCCGTAATTGAGCCTTAGAAATTCGGCTTTTTAATTCACTTAAAAAATCTTCATAGCCAACGATCGCAAATGCACCCCTTCTTGAAGCTTCGGATTTCTCATCTCTAGGCATAAAAAAAATTAACGCTACTTCTATACTGCCAGCATCGCGCAAAATTTTGCTAACCAAATTAGGTATACACTCAGCAGTGAATCCAAAATCATGCTTTTGGGGCCCAAAGGCTGCGACGGTAAGTAAATTTCCTGTTTACCCAGAGGCGATCGCAATACAACAATCCAGCATCGGTGGTGGAAGTTATGAGTTAAATCCGTCGGTATTTACACAAAGACGATTACTAAAACTTCAACTTATTTTCATTAAAAATATTTTTTACCGCTCAAAGATTAAAATTTATAACAAGTCGCCATTTACACCTTTGACATTAGAAAATATAGTTTTAATAATGTTATTACATAAAAAATTGATCCTCATATAGAAATCCTATTTAATTTTTGCCAAATTTACTGAGAGCAAAAGCCTGCTCCGGCTAGCTCTCAGTCAGCTTTGCTTTTAAAAATCAAATGGAATTGCTATATAACCTGACATTAATAGGGTTGCATTATGCTTTTCTCGAATTTAAAAACCAGTTTAAAAAATCGCAAAAAAAATAATAACCTATGCAGAAATTTTTGGACACCTACTAAAATTGTGCTGGTCAGTGGACACTTAATCGTTCTACCTATTTATACATTGATAATTTTATCGTTATTATTGCCTTTATTCACTGCTAGCTTATCTGCTTCCATTGGAACGTCGCACCACTCTACATCGATTCCTTGGATAGATGATGCATCTGAATGTGAACATACTGGGAGAAACTGGCGTGATCGCAAGTGTTGGGATAATAAACACGATCCTACGTTCTGAATGGACATTGCATTAAAAGGTATGCAAATATCAAAATAATTGCCTAAGAAAGACAAAACAGGCTAACAGCCTTGGAATTAGATCAAAATGGATATGTAGCCTGTTGTTTGTCCAACCTTGAATCAACCTAACTTCGTGCGAAATCTGCAAGAAACTCACTTAAATCGTGCCCGCGCCAGCCTCAGACAAGCGCTGTCTTGGTATGGATATCTTCGTAAGTCAGGACAGCTTTCATCCAACCCGGAATTAGCAGGTTTGTTGAAACCAGAATTGGAAGCTTTGAACTCCACACTCAACAAGCTGGATTCTAACGTCATTAGAATTGCTGCCTTTGGTTTGGTGAGTCGGGGTAAATCGGCAGTTTTGAATGCCTTACTGGGAGAGAAGATTCTGCAAACTGGGCCCCTGAACGGTGTCACTCAATGGCCCCGTTCCGTTCGTTGGCAGCCAGGGGGTAAGGTACTAGTAGAGTTAATTGATACCCCCGGATTAGATGAAATTGAGGGTGAGTCACGGGCAGACATGGCGCGAGGAGTGGTACATCAGGCTGATTTGATTTTGTTTGTCGTGTCTGGTGATATCACGCGCACTGAGTATCAAGCACTGCTGGAATTACGTCAAGCACAAAAACCCTTGATTTTGGTGTTTAACAAAATAGACCTTTATCCAGATACAGACCAAGGAGCGATTTACCAAAATTTGCAACAACTGGGTGCAGGACATTTTGAAGCGAAACCTCTACTACCGGATGAAATTGTCATGGTGGCGGCGGAACCAGCACCAATGGAAGTGCGGGTTGAGTGGCCTGATGGTCGTGTCAGTTATGAATGGGAGACACCGCCACCGCAAGTAGATGAACTTAAGGAAATAATTCTGAACATTCTTAATCGAGAAGGGCGATCGCTTCTGGCTTTAAATGCACTCATCCAAGCACGGGATGCAGAAACCGCGATCGCTCAAAAAACCATCGACTTACGCGAACAAGAAGCTGAAGATATCATTTGGCAATTTACCAAATACAAAGCTTTGGCAGTAATGCTCAATCCTATTGCTTTTTTAGATATCCTTGGCGGAACTGTTGCCGATTTGGCTTTAATTCGCGCCCTAGCTAGATTGTATGGTTTGCCGATGACTAGCTACGAAGCCGGGAAAATTTTAAAAACGATTTTATTTAGTTCTGGTGGTTTGCTACTGGGAGAATTAGGTAGTAGTTTTATTCTTGGTTTAAGTAAAAGTACGGCTGCAATAACTAGTGGTGACAATCCCAGCAATATTACTGCTTTTGCTGGCAGTGCGATCGCTCAAGCTGGTATCGCCGGTTATGGTGCATACTCCGTTGGCAAAGCCGCTCAGGTGTATCTCGAAAAAGGCTGCACTTGGGGACAGTTGGGCGCTAGCAGTGTAATTCAAGAAATTCTCTCTCAAGTTGACCAGAACACAATTCTGTATCGTCTGCGACAAGAGTTAGGCATAAAGTATTGAGATTTTGAGTTGTGTTCTGAAAAGTTTCTGTTGACTCAAATTAATCAGCAAGTAAAAACTACCCTCTCAAGCTCGCTGACACGGCAGTTATAAAATAGTCGAAGTTGTGAGCCTAGACTATGCCTTTAGCTTTGCCTTGCTGCTTAGAGACAGTACAACCTCATGAATTGGGTAGTTAGTTTTTACAGATGAACAGTGCTTTAGGGAGTTTTGAGTGGCTACAGATAGAACTGTTGAGAATAAATAAGAATTGTTAAGCATTTGTTACCGTTTATAAGTGTTTATCAACTTCTATCAAACTCTTCTGACAATTGACTGACATTCCGAATTTGGGATGCAAGACTGAGAACATGACCATCACTACCAGTGACTCCACCTAGTGGAATTCCCTTAGCTTTTTGAATCAAAGATGATAAGAGGGTAATTCCCACTCAAATTTGCTAAAAAGATGGCGGTGTTTACCACTATCTATTGTGGAAAGCCTATCTAAACTGGAAATGTGAGCAAGGCCTGTCTTGTTGCTCCAACAAAGAGGAGCCAGCGCGGTCATGGGGGTCTCCCCCAGGAGCGACTGGCGTTGGACTGGCGTTAGCGCAGCGTTAGCGACGCAGGAGCGTCACCCGGAGGGTGAGCTTCATGGGGTCATTGAAAGCTCACAGTTAATATCGTATCTCTGTAAATTAAAGGTAAAAGTATCATGACAACTACCCTAAACTCATTTGAAACTGCTGGGGCGACAAATCTTCAAGAAGCGATTATTAAAGCCATTACTGAAGCGCGTACAACTTGTGAGCTAGATGGGAGTGATTCTGCTGGTTGTGCCGTAGCCTGGGACATCGTGGAAGAATTACAAGCTGAAAAAGCCGATCAACAGCAAGCAAAATCAAAGAAAACCTCTTTGGAAAATTACTGCGATCGCCATCCCGATTCCGTAGAATGTCTAATCTACGACCTTTAACAAGAAAGAATTTAGGAGTCAGGAGCGGAGCCGGAGACGCTCCGCCGAGGCGTCAGAATTCAGTATGAATGGGAGTCCGAGTCTAGATGAATATGTGGGTTTAAGTCCCCACTAATTGATTCTGAATTCTGCATTCTTCTTTAACTCTTCCGTAAATCAGTTGTTGCTGATTGCGTTATTTGCTTAATTGTCTCTAAATTAGGTGGTAGCGTTTCACTTTCCATTCCCAACCACAAAAGATATTCAATATTCCCAGCAGGGCCAGTGATCGGCGACCAAGTTAAGCCTTTGTATTTCCATCCTAATTCCTGGGCTGTCTGTAACACCTGGAAAATGGCATCAGCTTGGTCGTTTGGATCGCGCACAACACCTTTTTTACCCACACGGGATCTGCCGACTTCAAACTGTGGCTTGACTAACAATACAGCTTCTCGGTTAGCTTGAGTTAGTTGCCACAAAGCAGGCAGAATCTTGGTTAAAGAAATAAACGATACATCGACCACCGCCAAATCAGGAATCGGGTCATTTTCGCCATATAACTCATCTGGTCGTAGTTGCCGTAAATTGGTGCGTTCCCGCAAAATCACCCGCGAATCATTTCGCAACCGCCAATCAACTTGCCCGTAACCAACATCAATGCCGTAAACTTGTTTTGCTCCAGCTTGTAAGAGACAATCAGTAAAACCACCAGTAGAAATCCCGCCATCTAAACAAATGCGCTCTGCTACGGGAATGGTAAATACTGACAAAGCTTTGGAGAGTTTTTCACCGCCTCTAGAAACAAAAGGCGATCGCTCTTTAATATTTATTTGAGCCGAAATATCAACTTCAGTACCAGGTTTATCAACTAACTGCTGATTAACAGTAACTTCCCCCGCCTGAATTAGCCGTTGTGCTAAGGCGCGAGAAGAACATAAATTTAACTCTACTAATAATGTATCGAGTCGCTGTTTAGCCAATTAGCACCAAATTCGTAAAGAATATATTGATTTAATGACAAGATAATTTACTAGAAACACTCTCTATCCAGCCTTTTTAACTATATCTTAATTACGAATTACGAATTACGAATTACGAATTAGTATAACTAGACTCTCCTGGTAAAATTAAAACCAAAGCACGATTGATAATTTCTTCTTGGTTAACCAGCTTTTCTAACTCTTCTGACTCATAACGACCTTCTTCTACTTCAAGCGTTGCTTCATCAATGGCATTTAAATAGGCTTCTGCTAAGATTTCTAACAATTCTTCTGGCGTGAGATAATAACCCCCCGCTTTACGGCGCTTATTTTCTCGTTGAATTTCCCGAACCGAATTCCGAATTGAGACTTCCCAAGAGCGAGTCGTGCGATTTTCAGCTTGTTGTTTAATCAGATGCAACAGCAAAATCACTGCATAGCTACGAATCGTTTTGATTATGTCATTTCGGCTCATTTCTGTTAATTCTTCAACTATACTCAATGCTCCTTGAACATCGCCTTTAACAAGCAAGTCTTTCAGAGTGAATAATTCTTCCATAATCAGCGCCTCAAACATCGGCAACTTCTATTGTGGCTTATGGTGGTTCTAGTTCAAATAAGATAAACTAATGCATTTCATCTATGAGCGATCGCATTCCTTAGCCAGTGGAATTCAACTGTTAAGCTTAAAATAACGCTAAAGGACTTTTTCTTTCCTAACCAATGGCCTAAGACTACAGAAGATTTATTATGCCATTAAGACAACCTCGTTACAGCAAAGAAGAATTTGCTCGTCGCGGTGATGAGATATATGACTTTCAAGTGCGCCCACAAGTCGAAGCAGGTAATGATGGCAAGATTGTAGCGATCGACATCGAGACAGGTGGCTGGGAAATGGATACTGATGAAATCAATGCCTCGAAGCGTCTTGAAACTCGCTACCCAGATGCACAAATCTGGTTTGTGCGTGTTGGCTCTCGCTATGTCCGTCGGTTCGGGGCTGGGCGCATCCACAAAACAAAATGATTATTGGAAGTGTGAATGCTGACTACGAGCCAATTATCGTTTTACGTATTTGTGGTGCTGATGCTAAAGTACATAAAAACCGCCATTGTTGATACAGGTTTTAACGGTTGGTTATCCTTACCGCCAGATTTCATTGCTGCATTAGAACTACCCTGGAAAAGGCGAGGACGAGCAATTCTAGGAGATGGTAGTGAATGTGTGTTTGATGTGTATGAAGCTATTGTTGTCTGGGATGAGCAATTACTAACCATTCCGATTGATGAAGCTGAGTCAAATCCACTTGTCGGTATGTCACTGATGGAAGGTTACAGATTAACGTAGGGGCAATCGAAGGCGGTGCTGTAAAACTTGAGAAATTATGAGCAGTATAATCAGCATATAAGCGGTTGGGAGCGATCGCTTATTTAACGTATTATTCTTTGTAAATACACAACATAAAGATAATTAAGATACAGCAAAATCCGTGTATTCCCGTAGTTCAGCCGGATGGAAACCCAAGACAATATCTTCGCGCAAAATACCCGCTTCTAATAATGCCTCTGCTACTGGCTGGGAAGTACCATCATATTGAATCCACACTTTATCATTAATAATATCTATATGTACCACCGAACCATGTATGCGGCGCACTCCATCCCAACCGACATGTAACACTTCGTAGTGGTCTCGTTCGGAGTCAATAACAGCTTCTGTCTCTATTTGACCGTTAGCAGGCTTGTGACTAGCATAGTCAAATATCAACTGACGAATAATTTCACGATATCGAGCTAGCTTATCCATCTGATAATCCTTTCTAGTTGCTCGTCAAAGACAATCAGGTTTATTCCTATACTATTAAGAATTAGCTGACCAAAGCGTTCGGAAAATATACCTTCATAGACTCGCTTGGGAACTGCTAAATAAAGTTGGCGTTTTGGTTCTACTTCTTTAAGCAGACTGCGATAAATTTCATACTGTCCTACAGCTTCCTGGAGGTCACTCACTGGAGAAGGACTCAGAAAACTTTTGATTTCAACAGCTATTTTTTGATTATCCCTCTCAGCAGCAATAGTAACTCTTTCTGCTCCAATATCTACGTAAAGTTCTCTACCCCCGTATGCCAGATATAAGGGATCGTTGGTTATTGTCCAACCATCTGCTGTAAGTGCTTTAATAACTGCGGCATGATAGATATCTCTGGCTGGCATTAATCGAAGATAGCTCCAAAAACACAGCTTTAATCTAGCAAAATTATTTTAGAGAGGCGTGATATTGCCCTTTGACGGCGAAAACTTGGATAAAGTCCTTGTCAACGCCTGGTAGAGTTTATAAAAAAGCGATCGCTCTTTCCCAACACAGACAAAAGTGCGATCGCTATATTTTATACTTGTTATTGAATAACTAAATATCCTGTTCGCTCAACTCGCGTGTAATGTGATCAAATGGTTCATCCACAAAAGTAGTATTACCCACACCTGCTGCTGCTACTTGTTCCTTAATCAGATCCTTGAGAATCTGGATACCACGAACTGTAGGGCCAATAGGCACTCCTAGAGAATTGTAAGTTTCTCGTAGCCCTTGTAGCACACGCTCATCCAATACATTCGTGTTTCCAGCAACCAGCGCATAGGTGGCATAGCGCAGATAGTAGTCCATATCCCGCAGACAAGCTGCATAACGACGAGTTGTATAGGCATTTCCACCGGGACGAATCAATTCTGGCAATTCTTCAAATAACTGCAAACCAGCTTGCTTGACAAGTGCAGCTGCATTAGAGTTTATCGCCGCCGCCGCTTGTACTCGTGCTGTACCACTGTCAAAGTAAGACTTCAGGCTATCGATCGCATTCCGGTCAAAATACCGACCAGCTAAGTCATAATTCTTAATTAAACTTGTTACCGCATCGCGCATTCCTTCTTCTCCCAATCATTGCTATTTATGGTTTGATATTTATTTGGCTGCACTTATGCACCAGTAAATTTTTGTGCTATTAAAAATAGATTCGGCACAAAAACAATTTATCCACTATCTATGGATTCTATGCCAAAGTTGACCCCTATATGATGAACTTTCCAGTTTTGTACAGATGATCGCTGAAAGGTTAACATAACCTGATAATCCAGATATCTGTAGCACAAGCTACAAAATCTGCTAATGTCTAGTATTTAAGATATTTCAGGTGTGTCACGGCTTGATTGAGATCAGCAGGGTTAGGATGCTTTGGAAGATTCTGGTATTACTTTAGGAAATTGGTAGAGAAGGAGTAACAATGACAACACCACAAGAAGTCTTGAAGAGAATTCAAGATGAAAAAATTCAGCTGATTGATCTCAAATTCATCGATACAGTAGGGACTTGGCAGCACCTCACACTGTACCAAAATCAAATCGATGAGACTGCATTCACTGATGGCGTACCTTTTGACGGTTCCAGCATTCGGGGTTGGAAAGCGATCAACGAATCGGACATGACGATGGTACTCGACCCCAACACTGCTTGGATCGACCCATTCATGGATGTCCCAACGCTAAGTATAATTTGTAGTATTAAGGAACCCCGCACGGGTGAATGGTACAATCGTTGCCCACGCGTTATTGCCCAAAAAGCAATAGATTACCTGGTTTCTACTGGTCTTGGTGACACAGCTTTCTTTGGCCCTGAAGCTGAGTTCTTTATCTTTGATAGTGCTAGGTTTGCCCAAACCGCCAACGAAGGCTACTACTTCTTAGACTCCGAAGAAGGTGCTTGGAATTCCGGTAAAGCTGGTACAGATGAAAAACCCAACTTGGGTTACAAACCACGCTTCAAAGAAGGTTACTTCCCAGTTTCACCGACGGATTCTTTCCAAGATATTCGTACAGAGATGCTGTTGAAGATGGCACAATTAGGTGTACCCATTGAAAAGCATCACCACGAAGTAGCTACTGGTGGTCAGTGCGAACTAGGTTTCCGTTTTGGTAAGTTGATCGAAGCGGCTGACTGGTTGATGATTTACAAATATGTCATCAAGAACGTTGCTAAGAAACATGGTAAAACCGTCACCTTCATGCCAAAACCGATTTTTGGCGACAACGGTTCTGGAATGCACTGTCACCAATCCATTTGGAAAGACGGGCAACCTCTGTTTGCAGGTGATAAGTATGCTGGTTTGAGTGACATGGCGTTGTACTACATTGGTGGTCTTCTCAGACACGCACCAGCGCTGTTGGCAATTACCAACCCTAGTACCAACTCATACAAGCGCCTAGTACCTGGTTATGAAGCACCAGTAAACTTAGCTTACTCCCAAGGGAACCGTTCTGCTTCTATCCGTATTCCTTTATCTGGCACTAACCCCAAAGCCAAGCGTTTAGAATTCCGTTGTCCAGATGCTACTTCTAACCCCTACTTGGCATTTGCTGCAATGCTTTGTGCTGGTCTCGATGGCATCAAGAACAAAATCCATCCTGGTGAACCCTTAGATAAGAATATCTATGAACTCTCTCCAGAAGAACTGGCAAAGGTTCCTTCAACTCCAGGTTCTTTAGAATTGGCGTTGCAAGCACTAGAAAAAGATCATGCCTTCTTGACCGAATCAGGCGTGTTCACGGAAGACTTTATCGAAAATTGGATTGACTACAAGCTAGGTAACGAAGTCAAGCAGTTACAGCTGCGCCCTCATCCCTACGAGTTTTATCTCTATTACGATGCTTAATTAAGTACCGTATCTATCTAAATATATAAGTTTTGCCACCCTAGAGTAGAGGGTGGCTTTTTTTTAGAGTTGTCAGTAGAAGCAATTCATGAATTGCCTCTACTGAAAATCATTCTTTTCGGCTATTGTTTGCGTAAGTCCTACTTTTGAAACTTAGCTCATGGAAGCATGACTTGGCCCATAAATCATCCGAGTGTTAGCATCTACCTTCCCTTGAATCGGGTTCCAGTAGTGGGATGCTTCTTCAGGAAGACCAAGTTCTTGTGCAGCCCGCATCAGCATTGATTGTTGGCGATTCTTGACTTGCTGATGTTCACGCACCATTAACGCACGAGATTTATCTGCGATAGACATAACGTATGAAACAGCACGCATCCGGCAACAGCCCATGCAGTTCCAATAATCGAATATTCTTTAATAAAATAATTAATATATTTTTTCTAAGTATTAACATCTACCTTAAGAGATAGTTTAAAACTACGTAAAAGCAAATATGCTGCTCATACAAAGTTATTTGCTTCGGTAAAGTCAACTTCCGGCTGGGCTTGATTGAGATTGTTCTCAATAACTTAAACAATCTGATATTTGTGTGTTCAGTTCAGACACTTTGTCTTAGATGTTTCCCTTGCCTAAATAATACTGATGCCTTTTGAGATCATTCCTGAAAGTTGAAAGGAAAAAACACATGGATATTGATGGTACAGATCAGGAGGATTTTATTGCTGGCACTATTGGCAGCGATCGCATTTCTGCTTTCGATGATGACGATACTATTGTAGCCTTAGCCGGTGACGACGTAATCTTTGGTAACGATGACGAAGACCTGATCGTTGGTGGAGCAGGAAACGACACAATTGATGCTGGGGATGGCGACGATTTAGTATTTGGAGATGCTGGGAACGACTCCATTGATGGCGACAATGGGGTTGACGTGATCAATGGGGGGAACGGCAATGACCGCATCATTGGTAACAATGACAATGACCGCATCTTCGGTGATGCAGGGAATGACACCATTAATGGTAATGATGGAGATGACATCCTCAATGGCTCTGATGGCGCCGACGTAATTTCTGGCGACGCTGGAAATGATCGAGTTTTTGCGGGTACTGGGAATGACACGGTATCAGGTAGCGGGAGTAATGACCAACTCAATGGTGATGCAGGCAATGATCTTGTTCAGGGTGAGGCTGGTAACGACACCGTATTTGGTGGCACTGGAGTTGGAAATGACACCCTCACTGGTGAAACTGGCACGGACTTATTGATTGGTGGAGCTGGAAACGACTCTTTATCGGGTGGTAATGGGAGCGATCGCCTGATCGGCGTTGAACCTTTTGCCCCAGGATTTGGATCGATTGTTAACGAAGTTGATACCTTAACTGGCGGGGCTAATGGCGATACCTTTGTCTTGGGAGCAGGTAGTGAAGTTTTCTATGATAATGGTGGAAATAGTGACTACGCCTTGATTACTGACTTCAACATCAGCCAGGACTTTATTGAACTACCTGAATCTACCTTTAGCTTGGGTATTATCTCTATTAATAATGCCGTGGGGACGGGGATATCTTTTAACAACGACTTAATCGCGTTTGTTCAAGGAGTTTCAATTTCAGATTTTAACGATGGTTTTGATTTCGTCTAAACACATATCACTATGAGTTGTGAACTTTGAAGTAAAAGGGACTGGGGACACTTCGACTGCGCTCAGTGCATCGCTGGGGATTAGGGATTAACGTGAGTTCGACGGATAGGAAAGCGCAGAAAGCTGGCAATGTAAGAATTTGCTCAACTGGCATTTACGGCAGCGATCGCGCAGAGTGGCACAGACGATAGCTACGATTAATTGAGAAGAGGTA
>NZ_JAIVFS010000105.1 GCF_020829645.1 Nostoc mirabile CHAB5784 | reverse complement strand
CACCCTAACCCTCCCCTTGTCAAGGGGAGGGAACTGCATTTCTTTTTCCCCCCTTTCTAAGGGGGGATTAAGGGGGGTAAAACGCCTGTGCATCATGCATTTGAGCTTAAGTTGACACCAATGGGCAATGCCATGCCCTTACCAGCGTATTTGTATCATTATTAAAGTGAAATGGTATGACTCACCCGCCTCGAACTAAAGTTCTTTGGCTTTTAGCTAAAGTCTACTGAAGTAGACTAAAGATTTTTGGCTATATTTAGTCATCTTCAGATGACTTTCGCTATTAGCAAGGAACTGAAGTTCCTTGCGGGACATAGCTTTTACGTTAAGTTGACACGTATGAGCTTTTTCTGTGCCCTTACAAAAGATATGCTTTTTAACCTTGCTCCATGTTTGCTATTTCTTGTCAATGCCTAAGTCCTATAATTGCAGAACCCCGATTTTTCAAAGAAGTCGGGATTCTTGTTTTTCATATTTTAATTTCTTCAAAGTGTTCAACCGTGGGAAATGGCTCATAAAAATGATGCAGAAGTTTTTTCCACTCTTGATACTCAGCAGAACTTTTAAATCCCACAGTATGAGATTCTAAAGTTTCCCATCTGACAAGTAATAAATATTTACCTTGGACTTCTACACATCTATGCAATTCATGGGATAAATATCCGTCCATTGAGGAAATAATTTTAGAAGCTTTTTTGAAAGCAGCTTCAAAATCTGATTCCAAACCAGGTTTAACATGAAGCATCACTGCCTCAAGAATCATAAAGTTTTGCGGTGAGAATTAAGCTAATTTTAACGCAATGTACAACTTCTTCTTTTAGGCTATCCATTACCCGTAGTTAGTTGTTTTCTTGCTAAACCGCCAAGTCATGATTATTGCAGCGATTCCTAAACCAATAGCCAGTCCCCACCAAAGACCAATAGCTCCATAGCCCGACCAGATTCCGAAAGTATAACCAGTGAATAAACCAATACACCAATAAGCAAAAATACCAATTAACATAGGAATTCGAGTGTCTTTTAGTCCGCGTAATGCAGCCCCGGCAGTAACTTGCACACCGTCAACTATTTGAAAAATCGCTGCCACTCCCAGCAATTTCACTGCGAGGACAACCACATCTGCATTGTTTGGATCGTTAATGTCAATATAAAGAGAAATAATCGACTTTGGCATTAACCAAAATGTAATACCTACCACACCCATAGATAGAGCTGCAATGGCAATGCCTACGTATCCAGCCAGACGAGTAGCAAGCAGGTCATTCTGTCCAACTAACTGCCCAACACGTACTGTTGTCGCTAGAGAAATGCCTAGTGCAAGCTGGAATGACATCGCAATTGTTTGTAAAGCAATTTGATGGGCAGCAAGAGCGTTTGTTCCTAATTTTCCTATTATGAAAGTAACAACGGTGAACAGTCCCGCTTCGACTGCAATCAGCCCCCCAATGGGCAATCCAACGTGAAAAATCTCGCCAATAATCCGGCGATGCTCTAGGGAAAAAGCTTTTCTAGATAAAGGTCGAAAAATACCGTAAACTGCAAAGCGAGGCTGATTACATATATAAACTGTCAAAGTAACAAACGTACTCCAAAGTGAGAGTGTGCTTGCCCAACCGATACCAGCTAAACCCAGCGCCGGAAATCCCAGTTTGCCAAACATCAGCACATAGTTAGCTGTAATGTCGAGCAGAGTACCCAAAACCACAGTCACGATTATTAATTGTGGTTGCAATAGAGCAGAAAGAAAGCTTTTAAGTACTCCAAAGCCTAAAGCAGGAATAAAACCCAGTGCGATCGCCTTTAAATAAATCTCTGCTAGTGCTACTGTGTTAGCATCCTGCCCTAGTAGAAGTAGTAAAGCACCTCCACTGTAAAGCAGCAATGTAATTGGTATTCCTAGTACCAAAGATATCCCTAGTCCCAGGCGGACAATTGTGCCAACTTTTTCTCTATTTCCGGCCCCGTATGCTTGGGCAGCTAACGGACTGACAGCAGAAACAATACCAGTAGCTATCAACAGACAAAAACTAAAGATAACAGCTCCCAAACCTCCAGATGCAATAGTCTGACTTCCCAACCAGCCCATCATTACCGTATCCACAAAACCAGTTGCAGATTGAGCCAGTTGTGCTGCTGCCAAAGGTACGGCTAACACGAGACATTTTTTAACTTCAGAAAACATACGCTTATAACCCGATGTGAAGAACAAAGGGTTTTTCCAAAATCTAAACCCATGTTCAGAAGATGCTGCTCCTGTGAACTTCAATCTATCTTAATGGAGTAAGAGGATTCGCGTTACAGTCTTACGGAGGAAAGATTAACGGGAGATGAATTGTCACCAGCTAATAATTAACGCGACAGTGTTTTATTGTTTGGTTTATTTTAGTTCTCAACGTAATGTTTTACTTGCTCAACTATAGTCATAATAACTAAGCTGATTTTAATTGAATAATGCCTTTATCAAAAATGCGATTATCAGTAGCGATCGCACTTACTTCTATTCTATCTTTATACACCTCATTAGTATAAAGTGAATCCAATGTCTACAACAGGCTACGCCATTAAAACTAATTTTTTAGGAAATAAATAATCGCATCACAAAACTCTTCATAATATCCTTTATAATCAGTTTCACTGAAACCTAGAATTAAGTCTTGTCTCTCTGCCTCTGTGATTGTGTTGATGATTTCCAATATTAGCTCAAGAGCTTTTGCACGTAAATCTTTCAGCTTATCAATATTGAGTCCGAGTTTATCAATTGTTGTTTCAGCAGGTAATTGCTTTTTTGAATTATTTGTCGCCAGGATGTGCCCATCATCAGTGTAGTTAAAGAACTCCTCACAATTCGCATTTATGGGTGAAACCATAAGAGCTTCACAGGGCTATTTCATTCTCCGAAAAGCCCGCCTCAGAATGAATTCTGAGTCTAATAGCAAAAGTCATCTAAAGATGACTGAGAAAAGGTTCTAGTCCGTTTTAACGGACTTTAGCTATTAGCCCTGAACTTTAGTTCTGGGCGGTTTATGCATAGAACGAAATAGCCCTGAGAGCTTCATCGTACCAATGATCTTTCTTGTTCCCACAGTGCAGAGGTTCTTTACGCTCTCTTTCTCTTTGGCATGAAGCCAGCATATTTGTGTATTCCAGCGTTAGCTCAGTATAAGGATATCTAGGTTTTAGATGTTCAATATGGCTAATATCCTTGGTAATACGCCTTCCACAATAGCAACAGATAAAACCTTGTTGCAACAAGGAATCATGTACATCGGTTTTTTGTGGTTTGCTGAAGTTGTCCCAACTTGGTTGCCAATCTTCATTTGCTAGGTTTTTCCAAACGGTAAAACTTTCTGGCTCCTGACTTTTTTTGATATATTTCACCGCTTCAAAATCTCTTTGCGTCGAATAGACACACTTGCTTTTACTGATTCCGGCTCATCTTGTCCAATAATGTCAGAAATTTCCTGAGATAATTGCCTAGCACCATCAAGATTCCCTTCATCAATGAGTCTAAATAACTCATGTAAACGATCTTTAATTTCTTGTGGACGTGCGGGAACACCCATGAGGTCTTCTAGTATTCGATTGCTGTCTCTCCCAAAGGAACTTTCTGGTCTTTTCGCAACAACACCTTCGTCTGTTTTTTCTAGAATATAAATTCCTTCCGGCTTGACTTGGCTAATTACTTGAGGCGAATGGGTGGTGACAATAAATTGGCAATTGGGGAATATTCTTGTCAAAGCTGGAATAATTTCCCGTTGCCATTTGGGGTGTAAGTGGAGTTCAATTTCATCAATTAAAACAACACCACTACCTTGGAGTGGATCTGGTAAACTTGGGTTAGCGATCGCTAATCGTCTTGCTAAATCTCCCACCATTGCCAGCAAGCATTTCTCCCCATCAGATAGCTGATTAACTATGAGTTCTTCACCTTGTTTTTTGACAGTCATTCGTAGGGGTGAACGCTCAACTCGCAAGTTTAAGAATTCCGGTATCAATGAAGAGATAGCTTGTCTTACTGCTTCTAATTGTTTGTCTCGATAATCAATGTTATCTCTTCGCCTCTCATTTTCTAAATCTTCTCGATTTCTAAACCATTCAAAATTTTAACTGAATAATACCTTTATCAAAAACACGATTATCAGTAGCGATCGCACTTACTTCTATTCTATCTTTATACACCTCATAAGAGGCAAAACTTAAATCACTCGTAGAATACTTTGTCCACTCAGAACGGCCTACAGGACGATTGCCAGCACCTGCGCCACAAATTAAATAAGTTGTACCATCAATAGCACGAGTGCGTTCATAATTGTGTTCGTGACCATTGATGTAAAGTTGAACGCCGTATTTTTGAAATAGGGGAGTGAAAGTTTTAATAAAATCTGGATTACTCCCATACTGACCAGATGAATAAATTGGATGATGACCAAATACAACTTTCCAAGGAGCTTTACTAATACTTAATTCTTTTTCTAACCAAGTTAGCTGGTTTTTCCAATCAGCATTACTGTTAGTATCTAAAGCGAAAAATTGTACCTGATTACGTTTAAATGTATAGTAACGTCCCTTCATATTAAAGCCAGCATACTTGACTTGTGGATCACCATTGGCAGTACGAATATCGTGATTACCTAAACAAGCCTGAAATTTCACACCAAGTTTTAGTAAAGATTGATAAGGACGCTCAAAAACTGCACTAATTTTCTCGATTTCGCCGTTGTTGTAAATGTTGTCTCCAGCTAAAACTACTAAATCATAAGGATTTTGTTTATGATATGCATTCATTGCTCCAGCCACAGCATACTGTCCTTTAGCGCCAGTCCCTGTATCAGCCACAGACACAAAACGTAATAACAAGTCTTTTTTGGCTGGGTTGGCGGCTATAGCTGTTGTTGAATCGGTAATATCAGCAGTTTGATGATTTTTATCAGCTAACATCCAGCTTAAAAATCCTGTACCAATGGCGCTGAGGCTACTTAAAAATAAAAATTGACGGCGTTTCAGGTTCATAATTCACCAAATTTAATAAATAGTCAGTTTAGCTGAAGTAATGTGCAATGAAGTGATACATTAAGGCAAAAGAAGGCAGCACCAGTAATAATGTACGTTGTTTGTCTTTAATTCGCTGCTTTTGGTGAAAGTTCCATGTCACAAGACAATCAGTCAAAACCGACGGATAAGCAAGTAACTCAACCTCCCGAAAAACCTTACCAGAGAGTTCAGCCATTTTGGAAGGCTAAAATTATCCAACTTCTCCAAGGGACGATTGGGGTTTTAGAAGTAACGGTGGAGAAACTGGAGACAGCACCCCCACCGGGTACTGAGGAAAAACCTGGCTTTTTCCAGCAGTTTCAGTTGTGGTGGGGTGGACTGTTAAGGACAATCCGCTTGTTTTTACCATCAAATTTGTCAACCTCGTTATCAGATACCGCTTTGACGGGAATTGTTACTGGAATTGCTGTAATTATCCTTTGGACAACTACGAGTGTCTTTACTGGTAAACCTACTGAAATCGCAACAGTTCCACCCGTTGAAGAGGTTCCTGCACCAACACCGACACCAACGATAACTACTCCCCCGGAGTCAGTTGCACCCGAACCACAGCCGCCACTGCCACCAGAGGAAATTACGCCGCCGCCAGAAGTACAAACTCCGCCACCACCAACGCCGGAAGCGAAAGCGGAACCCGAACCAATTCCCACGGCAACGCCAGCACCAGCGATAGAATTGACACCAGAACAAGCCTTGATTGCGGCTATTGAAAATCAGGTAGCTGAAATTAGCGATCGCATTGCCTCTGGTCTGATAAAGTCAATTCAAGCCAACTTCCGCAGTAGCAATCTTACGGTCAAAATTAGTGATGATTGGTACACTCTCAAGGAATCTCAGCAGGACAAACTAGCTGCTGAAATATTACGACGCTCTCAAGAACTGGATTTTACCCATTTAGAAATTATCGACTCTCAAAATACGCTGATAGCGCGTAACCCAGTTGTTGGTACTGAGATAGTAATTTTTAAACGGCAAATAGCAAGTGAGAATAATTCGTAATTCGTAATTCGTAATTCGTAATTTAGACGTTTAAATTTAAGTATTTATGTTAGACAACGTTTCGCTAGTATTGCAAGCTTGTAAAAACTTAAACATCAGCTATGAAATTATTCATCCGGCTGAAAACTTAATCAAAATAAAAGTCAATAATAAACACCATTATTTTTGTAACTATAGCACTCCGTTGATTAATCAAGCAGTATCACACCTTATAAAAGACAAGGAATACACTTACCATGCTTTAAATAAAAAAGTTAAACTTCCTCGGACATTAGGTTTTCTTTCACCTTTTTGTGACATCAAGTATAAAATTTACTTAAAATTTCCAACTATTCAAGATATCGTATTAGGAATCAAAGAAAATTTTGAAATACCAGTGATTGTTAAAAGGAATTCTGGAGCGACGGGACATAACGTTTTTTTATGTCAAAATATAGATGAAATTGAAAATGCTTTAAAAGAAATTTTTAATGTCAATTTTAAAAAGTATGATTATGTCGCTCTTGCTCAAGAATTTATTCACATAAAATCTGAATATAGAGCGGTTTTCTTAAATAAAGAATTAGTTTTGCTCTATGAAAAAGATATAAGTAATGCAGAGTTTGCGGGGAACCTCAGCCCTCTGCACTGGAATGGTGCAAAAGCAAACTATATCAACGATCCACAAATATTGTCAGATATTGCTAATTTTGCTAAACCAGTTTTTGAAGAGTTAGACCTTGATTATGGTGGTTTAGATATTGTATTAGACAGAGATAACCAATATTGGTTAATTGAAATCAACTCTCAGCCAAGTTTTAGCATTTTTACTAGAGACAATGGAAAAGAACATGTGTTGAAAATTTTTGAAAAAATGCTAATTAGTCTAGCCTCAAAATAAAAAGTTCAATATCCTAACTCTCAATACTGCGTAGGTTTTGAATATTCGTAGGTTGGGTTGAGGAACGAAACCCAACAAACCCCGTAAAATGTTGGGTTACCCTTCTCCCAATACGGTTCGGTTAAGACAAGAGACGCGATGAATCTTTGGTAAAAACGGCGATTTATCGCGTCTTTGTGATGATTTATCGCATCTTTGCGATCTAAAATTTTCATCAAAAAACCTTAACCGAACCGTATTGACCCTTCTCCTGCAAAGACGCTACGCGAACGGGAACGCCAAGGGCGAACGCAAAACCTACACAGTATTGTCCTAACTCTGCCAATTTTAGATTTTTCTTTCAATCCAAAATCCCAAATCGTTCGACTGAGCGTAGCCGAAGTCTAAAATCTAAAATTGAATGACTTCTAACTCATCACTCTCATAGCCTGAGTTGGTATCCATACAGTAAAAATTGAGCCAATACTTACAGTTGATTCTACTTCAATTCGACCCCGATGGAGTTCTACGAGTTGTTTCGTTAAAGCGAGTCCAAGTCCAGTGCCTTCGTAGCGGCGGCGATAGGGTGTATCAAGTTGCTGAAATTTCTTAAAAAGTAATGATAATTGTTCTTCATGAATACCAATCCCGGTGTCTTCCACTTGAAAAATAGCAGTATCATCTTCCACCCAAAGACGTAAGGTAACGCTACCACTTTCGGGGGTAAATTTAATCGCATTAGTTAACAGATTCCAGAGAATTTGTTCTACTCGTTCGGCATCGGCGGTAAAGCGATCGCGCTTAGGATCGATTTGCAAATCAAGGTTGAGATTAATTTGTTCACTGATTGCTTTTTCTCGTAGTGATTCTACAGCATTTTCGGCAACATTCACCAAAGAAAATTCCGAAATATTTAAAGCTGCCTTACCAGCCTCGATTTGCGATAAATCGAGGATGTCATTAATCATTTCTAGTAAATGTTCTCCACTGTCGTGGATTGTTTGCAGATAACCCCGTTGTCGTTGACTCAATTCACCCAAAGGCCAACGTAACAATGTAGATGACATCCCAATAACATAAGTTAAAGGCGTGAGCAATTCGTGACTGATAGTAGCGAGAAACTCACTTCTGAGGCGGCTAGCAGCTTCGGCGGCCAGGAGGGCATCGCGCAGAGCCATTGTGCGTTCAATAACTCGTTGTTCGAGAGTTTGTTTTTCTTGGGTGAGCGTTTGCATTAACTCAGCTTGGTGAATTGCGATCGCTAATTGTTCTGCGATCGCAATCAGCAAGTTTTTTTCGCTATCATTCCACTGGTGGGGTTTATCGCACTGATGAGCAATCAGCAATCCCCACAATTTGTCCTCAAATATAATCGGTGCAACCAACTTCGCCCGAACCTGGCTTTCCCTCAAAAAATTTAACAAACACTCTTCTAAAACATAAGTTTTTTCAACATCATCCACAGCTAAGGTAAAGCCTTGGCGATACTTTTCCCAACATTGAGAGGTTCGGATAAAGCAATTTTTTTCTGTGTAATTCAACACCGATGTAATAGCATCTGTAGCCCGGACTTCATAGACAATATAACCTCCATAGTTTTGGCAGTCTTCTAGTAATGGTTGATTATTGGCTGACACAGAAGGCGAGTGTTTACCGTTGCTCTCATGTATAGAAAAAGGGATTTTGGCAGGTTCCCCAACCGATAGTTCCATGTCTGTTACCGGTGCCGTTCCACTGAGAGGAATACTGTCAGACTGGTATTGAGCCTTGACTTTGGAACCTGCAAATTTATAGATTACTAATCTGTCTAATTCCAGAAACTCACGCACTTGTGTAATTGCTGTTGCCATAATCACTGGCAAATCCAGGCTTTTGCGGATCTGCGTTGTTACCTGATTCAATAGCCGCTCTTGGGAAATCTGTTTTTTTAAAGCATCTTCCACTGGTTGACAGATATAAACTGTCGGCGCAGTTGAGCTTAGAGATGCTATTATTTCTTGGCTTGGCTGAGTTAAGAGATATTCTAATAACAACAGCGAGAATTGACTTTGGAGCGTGGCATCATTGGGGCGAATAATTTGGCGATAGCCTTCGAGATTTTGGTGAGTGGAGGAATCGCACTCGAACAAGTCTCTCAACTCGTAGACAAATGTTGCGATCGCCTCTAAATTAAATGTCAAACTAGCATTGAGTGCCGAGTCAATTCCCTGCTCCCCTTCCTCCCCCTGCGCTAAGTTTCCTACCAGAAGCGCACTAAACTGCTCAGAAACCACCAACGTAAACCTTTGCCTTTGCCATTCCACAGGTATGCAAATCCGTATCAACACAGCTTCTGTCAGTATCAGAGCGGCACTTCCCACCGTTTGAGCCATCTGTTCCAACAATTCCCCAAGCTGATTAAATACAACAATAGGCAAGGTTCGAGAAAAGCTCAAATCAGGAGAACTAAGCATTTTAAATCATTATTGGTAAGAAGGGGCTGAATGCAGGGAAAAAGTTTGTTTTGATTGTGCAATAACCAATAGTTTAAGACGGCAATACAGGATTATGCATCGTACAAGTAGCACATCGGGTGGATGGAATCAGTCAGAAGGTTTAATTTTTTTAGAACAAACTCCAGCGCCTTTCGTGTTGATTACGGCTGCTGATACCGACATTCAAACCTTGGCAGCTGCGGTGACAAAATTACCTACAAGCTTTCCTGCATTAAGAGTAGCCAACCTGTTGCAATTACAGCAACAGTTAAGCATAGATACTTATGGAGAGCAAGTTTTGGAACTTGCCCAAGTAATTATTTTGCGTCTGTTAGGAGGACGTTCCTACTGGAGTTATGGCTTAGAAGTAGTGCAAGAAATTGTGCAACGTAATGGTAGAACCCTCATTGTAATGCCAGGGGATGACGCTTTTGATCCCGATTTAATTTCCCAGTCTACTGTGCCTTTGGGTATTGTTAACCAGGTATGGCAGTATTTTAGCGAAGGCGGCGTAGAAAATTTCGTTAATGCTCTGCAATTTATCTCTGACATTTGCTTGTCAACTGCATACAATCCGCCGTTACCCCGGCCGATTCCGCGTGTGGGATTGTATGAATGGGGAATGGGGAGTGGGGAGTGGGAAATAGGGACTGGGGATTGGGGACTGGGGACTGGGGACTGGGGAAGGGGAGAGTTACAACTAGATTCATCCACCTCAGAACCTCATTCATCCACCTCAGAACTCCGTTCATCCACTTCAGATACTCATTCATCCACCTCAGATACTCATTCATCCACTTCAGATACTCATTCATCCACTTCAGATACTCATTCATCCACCTCAGATACTCATTCATCCACCTCAGATACTCATTCATCCACCTCAGATACTCATTCATCCACCTCAGATACTCATTCATCCACCTCAGATACTCATTCATCCACCTCAGAATCTCAAATTTCTCAATCCCCAATCCCCAATCCCCAATCCCCAATCCCCAAAATTGGCATCCTTTTCTACCGTGCCCATTATTTAGCAGGAAATACTAAGGTCATTGATGCTTTATGCGAAGCTTTGGCACAGAAAAATTTACAACCAGTACCAGTGTTTGTTTCTTCATTGCGTGAACCTGATGTGCAAGTTGAGTTGAGTGAATTTTTTCAACCCAAAGAAGCCGAATCAATAGCTGTGCTGCTGAATACCACCAGTTTTTCTCTAGCACGCTTGGAAAGCGAAACACCCCAAACTGAACTATGGGAAAAATTAGATGTGCCTGTGTTGCAGGTGATCCTCAGTGGCGGATCAATTGAGCAGTGGGAGTCACAGTTTCAAGGGCTTTCTCCCCGCGATATTGGCATGAATGTGGCGCTACCAGAAGTAGATGGGCGGATTATTACTCGTGCTGTGTCTTTTAAAGCCGTACAAACTCGTAATCCCCATCTAGAGACAGATGTGGTAATTTATGAACCAGTCAGCGATCGCATCGAGTTCGTTGCTAAACTAGCAGCAAATTGGGCGCGTCTACGTTCCAAACCCCCCCAAGAACGGCGAATTGCCCTCATTCTGGCAAACTACCCCAACCGGAATGGCCGCCTTGCCAATGGTGTGGGACTCGACACTCCAGCGAGTTGTGTAGAAATACTGCAAGCTTTACATCTAGCTGGGTATGAAGTAGAAAATCCACCTGCTCAAGGAGATGAGTTGATTCAACGGCTGACAGATGGCGTAACCAATGATCCAGAAGGTCAAGAATGGCTTCCGGTACACCAAAGTGTTTCTTGGGAAGAGTATCAAGAATATTTCGCTTCATTGCCGCCAGCAGTTCAGCAAGGTATTAGTGAAAGGTGGGGAGTGGGGAGTGGGGAGTGGGGAGTGGGGGAAGAAGCAAGGGAGCAGGGAGCAAAGAGCAAAGGAGAAGAGTTTTCACCTCTGCCCCCTGCACCCTGCCCCTCTGCCTCTATCCCCGTTCCCGGAATTCAACTCGGCAACGTTTTTGTGGGAATTCAGCCAGCAAGGGGTTATGATAATGACCCCAGTTTGAATTATCATGCGCCGGATTTAGAACCAACTCATGCTTATTTAGCTTTCTACTATTGGGTAAGAGAAACTTTTGGTGCTGATGCTGTAGTTCATGTGGGAAAACACGGAAATCTAGAATGGCTACCGGGTAAAAGTGTGGCTTTATCCAGCAATTGTTATCCAGAAGTGGCTTTCGGCGCACTTCCCCACCTGTACCCATTTATTGTGAATGACCCTGGTGAAGGTTCCCAAGCCAAACGTCGCGCTCAAGCGGTGATTATAGATCACCTAACGCCCCCCATGACTCGTGCAGAACTCTACGGTTCTTTGCAACAGTTAGAAAATTTAATTGATGAGTATTATGAAGCGGACAGTTTAGATCCTTCTCGTTTGCCAGTGATTCGCGATCACATCCGCGAACTGGTGATCAAAGAAAATCTCCATCTAGATTTAGGAATCCAAAATGAAACAGAAATTTTTAATTCGGAATCTCTAGTTTTGAATTCCATCGGTGGTTATCTTTGTGAATTGAAAGAAGCCCAAATCCGCGATGGGTTGCATATTTTTGGGCAATGTCCCCAAGGAAGGCAGCTACGAGATTTAATAGTAGCGATCGCTCGCATACCCAATCGCCATTCTTCAGGTATTACCCGTGCCATAGCTCAAGATTGGAGACTAGATTTCGACCCCCTCACAGCCGATTTGTCAATGCCTAGTGGTGAATACTCAATAGTCAATGGCACAGAATGCCGTACCCTTGGTGATATTGTCGAAGTCCTAGAAGAACACGCCGCCCTCTTAGTAGAACAACTAATAAATCAGGACTCAGAATTCAGAATTCAGAATTCAGAATTTAGAAATCAGGAATCTTGTACAGACGCGATTCATCGCGTCTCCCCCCCCAGCACAGACGCGATTCATCGCGTCTCTACCTGGATACGCGATCGCCTGCTTCCAGCTTTACAACAAACCCACCAAGAAATCACCCACTTGTTACACGGACTCGATGGCGGTTACGTCCCCAGCGCTCCATCTGGCGCACCCACGCGTGGCCGCCCAGAAGTTCTACCAACAGGGAGAAACTTTTATTCTGTCGATATTCGCGCCATTCCCACAGAAACAGCCTGGGATATCGGTAGAAAAGCTGCTGAAACCCTCGTTGAATATTACACACAAGAACATGGTGAGTATCCAAAAACACTAGGTTTATCACTGTGGGGAACAGCCACCATGAGAACAGGCGGTGATGATATAGCCGAAGCCTTGGCTTTACTCGGAGTCCAACCTGTCTGGGATGGTGCAGCGCGGCGAGTAGTGGATTTTGAAATTTTGCCCCTAGCGATTTTGGGGCGTCCCCGTGTAGATGTCACCTTGCGAATTTCTGGATTCTTCCGGGATGCTTTTCCCAACTTAATTGATTTATTCGCTCAAGCAGTATCAGCAGTAGCAGACTTGGATGAACCACCAGAACAAAATCCCCTAGCGGATGCAGTTCGCCAAGAAACTGATTTGTGGACAAGCCAAGGATTAACTTTAGAAGAAGCAGTGGTGCGATCGCGCTATCGCATCTTTGGTTCTCGCCCAGGTGCTTACGGCGCAGGACTCCAAGGTTTAATCGAATCGCAAAACTGGACAGATGACGAAGATTTAGCTCGCGCCTACATAAACTGGAGTTCTTACGCCTACTCTTCAGGAGCAGAAGCAGGGGAAGCAGGGGAGAATAAAATCTCCAGTCCCCAATCCCCACTCCCCACTCCTAACTCCTCACTCCTAACTCCTAACTCCTCACTCCTAACTCCTAACTCCCCACTCCCCACTCCCCACTCCCCACTCCCCTCCCCCGAAGCCTTCAAGCAACGCTTATCCCAAATGCAAGTTGTCCTGCATAATCAAGACAACCGTGAACACGACCTACTAGATTCTGATGATTATTACCAATTTCAGGGTGGCTTAACAGCGGCAGTGCGTTCTCTACAGGGAAAAAATCCCCAAACTTATTTTGGTGATAATTCCATACCCGCTAAACCACGACTCCGCCAACTGAAAGAAGAAATAGCACGGGTGTATCGTTCTCGCGTAGTTAATCCCAAGTGGATTGCGGGAGTCATGCGCCACGGATACAAAGGAGCCTTTGAAATGGCCGCGACAGTAGATTTTTTATTCGCCTATGATGCAACAGCTAAATGTGTCGAAGATTATATGTATCAAGGCATAGTAGAAGCTTACTTGCTCGATCCAGTAGTCTCGGAATTTATTCAGGAAAAGAACCCTTATGCACTGCGTGATATAGCTGAAAAATTATTAGAAGCACACAAGCGCAATTTGTGGGAGGATGTAAACATAGGAACATTAGAAGCTTTGAGGAACCTAGTACATCAAGCTGAAGCAGTGATCGAAGAAAAATCAATGGTGTAGGAAACAAATATGGAAAATCTTGCGTATTTGCACCTAGCTTTCGCCTACGAAGACAGCACACCCAGTGAATTGGTCTCCCTCAGTTCTTTGTTTAACAAAGCAGCTGCACCAGACTGGAAACGGCTTTCTAGTAGGGCTTGGAAGTATATGTTGCCCCTTGCTCTGTCCTTGTCTATTCTTGGCGCCCTTAGCAGCGTCATGGCACTGGAAAAAGGCGATCAAGGCCCTTCTGTCAGAAATCTACAACAAAAGTTGAAAACAGCAGGTTTTTACCAAGCTTCTGTTACCCAAGTATATGACGCATCCACACAAGAAGCTGTGCGGCGCTTCCAAAAGGCCGCTGGTTTACCAGTGGACGGCATTGTTGGAGCAAGCACCCTGCAAAAATTAGAAAGTTGGCAAGCGAAAAAGCCGACAACTAGGGCTACACAAACTAAAAAAACGACTGCTGTAAGAAGCGCACAAGCTAAAAAGCCCAGCACTACTAGTTCAGCTAGTTCAGCAACTAACCAACGCCGCAATCCTAACTACCTTGCTAAGGGGGATGAAGGTGAAGATGTCAGAGCTTTACAAGAACGCTTAAGAGTTGCAGGCTTTTATTACGGGAACGCCACAGGAATATTTGGCCCAATTACCGAAGAATCTGTCAAGCGGTTCCAAGATGCTTACAAATTAAGCGTTGATGGAGTTGTTGGCCCAGCAACATTAGCTAAATTGCCGGGAATTGGCATCGGTGATGGACAAGAGGCTCCCAAAAATCAAAAGGTAGTCAATCGAGATAAATTCCGCATAGGCGATCGCGGTGAGCCAGTTAGAGTACTTCAAGAACAATTGATCCAGGCAGGATATTTAGAGGGAGAGCCAAATGGTTACTATGGCCCCTACACTGCCGATGCTGTAAGGAGATTCCAGGCAGCTAATTACTTGGCAGCAAGTGGCGTTGCTGGCCCAACTACGCGAGCTAAGTTATATAGCTCAGTTAATACTGCTAGCAAAAGCGAATTTAATACCTTAGAAATCCAAACGCGACTACGGGAGCGGGGTTTTTATAAAGGCAAGCTGAACGGTGTGATGGCCGCTGACACCAAAAAAGCAATTAAACAAGCCCAAGAATTCTACGGCATCAGTCTCAAGGATCTTAAGAGCGGACGCTTTTAACATCCGCTTTGGCGTTGTTAGTATCAGTCCCCAACTGGTTGCTTGCCTCCAGTAACAGCAAATTACGAACTGCTCAAAATTCCATTTATTTGGTTAATTTGAGTAGTTTTGTTTTTTATCTACCCAAGTGCTAAAGCGGCATCAGTGCCCGTTGGCACTTGGGACACACTGCATGGATGGTCATTTGACAGTCAAGCAGGTGAAAACCTTCTTTTTGAGCGGTTTTCGACCCAATTTTTAAAATTGAGTCATTTTTAAACTCAATAGTTGAGTTGCATCTAACACAAATTAGGTGATGGTGATGATGGGGATAGGGCTGGTTGATTTCATAATGCTTATGTCCCTCGCCCAGTTCTAGTTCCCGTAAAATTCCCATTCTTGCCATCAACTTCAAAGTCCGATAAATAGTTGACAGACTGATCCCTTCACCATCAGTTTCTAGCCGATGATAAAGATCCTCCGCACTCAGATGTTCACCTTGCGGGAGTTCTTGAAAAATGTGTAAAATTGTTTCGCGCTGGGGAGTTAATCGCCAGCCTCGTTCGTTCAGTTCTGCCTTGAGTGAAGTAGTTGTGTAGACAGTCATACTAATATTTCTCAACAAAGCTCGTTAATTGAGAATATAACAAATCTTGGGAGCAATTTGCAACAATCATTGCCTATTGAGAATATATGCTAAATATTTAAGAACAATTCATCAAATCTTGATCAAAATTCAACTAATAAGCTGTAGTGCATTTAATTTGCATACAGCTAATAGTTAGGATACTTGTAACGATTGCATCCCTTGACTTTGAATTTTGCATAAGTTAATTTTGAATTGCTGAGTTAATCCCCACCTTCAAGATATCTAAGCAAAGGTCTGAGGAAACTCTTGTACAATTAAATGCAAATAATTTGCTACAAGCCTCTAAAAAGCTTTAAATATGGGATAAAATCAGCCATTTGTCCGTAGTCATTTGTCAAGTGTAGTTTTCTAATGACAAATGACTAAAGGCATTTGTGCGTAGTCATTTGTCAAGGGTAGTTTTCTAATGACAAATGACAAATGACAAATGACAAATGACAAATGACAAATGACAAATGACTAACTTAGAGACTCCAAATAGTCGCGGATGAGGTTGCGACGCTTGGGTTGACGTAGCTTTTGCAAAGCCTTGGATTCTATTTGTCTGACTCGTTCCCGTGATAAATCGAGAGCGCGGCCAATTTCTGCTAAAGAATAAGGATGACCATCTGCCAAACCAAACCGCATCAGAATTACATCGCGCTCCCGGCTAGTCAAATCTGACAGAAGATGATGCAAATCTCTTTGTAAAGATTCTCGCATTAACATCTCTTCTGGAGTTACACTGTCAGTTTCGAGTAATTCGCCTAACTCAGTGTCTTTATCTTTACCTACTTTGGTTTCCAAAGAAACAGAGCGAGGAACCCGCAACAAAACTTCTCGTACTTGGGTCGGTGTCATCTCTAACTCAGTTGCTAAATCTTCTAGAGTAGGAGTGCGACCTTTTTCTTGAGCAATTTTGCGTTGAGCCTTTTTGATTTTGTTTAACTTTTCGGTAATATGGACAGGGAGGCGGATGGTGCGACTAGAAGTAGCGATCGCCCGTGTAATTCCCTGACGAATCCACCAGTAAGCATAAGTACTGAAGCGATAACCCTTAGTGGGGTCAAATTTTTCTACAGCCCGCTCCAAACCAAGTGTACCTTCTTGGACTAAATCCAACAATTCCAAACCGCGATTTTGATACTTCTTAGCAACAGACACAACTAGGCGAAGATTAGCCTTAATCATGTGTTCTTTTGCTTGAAGTCCTTGGGACTGAACTTGCTCCAATTCTTCTACTGTCAACTTGGCAATTTCAGCCCAACGACGTTTGCCTTCTGCCAAAGTCGGTCTGAGATCCGATACCATTATGCCAGCAGTGGCAGCCCATCTTTCCAAAGACGGGCGATGTCCTAGTTCGGAGGTCAGGCGTTCTTGAACTTCAATTAACCTCTGATAGGGCGAAATTACTTCATCTCCTTGCTTTGCGGCATTAGCAAGCACTATCCGCATCCGCAAGTAGCGCTGGACTTTTTGAGCTTCTGAAACCTCTTCATCCCGCCCTAACAAGCGAACCCGACCAATTTCCTGAAGATATAGACGTACTAGGTCTGTACTCCGACGGTTAGTGTTAGCAGCAAAGTTAGCATTGTCAGCAGAAGCCATCTCTAGCTCCTGTAAATCATCTACCGATAACTCACTGTCATCAACCGTGAGATCCGAGTCCAAAGCCTGGCGGGACTTTTTGGTATTGTAGGGGGCATCTGCATAAAAAGATGTTGCTGGCATAAAGATCGTCTCAATGGCTCCAGGTAACAATAGATTTCGGTCAGCTTAGATTACGGTCAGCTATTCAACTGTTGCTATTGTTCCCGTGATTTACGATGAACTAACATGGTTGAACGTTCCATTACAATTTTTTTTAGAAATTAACTGTAAGGGTTTTATTGGATACAGCATTACTGAACTTAATCGGCTGCTAAACTTTTGATTAAACCAATAGCTATTCAAATCGGCAGCTAGGTTTTCAATATTTCAACTACTTAGTTAACATTTCAACCTTGATGGTTTTTAATAGTAACTTTTATAACACGGTATAAACATCCTTCAGTGAATGTCATCTTTATAATTGGCATAGTCACATTTACATGGCTACAAAAGTAATATCCTGACGATTTACCAATTTTTTCTCAGGATTATTCAGGTATAAGTAGAACTAATCGATATTGGGGAAGTGATTAGTATTAACGGCAAAAATTCTCTCGACACGGAGATAGAAAACGCGGGGAAGTTATTAAATACTCTCTCGGTGTCGTGCTAACCCGTCAATTTCAACTTGACATAAGCTGTCGCGCATTTAATTTGCACAAGTAGGGCGCTCATGTTGCCCACCTCACAAGAGATTTATTTTTTGGAGGATTCAAATTAAAAGTAGGGGTTCACATCTGTGCGTTGGTGTCAACAAAAGCCTAGAAATAGCAAAACTTTCGGCTTGACTCACCCGCCTGGAACTAAAGTTCTTTGGCTTTTAGCTAAAGTCTACTGAAGTAGACTAAAGATTTTTGGATACATTTAGTCATCTGCTAATGACTTTTTCTATTAAGCAAGGAAGTTCAGTTCCTTGCGGGACTTGAGTTTTACATTAAGTTGACACGTATCACAGCTGTGCTACCCTACGTTCGCAAAGCGTCCCGCAGGGATGGGATGTTTTTTTACTGGAAGTCCCTAACTAGAACACTAATTCAGTAATCTTAAAAGAACCTCTCCCCCAAACCTGCAAAATTTGGGGGCTGGGGAGGGTTAGGTTTTTGATTGTTGAATCGATGCTCTAATGGTTGTACTCTGGCTTGATATCTCGCAGCATCAGTTCATCAAGCGCTTGTCGGGGTGTGACTTCACCCTGAAGTAACCGATAAACTTGCTCAGTAATTGGGACTGCTATGTTTTGTTGCTTGGCTCGTTGCATCAAAACCCGGCAAGTGTTCACTCCTTCAGCAGTTCCTTGCAAATTTGCGAGAGTTTCTGTAAGTGACTTACCACCAGCTAGCTGATAGCCGACTTGGTAATTGCGACTTAAGGGACTATTGCAGGTTGCTAACAAATCTCCTAAACCTGATAAACCATAAAATGTTTCTGTCTTCGCACCCCAGTTGTTGCCGATGCGAACCATTTCTGTAAGTCCACGGGTGACTAAAGCAGCTTTGGCATTGGTTCCCAGTTGTAAACCATCGCACACACCGGCTGCGATCGCAATCACATTTTTCAGTGTTCCCCCCAATTCCACGCCTAAGGGATCGGGATTGGTATATACCCGGAAACGATGAGAAGAAAATACTAACTGCACTACTTCTGCAGCAGTGGGAATATTACTGGCTACCACCGTGGCTGCTGGTAATTCCATTTGAATTTCTTTTGATAAATTAGGCCCAGACAAAACAACCACTGCATGGTTAGGGAATACTGTTTGCCAAATTTGTGACGGCGTGCAGGTAGTTTGGGGGTCTAAGCCTTTCGTCGCTGTGACAAAAATTGTCTCTGGAAAAAGGGGGAAAGACTGGACTTGGGAAGCAACATCCCTCACACCAATCATTGAGATGGCGGATAGAACTATTTGGACATCTTTTAAAACTGCTTGGATTTGGGAACCTTGACGCGACCAGACGCGCACCTGATGACCATTTGCTGCGGCGAGATTTGCCAGAGATGCACCCCAAGCACCTGCACCAAGAATTGCAACGGAAAGTTTTGAGTTGGAGTACATCTGCTCACTCATAACTCCTAATTCCTAACTCCTAACTTTTGAGCGGGGATAACGTTTCATTAATTCCCTGACTTGTTCTGCATGGTATGAGCTTCTTGTCAATGGTGAAGAAACAACTTGTAAAAATCCGATTTCTTCGCCGAATGCCTTCCAGGCAGCAAATTGTTCTGGATTAATAAATTCATTTACTTGCAAGTGTTTTTGACTGGGTTGGAGGTATTGCCCAATTGTCAAAATGTCGCAATCTACAGTTCGCAAGTCTTGCATGACCTGGCGAATTTCCACATCAGTTTCACCGAGTCCAACCATGATACCAGATTTAGTATATGTGCTCTTGAGAAGTTGGCGAGTGCGGTGCAATAATTCTAAAGTGTGATCGTAGTTTCCTTGGGGACGCACCCGGCGATACAGGCGTGGAACAGTTTCCGTATTGTGGTTTAATACCTCTGGCGCAGCTTGTAGAATCAACTCTAGAGCATTCCAATTACCGCACAAGTCAGGAATTAGTACCTCAATTGTGGTGTTGGGTGAAACAGTGCGAACCGCATTAATACACGCTATAAACTGAGACGCACCACCATCTGCCAGATCATCTCGGTTTACAGAAGTGATCACAACATGGTTAAGTTTCATGCGGCGAACAGCTTCTGCTAGTCGTGCAGGTTCCGTGGGGTCTAGTGGTTTGGGTTTTTTCTCAAAATCAATATCGCAGTAGGGACAAGCGCGTGTACAAGCCGGGCCCATAATCAAAAACGTGGCAGTACCGGCATTGAAGCATTCACCAATATTAGGACAGGACGCTTCCTCGCAAACTGTATTGAGGGCTAAATCCCGCAAAATGTCTTTAACGTTACCGATGCGCTCACGCCCAGGTGCTTTTACCCGCAACCAGTCTGGTTTTACAGTCACAATCCGCTTTTACCACTAGAGTTATACAAATTTAATCCTAGCAAGCAAAGCCTTGGATGAAGTGATCATATATAGATGTAATTCTGTCATTTGGCACGGGTTATGATATTCTTAATTTACAATGGCATTTTTATGCCGGGATGTGGCGCAGCTTGGTAGCGCACTTCGTTCGGGACGAAGGGGCCGCTGGTTCGAATCCAGTCATCCCGATTTGCTGTTGTCGAATAACTCATTATTTGTCGTCGTTAACAAATTAATGTTGTGATTAACGAATTAATATCACTGTTAACAAATGAATGTGATCAAAGTTGCTCTTGCAACCGTTAACAAATTAATGTCGCCGACTGTCTTTTTTGGGGCTGGTTCAAAAAAATCAGCATCAAGTCGCCACTATAAGGAGTAACCCCCAACCCTTGTACAGACTGATGTATAGATATTTACCATGAGAGTAAAAAATCTAATGGGAGCATCCCAATGCAAGCAAATTTACCAAGATGATAGATTGTCATTGCGAATGAAGCGAAGCAGAATGAAGCAATCACAAAGTCTAGATGTTGCGATTGCAACTCTAAGAGACGCTTCGCGAACGCTTCATTTCATTACGCTCGCAATGACAAAATATGTTTTTACACATTTGGGATGCTCCCAAATCTAATTGCGTTTTTGCGACACAACCATAAAAACAGCCCACCTCCAATTACTACAAGTGGGCTGTTGTTTTAAACAAAACTTCAAGTTAAGTGTTGCGGCTCATATTAAATAATTCGTAATTCGTAATTCGTAATTCGTAATACTTCGGCTACGCTCAGTACAAGTTCGTAAATTTTGTTTTGTAATGGGGATTTAACCCCTACACAAAACTTGCGTGATTTTTGAACCGGGGGACTTAAACCCACGGAACTAGTTAAAATTAGGCTAAATATTAACGAATGATTGGAAGTATTTTACTAAAAAATCAAGGCTATTCCATTCTAAAATGCCACATTTTATGATTACGGGTTAATTCTTACTTACAAAATGGGCATTTTTCAGGGTTAGGTTAGTTGCTAAATTATTGTTTTTCACAAAAGATTCGTAAAAACTATCCTAAAAAAAGAATGAAATAGCTGTTGAAAGAAGGGGAAACGCTACGCGTAGCTTGCTTCCCCGCAGGGGTACAAGTCGTGAAACCGCAAGGGCGCAGTGGCTCCCCAACCTACGCCAATTCTAGAATTCAGACCCTCATGACGCGGTGGCACGAAGAGTGACATTTCCAGTAGTATCAAGAACTATTGTATTATTTCCCTGCCGACGAAAACTTACGAAGTCATCTGAAGCAAGTTTCCGTGATAATCTTGGTTGAAATGCCCTTCTTGAAGAATTATATAAAATATATTCTCCATCATAATCACCAATTTCTCCAGGTTGTAAAACTTGGCGTTCTGCCAGTACGGACGCTCCAAAATTATAAAAAGCTCTCGTCTCACCTGAATCATTGATAACTTGAAAACCTCCAGTAATTTCAGAGGCTTCGTCGGAGCTTAATTCAGATAATGAACCGTCATCAAGGTCATCAAATCTAATAGAAAAAGAATCTTTTTCTGTTTGAGAAGTTGTTTTCAGCATTAGGGGGTTCCAAAAAATACTTCACTTAATAAAACATAATTCAGTAGCCAGAACTCAGAATTGAATTCTGTTGTAACTGGTGGATAAATAAACGGGTTTAAGCCCCCCACCAAAATAAAAATTTGGTGCCTTAGTAGAAAGTGACGTTTTGAATCCTCTACTAATTGATTCTGAATTCTGAATTCTGAATTTTGTATTATTATTGAGGATTGTGCCAAACTATAATAATTTTGTCAAGCACCTTAAAACTATTTAATAAATCTCTAAAAATAATAATAATATATGCGGCTGGAAATCGCTTCTATATAAGCAAAATCGGCCTCCGCGCACTAATGCGAAAATAGGGTTTTTAATTTTATTTGATGAGAGTATTTTGAGAAATTTTACACGCTGCTTTAACTAATTCTGGCGAGAATCCAGCAGCCTGCCAAAGCAATTATCGTTTTTCTCTGCGCCTCTGTGTAAGATTATTTCATATCTGACTTTAAATATTGATTATTACAATATTCTTTCGTAGCTGTGACAGAAAAATAATCCTGTTGATTTCCAACAATCGGGTAAATGTCGCATCCCATGTAAAAAAGCTATATACTTTATTCTGTAAGACTTATAGCTATTTTATATAAACGACAATAATTAGTTATTCGACATTAGATGTTAACTTTATGTTGCTCCAACATTGAGCAAGATACTGCCTTGTCTACGCTTCTCTCTAACTCGAAGCACTGGTATAAAACCTCAACGCAAATCGCCAAAACCAAGTGGAAGCGAAAAACAACGCTACTGCTAATATTGCCGCACCTATCAACCAGCTAATTTCACTCCGGCCCAGTAGCGCTTGGGCTGGTACAGTAGTTAAAAACGCTACTGGCATCACAAAGGTGAAGAAAAAGCGGTAAGGAGTAGGATATGCGGCGATGGGATATCGTCCAGCTTCCAACAAACCACGTAAGACTTCGGTAACGTTGTATATTTTGACGAACCATATACTCATCGCTCCCAGCATAAACCACAGGCTGTACAGAATCACCAAGCTGAACAATAACGGCAGCACACCAAGTAGATAATCGTCTATCCCTACACCGAGGCGTTTACCTGCGTAGCCAATAATAATACTACCAAAAATTATATCTGGCAGTCCCCAAGGTGAAAGGGTATGGGTGGAAAGCCAAAACTGACTGCGGATAGGTTTTAATAATATAAAGTCTAAAGTGCCTTCTTGGACATGGCGGACAATGCGATTCAAGTTCGACGCCAGAAAAGTAGCAGAAAATCCTTGTAGTAAGGTAAAAATTCCTAGAACTACTAAAGCTGCTTCCCATGACCAGCCACTAAAAGTATAACCAGTCCGGTAAAATAAGAATAATCCAAAGAGGCTACCCGCGAGATTTCCCAAGCTGCTGAGGGTAGCTATGAAAAAGTTAATCCGATACTCTAACTCAGCTGCGATCGCAGCACTCCAAAATAGTCTTAGTACTTTCAAATATCTTTGCATCTTGCACCTTTAACCCAAAATGTATCATCTGTCACTAGATTTCTAAAGATTACACAATAACTTTACGTAAATTTAATATTACTGACGTACAGAATTAGTTAATCGCAGAATTAGCCATTTTTACCAAAGAAGTGCGTTCGCCTGCTTTTATACCAACAACATATTGCACACCCTGCTGTCTCCAAGTCAAGGTAGCATCTGAGCAATTAGCACCACAAGTAAAATCCACAAAATACCCAGTGATGCCCTTAGCTAAGGATACAGGTTTACCAGTCAGGCGGGGTGTTTTGCGGGTTACGGCTTCAGCATAAACAACGCCCAAACGACAGGCAGTTCCACCACTACAGTCGGGAGTAAAACCCAGTAAAATTTCGTATTTTTTTTGCGTAGCAGCTTCTATAATCGCGTAAATTGGATTTTCCCCATCCGACTCAGGAATAAACTTCGGCAAGAGAATACGAATCTGAGTCTTTTGCTTTAATTTGGGCAAAATAGATTTAAAAACTGGGTGTGACGGCGTTTTACTCTGCTGTGCTATCAATTGAGACTGTTTATTTACAGTGGCTATGGCTGACATGTGAAAGCTGCTAACGCTGACTAATAAAAATACGGCACACACAGCACTGGTATTTTTGAAGCTTAAAATCATCCTTTAAAACCTATTTCATCTAAAGTATTTATTTGTAATACCCATTTTGAAGATTAAATTACGTATTTAAGAGCCGCTGGAGTCAGCTAAACTGAAGAAGAAATTGTTTAATAAGTTTTAATAATTTTGTTATGAGTACTGATTCACCTGTTAATTCTCCCGATAAGTCTGAATCCAACTTAGGGAAGCGTTTGAGAAACTTTTTAATTGTAATGGTAGCGATCGCTCTTAGCGTTGCCCTCGTCTTGGGCTTGCGAACTGAAACAACCTCGGCAACTCTAGCCAAGTTAAGTGATACGTCCACACCGTTAGATGTAGCAATCAGCAACGGCAAACCATCTCTAGTAGAGTTTTATGCTGATTGGTGTACTGTCTGCCAGAAAATGGCACCAGATATCACTCAACTGGAAACAGAGTATGCTGACAAGATGAATTTTGTGATGCTGAATGTGGATAATACCAAGTGGCTACCAGAGATGTTGAAATATCGGGTAGATGGGATTCCCCATTTTGTATTTTTGAGTCAGCAAGGGGAAACTATCGCCCAAGCGATCGGTGATCAACCCCGGACGATTATGGCTAGCAACTTAGAAGCTTTAGTTACTGGTTCGTCTCTCCCTTATGCTCAAGCTAGCGGCAAAGTTTCCAAATTCTCAACCCCAGTAGCACCAACTGCTAATCAAGATGACCCTCGCAGTCATGGCAGCCAAGTGGTAAATTAGCACTTTGGAGGCATGGGGCAGGAGAACGTCAACTACCTAATCCCCAGAGAGGACTGGTCGCTACAACTTCCCCGATTTTGCTTGTGTCATAGCCGCCGAGAACTTCAAATTGCAAGTGAACCAGCCGATGTCCTAAACTACTGAGCAACTGCTGTACTGGCGCTTCTTCCAGATATTCTTTGAGAATCACTAAGTCATATCGTGATTGATGCAGAGGAATAAATCGTAGCCCAAAGGCAGTAGCTACAGATGCCGTACTGATACCTGCATCGGCAGCCCCCAATGCTACTGCTTGGGCAACATCTTGGTGGCTTTGAACAATACAGTCAAAGCCTTGGACAGCATGGAATGGCACTTGCTCCTGTTGCTGACTTTTCCCGTTAAGTCTGTTTTGCAAGCTGCCAACCTTCACAGAGGTCGTGTAATTTTAACCAACCTCGCCACAGTACCTGGATACCAATTGGTGTTTTGCTTCGATGTTCTAGGTAGCCGCC
>NZ_JAIVFS010000104.1 GCF_020829645.1 Nostoc mirabile CHAB5784 | reverse complement strand
CATCGCAGTACTGATCTACCACGGTGATCGTGGAGGTAGCCGTTCTTGAACCCAATTAAATACCCTTGCTAAGTTAAACTGTTAGTAATTAATTATACTCTCATGAGAGTAATAAAAGAGCGTTAGTTACTAACCACTCTAAGGATACGGTTGTACCAGATGTGGCTGTGCTTGGTGATGAGGTAATAACTGGTACAAGGTCTACACGACCAATACGCAAAACAGTTTCGGAAACGCGGAGGTTGTTGGTTTCCTTTTTACCTTCAAATACCGTATTGTCGGTATCAGTAACAACGACAATCCGATAGTCACCATCTGCTACTGTTGGTAATAAAACTTTCTTGATGGGCGTGGTATATTGTTCGCCAGATGCTAAGTCAGTATCGTGGCGTAGTGTATCTAGTAATATTGCACCGTTTAAAGTCCCATCAAAGGATAGATATACTCGGTCAGTCCACGCTTTGGCAGCTGATGCATTCCCCGTGTTGTTTACAGTCCAGCTTACATCTACTGACTCACCAGACCGTGCTTTGTCTGGGATGATAATATTGCTGACTTCTAAATCTGGCAGAGGTGGTAGCGTCAGAGTAATAGTTTGACTGCTGACACCGATGTTATTGTTTTCATTTAACTCAATGAAGTCGTTGAAGGCGTCAGTTTCAACGAGGATATAGTAGGAACCGTCTGCTAATGCTACATCCATTGGCAATTTTACAGGTACTGTCCTGTTGTCACTACCAGCAGTAATCAGAGGTAAGGCAGTACTTGCATCTGGAGTAACAAGCAGGATATCATCATTACTCTTGATTATGTCTTTGGATAACCAAATGCGATCGCGCCAAGGAACAGTTACATCTGCTGTACCAATGTTGCTGACTGTCCAGTTGACATCAATGCTTTGACCGATATTAGCTGTGACGGGGACGACTACCGATTCAACTTTCAAGTCTGGTGCCTTTATCTCAATTTCGCGCCAGACGTAATTATTGTTTTCGTTAATTTCTACAAGGTTATTATTTCTATCAGTTACAAACAGTAGATAACGCTTACCCAGCTTATTTTTATCAGCAATAGTGATGTCCCGGTCAAAATAATTCGTAATTGATAATTCGTAATTCGTAATTATTACCCCCCACCTTTAGGTGTGGGCTTGAATAATGAATAAATTTCTTTTTTTCATTAATAAATTAAGGGGCTTGTACCCTTAATGAATTAATTATTAATTACGAATTACGAATTACGAATTATTCGGTCATTTATGAATTAGTCATCAATATTTTCATAGATAGTTGCTATCAGTAACTATTCCCAACCCTGATTCTTACGTTGGCTCTGTCCTCATGTTAACACTATGGAAAGCCAGACACAGACTGCTTTGTAAATTTTAGGACGTGTCTAATAAGGTTTCGGCGATATCTGCGGTAGAATTTACTTGCTTTGCGATCGCTAAACTTTGTAATAATACTTGTTGCGATCGCTCTAAATCTCCCGCTACTTGCAAAGTCACGCCTAAACTCCGCTGAGGCTCTTGAGGCAGGGGGAGAGAAAGAAATTAAGTATATTTTTGAATGTTTTTAGTAGCATAAATTACTAAATTTTTATCTTTACTCCCCCTGCTCAAGAAAGCTCAAGAAAGCTTAAGAAAGCTCATTAGACGATGATCATTACTTTTTCGCGTTGCTCCCATAAAGACTCCAGTAGGCATCGCCTCAAGCTTCTTGCCGAGTAGAGCGCTGACAACGCCACTGAACTGTACCAAAGATGATGTTATTAGCATCTAAAAAGTAGACTCCATGAAAGGGACGTACTTAGTTTTTTATCTCAATCTCTAATTATTATACTTTTTTGATGCATACAATTTATTATTAGTCAATTAATAATATTAATATCTTAGACAAACTTTCTCTTTTTTAATACATATAGTTGAATAAAAGTCAATTAATAATATTAATAATATGTTGATTTTCTCAGTAAAATTAATTTCATTTTTGTTAAAGATTATTATGAGTTCAGATTTGATAATGTGATTTGTGTACAGTATTTTTATGGAGCAGAAAAGTTAGTTTTGCCTGTTATTAACAGGATTAGTCAAAATGGTTAGCGATAAAAATCATAAGTATGGGTGGTGATGGAATAGACTTTTAAGCACATAAATAACAGTGTAATTGTCTGTTTGATCGACACGTAGGTAATAAAATAATCAATTTTAAATTGCTATAAACATTGATTTTTAACGCCTTTTAGCGAATGAATCAGCCCTGCTTTTTAAGGGAGATAATGGGGTATCTAAAACGTTTTGCTACCAATAAAAGGACTTTTCAAACATCCTCTAACACAGTGTGATTTGTTCAGTAAAAATCTAACAGTCTCCGATCGCTCTTTACAAATGAATCTTTTAGCTCTTGAGCCACTATGGGCAAAAACGTCCGGTAGCCCACAAATTTGCATTGCTGTACTCGACGGACTGATTGATTTGAAGCATCCCAGTTTCCTGGGAGCAGACTTGACCCAGCTACCGACGCTGGTTAGTGGAGAGGCAAATCCTGATGGCGAGATGTCTTTGCATGGCACTCATGTTGCCAGCATCATCTTTGGTCAGTCGGGTAGCCCTGTAAGAGGAATTGCCCCTCAATGTAAAGGATTGCTCGTTCCGGTGTTCGCAGACGAAGGACGGCAGTTGTCTCAACTCGATTTAGCCCGGGCGATCGAGCAAGCCGTCAACGCTGGGGCGCACATTATCAACCTTAGCGGTGGGCAACTCACCGATGAAGGTGAGGCAGAAGGGTGGCTTAAACGTTCGGTACAGCTTTGCCAAGAAAATAATGTGCTGATTGTGGCGGCAGCAGGCAATGATGGCTGCGCTTGTTTACACGTTCCGGCAGCCTTGCCCGCTGTGTTAGCGGTTGGGGCAATGGACGACCAGGGTAAACCGATCGCCTTTAGCAACTGGGGCGAAACTTACCAGGCTCAAGGCATTTTGGCACCGGGCGAAAATATCTTGGGGGCAAAACCAGGAGGCGGAACAACTCGGTTGAGCGGGACAAGTTTTGCTACACCGATCGCCACGGGAGTAGCAGCACTGCTATTAAGTTTACAAATTCAGCGGGGCGAAACACCCGATCCGCAAAAAGTGAGGGCGGCAATCTTAAATAGTGCTTTGCCCTGTACGCCTGCTGATACAACCGATGCAAGTCGTTGTTTGGTTGGCAAACTCAATATCTCTGGAACTCTTGAATACTTATTTGGAGGAACTGTGTCAGATACTTTGTCAGCGGTTGCTGCTTCTGGCTGCGGCTGTGGTGGGACAGAACAAAGCCAGGTCGAATCATCCGATCGCCCTGTTGATGACTTAATCGATGTTGCATCCCTCACGCAGACACTTACAGCCGTGGAACCTGCCGCAACCCTTGCCGTTGCACCTGTAAACCAGTCTCAATTGGCTGCAAGTTCAATCGCTCCCTCAAATGTCTCCTCAGCCACCCCATCCACTCACTCAAGGACTCAACAAGTACCCACTATGACTCAATCTACCTCGAACTTTGTCACAGCTAGTCAAGCTCCCAGCGAAATTGCTGAGAGTCAACTTGTGTATGCTTTGGGGACGCTTGGCTATGACTTTGGCTCTGAAGCAAGGCGAGATTCTTTTAAACAACTGATGCCTGCCTACAACATTAATGGGATTGTGGTTCCAGCGAACCCTTATGATGCAAGGCAGATGGTGGATTACTTGGCGGTAAGTCCTTCGGAATCGCGATCGCTAATTTGGACATTGAACATCGAGTTGACCCCAATTTATGCGATCGAACCTCAAGGAGCGTTTGCGCGAGACACCTACGCCGTTTTGCAAGAACTATTGGCAGGGCAAATTCAAGCGGAAAGCAGCGAAGAATATGTAGAGCGGGTGAGTATTCCGGGAGTTTTGACTGGGCGCACCGTCAAGCTATTTTCTGGGCAGGTTGTGCCGCTGCTAGCACCGCAAAACCCGCGAGGAATGTATGGCTGGAAGATAAATACACTCGTATCTGCTGCCATCCAGACAGTGCAAACCACCGTCGGAGATGCTCAAGAAGACCCGATTCGGCGCACGTTGAGTAGTTTCCTCAACCGGATTTACTACGATTTACGAAATCTCGGCACCACGTCACAAGATCGGGCGCTCAACTTTGCAGCGACGAATGCGTTCCAGGCGGCTTCCACGTTTGCCGAAGCGGTAGCAACCGGCATGGAACTAGACAGCATCACGGTAGAGAAAAGTCCTTTCTGTCGGGTAGATAGCGATTGTTGGGATGTGAAGCTGAAGTTCTTTGACCCGGAAAATAGTCGCCGTGCCAAGAAGGTGTTCCGGTTCACAATTGATGTCAGCGATTTGATTCCGGTAACGCTGGGCGACGTGAGAACCTGGTCTACGCCGTATTAGGCAGCAAACAGCAAACAGTCTTCTTTGACTTTAGAAGCGGTCAGACCCACCGACTGAGCAAAAGCTCGACAACGGGACAGCAACCACAAAACGGAGAATCAACTCATGGACAAGAAAAACCTGATGCCACAAGCCGCCCAGCCCGTTAACCGGATTGGAACCGGACAAGTAGATCCAGAACTGGCAGAACTGTCGGAAGAAGCTTTGCAACTGCATGGCGATGAGGCTTGTAGTGCATCTGTACTAGCATCTTTTCAGACGGAAACTCCTGGTACTCTTTTTGGTTACAGAGTGTGTTTGCGAATCTGTTCTTATGATGGCGACGAGGAGTAGGGCTTAATTCTACACGTCCTTTCATTTCCCTCAAATCTCTCTTTTCCTTGTCTGGGAGCCTAATTCGTAAACAATGAATCCCTTAGCAATTGCCCTCATCTGGGGGCTTTCCGTGACCTCCGGTTTGGAGGTAGGGGAGGATGAGAAAAATGAGTAACTAAGGGAAGTGGGAGAGACTAAAATACGTTTTTCCTGCTTCCTAAAAATAAATCACTTGGCAATTATCTGCATCTAGGGATTTAGGTTCTTACAGCACTGGGATTAGACATAGAAAGCAAGGGAGATGGGGAGATGAGGAAATGATTTGAGACTTTATTTTTTCACTGTTTAAAAAAGTGTGCGGCTCTTTAGTTCTGTGACATTCCTGGTTTCGCCCCTGAACCTCCTCCCCATACCGTCTTCTTTCCCACAGGAACAGCAACGGCTCAACAACGGGACATCAACCAACCACAAAAACGGAGAATCAACTCATGGACAAACAAAACCTGATGCCACAACCCGCCCAACCCGTCAACCGCATCGCAACGGGACAGCTACCGACTCAACTGGCAGAACTGTCCGAATTTACCCTATCCCAATTTGCTGATGCTCCTACTAGGGGAGCTGTACTACCATCAAATTCGGGTTCTGAAGATGATCAGTTGATGGGGATGTGTTCTTATAACGGAGAAGACGTGGAGTAAGTTAGCCTCAAAACTACTTCTCCCCCCGTCTATGAGCCTGGTTAGAGCGGATTGAATCACGAGGCTTTTGGCCGCACCATGATCGGGAGAGAGGGAGACGGAAAGATCGGGAAATGATTAAAGACTCACTTCGTTTTTCTGCTTCTGGTGATGGTGCGATTGCTCCCTACTTCTGTGAGATTCTTTTATCGCCCCGCTCACCCTTCTGGTTCACCAGTCGCCTGCGGAGGGAAACCCTCATGCAGCGCTGGTTCACCTCCTCCCTCGTCCCCTCTTCATTTGATACGGGAAAGCCATCACAGAAATATTGCTTCTTGCAAAAGTGCCCTGTGCGGTTTAGCATCCGGTTAAAACACATCGCGGTATACCAGTTGAGGAAATTAAGAATATTCACGCGACTTGCATCATCCAAGCTTAAACACGCCGCAATTCACTTAAAAAAACCCAAAGATGAAACTTCCTAAACAATCCCCCCCCATCAAACGTGCCGATTTAATCCAGCCACATGAAGCCGTTGATGTAGTTCACGGTAGCGTCGAAGACTTGGTTAACATTCGGATAAAATTGCTGCACGGCGCAAACTTCAACGATCCGGCAGGGTTTGGGTACCGCAGCTATAACCAACTAAAAACTTCTGGCTATGGTTGCTTTGACTCTTTCGCTGGCATGGCTCTCTAAATTTTTCTCTTAAGGAACCACAATAGCAGCAAAAAAAACAGCCTTGAATTAGCCGCTTCAGTCTGTGCTGGATTTTGATGGAAAGGAGATTAGGCAATCCTGCCCACTTGAACTTAACCTCTTGACTCCCCCGGCTTTCTCTGCTTAAGAAAACTCATCTTCATGCAACTACTTTGGAGGAACATTATGGCTGATAATACCGTTAAATTTGGTGACACCTTTTATCTCAAGCACTCAACAGATCAATACATAGTTCCTGTTGGTCGCGGGACATACAACTGGCCACAGTTAGGAGACAAGACGCAAAAAGTGACGCTTCAACTTGTAGGTAACGAGGGTGAGGTGGTAACATCGCAAAGTCGCATCAAAATCAAAACGAGAGAACCTTTAAAAGATAATAATGACATTTTGGGGGCTTTTGCCGATAGCCACGATTGCTACTATTCGCAAGATGGCTGGGATGAAAATAAACAGAGTTGGTTGATTGCTAAAGTTTCTGGTGAGGCAGGTTCAATTCGCTATGGCGATCGGGTTTACCTCACCAACTGTTCCTACACTAATCAAAACCTGTGTGCTGATACCAATTATGCTGGCTACATCACCACAGCGGAGAACATTAAAGATTGGTGGATTTTAGAAAGCGATGCCCCTGTAATTACACAAGTTGGCCCAATAGGCAGCTCAATCTCCGCCACTGATTTTTCAATTCTACCCGAAAACACAACCGCAACTAAGATTAAGAGTATCAACGTGAGTGCGAGTTGGGCAGTGGACAAGATTCAAGTCCAGTATGAAAACCCTGCAACGAATCCTCCTGAAGTTTATACTTCCGAAGCATTTGGCGGGGCAGGTGATCTCAGCACATTTGCTTTAGCCACAGGAGATTATCTCACTTCTGTTTCCGGAACGTGGGGAGCACAAAGTTCTGGCTATGCTAAAGAAGATATTATCAGTATTCAATTTCATACCCATCAAGGCAATCAATCTCAGGTGTTTGGCGGAGAAAATTCTCAAAAGCAGGTAGAGCCGTTTACACTGGGTGCGCCTGAAGGCTCTGAAATTATTGGTTTCTTTGGCGCTTATGGTAGCGCTCGAAATGTTCTAGCGCGATTGGGGATTTACACTCGACCCATCTAATTTTAACCTCCCTGGCTCCCCTGGCTCCTTGTGCTTAAGAAAACTCATCTCCACCAACTACTTTTAAGAAACACTATGGCTGATAATACTGTTAAATTTGGTGACGCCTTTTATCTCAAGCACGCAACAAATCAATACCTAGTTGCTGTTGATCGCGGGACATACAACTGGCCACAGTTAGGAAACACGGGAAAAGTAACGCTTCAACTTGTAGGTAACTCCGAAGGTGAGGTGGTGAGATCGCAAAGTCGCATCAAAATCAAAACGACAGAATTAGCAACGGGTAATAATGACATTTTGGGGGCTTTTTCCAATAGCCACGATTGCTACTATTGGCAAGATGGCTACGATGAAAATAAACAGAGTTGGATAATTACCAAAGTTTCTGGTAAGGGAGGTGCAATTCGCTATGATGAGCGAGTTTACCTCACTAACTCTTCCTACACTAATCAAAAACTGTGTGCTGATACTAGCTCTGTTGGCTACATCACGACTGCGGAAAACACTAAAGATTGGTGGATTTTAGAAAGCGCTGTATCTGTATCTTCTGATTCTCCCCCGGCTCCCTCCGATCAAGAAAGCTCATCTTCACCGACTGCATCCGAAAGTTTACTGAGCCAACCCGCAAGCGCCCCCCCTAATGTTGCACCTAGTCCGGCTGCACCAACCCAACCCTCGGATGCCGCGATCGCTCCAGGCGTAATCAGTAGCACTTACCAACAAAGTTGCACAGACATTTCTATTCAGGGAAATGTACTATCAGCCACTTGCAGAAAAAGTGATGGTTCACTCAACAACACCTCAATCGTCTTAAAGGGAATTGAAAATATTGATGGAGAATTAAAACTAACTGACCCGAATAAACCGAGTAGTTACCAAGAAACTTGCACTGAAATCTCTATTCAGGGAAATATACTATCAGCCACTTGCAAGAGGGCAGATGGTTCACCGAACAAAAGCTCAATCGTCTTGGATGGAATTGAAAATGCTGATGGAAATTTAAGATATACAGGTACAACCGAACAACTTGGAGAACTGGGTGAAACTGCAACCGCCTCACCAAATATCTCACCCAGTCCCTCCCCAGTGTCACCTGAACAGTTTATACCGATTGAACAATCTGGAACCTTGCCAGAACCTGCAAGCGCCCCACCCAATGTCGCACCCAGTCCACCTCAACCCTCTGTAGAATCCAGCCCACCGGTAACGCCAGCCCCGGTGATCGCTCCACCCATCCCCCCTGTTAGATTGCAGGGTAGCCAGATGGTGTTGGTGCTTGATGAAAAACATCAGGGGATCTCTGCTGGTGGCGGAGCGCTAAGACCGCAAGGAAACTTCACAATCGAAGCCTGGGTGTATCCTGCCACGAATGCTGGGAAGCAGGTGATTTTTGCCGATGGGGAAACGCTGTTTTATCTCGAAGGTGGCGAACTGAAGTTTCAAACTCCCCTCTCTAGTGAAGCGATCGCTTCGGTGGGTGCTGGCATCGCATCTGGAAGCTGGTATCATGTTGCAGTGACACGGGTGGGGAGTCGTCCCGGCAATACGAAGCTCTACATTAATGGGGTACACAACGACAATCAAAAGGCAATTTCCCCAGTTTTGTCGTTTGGCAATACCTATTTAGGTGGACAGCCAAACGTGGCAGATTCCCGCTTTCAGGGCAAACTGCTAGAAGTGCGGGTGTGGCGGTATGCGCGATCGCAAGCAGAGATTGAAGCCAATCAGATGTACCCCATGACTGGCAGAGAACTTGGCTTGGTGCGCTATTGGTCTTTGAATCAAACAGTAGGGTCAACCCTGCAAGATAATACAACGAATCGGGCAGTGGGAACACTTAGCGGTAATCCCGTCTGGGAGGAAGCAGAAATTCCTCTGAAACTGAAGCTTGACCCTCAAGAACGGCTGACGCGCTCAACTGGATTGGAAGATTACGGCTACTGGTTTAAGGAGATGGCAAAACAACAAAAAACAGAGGCAGATCCTCCATTTTTACGGGGGCGGATTTGGAGATAAGATTAAGCGATCGCCCCTCTTGATACACCTACACCAAGGGCGATCGCACTTACAGCTTTCTCTGACAATGCCCTCAAATCTCTCTACAGCCTTATACATAGCAGTCTTCCAGGCTATTGCGCGTTGAGTGCCCGCTCCCGATTCCAAGGTGGAAATAGAAGATCATAGAAAATGAAAATATTAGCTAAAAAATCACCTTTCATTGCTGCCCATGAGCAAGCATTTGAGATTGAAAATATTTATGCTCTTGATATCTTCAAATCATTTGTAGAAACAGTAGAAAATATTACAGACGCTTGTTTGCTAGAAGCTTCCTGCAAAGTTGAATTAGATCGAATTTATCCAGCTAGATTTTTTTTGGAGTTTAATCTCAAAACCACAGAACAGCTAAAAATCGTAATTGATTTCTTCAATCAAATCAATACAAGAATTGGTGTCGAAGTTGATTACTCTTTGATTGACAAATTCTTCAATGGCGACTTTGACTTTAGCAGACTGAAGGAATTCCTGGTCGGCGTTGATCTTCGTAGAGAATTAGCTGAGTCTTCAGTAGACCTTGCCCTAACTATCGAAAATTACCCAGAAAAGCAAGAACTAGCAATTGCTCTGAATGGAAAAGATTTAGAAGCAGATGTACAAATGCTGCTTGTTAATAACTTATTGCATATTGGATTTGATTGTGGATTTAATGGTAGGAGCAATATTGAGCTTTATCCATATATTAAAAAGCAAGATTGGCAACAAGTTGATGTACAGCAGCGATTAAGACAAGTTCTATCGCCAGTAGTTCTGCAACGTTTACCCATTTGTCAGAGAATTAGTGTAGGACTTTCTCAAGCCAATTCCGAAAGAAAAATCTATTACTATTTAGAAAATATTAACGACTTCTTGAGTTACTTTCCTGTAAACGATATTGCCCGGAGAGTTCACGCCTACTACCAGCAGCAACCTGTAAAAGAAATGGCAGTTGCTTTATTAGAAAGTGAATTGCAAGCTGAAACAATTCAAAAGATAAATTTGTACTACATAATCTAATCTACAAATAATCTACAAACAAGGTAACATGCTCCTACAGATATGAAGATTCCTCAAATTAAACCTCATTTTCGTGTTGAGTTCGTTGAACCCAAAAACGTCTATTTACTTAGCGAATATGCCACCCACGCACTGACGGGTGGCCTCTATTGCCAGATTCTTCCGCTTCTGAATGGTCAGCACACACTAGAAGAGATTATTCAGAAGCTAGATGGGCAGGTCGCACCAGACCACATCCACTACGTTCTTGATCGGCTGCATGAAAAAGGCTACCTCACCGATGCCGCTCACAGCCTCACTCCCCAAGCCGCCGCCTTTTGGAGCTTGCTAGGTGTAGAGCCGCAAGTAGTCAGCGATCGCTTGCCGCACACCCAAGTTTTTGTTACTACTGTCGGTGCAGTAAATGCACAAAATTTAATTGAAGCGTTACAGGCGATCGGCATTCCCGTGCAGCAAGGGAGAGCAGGGGAAGCAGGGGAGGCAAAATCTGGGAGTTGTTCGTTGCAGGTAGTTCTCACCGATGACTATCAAGAGCCAGAACTGAGCCACATCAATAAAACAGCCCTGCAAACTCAGCAACCCTGGCTGCTGGTTAAGCCGATTGGCGCGATACTGTGGTTCGGTTCTATCTTTACTCCGGGAGAAACAGGCTGCTGGGAATGTTTAGCCCATCGGTTGCAGGGGAATCGGGAAGTGGAAACATCGGTCTTGCAACAGAAAGGAGAACAAGAAAGGGGATGTTTACCGACTGCTTTTGCTGTGTTGCCTTCGACAGTGCAAGCGGCGATCGCACTCATGACCACCGAAGTTGCTAAATGGCTGGTGAAGCAGGTTGTCCCAGAATCGAAAATTCCGACGTTAGCCGGGAAACTGATTACGCTGGATCAGACGAACTTTACCCTAAAAACGCACATGCTGACTCAGCGCCCTCAATGTCCTGCTTGTGGCAATCCCAATTTAGTTAGTCAGCAAGTCAACAGTGCGATCGCTCTTACCAGCCGTAAAAAGCTATTTACCCAAGATGGCGGACATCGCGCCTTTACTCCAGAGCAAATTCTACAACGCTACGAACACCTGATCGGCTCGATTACCGGAGTTGTTAGCGCCCTTGTGCGGGTATCCGACCCGAATAATCCCCTGATCCACACCTACAGCGCTACCCATGCCTTGGGTTCCTCCTCAAACCTCAACCGTTTGCGAAAATCACTCAGGCACAAAAGCGGTGGTAAGGGCAAAAGCGATCGCCAATCCCAAGCAAGCGCTTTTTGTGAAGCAATAGAACGCTATTCTGGCATCTACCAAGGGGATGAACCTCGAATCAATTCTCAGTTTGCTGAGTTGGGCAACGCCATTCATCCGGGTGAGTGTTTGCTGTATAGTGATACTCAATATCAAAACCGGGAGGAGTTGAATCATTTGGCGATCGTGGAGCATGATTGGATTCCCCAACGCTTTAATGAAACTCAAGCTGTTGACTGGACTCCTGTTTGGTCAATGACCGAGCAAACGCATAAATACCTCCCCACCGCCTTTTGTTACTACAATTACCGATTGCCCAAAACCCATCGCTTTTGTTGTGCCAATTCCAACGGTAGCGCCGCCGGAGGAACGCTAGAAGATGCCATTTTGCAAGGATTTTTAGAACTGGTGGAGCGCGATAGCGTCGCTATCTGGTGGTATAATCGTCTGTCGCGCCCATCTGTAGACCTAGCCAGCTTCAATGATTCGTATCTATTAGAGTTGCAAGATTGGTATCGTAGCCAGCAACGAGAACTTTGGGTACTCGATTTAACCACTGACTTAAACATTCCCGCCTTTGTCGCCCTCTCTCGTAACATAGGCAAAGGTGAAGAACGAATTATTGCCGGATATGGGGCACATTTCGACCCAAAAATTGCGATTTCACGAGCCGTCACCGAGGTAAATCAAATCGGTTTTGCTGTAGATCGGCTAGATTGTTCCAACGATTCAGACTCAGCCTTGAACTACTGGTTTACCCAGGTAACTTTAGCTAATCAGCCTTATCTGGCTCCTTGTACACAAACACTGCCCAAACAATATGCTGATTACCCGCAGCAGTGGAGCGATGATATTCAGCAAGATGTATTAACTTGTGTCGAAGTCGCTAGACGTACTGGGTTGGAGATGCTGGTGCTGAACCAAACCCGCCCCGATATTGGCTTACCCGTTGTTAAAGTCATTGTACCCGGTTTACGTCACTTCTGGTCACGATTTGGGGCGGGACGGCTGTACAATGTACCTACAAAGCTGGGGTGGCGCTCTGCTCCATTAACCGAAGACCAGATGAACCCGATGCCAATGGTGTTTTGAAATGTCTGATTCCTTCACCCTGTCTTTCCGGCCCGACATCTCCCTGACCCTAGAAGGCGATCGGCTAACGCTACAATCCACGTCCGAAAGTCTCACCTTGGAGCATCCCAAGCCCGGTTTGCGATCGGCACTAGAACAGCTGTTGCATTCTGCCCTGACGATCGCTCAGTTAACTGCCCTGGTTGTAGAAGCTGATGGAGTCGAATCCGGCTTAAACTTTGAGACCGATCTGCAAAAGCTGATTTACCTTGGCTGGATAAGTCATTCTGTTTTACCGTTAGCAACCGCCGTCCCGATCGCTGAAAATTATCAATTAATAACTCATGTTTTTGATTGGCAACAGCAGCCTCTAACTCTGTCTCGCTTTGCCTTCCTGCATCAAGAGAACCAACACTTTGTTTTAGAATCTCCCCTCTCCAAAGCAAAAATTATTCTGCTAGATTGGCGGGCTAGCGCCTTGATTGCGAAACTGGCTCAATTCGATTCGCCATTTACATTCTTAAATTTGCTGGAAACGCTGATTGATGCACAGATAGCGCAATCGTTCGTGGAGTTGCTGATTGCAACCCAGATGATCCCCCTAGAACCAGAAACTAAAGCATTAGCTCAATGGGAATTTCATAATCTTCTGTTTCATCGCCAAACTCGTTCACAGCGATTAGACGATCTGCGGAAATCGAAACTTCCTCGCTTTGAGGATCATGAGCAATTGGGAGTTGTGAAACCACCCATGAGCAATCAAGTGATTCCCTTAGAGAAACCGGATCTAGCAATTTTAGCTCAAACAGATTGTTCGTTGACGCAGGCGATCGAGGCTAGGCAATCGATTCGAGAATATGATCACCAGCCGATAACCCTTAACCAGTTGGCAGAGTTTCTCTATCGTTGTGCCAGGGTGAAAGAGGTTTACAACCTTGAGGACGATCCTTTGAACATGGGAGAATTTACTAAACGTCCCTATCCCTGCGGGGGTGGCTTATATGAACTGGAGATTTATCCAGTCATCAATCGCTGTCAGGGATTAAATTCCGGATTATACCACTATCAACCGTTGTCTCACACGTTGCACCTGATTGCAGACTGGCACGAGGTTGAAGTTTTGATTTACGATGCTTGGAAAGCAACTGGACAACAGGATATCCCACAAGTGCTTTTCATTGTCACAGCCCGATTTGGGCGATTGTTTTGGAAGTATTATGCCATTGGTTATGGTTTGATTTTGAAACATATCGGGGTGCTGTATCAAACCTTCTATCTGGTTGCGACTGCCATGAAGTTAGCTGCCAGTGCCATCGGTGCAGGAAATTCCGAACAGTTCGGCAAAATCGCCAACCTCAACGAGTACGAAGAGGCTTCTGTTGGAGAGTTTAGTCTCGGTTCACTCAAGCAAACAAACGACAATCCTTCCTAGAAGTTTCACCGATTGAGCCATTTTATAATATTTCATTTAATCGATTACTTCTATGCCTGACCTTAATACTATTCCTGGTTTTGCTGCCTTGCAAGCTCTTACCCTCGGTGATTCTCGCATCAAAATTGCCGTTCTTGATGGCCCTGCGGATCTGGATCGCGCTTGCTTTCGCGGTGCTAATATAAGTCGCATTAAGCCCTACTGGCAAACCGACTTAGAGGCGATCGATCCAATCCACATCCAACAGGAACTCAAAATTAAGGCATTGCAGGATAAGAAGAAAGCCCTCAAGAAAGCCAGGAAAGAGCAGTCAAGTCAAAATACAGATCCGGCAATATCATCCGATGACAACGTTGAATTGATCGCTCAACCCATGACTGAGGTTACAGCGTTGAATAATGGGCAATGGCAAGGCTTTGCTACTACTGTCTTCAATGCATTGTTAGAAAGCACAGATACACCACTACTGGAACAATTTCGCCAGTTAAGCGCCTCCAAGCCGCAAAAAATACTGAAACCAGAAATCCCCTCAAATACTAACTATACCGCCGCAATTGAAGCATTAGAGGCAGAGATTAAAGCGCTAGAAGACACAATTCCCGAACCAGTGCGAGAGCGTCTGACTGGTGTCTTCCATGCGACCGGCATTTTTGGCACGATGTTTGGACAACCCGGTTCCCCCGTTGAGGGAGTGGCTCCCTACTGCACCGCCATTAATATTCCCCTATTTGAAACCGCAACTGCCGATGAAGCACTCTCTCCGCTCAACCTAGCTCACGCATTTAACCTGGCATTTAAACTGGGCGTAAATATTATCCACTGTGCTGCCTGTCATCCCACCCAAACCGGATTTGCCCACGAAATGATTCAGAAAGCGGTAAAACAGTGCCAAGACAATAATATTCTAATTGTGGCTCCCAGTGGCAACAACAAAGGCGAATGCTTTTGTGTCCCTGCTATTCTACCCAACGTTTTAGCAGTGGGCATGATGAAAGACGATGGGCAACCTGCAAACTACAGTAATTGGGGTGGACAGTACCAGAAACAGGGCATCCTCGCACCGGGCGAAAACATCGTGGCGGCGCAACCCGGCACCGATGAACCCGCTTGTCAAGAAGGCACCAGTTTAGCTGCCCCTCTGATGACAGGTATCTCTGCTCTCTTGATGAGCCTGCAATTGCAACGCGGCGAACAACCCAACGCTGAAGCCGTGCGGACAGCTTTGCTCAATAGTGCTATTCTCTGCGATTCTCAAGAAGTTGAAGAACCGGAACGCTGCTTAGTCGGTAAATTGAATATTCCAGGGGCTTATCAGTTACTAACTGGGCAACCCTTACCCAGCATTCAAGCGATCGCTGCTGTCCATCCACAAATCATTTTGCCACCCACCAACAACTCTTTGCCAGATAGTTCCGAATCTGCGGTGACATTTTCTCAACCCAAGAGCGAGATTAAGAGTTCTGCACCCACTCAACTGATTACCGCCTCAGCCGCACTTGCAGACATTCCCCCCTCTCCCCCTGCCTCCCCTGTTTCTGTTTCCCCCTCCACCATTACTCCCAAAAGCGAGATTAAGAGTTCTGCACCTACTCAACTGATTACCACCTCAGCCATACTTGGAGACATTCCCCCTGCCTCCCCTGCTTCCCCTGCTCCCCTTTCCCCCTCCACCATCACTCCCAGCGCCGTCTCCAACAAAGTCTATGCCCTTGGCACATTAGGCTACGATTTCGGCACTGAAGCCCGCCGCGACACCTTCAAACAACGGATGCCTGTGGTCAGCATGGATGAGGTATTAATTCCCGCCAATCCCTACGATGCCCGCCAGATGGTTAATTACCTGGAGTTAAGCCCCACTGAAGGTAAATCTCTCATTTGGACGTTGAATCAGGAACTTACCCCCATTTACGCGCTAGAACCCCAAAAGGCTTTTGCCAGTGAAATCTATGCCGTCTTTGCGATGATGTTAGCTGGGCAGATTCAGCCTGAATCCAGCGATGATTATATCGAGCGAGTCAGCATTCCCGGTAATCTTACTGATCGCACAGTCGAACTCTTTTCTGGACAAGTTGTTCCTGTGCTTACATTGCCAAACGTTCGAGGAATGTACGGTTGGCAAGTCAACTCCCTTGTGGAAGTAGCCGTTGCAACCGCCAGCAGTGAAACAAGCGAATCTGATAACGTGAGAATGCGGCGTTCTCTCAAGAGTTTCCTGCATCGCATTTACTACGACCTTCGCAACTTAGGACAGCTAGACCGCGATCGCGCCCTCAATTTTGCCGCCACCAACGCCTTTCAAGCCGCTTCTACCTTTGAATCAGCGATTGTTAGCGGTATGGAACTAGAAAGCATCGAAGTTGAAAAAAGCCCCTTCTGTCGCCTGAACAGCAATTGCTGGGATGTAAAGCTGAGGTTTTTCGACTCAGAGAACAGCCATCGCGCTAAAAAAATATATCGATTCACGATCGACGTTGCCAATATTATGCCAGTTACGCTGGGCCAAGTGCGATCGTGGTCAGTGCCACGTTAGCTCGACTTGGTATCTCATCCATTGGCGATGTTGAGCGATCGCACTCATAAATTCCTACAATCACCTTTATTTCTTTCATAACTAAGCTTGACTTGGTTAGTATTAGCTACCAATTCCACCTGTCCTCGTTGATTAATCATCCATGCAGTAGCTTCTAGTAGTGGTTGCTCTGACGGACTATTAAGTTAATATTACCAGATTCGGCATCGGTTAATGTTCCCGTACCGATGAAAGAGCTATCTAACTCGAAAGTATTACTGGTATTAATCGTAATATTCCCTCCCTGTCCTTGACTTAAGGCAGTAGTACCAATTACTCCACTATTGCGGCTGATAAAATTTTGGGTTTGAATCACAACATTTCCGGCTTTACCTTGGCCTGCGGTCATTCGTGAGAGGTTAAGGTCATATACCATTTGTCAATAAGCAATCGTACTTAAAATATTGCCAAAATTGGGGTCGAAAACAAAATTTTTAGGCAGGCGATGCCTGCGGCGGGCTACGCCTACGCATAATCTTGATCCGTATCATTCATTGTCGATTAACTGTGACCAGCAGGTCAGATTCCAAAATGCTTGGATTTGCGATCGCCGTATTACCAACGATAATGGAGCGCGAACTTGTTGCTTCTGGTCGTGCCCGGTGTCAGACAGAGAACGAGAATCATAACGTACTCAAAACTAAAGGCTACCACCTTGAACATAACTTCGGGCACGGTCAGCAACATTTGAATCGCCTGAATTACACGCACTGTAAGGCAAAATTTAAATCTTGTATATCAAAAATGAGCGAACGTACAGTTGTTTAATCACCTCATATTCTTGGGCAACAGTCCAAAATTCCTCCCAGCTACACCCAGGTTTTGCAAGCACCCGCCGAATATCACTAACCGCTTGGGGTAGCATTTCCAGTTGTTCGGCTCGATATGCGATCGCAGATGGTGTCGGCTCACTCCCCAGAATGATTGCCGCAGCTTCAAGCGCTTGGGTATTTTTCATAGCGCAGGCGTCCAAAGTTTGCGATCGCCTTTTCCCCGATTGTCGGGTAGGGCGGAGGCATTACTGTCTCGTTCCCCCCTAAGAACCGTGCTTACAAGTTTCCAAGTACACGGCTCAAGCAAGTCTTGAATGCTACTTTTTAGATTAATACTGTTGCAGTGGCTCACTAGCTTCCAAAAAACTCTGACTCAAAGCCTGTTGCAACTTTTCGTCAGAAACCATGTTGATGATACTGGTAATCGTGCTGATAATGCTGGATGTTGACGCGATCATAAATATAGATGTTAAAGGTTAAAGACTCCCTTTTCGCCAGGAAGATTGTATCAATCTTTTTCAAGCTAATATTGGGCATATTTTTCAGGTTTTCAGCAATAGAATCCGTTACGAAAATTCATACTTACAGAGGTTTAGAAATTCTCATGTAAACAAATAAAAACCAAAAGAGTAGATAGGAATTTTTTGGATAACTTTTGCAAATACCCTTGCTCTAAAAGTTTATTAAAGCATTTTCATTTGAAATCAAACAAGTACATAAATGTCATATATTTATCTCTGCTGCAAGATATTTTTAGTTACTGCCTCAGAGATTAGTTTTTTGTCAATATATAAGTATCACAACTTTGAACATACAATGTTATAAATATTATTCTTTTACATATAATGAATAATTTGTCAATAGATAAAATTCATGTCTTTAGTTAAAATGTATTAACTTTGATAACAGAAAATCAAATATAAATTATTAATTAAATATTGCTATATTGAGAGACAATTCATTGTAGGCGGTAGTTTATTGTTATTTAAACTAGCTCAAAACAATGATTGCCCAAGAAATTATCAAACGCTATGCAGCTAAGGAAAGAGATTTTCAACACCTGAATTTAAGCCAGATTTATTTGCAGGGTGTTGACTTTAGTGGTGTTGATTTTAGCTATGCTAACCTCAGTAGTGCCAATCTCAGTGAAGTTAACTTGAGTTGTGCCACCCTGGTTTGGACAGATTTAAATCGAGCGGACTTCCAAAAAGCCAATTTGCAAAACGCAAACTTGTTAAATGTGAGTCTACTGTGGGCAAACTTAAGTCATGCTAATCTAACTAGAGTAAACTTAACCAATGCTCACTTAAATTATGCCAAGCTTGATTCTGTCTGCTTACGAGAGGCAAATTTAACAGATACTGATTTAGAAAATGCTTGTTTGACTCAAGCAGACTTAACTGGGGCAAATTTGTTTAAAGCAAGTCTCAAAGCCACAGATTGCACTGGCGCTAAGTTTGATGATGCCAATCTTCGCCAATCTAACTGGGAAGGGGCGATTTTATGTGCTGCTTCTTTACAACGAGTTGATTTGGAAGGAGCGCAATTACAGGATACTATTTTAAAGGGAGCCGACTTAACAGAATCAGATTTAATTAAAGCGGACTTGAGTAGTGCAGATTTGAGTGATGCAATTTTACGTCAAGCTGCCTTGGAGTTAGCCAGTTTATTTAATGCAGACTTGAGTCGTACTGATTTAAAGTTAGCTTCTTTATTTAACGCCAACTTAGAGGAGGCAGTTCTAAATGGGGCAAATTTGAGTGATAGTGATTTAAGACACGCAAATTTCACAAATACCCAATTAGAGGAGGTAAATTTTTCCGGTTCTCGCGTTAAGGGAGCGCTATTTACTGATGCTATTGGGTTAACCCCTCAACAAAAGCAATGGTTGAGGAAAAATGGAGCATTGAATATTTCTGATTTGTAGAAAGAATCTCACGCATCCGCTCTTCGAGAGGCGCCAAGAAGAGAAACAAGAGAAATATTTAGTGTTCACAAACAATTTAGAATTGCTGTATTAGGAAATGGAGCTTTAAATACCTTTAGTTTTGAAGAGAGATGAGGAGTATAGAACAAATTATCGAATGCACTGAAACATTAATTACTAATAAGACAGGAAAATCGCTCTCATTTATTCAAAAAGCTGTCTTGTCAGCATCTCTATTGGAAACAAAAAAAAATTATGCACAAATTGCTATAGAAAACAACTACTCAGAGAACTATATTAGGCAATTGGTTGCTCCTAAATTGTGGCAACTACTTTCTAATAGTCTTGGCGAGAAAGTTAATCGCACTAATTGTCGTGCTGTGCTAGAGCAACGACTAGATAATTCATTTTTGCAAACAATATCTCAGCCTACACATATGTGGCAAAAGATAAATTTAGAACCTCCAGATGGACAAGTTCCGCTTGATTCTACCTTGTATATTGAGCGGGGTTTAGAACAAGTCTGTTATCAAGCAATTCTTCAACCTCGTGCGTTTATCCATATCAAAGCACCGCGAAAGATGGGGAAAACTTCTTTAATGACTAGAATCCTTGCTCATGGTAGTTCGCATGGTTATTATACTGTAAGGTTAAGTTTACATCGTGCTGAAACAGAAGTTTTTAGCTCATTAGAAAAATTTTTACGCTGGTTCTGTACAAATGTTACTCATCAGTTAGGAATAAAGTCGAAGCTAGAGGAATATTGGGACGAGGAGATGGGTGATTTGATGAACTGTACTATCTATTTTCAAGGGTATGTTTTACAGGAAATCAATACTCCCTTAATCTTAGCGTTAGATGAAGTGAATAAGTTGTTTGAATATCCTCAATTGACTCGTGATTTTTTGGGGCTATTGCGCTCATGGTATGAAGAAACTAGAGATATATCAATTTGGCAAAAATTACGAGTGTTAATTGTTAAATCTACCGACATATATATTAATTTAGAGATTAACAAATCTCCTTTTAATATAGGGTTAGCAATTGATTTACCTGCTTTTACAAGATTACAGTTAGAGGATTTAGCCCAACGTCACAGACTCCAACTAACAGCTTTCCAATTTGAACAATTAATGGCACTGACAGGAGGATTTCCTTACTTGGTGCGACTGGCGTTTTATCATAGCGTTCAACATCAAATTCCTATGGACACTTTAGTGCAAAATGCCACGACTAATACTGGAATTTTTAGCGAGTATTTGCACAATCAGTTACATTCTATTCTGCAAAATCCTGATTTGGTTGATGGTTTTCAACAGGTTATTAGGTCAACTGTACCGATTACCTTAGAGCAAGAAGTAGCATTTAAGTTAAAAAGTTTAGGGCTGATATATCTAGAAAAGAAAACTGCAACAGTTAGTTGTGGGTTATATAGAGAGTATTTTAGTGATTACTTTATTAATAAAACAGCAATTTTAAATCATTCGTAATAAGCAAGATCACAAGATCCCCGACTTGTTAAATAAGTCGGGGATCTGTAACTTTGAATAAAAAATAAGTTGACTCATGTTGAAAATAGTAAATATTCCTAGACAGTACTCTTGGTATTTGAAAATATACATAATATTATTTTTTAGTAATATATTTACTTATTTTCTTACCGATTTTCACCCAGCTAACGCTCAAATAATACCCGATAACACTTTAGGAACCGAAAAATCTACCATTACACCTCAAAATCTTCGTGAATTAATTGGTGGAGGTGCAATTCGCGGTGGTAATCTTTTCCATAGTTTTCAAGAATTCAATGTAAATCAAGGACAGCAGGTTTATTTTACTAATCCGGCGGGCATTAGTAACATCCTCACTCGCGTTACCGGAAACCATATATCTAAGATTTTGGGTACATTAGGTATAGATGGTGCTGCAAATTTATTTTTGATTAATCCTAATGGGATTGTTTTTGGTAAAAATGTCCGGTTAGATATCGCAGGTTCTTTTGTAGCTAGTACTGCAAATGCAATTAAATTAGGGAACAATGGGTTATTTAGTGCAACAGAACCGCAAAATAGTAATTTACTCACAATTCAGCCAACAGTTTTATTTGCTAATGCCTTGCACCAACAACAAGCAGAGATTAGTGTAGAAGGAAATTTAACAATAGGTAGTAGACAAACTCTTACGTTACAAGGAGAGATTGTTACTAACACAGGTTCTTTGACTGTACCAGGGGGAACGGTGCAGATTTTAGGAAATCAGGTGAGCTTATTAAATAATGCCACTATTAACATTGATGCTCTTAATAATGGCAATGGTGGCACTGTAATTATTAAAGCAAACGATCTAACCCGTTTTGAGGGTAATATTAGTGCCCGTGGCGGTGACAATTCTGGGAACGGTGGTTTTGTAGAAGTATCAGGTGGCAGAGTGGAATTTGCTGGTACTGTGGATACTAGTGCTGCAAATGGTTTTGGTACATTACTGCTTGACCCGAAAGATATTCTGATTCAAGCAGGGGGCACTGTTAGCGGTCAAAGTTTGAGCCAAGCGCTAGCACTTAATAATGTTAGTTTACAAGCTAATAATGATATTACTGTTGATGATGATATCACTGGGGTTGGGGCAAATAATCTTAACTTAGAAGCGGGGCGATCGCTCACCATCAATCCCAACCGCAGTATCATTCTCAATGGTGGTAATTTTAACGCCAAAATTAACGATGAAAATGCGATCGCTACCCAAAGAGATCCTGGAGTAGCACAGTTTTTCATGAACCCAGGTTCCCAAATCCTTACCAATAGCGGGAATGCAACTATTACATCAGGAAAGTTTGGGCAAACCAGTCAAATTAATACTACCGATGCATCCATCATTTCTGCAAAAAGTAGCGGCAATGGTGGCGACATTGCCCTAAACGCTATCAATGATATTACAACAGGTAATTTAATTAGTGGGTTTTTCAACATACCCAATACAACCGACTCCATTAATAGCGGTGACATTACTATCAACAGTAGCGCAGGCGGAATTACTACTACTAATTATCTGTTAGCTAATGCTCAACAGCAAGCAGGAGATATTTCATTACTAGCCGCAGGTAATCTCAGCCTCAACGCCGCAGGTGACTTTCCTCGTTCAGGTAATATCGCTTCTATTGGAGACACACCAGGAAAAATTACATTTACTAGTGGTAATATCCTCTCTGGTAAAAATATTCGCATTGTCAATGCAAACTTAGGTGCTGGTAAAGGCAATGACATTACCCTCAGCGCCCGCTCAATCTTTCTGGACACTACATCTATTTTCGCCCTGGCCAGGGGTACAGGTAAAGGGGGAAATATGATTCTCAATGCTACAGATGACGTAGTAATGCGGACAAGCGATATTGGTACAAATTCCGATGCGGCGTTGGCTGTAAATCTTCCTACTGGTGCTAGCGGCGATGCTGGGGATTTTACTCTCAATGCTCGTCGGTTGAGCATTAGCCAAGATCCAACAGCTTTCTTCCCCTTTAGAGCAACTACCATAAGTACTGGAACTGACCTAAACACGACGGGTAATGCCGGGAATTTAACAATCAATGCTTCAGAATCCGTAGAAATTATCGGTCGTCAACCCACAACCCCGGTATTGACCCCTAGCCAATTGGTAAGCCAACTTCTACAAGGAACAGGAGTAGGTATAAGCACAAATGCTTTCGGGAGTGGCAACTCTGGTAAACTGACGGTTAATACTGGGCGTTTAGTACTTCGAGATGCAGGTGGAATTACTACGTTTCCGGTGTCAGGTAATGGCGGAGATTTAACAATTAATGCTACAGAAATATTGTTGCAAAATTTTGCCGGGATTCAAACGGCAACTGCTGGTTCAGGGCAAGCCGGGGATTTGACAATCAACTCTGACAAAGTAACGCTCACTGGTAGGTCGATAATCAATGCAACGGCGCTAGCTGGTACAGGCAATGCTGGCAACTTAACTTTATCAGTTAAACAACTAAATGTCCGTGATGGTTCCATCGTTTCCTCAGCAACCACAGGAGAGGGGAATGGAGCAACATTAACTCTCAACGCTACCGACAAAGTAGAAGTAGTGGGGAATTTCATAGATAGCAGTCTTCCCAGTCAGATCGCCACAGGTTCCTTGAGTCCGATTGGTAATGCTGGGCCTTTGAATATTACCACTGGGCAGTTAATTGTCCGCCAAGGGGGAGAGATTACCAGCGGTACAGTTGGTCAAGGAAATGGCGCACCCATTACAATTAATACCCGTACCCTGCAATTATATAACGGTAGGATTAACGCTTCCACAGCTGGTGCAGGTAACGGAGGCGATATCACTATCAACGCTAATGAATCTGTAGAAGTTGCTGGGAATGGATTTGCAGACTTGCAAGAAAAAATTATCAATCCAGCCTTTGCAGGTACTCTCAGCCTTGATAACTTTGACCAGGGAATCGTTGCTGTTAGCGCAGGCCAAGGTAAAGCCGGAAATGTTGTGATTCAAACTCCGAATTTTCTTACCCGCAATAGTGGAATAATTGGTACTACCGCCTTGGATCAAGGACAAGGGGGGAATATTACCATCAATACCAGTAATATTTTCGAGTTAAATAACTCTTTCATCGGTACAGGAACATTAACCAATGCCGAATCTGGCAATGTTAACTTAACAGTCCGTCAACTTACAGCTAAAGGTGGCGCACAGGTATTTACTACTACCTTTGGTTCTGGAAAAGCTGGAGATTTAACAGTTAATGCTTTAGAGTCCATTGATTTATTTGACCCCTCCCCGCAGGGTTTCGGCTCAGGCTTATTTGCCTCTTCTGCTCAAACTGCTTCGGGAAAGGGGGGAGATATTAATATAAATATTAGCAATGGTGATTTGAAGATCCGCGATCGCGCAACAATATCTGTCAGCGCTTTAGGAACAGGTAATGCTGGAGATGTTAATATTGATGCCCGTTCAATTTTCCTTGATCAAGGTTCCATCACTGCTACCAGTGTTTCTGGACAAGGAGGTAACATCAACCTCAAGGTAGCCAATAACCTACTTTTACGAAATAATAGTCAAATTTCTACCCGTGCAGGAACAGAAAACAGTGGCGGTGGTAATGGTGGCAATATGGATATTAATAGTAGATTTATTGTTGCTGTCCCCCAAGAAAACAGCGACATCACCGCCAATGCTTTTGCTGGGAATGGCGGTAATATCAACATTACCACTCAAGGTATTTTTGGCTTACAGGTTAGTGACGAACTCACCCCAAATAGTGATATCACCGCCAGTTCTCAATTGGGCATTAACGGTACGATTAATATCAACACCCCAGATGTTGACCCCTCTAGAGGATTAACTCAATTGCCTTCTGTGCCTACCGATCCTGCAAATCAAATTGTAGCTGGTTGTCCCAGCAACGAAGAGGCGAATTTTGTGATTAGCGGACGGGGAGGTTTACCAGAAGATCCCCGCCAAGTGTTGCGTGGTCAGGTAGTTTTGCAAGATATGCGAGTTGGTGCAGATTCCCCAAATAAACTTTCAGGGCAAATAAGCAATAGAAAAGTACCAGATATAAAAGGGCAATCACCATTAATAGAAGCTACTGGATGGATAATTAATCAACAAGGACAGGTGGAATTGGTCTCTAATACTCACGAAGTCAAACTTAGTTATGGCAGAAATAAAGGTGATTGTGGGAACTGATCTGAATGATTTGTGAAAATCGTCAGGTTCAGATTCCCGACTTACAGTATTTTGGTGTTTTGTGAAGCAAAAAGGCAGATTACTTTATAAAAATGTCTGTTTGCTTGCTAATTCTACTGGAGTTTAGACTAAGCTATACAAAATGACCCAGCAGGGCTGAGTTAATCAGAGACTTAGCAAAAGTATGAATAATCTAAGGTATTAAACAGCAACAGATGCTTCTTTACGTGGTGGAGTTAC
>NZ_JAIVFS010000103.1 GCF_020829645.1 Nostoc mirabile CHAB5784 | reverse complement strand
TAAGAGATTCTAGTTTTTGCCTTTGTTCGGTATTCAAAAGCACTTTATCACTACGACCTCTTCCCACCAGCTTACCCCCATTTTTGTCCTTTACTATTGCAACATTTTAGCCAATACACGCTACTACGAGTGCTACGAGTGCGATCGCTCATTGTGTTGTTGTAAACAAGGCGATCGCTGTGACGATAAAATCAACACATGGATATTGTTTACCGCTTACAAGGTGTCGAATTTGAGTGGGATAGCAATAGAGCCGCTAAGCAACATCGAAAAACATGGTGTTACCTTTGAAGAAGCGACAGAGGTTTTCTTTGATCCCTTCTACCAAACTAGCGATGCCAACCCTATCAATGCTACAAGCAGCGAACAACGCGCTTTTCTCATTGGGTATTCGCTTGAACAACGCCTGTTGCTTGTAGTCTATGTAGAACGTGGATTACGAACCCGCATCATTTCTGCTCGTCTTGCTACTCGTAAAGAGAGAAAACTTTATGAACAATCCTGAAGAGGAAATTATATTACAACTGCATCCACGGCCACAAGAAACAGTATCTTTGGATATCCCCAAAGATACTTTAGAATCGTTGAAGAAAATAGCCGACAGTCGAGATATGTCTTGTGAGGCATTACTGAAATTTTATATTGGGCAAGGTTTACGTCAAGATTTAGCTAAGTTATTTTCTCACCGCGTACTAGTGGTCTATCGCAAAAGTTTTGAGAGGTGAATCAGTTTTAAATTTCTCTTCTTTACCTCTTAACTTTGCGCTCTTTGCGTCCTTTGCGGTTCGTTTTCTTAACCTTGCAAAATTAATGCGATAAACCACTAGTAGTCTGTCAATAAATAATTGATGGATAAATTTCCTGTAGAGACGGCGATTTATCGCGTCTCTCTAACCGTCAAAATGAATTTGACAGACCACTAGAGGCTAAGCTGATGTGCAGCTAAATTGTATAACACCAAAACGCAAAATTATTGTAGTGCGGGCATCTTGCCCGCTTCCAATATACAAATTAAATACGCAACAGCTTACTGCTCAAGTTCTGGCAAAACATATTCAATCAGAAGCAGAAATTTCAGATATTCTACAAGAAATTCGCTCCCAAACTAATTGTTAGTGCAATACATTTAACTCATCAATAAATTTAGTCAGTGCAATGCCTGGGTTAGGTATTATCATCGCCTGATCTTGTAGCAATTGTCTTATTTTCCCTCACCAATTAACATAAATCCCGCCCAATCTCTAGGATTTGGATACTTTTCCTTAGTTTTCAACATCGCTTGGCGTAAGGCTTTAGCTTTGTCCTGCGTCTGACTCAACTGATTGTAAAATTCAGTCATGAAAGCGGTGTTGGGGACTTGGGGTGATGACCACAAGGGCATAATTACACTGGGTACACCAGCCGAAATCAGCGATAAAGATAAACTGTTAATGCCATCGCTGCTAATTTGACTCTTATCTGTTTCTGTGGCACTGATGACAAATAGTGTTGTTTTTAACTTTAAGTCTAGTATTTCTGCGGCACTCAGCACACCATTATCGCCATCACCTGGAGCAAGAGCGATCGCACCTGGGATACCTTGCCGCTTTATCCCATCTATTATCCCATAAGTTCCCAGATGAACTGTCTTAGCTTTGTTTAATTGTTGTAAAACAGTCTTCTTTGTTGCAAGATTTGCAATCAAAGGTTTAGTCTTGAGCAATTCGGCAACTTCTAAGGCTTCTTGTTCTGCATTTACAAGGGTTGGTAAAGGTTGCGGCGGTTGTCCAATGAAGAGCGCAATTCTCGGCATACTAGGATTGCCTACTACTAGCGCATTATCTCTGGAAAAACCCCGCTGTTGTTTATGAGTTAAAGCTAACACTTGAATAGCCGGAACTGTGACTATTGTGTGTTTTTCTATTAGATATTTGCCATAGATATCAACCAAGGCTGGAAAGGGAACTAAAGAAAGTTCTTGTTGGGGAATGAATATGAGACGACTAGCAGTTTCTTTTGGCAGCAAATCAGCAATTGGTTTAATTAGTAACTGGTGAAGTTGCAATAATGGCTTGATTTCAATGTTCGTTTTTGCCGCTTCAGTCTTACCTTTGATTCCAATAAATTTGCCAATACTAGCAACAACATCGGCTAAAGAAGAAACAGGATAGATTGTACGTTGAGATTTGATATCAATGCGGCGGAATTTTACGTCGCCTGATGGTTGCACAACCCAAACATACAGCCCTTCATCAGGAATAATCGAATACTCAATTAATGTGGCATTTTGCTGTTTAGCAATTTGGCGAATTTGGGCGATTGTGGGAGGATTGATTTCGCGAGGAGCAGTTTTGGCAGCAGCCCATACTGGTTCAGAAGACAAGCGCATTCCTAGTAGCTGGGCAATAGACCAAGATTTACCACGTTCTGCCATTTCTAGGGCGGCTTCCGGTTGATTTTGGGCAATCAAAAGTTGTTGCCAAATTTGATAAGTAGCGGCTTGCCCTTGAGTATAATTAATACTGTTGCTTCCTACTTTTGACCGGATTTTTTCCCAAACATTTGTAGCATTAAGCAGTGTTTTTTCAGCTTCCACCAGTTTGCGAGCTTTCAGCAGAGTTAATCCGATATGATTAAATGCTGTTCCTATCTGTAATTGTTCACCTTGGTTGCGAGCGATCGCTAACTGCTGTTTATATACTTCCAGGGCTTGTTCATATTCTCCACTCTGACGATAAGTGTCTCCCAAATTGCTCAGAGACTTCATTTCTCCCAGGGAGTCTTTGATATTTCTTGTTGCTAACAACTGCTGCTGATATATTTCTATCGCTAGCTGATATTGTCCTTGTGTTTTGTATACTGCTGCTAGTTGGCTAAGTAAATCAGCAACCCTTACTGCGTCTTTATTTTGCTGGGCGATGCCTGCGGCGGGCGTAGCCATCGCCAATTGCTGCTGATACAGTTCAATTAACTGTGGATATTTTCCCTGGGACTGGTAAACCTCTACCAGTTTGTCCAAGGAATTATCTATTGCAGCAATATCATGATTTTTTTGAGCGATCGCTAACTGCTGCTGATAAAGTTCAATTGCTTGAGGAAATTGTCCGTGGGATTCGTAAGCTAACCCGATGTTGCCTAAAAAAGCAGCTTCTCCTTGAGGAGTACCAATTTCTTTTCTAATTTTTTGGGCTAAATCGTGTAGTATTTTTGCTTGTTTAGTATCTCCTTGATAGATATAAGTATTACTCAGGTCGTCTAAAGCTTGAGCTTCCCCTTCGCGATCGCCAAGCATCTGCAAAAGGGTTCTCTGCTGTTGATAATGCTTAATTGTTCGCCCGTACTGCCCTAAAGTAAAGTAGATTTCCCCCAAAATTCCTAAAGTATTAGCTTCTCCAACAGCATTATTTTTCTGCTGATAAAGCTGCAATGCCTCCTGCAAAGACTCTAAAGCCGCTGCAAATTGAGCAGTCTGATGCTGCCTAATTCCTAACCGTAGCAGTAAATCGGCTCGATATAGACGATTATCTACAGCTTGAGCCAAACCAACTGGTGATAAAAAAAGTGCTGCTAAATGCAATGAAATTAAAGAATGTAAAAGAAATAAAATGAAAATATATTTTTTCTTATTAACTGATAAAATTTGCATAATTTTTGGAGATAGTCATAACCTCTTCCCTCTGCCTTTGTGAATAACAGGCTGGGGATGAAGTTAATTTCCCTTTCATGAGGCTACCTTGTCAATTAGCTAAAAGTTGGGTTTTTGCATTAAAAGGGAACAGGGAACAGGCAACAGCTAAACGTAAGGTTCGTTCAGCGCACCCTAGTTTTGGTTAACATAGAAATTCCACTGACATTGCTTAGAAAGTATGCCCAAGACTTGGAATATTAAGATAGATAACTATATTCAAGCCAACCCCAACTGCATCATCGCCACCGCCCATGTAGACAGCTTCCCGACAGACCTCCCCCTAGAACCGAACATCCGGGAACCCAACCGCAAAAGCGCGACCTACAGACAAATCTTCGACTCACTGACCACCGAACCTGCAAAATTCTTCTCCCGTCACAGTGGAGTCGTCCTGTCAGCTAATATTGTTAAACCAAGCAAAACCTCACTCGAACTAGAAGTAAAAGAAGCCAGCGAGGGGGGAAGCGACGGCATTATCAATGGGGGACATACAGTTTTAGCATTTGAGCAAGCTAAAAATTATAAATATTACCTAACTCTTGCCAGAGTAAAAGTTACGATTCACATCGGACTGACTGAAGAATCAGCCCTAGACATAGCCCTAGCTTCAAATACTACAACGCCAGTAGATTCTCGCTCCAAAGTCAACGCCAGAGGTGACTACAAATTTCTCAAGCAGTATTTAGCTGACTTAGAACAGAAAGAAGATAGAAAATTCCGCATTGCCTATTACCAAAACCAAAGCGGCGCTCCCAGAAACGCCCAGTGTAATGTAACCCATTTGCTCAAGCTCCTTTACTGCCTCGACAGAAATAAATATAATCCCGACGGCAATAAACGAACCAAACACCCAGCAGGGATGAGTCTTCCCTCTAACATCACAGATGCAGAAACCGAAAGATTAACCGCTTTACTGCCTCTGCTTTCTCAGGCTTTGTGGATAGAGCAAAGATTGTACGAAATAATCCAAGAACATATCAGCAGCCCCAGAAGAAAGGGTAGTAACGATTTAGCTTCAATAGATATACGTAAAACTACGTTATTGCCTGATAGCAAATACTCTTTCGGGTTTGGTGCGCCAACCGACTTGGCACTACCGATAATTGCGTCCTATCGGGTATTTTTGGATAAGGACTATAAATGGATTCTGCCGTTTGACGAATTTGCTGAAAATTTTCTCCAACACCTGTGGAATAACTATTTCCGCAAATACTTGGTGTCAGAGAAAACAGCAGGGAATACAGTCGGCACAAAAATTAGCCGCAATCAAGACATTTGGGAAAGTTTGTATATCTCGGCGCAAAGTTATCTAAACCAGCATTTGATGAAAATTGTTAATTCTAGTAAGCAAGAAGAAGCGAAGGTGACACAAGGTACAAAAGAGCGTTTGCAAGCAGGTAAGAAATAAGCTTCTTTAGCTACTTTCATGGATGCTTATAAAAAGATATATCAGCGTCCCACTATATTTAGATTCCACCCAATCCGGGAAAAAATTTACTCCAAATATTTTGTTCTTTTGACGCTGATTCTTCTGAGCCTAAAACATTCTCCAGCCCTCGCTGATTACTCTGAATCTCTCGCATATTAAAAGAATGAATCGTCTGGGCTAACTCTGGATTTTCTTCTAAAAATTCGGCTTCAAGCTCTAACTCCTGCTGCAACAATTGGGCGTTTCGACGCAAGAACATCTGCTGATTATGTCGCTGTCTGATAAGGGATTCAGTCAGGTGTAATTGTTCTTCAAAACTCAAATCATCGTATTCGTTATACATTTTATTCAACTCCAATTAATCCAAAGTATTCTGCCGAAAGCTCCATCAAGTATTTGAGAGCTAAACAATCGCCGTAGTTAGTGTATATTTGAGCAATAGTTTTGAAAATTTCTAATATATTATCAGGCGTTACTTCAGTGAAACGAGAAGCTAAACTAAATGCTGAGTTTTCCGAATGTGGCTCTAGCGGCGTTGCGTCAGCCCACACTATTAAACCTCGGCTGTCTAATTCTGCTAAAGAAATAGCATTAACCGCATCAAGAACAGAATTAGGCGCATACTTGAGCAACAGTTTAATCATAGAATGATTCCTCCATAAAGTAATTGATATCCTAGTCGTAGCCTGGTAATAAATTCCTCAGTATTACGATTGCCCCAAACGGGATTACTAGGATTCTTAATCCAGTTAGTCGGACTATGACAAATCTCATCATGACAACGGTAGCACGTAGGAAATGTTGATACTCCAATAACGTCATTCCCATAGTAAGCGTGATGGATCTCTTCACTCTTCTTGGTCAGACAGACTACACAATAATTGTGAGTTTTTCGGTGAGCGATCGCGACTTGTTTCCTGTACTCTTTGGAATTACCATATCGAGCATTCCAGTTCAATTGTCCACCAAAATTCTTTTGGTGGACGGGTAAAGGGAAAGGGGGAATAGGTAAAGGTTTTTTTGCCTCTCCCCTTTGCCCTTTCCCCAGCCTATACCCGTTAATGTCTGTATAGTGCGGCATTAATTGTTTGGGTAGCCGAGATTTTCTAGTAATAGAGTTACCCCCCTTTCGTTTAACTCTTGCCCCGTTAATTCATGCCACTTCTGTTTGATTTCTTGGAAATGCGGTCTTCTTCCTAATTCTGTTGCCCATTTTCTAATTTCTTCATACCAGTCAATTTGCTGTTGTGAGGATTGCTGATTATTTTTAGAACTATCAACAGTCTCACGATTCGGTTTGGAATCTTGTTTTTGTTCCAGACCCTTGATATCAAATTCCGGGATTAGGGCAACAAAGGGATTAGACCGAGTGGGAATCACCAAGGCATATCGAACTCCGGCTTTGTCTAGCATTTCGCAAGCCTGTCGCAAGATTTCAAGAATCTCCTTTTTCACATTTACAAAATCCTGGGGATGGTCAAGGATATAATTCGATGTCTGCCCCATAGCAATAAAGCAAACATTTTTCAAGGACGGGCGACTAAATCCGGTTTCTCCAGAGAGCGGGGACTGCCCCATAAACACCCCATGTCCTTTAAGTCCGGCGGTGAATTTAATAATATAGTTCCAAAAACCCTGCAAGTATAAAGGCAGTATCAGCATCAACCATTCCTGGAAGTCCCTTGCCGCCACCAAATACAGAGTCCACCTCGTCTTGGGCAAGAAATAATTCGGGAACGCCCTGACATTCACCACCAACTTTTGCAACCCTGGCTTTTTGTTGGTCAATCATGTCAGTGGCAAAGGTAATCCAATTTCTTAACGCTTTCATACCGTCAAACTTGCGGCTAAATTTGCACAGCCATCTGGTGACATCATCCTTTGGGTCGCTGCCAATCACAATTGCCGGGCTTTGAGATTTTGCAGCAATTTTGTTGATAATCACCCCTGCAAGAGTAGATTTGCCAGACTGGGTGCCGCCAGACAGGTAAAAATGGTGGTTACTGCGAAGGGTCATATCTTGATGTGATGCTGCATCACACAGTTCATCTAACCAAGCACCATCAATCCGAATGTAGTCAGGATAATTTGCTGCGATCACTTGTAAAACCTTCATCGCACCCGGATTAATCACCGACTGCACTGACTCTTCATCAATGTCAGCAATATCGGGATTGGGGATACCAGGACGTGGGGGTAATTGTTGTGCTGGTGGTTCGGGTAATATCACCAAACCTTGCAACTGATATTCAGCAATCCACCGGGGCCTTTCATTAACGGGCAGGCGATTCACATAGTCAGCAACTTGGCGTTTGGCAGTGATCGCTGTAGTCACATAATCATAAACTGCCTTACCCTGCAAGTGTTGTTTAAGTGATTTGAGGTCAGCTTCTTGCAAAGACTTGTACACCTTTTCTTTGCTCTCGCTAATTTGAGCAGATACCCCAAACAGACCGGCACTGAGTGTTCCAGCACCGAGCAACATTCCAGTTGTTACTCGGTCAGTATTTAAGAAAAATGGAGCCATGAGACACATTACTGCACTCGCTCCTAAGCTACATAATATAGTTCGCTCTACATGAATTACGCTACTGGCGGTTAGTCTCTCTAATTCAAATCCCATTAACGCACCCCCAAAGCTACACCAGCTGCAACCAAAGTCAGGAACGCAAACACGAATATCACTCCAGGCATTAGTCCAATGGTAAAAGTTTTGCGGTTGAAACCGAATCCTTTAACGACTAAGCCGGCAAAGTTGAAAAACCCTACTGCCAAACCCAGAATGCAAATCATGCCGATGATCCATACCACGAACTGACTAACTGGGCTGGCAACTGAGAGAAACCCTATAAACATGGATAAGCCAATCCCACAGACGCTATATCCAACATGAGAGAGTTTGAATTGCATAATTTAAGTTAGTCCTTAAAACCTGAAACTCTCTCCCACCTCATCAAATGCTTTCTCGTATCCCCCTAATTGGCGCTGCTGTTCCTGGGAACCGAAAGCATGACGAATCACCGCTTCCCCATGTAAAGCCCTGGTTCGCTGCAAATCCTCCTCAACCTTCATAGCTTCTTGGGAATATGCCAGTTGGGTTTTATACATCTCTGTTAAGGATTGCAACTGCTTGAGCTTGTGGCGGGAAAACTTTGTATGTAGCCACTTCTGTGCTTTCAAAGTGCCAGCCACTTCTGCCTCATCCAATACCTGCTGTGCTGTAGTGTAACTAGGAAGAGTGTAGCGTAAGCGGATTGATGAAGGTAAATTTCCTTCAATAGCGGTTGCATCACCAACTCTTAAATCTGTTGAAACTACACCGTCATTCTTACTACCAAATAAACCTGGAAGCCATTTACCTAACATTACTGTATGTCTCCTGAATTTGCTGAACTTGTTTATCGATGTAACGATAAATACCGTAGATGCCAATGAACGAAAACATCAAAATAGCAAAGGTTGCAACCACCCCTTGAGCCATCATCCCGCGCTGCATTAGCTCCTCAACTCTGTTGGCGTTGTTTGATCGCACAATTGATTCATCAATAAGTTGTTGGAGGATGAGGAATTCTTCTGGTGTCAGGTTTTTTAGTGTCAAGCCGGACAGATTCAACTCGCCGTCCTTCTTCAGGTGAATAAATAATTGTTTTTGACGAGTTTGTTCTTGTTGTTGCTCCATAAAATGCCACGCCCAATACAAGAGTTAATAACAGCAGATTGAGTACTACTGCTAACAAGATGAATTTACTCGGCTGCATCTGCATTGCCAGCAGAGAGATAGAGCGATGCAATCTCCTGACCGAACCGAAAAAAGGCTTCTGGCTCACCCTTATAATCTCTGGCATACTCGGCAATTTCTGCGAGATATTCGTTGGTTACACCATCTAAATCTTCAATAGTTTTTTGCGCTTCTCTATGGGCAAACTCTCTGACTCCCTGGCTAATACCAGTGTTGAAAGCAGAAATCTCTTCTAACTTCTGTTTTGCTTGGTTGGCAAGAGCGATTTTGTAATCGTCCATACCTTCTTGTGCTTTCTTGGTCTTAGCTCTTGGTCTTTTAACCGCTTTTCCATTTTTCCCATTGCTAGTAGCAAGTATAGCGGATTGCCCACGCTCAAGAATTATCTGGTCAGCCAAACTCATAGCATCATCATCACTTAATTCATCCCAATCAAATCCACGCTTTTTTAGCTCTGCTAATAACTCTTCATCTGAGAGGTTGATGTCATTACCTTGTAACAAAGAACGTAAAACTTCCATTATTGACTCCTAGCTACGAATGTTCTGATTTTCAGGAAAACTAAATTTGGTTTGAGAAACTAACTTGACAATCCACTTTTGAATTTCATAACTCGTGTAAACTCTATCTACACTAAAAGGGCATTTTATTTCCTGCCCCCAACGGTAAATAGTTGCTACGGAAGGATTTGGCTTTAATCGTTGGAGGGCAAGCCGTAACTCATCACCTTTACAAACCAACTTAGGAAGATTGTCCAAAAAGAAACGATAGCGATTTACATCAGCGATTCTAATAGCTTTATAAGGATTGCGTTTCCTCAATTCGCCATAAGCTTTGACTTGCGACATGAGAGAGGTATCGTCTTCGTCCTTTATGTTCAAGCGTTTTTTAACTCTTTGCCAAGTCCGGTCACATACCTTTCTGCCAAATGATCTCTGGTACTCCAACCTCAATCTAGATGCCATTTCCTCCTCTTTTGCGACAAACGAGATTTTCTTTCTTAATCGCTTCTATCCCTTGCTCAATAAGGAATAGGACTCGCCGTGAGAACCTTTAATTGGATTTGATGGTAAGAATTTTATTGGTCATAACGCCCAAACCCCTTTGATGCCGTGAAAAATTGGTTAGTTTCGGCGACAGATTCTCATGGCTTGTCGCTTCATACATATAAAAATACCCGCTTTTGTTGGGCGGGTCATTACTTGATTAACTAATAGTTAATAAACAGGAGTTAGGAGTCAGAATTCAGTAATCAGAATGGTATTAGAGGTGGATTCAGTCCTGCACTTTTCTCGTTGACCATACTTCCACCTTGTTTTGTTACCACCAACTTTTCTTATTTTGTGGGTTACTAGAATATCGGTTATTCATCTGTTCTTTGGTTAGAATACCCAACTGACTCCTGACTTCTGACTTTTGACTCCTGTTTCGACAACTAAGCAACAAGATTTCGTTTAAGTTCATAGAGCCGAGCTATTAAAACGAACTTAAGCATATTTCGTGTTCTCTCAGGCATCCGAGGAAATTTGATGCCGGGGCCCCATTTAATCTGCACTGTTTTGAAAGGTACATCGAGTTCTCTTGAAAGAATTGAACAATACTCTTTGAAAGTTCCGCGTTCGCTCTCAAAGCATTCTACTGACTCTAGAGACATTCCAGTATAAGCAGATTTAATTTGTCTACAAAAAGTTAATGGAGATATATCTGGAATGCGCGTTTTTGGTAACATCTATAAATCCTCCAAGGTTTGTTGGGGGTAGTGCTTCGGCATGAGCGATCGCAGTCTTAACGGGATGCGATCGCTTAATAAATTTATCGAAATAGAAATCAGCAATCAGGAGCCAGGAGTCAGAACACAATTCGTGTATTCCGACCGAAAAAACTCATTTTTGACCGCCAGTAAAAAAAACATATTTATTGGTCAACTTTCCCAGTTGTAAGACTGAATTCTCCCTGCTTAATTCTGATTCCTGATCCCTATTGTATTACCATACCGTACCATACAAAAATTTGCATCTATGACGTAAACTACCGTACCATCAGAAAACTAATTGCTTTGCCGAATATGCCGAAACCAGGATTTAAAACCATAACAGTTCCTGATTGGATTATTGAGGAAATTAAGAGACAGCCTGACTATAAAGGAAATCAAGCTGCCACTTTGGGGGCACTTGTTAGGGATGGTGTCGCGGCTCGTGGCGGAGAATTGGAAAACCCAGCAATATTCCTTGCACGAGTACTTAATCACTTACCTAATTGGGAGCGGCGCGAATCCTGGGAGTTGGCGCTGACTATTTTAAGTTGGTTGCAAGAAACAGAGCGCCCTTCTAGTTAGCTTTGATGATATTACAGAGGTTTTCAGTTGTATGATTTTGCTGTTACGCGAACGCGCTACCCCGGAACAACTTGAACTTTTGCTGCAAGAACACAAGTTCTACATTAAAACCGCAGTTGATATCGAACGTCGGGTACTAGTTGGTGGTGGTGATTTGCATTATGACTGCGAACAAGCTCTTTTGGGTGATGGTAGTCGGCAAGAAACTATCTGGGCGGCAAGCTTTATGCCTGTAACTCAAAAGATGATTTTTGAATCAATTGTCAATCTTCGTCCCCCGCAAAATAGATCAATGGAGATATTGGACTCTAATATTAGAGAAAGGGTTGCTCAAATCATTATCGAATTCCTGGGAAATTTATGATCGAATTGACACCGAGACAACAAATTTTTATACAAGATGATGTGCCTACCCGTTTACATCATCTAGCTGCACACCTTGAGCAAATTCAGTCTTTGTGGACTGGGGTATCATCTCAGGAATTGATGCTGACTCTAGTCAAAGAAAGTCGATACTTTATCGAGTGGACTGTACCAGATATGGTGAAAGCAGACGACATTGATAGAGCAGCAGAGTTAGTTGACTTAGGTCGTTTGTTGACTCGATGGCTGTTTAATTGGGAGAATATTTGGTCGGATGCCGAACAAAAGCAATCTGCATCTCTTGAAACTTCATATTGGTTACGTCGGGTTTTGGAAATATCTAGTACTGAACCGGAATCAATGAGTGCCTAAACTCTATGAAGTCTGACGTTGTTTGACTAGCACCGAACGCAAGTACTGCCGACAAGCTGCTTCTCCCCTATAAATCAGAATCCGCAATGCCTGTACTTCCTGGATCGGAGAAATACAAATCTCAGCGATCGCTGGAATTAAATTCTGTTGCGATACCACATAGTCTTTATGGCACTGTTCTAATTCCTGAATTTTGGAGTTTAGCTCCTGTATCTGTCGCAATGCTTTTGTTAAAGATGATTCTTTGTTTTGAGAGCGATTATCTAGAGTGAACATGTCTTTTGAATCATAATTTGGGAAAATTTTTGAACCATAAATCGAGAAAGAGTTAACGCAATTTCAGGCTTTATCACTAATCACAACATAATACTTTGAATCAAATCATGAGATAGAGTTAAAATTCTGAAGCATAATTAAAGAATGAGTTAAAAAAACACAAATAGACAAAACTTGGACAAAAAATCTCTGAAAAAATTATCCACTTATAAACTTTCAATTCAAAATATGGTTCAAAATTCCAAGATATGCTTCACTTAAAACCATGCCTCTGTAGTTTTGTATTGCGTCCTGAAAGCCTAAAACTACCTCCTGACAAAGAGAAACACTCTTTCCGTAGATGAAAAACTCTCATGACAGACGACGAATTTGATTATTGGTGTAAGCAACAGCAACTAACGGCGCAAACACTCTTACTAATCGCCGCAATTCGGGCTGCTCCACCCTCACGGAGAGTACAAGGACGCGCCAAGAACGTTAGTGGAGTTTATCCTAGTCGCAAAATGGGTCAGACCATTCAATTTGAGAGCCACACAGTAGAACTGTGGGCGATTTATCAAATGGAACACGACCCACAGGTGTTAGAGTTCTACGACCAACCACCGCCATTTAAAATTCAGTACCAAAACCAAAACGGACGAAAAATAGGTCATTACCATACCCCAGACTTCTTCGTACTGCGGACGACAGGTGCAGCTTGGGAAGAATGGAAAACCGAAATCGAATTAAAACGATTAGCCCAAAAATACCCTTCACGCTACCAAAAAACTGAAACTGGTCATTGGCATTGCCCACCAGGAGAAGCTTACGCCGAATCTTATGGACTCAAATACCATGTTCGCACCGATACCGAACTAAATCCCATATTCACCCAGAACCTAATGTTTTTAGAAGACTACTTTAGGTTCACCGCCAATGTCCCCCTTTCCATTACAGAACAAATACTGTCTTCAGTTCAAGCCAGTCCAGGAACAACCATAGCCGCCACACTTGCAACCATTCCCGGAGTGCGTGCTAACGATATTTACGCCATGATTGCCACAGAGCAACTCTACGTGGACTTGTATGCAGTTCCCCTAGTGGAACATTGGCGAGTTCAGCTATGGGCAGATGAGCAAACTCATACTGCTCATACACATTTAGCGATAGGGACAACTGGGGATTATCGAAAAATCACCTCACCCACAACACTCTTGCCTAACACCTTATTAGTCTGGGACTCACAACTTTGGACTTTAGCTAACTTGGGCGAGACTACAACCACACTGCTACCCGAAGTTGGGCAACCAATGCAATTGCCCACAGCATTTTTTCTGCAATTATTCGACAGTAGCACTATCAACATTCTCACCTCAGAAAAACAAACAACCATCAATGAGGGAGTGCGTGAATTGATGGATGCCGCCTCGCCTGCGGATCTACAAAGAGCCAATCGCAGATTTCATCTAGTACAATTTTTTAACCGGGAAGGGAAGCGACCAAATGCACCTCAAACTTACCCAGTTTAAGGAGTATGCAGTTTTACATCCCCAGTTAGAACGAGTAGATATGTTGTTGATGCGTGCGATTCGAGAACCCGCCGGATTTGCTCATGTGTTGGTGTATGGGCCAAGCGGTGTGGGTAAAACAACGATGATTCGCCAGATTGCTAAACGGTTAAATGAGAATGTACCCGAACCGTTACCCGGTGTTTCCAATTCCTTGAGCTATCGTAACGGCACTCAGCCCCCGATGCCATTATTGCTGTTAGAAACACGACCATCTGACGGTGGGGTGTTTAATCGGGCAGATTATTACCGCACTGCACTAAAACTTTTGGGAGAACCATTCTATGGCGAAAATAGAAGGTTCGTGTCACCAGGTGCAGCCTTGTAAAGTTTTGTAAAAATGACCCATTTTTTTGGCTTAATTGATAAGAAATACAAATGATAACTTTGCCTAGTTTGTCTCCTTCTAGGCAAAGTACAATGAAAATATAGACCTCAGCATGAGGACTTGACCCATGCTATCTATCACTATCCAACATCCATTTTCGGCAAAGATATTTTCTCAAAATACTCCCCCGTCCAAAAAATCATCTCAGAGGGAAAGAGAATATCTGCGGCCATCAGAAGTCAACGCCATGATTGGTGCCGCTCAAAAAGTAGGTCGTCATGGTGTTAGAGATGGAGCAATCATTTTATTGATGTTTCGTCACGGACTAAGAACTGCCGAATTAGTGGCTTTGAAATGGTCGCAAATAGATTTAGTAGGAGGTTATATAGAGATACATCGTGTCAAAAATGGTCATGACAGCATACATCCTCTACGTTCTCCCGAATTGAGAGCTTTGCGTCAAATTCAAAGAGATTACCCTGATACGAGTTACGTTTTCGTATCCGAACGCAAAGCACCTCTATCAACCCGTTCAATCCGTCATATCATAGCCAGAGCTGGAGAAATTGGTCAAATCGCTTTTCCTGTTCATCCTCACCAACTACCTGAAAGCTTGTGGACACTATTTAGCTGCCATTCGGTCATGATACCAGAGCAATTCAAGACTATTTAGGACATAAGAATATACACCACACAGTTCGTTATACTCAAATGTCACCTCAAAGATTTGAAAAGTTCTGGAGAGATTAAGCAACCAGTTGTTGTGTCAAACCAGCAATTCTCTCGTTGAGATCAAGCTTAAATGTACCATAAGGATTTACATGACTGAAAATCAAAGGAGTAATTGCTCTTTTATCGACTTCAGTTAACTTTTGCTGCCAATGCTTCTGCTCCAGTACACTCTGAATCATCAAAGTATTCACATAGACCAAACATATCTGCAAAAGGTGCAAAGATAAAACCGATAACTCCTGACTTTCCAAGCGATTAGAAGCAAACTCTCCACCCTTACCGTAGAAGATAAAATCATTAACCCCATTCCATCTTTCCACTACATTTAATCCTTCATTAACTTCTCGCCGGACTTCTCCTGAGTCAAGGTACTGACACAAGAAAATCGTTTTTATCACCCGACCTAATTCCAATAATGCAAGATAAGTCGGATGTTTAAAGGGATTTTTGCTAAAACGTTTGAGAATTGACTCTGTTTCAGCCGTTCCCAACTTTAAAGCAGTAGTAAACTTCACCATCTGGTCATACTGTTGACGAATCAAATCCCAGTTGATTGGACGAGTCAGAATCGGTTGTAGATTAGGGTAAGCATCACTTTGTCCAACGTGAGGACGATATAACTTTTGTACCTTAATCCGCTTCAATCTGGGCATTAACTGAAATCCCAATACGTGAGTAAAGGCAAACGCCACTTCACTTTGACCATGACTATCAACATAGTTTTTCTGCACATTCATATTAGTACAGTGACGTAAAACTCCTTCAATCATGGCTGCTACCTCACTACTAGAACAAGTTTTGAGTTGGGAATAGATACAGGTAGATTTCTTCTCGACGTGCCAATAAATCATGACTAATAATCGCTTTTGTAGTGTTTCTCTGTCTATAATCTCTCTTGTACCCATACTGGTGAAATTATGGGTAAAATCTACTCTTAAATCCGTTTCCTTAAGAATGTCTAAGAGATTGGTATGCTCCCAAATTCGGTTAATTTCTCCCTTGAGTTGTTTAAGATTAATGGGTTCAGGTGCAGGGTCTATAGGGCTTAGTCTAATAAGACTTTGACCTTTCTTCCCGATAATAGTAACATCTTGGTTCTTAGGCATTCCTTTATCTAATTTTTCTAGCCCCTGTACCATTTGTTCTTGTAAGTTCGAGATAAAAGTTTCTACATCTAATGGAAGGGTTAAAGCCTGATAGTAGACTTGACGGTGTTGTTCAAAATCAGTAGGTAAATCATGATCTGGATTACCATAACGAGATGCTCCTACTACCCAAATTTCTTTACAACTAAGTCTTTCTCTCAGAGCTTGTAAAACGCTAATTTCGTAGTTAATTCGGTTGATTCTATCTTTGTCATCAGAATCTTTTTCTAAGAGAATTTCTTTCCAACCACTTTTAAGAACTCCATCAATCGCGACTTTGTTTCTGACTAATTCTAATTCCGTTGGCAGAAGTGTCCAGTTTTCAATTAGTTCTTCTGTATCCCAATTTGGCTTGACCATTCATCTTCTTCCCATCGTTTGAAAGCCTGAGTATTTCTCAAGCGAGTGTATGAGAAAAGATTGTTCCACTATGAGAAATTAATCAACCACACATATTTTAGGCTATTTGTCAAACGTTTAAAAAAATATATATTTAGAAAAATTATGAATTAGGGGCAAAAAGGGGGCTAAGAGAGAAAAGTTATTCAGAGGCTAGAATCCATATATATCAATTGTTCTAGCCACAGGCTGCACCTGATGACACGAACCTTCTATTTTCGCCTCTATGAGCGGCGGATGCTGATAGATATTGATGCGGAGCAGACCTGGGAGAAAAAAGGACGCTCCCGGACTAAAACAGCACAGTTTAATGATTCGCCTGAACTGCGTCACGCATTAGAAGAGGTAATGACCAAACGTGGTGTACGAGCAGTGATTTTGGATGAAGCACAGCACTTAATGAAGATTGGGACTGGTGCAAGTGCTGGTAAGCTTTTAGACCAGTTGGATTGGATTAAGTCCATGACCAATGTTACGGGTGTGCTACACATTCTGATTGGGACTTATGAACTGCTCAATTTCCGTAATTTAAGTGGTCAAGCATCTCGGCGAGGACTGGATATCCATTTTCCACGTTATTTGTATCAAAATGAACAAGACCGTCAGGATTTTCAAGCTGCATTATTGGCACTCCTGATGCAAGTACCTCTGAATGTTGATGTCAAAGAGTTGATGCAGCATTGGCTTTACTTTTATGAGCGTTCCATTGGTTGTGTTGGGGTACTCAAGGACTGGCTCATCCGGGCTGTGGCGGCAGCATTGCATGATGGTCACGATCCTTTGAGTTTAGAACGACTGCATGAACATACGCTCACACTAGCCCAATGTGAACGCATGGCAACCCGTGTAATACTTGGTAAAAGGTTATTCTTTACTATCTCTTCCAAATAATCCGCTCGGCTACACCCGAAGCATTCAGCCGCTATATCCAATGCCTTCCACGTTTCATCGGTCAATCTCAAAGAGCGTACTTGACGGTAATCATCATCTTTGAGTGCAAACTTCCCCTGAATATCCCGTTTCCGCATAAAATTTTCCATGTAATACACTGTTAGTCTACCCCTATCCGTGTATTACATGGGAGATTATTCTACTTGAATTCTAATTTTTGAAGCATAAAATAGTTAACTCTTTTTGAAGCATATCTTGAGCTAAAAGTTTATTTTATGATTCAAATCACAGCAGCCAACTCATAGCGCTCGGTCATCGCAACTCTTGGAGACGCTGCGCGTAGCTTGCTTCCCCGCAGGGGTACGCTACAACTGGCTAGTAATGTACTAGAAAACACTTAGTAAATGTGCGATGGCGTACCTGCCGGCTCTCTTGCGATCACAATAAAGCGTAAGCAAAAAGCTCCTTAATCGTGTAATCTACTTGGCATTGAGCCGAAACCCTTGTGATTTCCTGTAAGATGGTCTGAAAAACCTTATCCTGTCTGCCTTTGAGAATTCGCTACATCAGAGTCAAAAAAGCCTCTATTTACAACGAAAAATCAAGCTTTTTAAACTCATATTGCAGGAAGTTACAAACATCTCGGCTTGATACCTACTAAACTTTTGCTACAACTCCCTGATTTGGCAACTCGAAGGAAGCCGCCGTAATGACAGGTGCATTTGGATTGGACACGGTAATTTCAGTAGGTTGAGACTGAGGCAGCAGTCGGTAGTCAGTACGCCAGCGTTCGCGGTTGAGATCGCAGCGAACATAACCGCGCAGTCTACCATTGAAATATTTCACCCACGGGTTTTGTGGCAATGCTGCTTCTACGTCGAATGTCCAAGGACAGCTTGAACTGATCGAAGTACCAACAAACTCAGTTGCTACTGTTTGTGAGTTGGGGTTGTCGAAGTTAGCCTTCAGGTCATTAACCCAGCTAGAATGCCAGTCACCAGTAATGACTACGGGGTTTGAGGGGCGGCGTTGCTGGATGAAACCGAGAATGCGATTGCGAGAGGCAACATAACCGTCCCACTGGTCAAGGTTAAAGACTTTTTCAGCTCCGGTATTGTAGTCAAACTGAGCCATGATAGTCTGTTGGGCAATGACGTTCCAGCGTGCGCCAGAGCGATCTAGTCCCTCAAACAGCCACCGCTCTTGCTCTGAACCAGTCATTGTGGCAGTTGGGTCAGTAGCCTCAGCGCATCGTGGCTTACGCCCGTCACCACAGGGTTGATTGGTACGGTACTGGCGGGTATCTAAGACATTGAATTCAACGAGGTCGCCAAAAGTCAACCGTCGGTAGAGCTGCAAATCAAGACCTCTAGGCTTTGAGAAGTCCCGCAGTGGCATGTGTTCGTAGTATGCCTGAAAAGCAGCAGCACGACGGGCAAGGAACACCGAACGTGATTGTACTTCGGGGTCTTGAGGAATTTCGTCTGCCCAGTTATTGTCAACTTCGTGGTCGTCCCAAGTGACTAGCCAAGGAAATGCAGCATGAGTTGCTTGTAGGTGTGGATCAGTCTTGTACAGAGCGTGGCGGTTACGGTACTCCTGCAAGGTAAATGGTTCACCATTGCCATCGTGCGATCGCAGCGCAGTTGTACTCGGTGGGCCTTCATAAATATAATCACCGAGATGAACCACTAAGTCCAAATCCTCTTGAGCCATATTTTTGTAGGCTGCATAATAACCGCTTTGCCAGTTTTGACAGGAAGCAAAGGCAAAGCGGAAGCGATTAACGCGATCGCGCGGGTTAGGAGCAGTGCGAGTCCGCCCGATTGGACTAACTTCGTTGCCTACCCTAAACTGATACCAGTACCATTGTGCAGATTGTAATCCTTGCACTTCTACATGAACAGAGTGTCCAAATTCTGGAGTAGCCATCTGTGTACCACTGCGGACAATTTGCCGCATCTTTTCGTCGGTAGCAACCTGCCACTGCACTGGAACATTATATTGTGGCATTCCACCACCATTGAGCGGATCGGGGGCTAAACGTGTCCACAGCACTACATTATCTGGAAGTGGTTCACCGGAAGCAACACCCAGACTAAAGGGATAATTAGAGAATCGGGGTTGGGCGAGAACTTTGTTAGACCATTGATTGGCGATCGCAAAACCAGTTAAGGCTCCAGTCCCAATCAAAACTTGTCGCCGTCTCAAGCGAGTTGATAGCAAGCGCTCGAAGTTGAAGTTCTGCATATACTCCCCTGATTGTCGCGTTTGAATCACAGCAAAGTGTAACAGCGTAACTTTAATCCCTCTTTGCAATCAGGTTAAGCGTTGATTATTCCAACACAACTCTAATTGTTTTACCTGAACTAATAGTGCTTTAATAACTTGGGTTGGGGCGTTTTATAATTTAGGCTATTTTTTCATCAATATCCTTATCCAATAAGGGTTTCAGAAATCCCGTGCATTTGCCTTGTTGTCTACAGTATCTACAAATGTAGACGTTAGGGAGAAAGTTTCCTCGCTTGAATCATGCTGCTTTAACTGTGACCTTGAAGAGCGCTGTCTCCAAACGACTGGTAAATTCAACAGGAGCGATCGCCCACTTTCCAAGAGAACTAATCCCCCCAAACTGCCATAAATTCTTCCCACTCCTCGTCTGTCTCTGGTGCTTTGTCTTTGGTCAGTCCCACTATTGGCGCTAGCTTTCTGGCTTGGTCTAAGCTCTCGCCAAGCTCTATCAACTGATGTTCTAGGTTGGGGTCGTAGCCTTGGGCCAGTAGCTGGGCATACTCGGTATCGGTCAATCCCAGGTTGTGGATGTTGGTCATGGGGTTGGGGAGCGATCGCAGTTCTTGTTATTTTAAACTCCCCATCCTGGATTTTCACAGATGATATTGCGAGTAGAAATTTCTTCAAACTGGCCAGAGTTGCGATTAGAGCGCCAAGCTTTTTTAATCTGTTTTCAGTATTCAGCATCTTGATACTTAGCAATTTTCCCACCAACACCCTACCCCATCACTGCACTAGCCCACATCAGCAGAACTTTCGTCAGTAAGAGAGAAAATCGATTAGCTACGCTTTGCTTTAAGAGCGATCCCTACTTTCTCATCCCCAAATTTCCTTACTCGCTATGTCTGATATTCTAATTGGAAACATATTTAGCCCTGCGTTCCTCCCTTCTTCGTTTTTTATAGTTATTAACCTGATATTTAAGCGACATGAACGGGTAAATATCTCCTGCTAAGTGAAAACCTATAGACCCAATAAGTCCTACATCTGAATAAAGCAATGTTACAGTGAAAATATAAAAAATAATATGCGTAATAATATGTAGTCTTCCTTGATAGATATGATTCCCAATAGTTACAAATAAACCCAGAGAAATTGCCCAGTAATAATTATTTATATATATGCTTAATTGATGTACTAGTACTCCACGAAATATCAACTCTTCTGTTATTGGATTTAATATACATACAGCAATCAAAAATAAAATTCTCTGAAGCTTTTGTCGTGGTATAAGCCTTACAAAAACGAGATAAGCATCATTTTCTACAATCTGGTTGACTCTCAAAAGATTTAAAATTTTATTTACAATTAACACAAATATATAATAGCAAATTAAGCCAATTATTAAGGAAAATACTGGTAATATTTCAAATTTTAAACCAACTGATGGTGCATCCCATCCTAGAATATAAGTTATGCAAAAAAAGGAAATTAACGAAATTTGATTCCATAAAATATAAAAGCCAAAACCAGATTTTGGTTTTTCTACTTTTCGTTGCTTTTTAATTAATTTTCTTTGAGCTATGCTGCTATACAAATACACCATACTTAAGAAAAGTACAAAGAATAGAACACAATTACTAAATGGAGGTAATTCAGTTTTCACGATTATCTTTTAGTGGGTTCAAGCAAGTTTAAATCCATCACGGCAACCATGTCTTTCGCATAACGAGTTGTAAGCCTTAGCATCTGCTCAAAGTCGCAGATATGTGTCGATGATGCGGTAGTACTTGGGGCTGCCTTGGAATAAGGAGTAGGTCATTTTGCTAAGTTAATTAATTTTTGATTACTCGTCTTCATCTGTCACATTACTGTATGCGGAATCATCCACAGCCAATACAGGCTTGGCCATAGCAGCTTCAATTTTGGTAAGTATCATCAATATAGGAGCATGATTATGAATCCGATAAATCCTCCTAAAAACGTCATTAAATGTTTGCATACTATTTTATTTGATACTTTCAAAACCGATAGGGCAGCTAAAATTACCTTGTTTAAAAATAGGTCGGGGAGGGTAAGCTAAAGTCTGTTTTTCGGAGCGGCACATTATTGAAATAGTAGTTTTATTTTTTTGCTCGTAAGCAACTGCACCTATCAGGCTGTTGAAGCCTTGTTTGGTCAGTCCTAATTGAAATACATCAGTTGGGAATTCTTTTATCGGAGTTGCATATATAAATGACTTATCCTTACTCATGTCTACGGTATAGCGATAGCGGCTTGTAGCTGTTGGTGCATTTCCATCTCCAAGCTCTAACAACCTATACGATTGAGCAAAAGCTGATTTCTCCGAGAAATATGCTTGTTGTGCCTTAATAAATCTTCCAACTGTAGCTTTACTGCTATCACCACAGCCACAGCTTGGTGGAACTCGAATGAACATAATCGGAATCCCAAGTAATAATCCTCCAGTTCCAATAATTAACAAGATTTTTTTAAAGATATTGTTGCTATGGTTACTTGGCTTATTTACATCAGACATATACAACTTTAAAATTAATAGTGCATATTTCATAAATAGCCGCATTCTACCCTTCATGGGGATAGTATTACTACCGAGTTAAACTGTTTCAGGCAAAACGATAAAAATTTTTTATCTTCATCGGCATGATTGAACAGATATATATTTAAGGATGTTTAAGGTTTTGCAGTCAGCGCAATAGTTTTACTAGAGTTTCAATTGTATTTTTCTACAAGTTGTTGAAAGGATAGTAAACTTTGTTGATGGCGTTCACCTGCTATCCAAGTAAAATCATCATGTCCTGCTTGTGCTATCCAAAGAGACATTTTAGATTCTAGTGCAGCTTCAAAAAGTGCTTGACCGTGTTTAAAAGTAATTTTTTGGTCAGCTTGTTCGAGAAAAAGTAGCGCCTTAGTATCCCCGCTCTCATAAGTTGCTTGCTGCTTTGCAACCTGACTTTTCACGGTATCTGGAAAACGACATTTTGAGCTTTTCTCAAACCCAATTTCAAGATAAGCTGATTATACTTGAGTATTTAAACAGGTGAAGACAGTATGCTGGCTGGTGCTGCCTTAAGAAAAACAAGCGAGGGTTGGGAATTTGCCTCTGAAGCTGCACTAGAAGATTTTATTTGGAATAACCTACAGCAGCTATTAGGTTTTACCCCTCTGGAACGGCAATATGCTGCTAAAGGTGAGTTTTGCGATATCTTAGCTTTAAATGAAAGTAAGCAGTTAGTAATCCTAGAACTTAAAAACGCTGAGGATAGATACGTTATTCAGCAGTTAACCCGCTATTATGACAATTTGTTAGACGAACAACCTTTTACTCAACAAATAGACTACGGCCAACCAGTTAAACTGATAGCCGCTGCACCCTCGTTTCACAGGCATAATCTAATTGATTGCAAGTATAATCTGCTCAAAATCGATTTATTGCAGATTCAGGTATTAAAAGATAATCAAAAGTTCCAGTTGTGTTTACAAGATATTAATACTAATCAAACTTGGTCAATTCCTATTCCTTATGAAGAACTCAGTTTTAGCAGCACATCCCAAAATACTCCAGAAATACCTCAATTGCTCTTAGATTGGCTTGGCGCTTGTTCGGCAGAGAAACAGCAAGCAATTCTCAAGCTTCGAGAGAAAATTTTGACCTTTGATGAGCGAATCAAGGAAGAAATTGAGGGGAGAAATACTATCAGGTATGGTAAAGGTAAATCTAAACCTGTAGCTGAAATTTGCTATCAAAGAACATCTCATAAACCAATTGTATTTCTGTGGTTGTCGACTCCTACATCATGTTGGTTTGGGCAAAAAGAAGTCATTGGCAGGTTACGCCTATGGATAGATGGTGAAACAGTTACTGATATAGGTCATGTCCCCGAAGGCTTTGGAAGAATGAGGCTTCAGATTGAATGGGACGCTATGCCACGAGAGAAACGACCTAAAAATATGTTTCATAGCGGTTCTTACAAATCATTTACACCAGTACCAATTCCTCAAGGTTACAATAACGTTTCTAATACTCTAGAGTCTCTGGCAGATTTAGCACTAACAAAGTGGCTTGCTAGAATTTGATATCTTACATTTCATTTGCCTCATAATCCCTTCAGATTGTCCTTGATTTTGTACAATTGCTCCCAAAGTGGCATTGACCGCACGTAAATAGTCAGATGGCGATAGCAGAAGCAGCATTCCTCGTATTCCACCAGAAACAGTGATCTGCTCAAATAGAGTTGCTGTTTCATCAAGGTAAACAGGATAGTATTTTTTACTGGCTAAAGCTGTCACACCGCCACGGATGTATCCTGTTAGTGGCTGTACTTCCTTGAGAGCAACTGTCTCAACTTTGCGGTTTCCTGAAATCCGCGCCAAGGCTTTTAAGTCCAACTGAGCATTTCCCGGTACAACAGCAAAACAGATACCTGTTGTGTCACCTCTGACTACTAAAGTTTTAAAAACTTGCTCTGGGGGAAGTCCCACTTTGTGCGCTGTACTCTCAGCTGCCAAATCATCAGGATCTACTTCATAGCTGAGGATTTGGTATGCAATACCTAGTTTATCCAGTAGTCGAGCAGCATTGGTTTTCATTCAAGTCCAGATATCATTATTCTTGCTCCCAATCCTCAATCACCAGTCCACTAACGCGACTGAATTCTCTGGTGTTGTGCGTAACTAATGTCAAGTTATTCACTAGCGCAATCGCTGCAATCTGTAAATCATAAGGCCCAATTGGTGTACCAAGCGTCCCTAACTCTGCCCGAATTGTGCCAAAAATCCGAGCCGCCCGATCATCAAAAGGCAAAGATACAAAATTATTTAAGAATGCTTCTTGTAATGTCAAAGTACGTGTGGGATTATTACTTCGCATTGCACCATAGAATAGTTCGGCTTTTACTACCGAACAAACAACAATATCTGCTGTGATAGCGATTCTAACCTCTGCCTCACAGCAGACATAGGACGATTCAGATAAACAATGCAAGCATTGGTATCTAACAAATATCTCACTCTAATCGCTCCCTAGTGTCATACTCACCTTGGGGATATCTTTGAATTGGGTCATCTGCTAATGATCCAGCTGTTTGTTCAAAAAATCCGGCTGGCCATCCCAATTCTTCGGGTGTTTTTGGGGGCGCTGATGGTTCTAGCTGTTGATATATTACTGTTACTTCTATTTCTTTGTCTGTTATCCCCGTGGGGATACTAAGGTGTAAAATGCCGTCAGCCCCAACATGAGAACATAACTTAATACTTTGCATTACTGTTTTCTCCTATTCTTTGGTTTATCGAGAATTGGGTAGTACCTCATCTATGATGCCGTATTCTTTCTCAATAAAAACCAACAGCTTCTCTTCCACAGCCGTCAAATACAGTCGCTTCAACTCTCCCAAGTGCTTTAAGACAGCATGGGCAGCCTCTTCCAAGTTTTCATTTTCCCATAGCCTATGAATGCGATCGCTTCCGGTGGAGAGAAACAGCACCATCGCAAAGGAGCTGCATCTGCTGACATTCCGATGAATAAGCCAATTCCTGAGTAAATTATCTAGCCAAATCGACGCAGGTGTTAAACTCGCTATAAAAAAAGCTATTGAAAGACACCGCTGTTTAGTAGAATTTATTAGCATTTGGCAAAATGGCCAAGTTGTGAGATTGACCGCAGAACAAATTCCTCCTCTCAACTTAGATGAGTAAACTATTTTCCCTCATTCCAGATCAAATCCGAGATAAATTACCACTGACGGAAGATAAAAAACAACTACTTCAACAGCAAACCATTACTCAAGATATCCCAGGAACAATTCTGCGGGATTTTCAAACTATTTTAGAACTTCTCCAACCCAACGGCGTTGAAGTTAGTAGCACTTATCACCAATTGTCCCTTAAATATCTACAACAACTTAACTCACAATTGAGTTATCCCATAGATATTAACCTCAAACGTCCTGTACAAAAATCCTATCCTTATATTCACGGTCTTTATTTCCTTCTCCGCGCCTCTGGACTGTCTCAAGTTATTA
>NZ_JAIVFS010000102.1 GCF_020829645.1 Nostoc mirabile CHAB5784 | reverse complement strand
TTTTGCACTTGATGCTCTTCCCCGCTTTAGGAGATGAGTCCTCTACTCATGTTGGAGTAATCCTGGATGAGCAAGTCATGTCTTTGATTAAAGAATCCCCGTCTCTTTAGAGCGGGGAGTGTCAATCCTTCCTTACTGGTGACGTAGTAGGTCTAGCCACTAGACCCGATTGGGTTTACTTCGTTTCACACGCCTGAGATGCGATTGGGTTAGGTACTCTCTATATTCCGGGGAATTTGGTGTCCTCGTACTGACCTCCTTGGAATCAGCATCTTTTAGTAAGACAACACCTTGTTTTCTTACCTTTTTCCCATCACTGTCGTCATACACACGTACTTAGCCACTTACGAACAGCCTTAAAGATAACGGAACCTCAATGAGAGTTCATTTTCATTTACCTTGCCAATCTTCCTCTTGCCTCCCCCCAAATATGGTTATCAGGATGGTTGGGCTTTTCTCTTTAGCTGTGAGACAGGGTAATTGCTTACCTTGCCCCTAAGAGACGAGGACAAGCATTGGACACTTGCTTGCAACTATCCTACGGCTTCGGTGCATTGGTAATGCTTTGGTAAATAACCTTATCCACTCAGGATATTTGACTCATTGCGTGCGCCATCGAATCGCACACAGGAATCTATATTATGACTCAATCAGTTTACACACAGCAAACGCCTTCCAGCTTCAAGCTCAACACACTAACCACAGTTCCCTTCAAAGATGAGCAAGCCCTAGCCCAAGCAGAACTGTACAGCCACATCGAATCCCAAGCCGAAGTTGTAGCCCCAACCCAAGACCCCCTGACATCTCGCGATCGCCGCATCATTGGCGAGATTATTCAGGTGAAACCCGAATCAGTTCGCACCATCTGGATCGAAGGCGGGATTACAGTATGGGTGCAGTTAGTCGGTGGCGGACGGCTACCCTTCGATAGGGACTGGTTCGCTACAAGAGTGGCGCAAGTAAAAGCGACTCTACCAGAAACACCACGGGAACGGAACGAGCGCCTGAGCGATGAATTAGAAGAAGCCTGCACTGTTTTTGGTCTGTACCACGGGGAAATTAACTGGTTATCTTTCAGCACCAAACTCTTTCAAGACGGGCATTTGGTCGGCTTCGTCGGGTGCAATCAAGAAGGCTGGTACGCAAGACCAAGACAGTACGGACTCAATCGTGTGGCTCCGAGTGCAGAACAAGTGATTGCCTCGTTAGGAGTCCGAGCGACAGTAGCAGCTTATACCATCTCACGAAAAATTTGATGCAAATAAAGCATCCAGAATAAAACCCCAACCTGTAATAGAAGCAACAATTGATGTGTTTAATTTCTCAAGACGTTGCCAAATAACTGTTCTAAGCTCATCCAAAGTTCCAAAGCATTCCCAACTTAAATGCCTTTTAATTTCTTCCCATAAACGTTCAATTGGATTTACTTGTGGTGTATGTGGAGGTTGAAATAACAAAATGATATTTTCTGGTATCACAAGAGTTTGGCTTAAATGAAAAGCACCATTATCTAGTTGGAGAATATGTATATCTTCAGGATATGTAGTTGCAAACTGTTCTAAAAAAATATTGAAACAGGCTGTATTGAGATGAGAGAATTCCCAAATATAATGTTCTCCAGTTAGTGGTTCTACTAAACCGTATAAATAGAAATTTTCTCGTTTCCACTGCATCGTACCCAGCGGTTTAACACCACGGAGCGTAATTAATCTTCCTGGCTCTGTTTTTAATCCTACACGACTTTCATCACCACACCAGTATCTAATTATTTTGTATTTATCTTTTGGTGCTATTACGTGTTTTTTAATTACTTCTAAGTATTCTGGAAGTTTTTTTTAAATTCTGATTCCGCTTCTTGGTTATGCTTTATACTTACTGCTCGTGGCACTTTTAACTTCGCTTTCATTTGATAACGTACTGTATCGTGTACTACTTTATATGATACTTCTACTCCCTCCTGGGCTTTTAACCATGTTCGGATTTCTTCATAACTTTTAAATCCTTGTGGCTCTTGAAGTTCTTTATTTAGTTGCTCTCGAAGGAGCGAGCCAGCCAACCTAAACTACAAGCCAATTGCGCTAAAGAGTACGGGCAATTCCTTCTTGATTGTCCTCCAAAACTGACAATTCTAGAAGCACAAGCAGGAGGATATCTCAAAGGTAATAAGGCTGATTTTGCAATCGCAATCTCACGCCCAGACCGTTTACTCACAATCAACGAAAACTTTACTAATGAACCATTCACTGAACTGTGGGTGATTCCGGTAGCTGGCGGACTCAAAGACCAGTTTAAGGGGCCAGCTTCGATGTTGCTTAGTTTTCTGATCCACCGCCGCAGTAAAGACAATTTTGCTGGATTGTATAACCACTTCGCCCATCGTGCCTTTCAATCGTGGTGTGAGGAAGGGATGTCGGGAGATCCTAAAGAATTCTGTTATCAGGCGATCGCTAGCGTACTGAAAAACTATATTTTCTGCGCCGAGTTTCAGAAAGTGGAAAAGGCACTTGGAACGTACTGGTTTATTCAGTGGTCGTACCGGAATCCTCAGTCTGATTTTGAAAAAGACGCTCTCGAAGCAGCAGAGATGATTCGCTCTGGTGCGGAATCTGGGGCAACACTCCACTGGGTAACGAATGATACTTACGAGCGTTGGGCTAGTAATGCTGTCACTGCACCAGCATTACCCCCGGTTTCGGAGACTGAGGCGAGGGCATCTCTACAAGGACAGAATCAGACAGCAATGCCGCAAGGGAAACGGAAGTAATTAGACATTACAACGGCGATTCACCTTTGAGTCGCCACTACATAAATTAGCAGTTCAAACAAGTCAATGAAAATCGGTACATTCGGAACAGTTACCTGGAGGTGTGACGTTACGTCGTTCCTTTATTGCTAGCGAACCACGTATTGAGTTAGTCAATGCCTTATCGTTAACTGACCAACTTGTGGCTGTTGGTTGTTTCACAGAAATTATTCAATGGAAAAAGCGGGTATTCATTCCAACTAACGATAAAGCACCGTCAATTTTAGCTGCTGTGATTCAGATTCTTGGATGAAATTTGTAGCCACTCGACAAAAGTGGCTACTTTTTCGATTTGACTATCCCACTTTCAACTCCAAATAAAAAACCTGTGCTTGCTCTAGATTAGCTGTCTCCATAGCTTTTTTCTCCTTTTTTATTGCTGAAAATGGCTATTTTAGGATAAATCTATCGTAAGAATTCAGCTATTCTGAATAGTTAAAGAATCAAAGAAAGACTTGATAAATAAATATCCTAGTTTTAATAAACTCCTTATATATTCTGGCTTCTGACTCCTGGGTGCTGAATTCTTACAATCTATCTTTGTAAGTCTATTTGTTGTGTTTGAGATTTAGCTAATATTTTATCAATTTGAGTATTAGCATCCTCAAAAGTTTGCAATATCTGTGGAGTTACTTTATTAGTCTGCACCTGACCAGATGCTCATACCTCACCTCTGTTGGGTTGCTAAATCGGTTTGGAGTTTCTTTTAGTATAGGCATCACCGTGCCAGAAAAGGAAAATTGTACCCTTATATCTCTGCACTCTCAGTATTGGCAGAGATATAAGCTCTTTCAACCGCCGATTACACGTATTACGATTGCCGCGCGATAACTAAATACAGGTATAGTCCGCTCTAGGCTTGGAGCAGACGTAAAAATTTGTCTACGGAATATTCACTGACCAATGCGCCAGTTTAATATCATTTGCTCCTGAGATAATTGGGTCGGGGAAGGATAACGATAATCTCGCGTATGTTCTCGCAATCGTGCAATCTCAGAAAGAGCAGTCTTTCCCGTTATTCCATGCCGTACTAGGTAACAGCCAACAACTATTCCTGTTCGACCAATTCCTCCCCAACAATGCACATAAACTTTCTCTTGAGCATTGAGTGCCCTATCGATCGTATTCAAAATGTCCACCATAACCTCAATTGGAGGAATTTGCAGATCGGGGATGGGAAATCTTCGGCATTCAATCCTTCGGGAATGAGCTACCGCAAAAGATTCTAATAGAGGTAGGTAATCCCCTAATTCATTGTTCTCCTCCTCTTCTCCAATTAAATTAATGAAGAGACTGATTCCTGTATCAAAAAAAGCTTGGATTCGTTGCGACAGTGGTAAATCAATTAGCAACATTGGATGCTCTCCTGCCAGAAATTGTTCTGGGAGTACCCAATATGAATTAGGTATTGGCACTTTGTAATGATTGGATGAACTTTTGCTCATAAAGACAATTTTATAGTAACTCACTCGGTGGAGTATGCTTTTATCCCATCTGTACTTACATTCTCCATTTTCGCCTGAAGTATCGCACTCATGGGTGGTAGTGGCAGCGATCGCGGGAGGCACTCTCGGAGAAAAGCGATCGCCTGAAGGGGTGCGCCTGTTATGCTACTACCAACCCCGATTGAGAGAACACGATGATTCTGTTAAGGGCGATCACTGCAACTCTGGGATAAAGTGGAGTGTATAATCACGGTGGAAATAACGAGCTTTACGTTCTAGTGCGGCATCAAGTATAGATCGCACCTCCCTTGGTGTAAAGTATTCTCGCTTACCTGTAATGCTTGTTGGGTAGACGAGTTGGGGGTGGCGGCCTCATTTATTTCTGCTGATAGTGTCCGGTGTACGCGCTTGCAATTCTAATGCACTATAGCGAACCCTAAAAGTTCTGCCTCACTCCCAGTTAGGGTTAAGAACCAACGAAAAAATCTTTCCTTCTCATTCGAGAAAAGACAGACATTCAACCCACTAACTAGATAAGCTGTAACAAATATTCTCTGTAGCCAAAAGAACTAGTTTTTTTTGTACTAGAGTCTGTAGGATTTTGAAAGTGAGTTGTGAATAATGTGGATAAGATTTCATGCGTTCACAAATTATGCAAATATCAGACTACGAGAATTCCAACGCAACAAACTTTGGGACAAGACAAACAGCAGCCCTACCATCAAGAAAAAATATTGTAATTGAAGGTAGCACACTTGGGCTGATGGGAGTAACAGGAGCATTAATGATTCTGGAGATGTCAGTCCACAACATAATGCTTGGAGGATTGATGATTGCAGTCGCAATAGCAGTTGCAATTCCAAAACAAACACAGGCATTGCTAACAAATTTTGAAAAGCTACAACGGAGATGGGGAGTAAATTTATATGCAATATTGTTTGCACTTCTGTCGGTAATATTTCTCTTGGATTTTGCTTCTTCGCCAGCCGAAGCACAGTTTTTTAATAATGCTCAAACCTGGATGAATGGTGCTTTTGGCAATGCTGGTAACGGGCAAACACAAGCAGTTATAGAATTGTTCTTCAACGTATTAAGAGGTCTGTTCTTACTCTATGTAGGCATCAGCTTGGTAAGAATTGGCAAAATCGCTTATACGCCTACTTCAAATAATCAGACGACTCTATCTCCAGACTCAACATCTTTTCAAACACTGAATACAACACGAATTCAAGTACAGCCACCAAGTTTCCAACCCTTGCCAGAGTTTGGGATACATCCGGGCTGCATACCCCAGATTCAACAGTAAATTTGTTTCAAAATCTTTACCAAAATCTTTATGTACACCAGTTTTGGTAAATTGATTCATTGTCCAGTAGTCCGCTAACGCCAACTTCAAGGATGGATCTTGTTTACTGGCTACTAGAAATTGAATTTGCCAATTGTCTATTTGTGACGATGAAGGAGAATGTAACTGGAAGCAGAGATGAAAAGGTGAATCAGCTTGAGTGCGGGTAATTTTGGTTTTCCACACCAACCATTGCCGATATTCTTGCAGAGCAGTATTTGTTGTTAGTGGGTTGTGCTGACGTGGATAAAAGCAAGATTGAATTAGAGAATTAGCAATTTGTTTGTCAAAAGCAGCTGTTGATGGGGTGTGAGTTACTAAATCGTGAAGTACATATTCGGAAAAGTGACGCAATAGTGTTTCTTGATCAAAAAACTCAATAGGATAGCTAGTTGTTGCTTTACCTGCCACACATATTAGGCGCTATGGTGCGATCGCTTGACTTACGCTGATAGAGGCAGCAGTCCCATACTTCCCTTACAACTCAAAATCAAGAGTGAAGGTTTGGTCATCAGAATCAAGAATTTGGTTTTCGATAGTAGATGTCTCTTTAGTCGGCTCCTGGAGTTGATTTTTCTCAGTAGTAATCGGCGTCAAAGCTACTTGTTGTGTGGAGAATGTACCTTTTCTGAAAGCAAAATAACAATCAATGATAAAGTAAAGCGTCTCCAGGTAACTTTTACCTAGTTGCTGTGATTCGGCAAATATCCGCTCCCGGTAGCTATCTTTGATCCGAACCTTTTCCGGTGCCAAGTCTTGTTTATCTGTCATTGTGATAGATAAAAGCTAAAAGCTGTCTTTCCATCACTTTATATAAAAAGGCATCACACTTATTTAATTTTCAGTACTCTCCTCTTCTTCTTCTAAAAGAATTTTTATTTGATTGAGCAGTTTATCCAAAGCTTTTTTTTTCTTCGGATTATCCCAAACTTTAGATGAAGCCAGTTGTTTACTTAATTCTTTATATTGATATTTAAGTAATGGGGGATTATCGTTACCTTTCTCTTCACTCAGAATATTCCGTACTAATTGTTGAATTTCAACTAGTGAGAAGTTATTATCTATTGCTTGACTAAGTAATTGTTTGCGCTCTTCGTCAATTTTGAGTTTTGCAATCGCTCTGGCTTTTGTATATTCAATTTTACCTTGAGATAAAGCTTGCTGAATTTCATCGGGCAGGTTTAATAGAGGCAAGCGATTTGTTCGGAATGATTCAGGGGACAGTTTACCAAAAGCCATAAATACCCCCTCAACTACTGCTACCTCGTCTGAGCGGATAACGTTATCCGCCTTTTTTCGACTAGCTTTCTCCATACGATTGAGCAGACTAACAACCTCATCCTGTGACATATTCAAGCGTAAAACAAGTAACTCTAAAATCCCGATAGTTTCTTCGTAGGCATTTAAATCTTCACGCTGTAAATTTTCAATTAATCTAACCTGCTTTACAGTAGCATCATCCATTTCCTTGATGACAACAGGTACTTCTTCTAAATCAGCCATTCCTGCTGCAATGAGGCGACGTTCCCCTGCAATAAGTTCATAGTCACCATTACCTAAAGGACGCACTAGCAGGGGTTCAAGTACCCCTACCATTTTTATGGACTGCTTGAGTTCTTCTAACTTTTTGCGGTCAAAATAGCGTCGCGGTTGGGTTGGATCTAACCTAATTCGCTCTGGTTTGATACTAGCAGCTTGATTTTCAGGTGTAATTAGTTCAGAATCACCATCGCTAAATATTAAATCAAGAGGGTTAGCATGTTTGAGCTTTGCACTATATGCTATGTCTTTTTTAGTCACTGTTACACTTTTAGTTTTTCTAAATCTTTAACAATCTTCTTCATGACTTTAAGTGCTGCATGATTTTTATCATATACAGCCAATGGAATTCGACGTTCAGAAGCATCAGCAAATGCAATTGATTTTGGGATAGCAGGATATATTGTTGCTATTTGCGAAAGCTGCTCTTGTATAGCGTTAACAGTACGAGTTTCCTGTGCTGTTCGGCTATCAAGCATCGTAGGCATAAATCCAGCGATTTCTAAATTTTTATTGAGTTTTTTCCGAACTCGTCCAACAGTATCAAGTAAAAGGTCAGTGCCAAGAAAAGATTTAAATTGGCATTGAATAGGTACAAGTAGATGTGTAGCCGCAGTTAAGCTGAGGATACTGAGAATGCCCAAAGAAGGCGGACAGTCAATTAAGATAAAGTCGTATTCATCTTTAATAGGTGCTAGGGCTTCTTTGAGACGATATTCTCTTGCATCAGCAGTAGGTAAGAGAAGTTCAGCTGCGCTAAGAGTGATATTTGTGGGAACCAACTTCATCTCATGAATGGTTTCTGGATAGATAAATAACGGTTCTTCATCAATAATGGCGTTGTAGAGTGTTTTTTCTAAACTTTCTGGGTCTACTCCCATAAAATTCGTTAGGCTTGCCTGTGGGTCCATATCAACAAGTAGGACATGGTTTTGATTAGAAGCTAGATGATAACCGAGGTTTTGGGTAAGAGTAGTCTTAGCAACGCCCCCTGATTGGTTAAATAACGCAATGATAATAGTTTTGCTCACGAGTGTAAATTGTAATTTTAAATATTTACCCTTAATACGGCAAATTGTAGCTCTGGTTCAGGGAGAACACAACTATTGAGTTATGCCAAGATTGTGTCTTTCCAATCAAATCAGCCACCAAAGGTATGATCTGGTTGGAGAAAAAATTCTTGACAGCAGAAACAGAATTCAGGAGTTAGGAGCGGAGCCGGAGACGCTCTGCCTCCGGTCAGAATACAGCAAATGGCATAAGAGAGTATCTTAATTAATTAGGATTAACTAAGGGTTGTTGCATTGTAGTTTCATTTATATAAGTCGAACTCGCTACTCCAAAGACTGAAAACAAATCGCCACTGCTGTTAAAGATTCCTCCAATTGGCGCTGCTCTGGTTGCGATCGCGTACCCACCATGAACCGGTGGCGATGGCGTACCCGCCCGCCGTAGGCATCGCCTCTGCTTAGTCCCTGGCGAAAAACCATCAGATTGTTACTGTTTCAATCAAATGGTGCATGAATATATTGATGCCCAGAAATTATCCTTATAAATAGAACACCGATTACAGAACCGATGCCCAGCAAAATCATTGAAGTCAAAGAGTACACCGTCAGAGCGCACAAGCGGGAAATTCATACTCGCGTTTTTAACTTTGTGTGTAAGCAGTGCGAACAACCCACACAACGAGAAACCTTTGGCATAAGACCGCAAGACTTGTGAAACATGTCGTCCGCCACAAGCACTCAAGAAATCAGTAGTCCCTCTCAAGAAGAGAAAACCCAGAGCTATGACTTACAAGAGTGGTAAAGACATAGCCGGATGATTTGTTGTCTCAAAGTTAAGAGCGATCGCACTTTGTGAGTGAAGCAGTGCGCTCATTCGCCCAACCTAACTCAAACTGGAAAAAAGTAACTCTAATGAATGTCACGCTTGTAAACGTGAAACCTAGTTTGGGCTATCTTGTTGGGGGTAGGGTGTAGGCTAAGTGTGTTTCAGACAATTAAATGCGAGTACGTCAAACAGAGCAAGATCGAATTTGCGGGTCATATACAAGCAGTTGAGCAAATTTGTCCGGGCAAGCGTCTTCAAATCCTTTCAAACTGAAGTTCTTCGTCTGCGAGAATTTTTCATGTCTATTTGCTCCATTGCTCAAGTCTGGGTTATCTCTTCTAATCATCGCCAAGATTTCAGTCTTGCCAGTCCCCATGTCAGAAGCCAAACCAACTAACCCCGATTGAGGCAGGGAGCGGATGACTGTGGAAAGATAGCGTGCATTGATTTAATCGGGAAAAAGTTGAATAAGCAGGTTGTTCATAAGCGATCGCTGTTGGTCGTGTCTGTCAAGCGATCGCCTGAGTATATGAAAGTAACTACGCCGCTACTAACTCGCGGCTTTGAGTGGATGGCGCATACTCCCGTAACCGTTGCCATTCATCAGGGGTCAATTCATCAAATGGTCGGTCTAGCAATTCTTCAAATGTTGGCTCAATGCTGGGTGAAGTTTCCACCATCGACAGCCACCACACGGCATCTAACGCCGAGTCACAGGATATACGCTGTTGGGTTCCGTCAGTTGCGCGTGTGAACCACCAGCCAGCGTCAGTATGCCCCACTTTGCCCAGTTTGCGATCGTTGTGGTAAATCCCGTCGTTGAGGATGTCGAAGCCGAATTTCTCGCACTCGACGAAAATCTGCGCCATGACTTCGTTACCAGTGGTAGAAGAGGACAAGGAGCAGGGTGCGGGGTGCAGGGGGGAAATTTCTTCTCCCTTACTCCCAGCTAATAGCCCCTCTGCTTCTTCTTCTGGTAATTGCTCTTGTACTGGTAGCGTACCTTGCTGGTACTGTTGCTTGATGTAGCTGTGGCATCTGGCGGCTCTTAGGTCGCGGAAAATCTCAACGTTGTTTACCAGTACTCGCCAGTAAAGGTTTTCGTAATTCCCATGATCGTAGCTAATGCTGGCCACAAGATAGTCCCCTACAAACGCCTCTTGGTCATAAAACGAGATTTCCAGAATAGTTGGGGCTTCTACTACTTCAAGTGGTGCTGGGAATGTTTCTCTGAGTGTGCCGTCTTTGTGATGCCAAGTAATGAAGCCTTACCGAGTTGGCGAAATCTGCCAAATTGTCGCTAAAGATAATCCTGATTTACCAGAAAAGGCGGATGTTGGGGGATAGTCAACCATGTGGATGAATTCAGTTGTACAGTCACGATGTGGGATGGGGAGTACACTGTGAGAATCGACCACCTCAAGCCACTCAATTACCTGGAGTCGGAATGTCAGCAGATGCAATTGATCAGCGATCGCATCAGTAGGTTACGGGAAAACGATAATTTAGAAGAAGCTGCTCGTGCTGTGCTGAAGCACTCGGGGGAGTTGAAACGCCCGTATTTGACGGCTGTCGAGGAGAAGCTGTTGAGTTTGATAGAGAAAGAGTACGGTGTTGATGAAAGATAAGGCTTAGAGAATAGCACGCTTGTAAATGTGAAATTCTTGCTATGACTAAGCGTAGTACGACTAAAAGTATAATTTAGGTGGTGAGATATACTTTGAAAAAGCAAGAGTCAATTGTTGCTAATCCATAATTAAATTCAGCATTTAAGCTCAATAAAGCTTTGATAGGGAAAATATATAAATAGAGGCTAATAATAAATATTTTCATACTAATGCTATCAAAAATATGCGAGGGTAATTAGTAATTTGGCATCTAATCAGGTTTATATAGAGAAAATATTTGATTGGAGTTCTATAGCTTGAGAAGAGTTTAACCGCTTTCAGGTATGAGCAATCATTTCATTATTTAGCCAGTCTTGGATGAACTCACGTAATTGTAGTTCAAAAGGTAGTAGAGTTTGATAAATAGATTGGTCAGACGATTGCTCAAATAGTAAATGAAAAATCTGTTCGTATTCTTGGGCATTCTTTGGGATAGATTTCCAGTTTATTGGTGCATTTACTAATAAAGATATATCATCAATTTCATAGTTAATTTGTTTTGTTATAAGAGCAATAGCTTTGTTGACTAAATATCCTCCAAAAGTAAAATAGCGAATTTTTATAAATGATCTATTATAGGGAGCAACGCGATTTGGTGAGGTCGGATAAAAAACGTGCGATCGCTAAAAACCAGATTTTATATACTTAATGTATTAGCGACAATTAAAACAGTAGTAATACTTAGAATATTTTTTTGATTCTAAGACATAAAGATAACTGGTTTTTTTGGACAAAAAAAGGTAGGATTCCCAAATAGTAAAGGTTTTGATATCTCACATCAAAACAGGGAATACCTACGCGCTGATGAAAAATAATATCTATTCTACTTTCGATTTAAGCAAATCTTTGTCAGACTTTCAATCAAAAGTTACGAAACTTTTAGAATTAACCAATATCTCAGAATGGTCTGGATTAATTTTATTTGTAATTCTATCTTTAATTCGTTCCTCAAGCCGAAAATTGCTTGATAAGTTTTATACTTTAATTTTACCTTTGATTTATTTTCTGCTGTAATTGATACCAAGTATCAAAGACTTATTGCAGATATTCTTGGAAAGAATCGTTAAATGATTTGCTAGCAATCTTTTTGAGATATCTCATCAAGATAATTTTTCGTGCAAATACCTCTATGAATTGCAAATAAAATTACCTCGTACTTAAATTTAAGTTTTAGCGATCGCACCTTTTTTGCCCGACTTCACAAAATCGCGTTGCTCCCCTATTATAAGGAATTTGCTCAAGGCTACAATCATGTCTTAGTCTATTAATACTTTGTTCTATATTTGTCCGTAAATTTGGATGAAGCATTTCAACAGACAAATTATCATTGTGGATAATTTGCCACATACGAGTACAAACAAAAGCATCAGTCTTTAATCCTTTACCATAATAGTTAAAATCAATTGCATTTTCTTGATTCTGGGCTGGTTCAAGAATCATATATTCCATAGAAACTTTACATACTCTCCATGTTTTGGCTGAAAAACGTACTAGGACTCCTTGTTTAACTCTTAGTAAATTATCAGCAGGAACTTCGCCTAAAATTTTAGAGCCATAACGTAATTCTACCGACCGAGAGCCAGAACCAAAGTTGCCGTATATCAACCGATAATCTACAAGTCTGTATAAATGATGATCGGCTCCATACTCAGGGCAAACGCATCTAAATATTGACAAAGTGGTAATGACAACGTGGTAAGTAGAGATGTAACTTAGTACATATATACTAAGTAGGGCGATAAAGGCAGCGATCGCGTGGCATAGGGGTAAGCAATCAGGTATTGATGGTAAAGTAATTGTAAAAGTAGCAATATTGCTCCATCAAGCGTGAAACTCAAGCCCAAAATCACCATTGCAGCCATTGGGGTATAGAAAACTCATTACATTGGATATTTGGTCTGACTATTTCTCTTTTTCCTCTGCCTAGAGTGACAAAAGAAAGATAACAATGACTCTTGTACTCCAAACAAAGTCATCCAAAATGCAATACCCGCCGTCAACCCAGGGCAAACGCATCTAATTTTATTTGACAAATAACCAATTGTATGGTTTGTAATTTCCAGATGTATTTGGCGATTTATCAAACTGTAAAGTTGTGTATTTACGGCAACATCTTCATGAAAAAATTGTTTAGTCAACCTAAAACTACCATTTATAGCTAAATTTTTGACGTGAGAGAAGACTTAAATGGCTGCGATAACTTGAAGTAGATAGTTGTTATCTAAACCTGCACGATATCTTTTCATCGCAACACTTCCACGCACCGTTTTATCTCTATCTAAAAGATTCAAAGATAAACGCCGTAGAACCGAAAAATTAAGCGGGGCATTATCTTTACGGATACGACTAGCATCTTCATGGAATGTCATATCCAGTATCCAATGTAGGGAATTTTCTATCCCCCAGTGGCTACGAACAGCGTGAGCTAAAACAACCGCATCATGCTCTAAACTGCTAATATAAAAGCGAACTTCAATAGTTGTTTTACGTCCATTGCCTACGTTCGCACATGACCATTCCTACACTCCTGAGTCCTAACCATTTTTCCTGGTTTGGTAGCGAGCCTAGCTGTTCAACAGGGACACTCCAGTATTTACGAATTTCAATCCGACCATGAGCGCTCTCGGTTGTGTGATGATAACTGTGGTCAACACCTTCAAAATTGTTGCTTTGAGCTTTTTCAAACCAACTGTTAACTGCATTCTCAAGTTTACTTTGATTTCCTTTGAGAGTCAGAACGTAATCTGCCTTTTTTACTATAATCTGGGCAGCGATTTCTTTTTGGCATCCCATCGCATCAATTGTAATGATACATCCCGCAATATCTAGCAACTCCAATAATTTCGGAATTGCTGTTATTTCATTCGATTTAGAATCAACTTTAAGTTGACCTAACACTAGCCGATGTTCGCTAGCCCAAGCACTGATCACATGAATTGCTTTTTGTCCACTATTGCGGTCAAACGATTGTCTTGCTGTTTTCCCATCAATAGGTATCACTTGAGCGCCAATAGCTTCAGTAATTGACTCCACCCATCGATGAAAGCATTGCTCAAATGCTTGGGGATTTAATCTGGCAAAAACTCTTGCAATCGTGTCATGGGAGGGAATACCGTTGGGTAATACCAGAAACGTTTCCAGCCATTCTCGCTTGGCTTGAGCATAAGTCTCAATTGCTACCCAGCTATTTGCTCCACTGATAACTGCTAATATTGCGATCGCAACAATATCTACGGCACTTTTTTGATTTCTTCGCGCCCACGATACAGGGAAATATAACCAGGTTGTTTGCCGACATAACCATAGTCTGCATCTGCCATTTCACCGGGGCCGTTAACGATGCAGCCCATTACGGCAATATCCAAACCTGTTAGGTGTTTAGTAGCTTCTCGCACCTGATGCAAAACTTCTTCCAGGTTAAACAAAGTGCGACCGCAAGATGGACAAGCCACATACTCCACCATAGTCTTCCGTGGTATTGAAAACCGAAATGTTTTATTCCTTTCTTTGCTTACAGCGATGCTTGCAACTCCAGCTTGGGGAGTCGAGTTTTGATACGTACACGCTCGGCAATTTGAGAAGGAGTTAAGCCAACTGCTGCCATAGATTCTTCAGGAGTCGCATGATCTACTAACTCGTCAGGGACTCCAAGCCGGGTCACTGGCACCACCACATCGTGATCTAGCAAAGCTTCTGCCACTGCTGATCCAAAGCCTCCCATTAAACAACCTTCTTCCAGGGTGACAACTCGACCAATCCGCGCAGCTAAAGGCACAATTAAATCAGTATCCAAAGGCTTGGCAAAGCGGGCATTAACCACAGTAGCTTCAATGCCGTGTTCACTGAGGATTTGTGCTGCCTGCATCGCTGGGTAAACCATTGAGCCAAATCCCACCATTAGGACATCATCACCGTGGCGGAGAATTTCACCCTTACCGATCGCCAGAGTTTCCCAGCCTTCTTCCATTAGGGCAACACCGTAGCCGTTGCCGCGTGGATAGCGCATGGCAATGGGACCATCAGTGTAGTTAACGGCGGTAACAAGCATCTGCTGTAGTTCTGCCTCATCTTTAGGAGCCATGAGCACCATGTTGGGAATGCAGCGCAGATAGGCGATGTCATACATCCCTTGGTGTGTGGGGCCGTCGGCACCGACAATACCAGCTCTATCCAGACAGAAGAAGACAGGTAGATTTTGGATACAGACATCATGAATGATTTGGTCGAAAGCTCGTTGCAAGAAGGTAGAATAAATTGCTGCCACAGGACGCATCCCTTCACAAGCCATACCTGCTGCCAGGGTGACGGCGTGTTGTTCAGCAATCCCAACGTCAATATATTGCTCTGGCAGTTTGGCTTGACATTTGTCCAAACCGGTGCCAGTAGACATGGCTGCGGTAATGGCAACGATTTTAGGATTATTTTCTGCTAATTTGATTAGGGTTTCAGCAAAGACTTTGGAGTAAGAGGGGGGCTTGGGTTTGTTAGAGGCGATCGCTTTACCAGTGGTCAGATTAAATGCAGATTGGGCATGGTAGCCGACTTGGTTTTGTTCGGCGATCGCATAACCTTTACCCTTTACAGTAGCCACATGCACCAGTACTGGCCCAACAATCTTGTGTGCCTGTTGGAAAGTTGCAATCAGTTCCTCTAGGTTATGACCATCCACTGGCCCCATATAGGTGAAGCCAAGTTCCTCAAACACAGCGCCCACCTTGGGTACTGCTAGGCGTTTCATCCCTTCCTTCACTCGCTCCATTTCGGGTGTAAAAGATTCCCCGACAAAGGGAATATTTTTCAACTGTTCTTGAAGATTATCTTTGAGAAACTGCACCGACGGACTGAGACGTAATTTATTCAGGTAACGGGAAAGCGCACCAACATTGGCTGAGATAGACATCTCATTGTCGTTAAGCACCACTAGCAAGTTAGTATTGGGCAAATGACCAGCATGGTTAATCGCTTCTAGCGCCATACCACCGGTCAGTGCGCCATCACCAATTACTGCCACCGCTTTGAAGTTTTCGCCTTTCATATCTCGCGCCACGGCCATACCCAAGGCAGCTGAGATGCTGGTGGAAGCGTGACCAGCACCAAAATGGTCAAACTTACTTTCACAACGTTTTAGATAACCAGCAATGCCATCTTTTTGGCGCAGGGTGTGGAAGTAGTTGTAACGACCCGTCAGCATTTTATGTGGATAGGCTTGGTGACCCACATCCCAGATTACTTTATCGCGATCGAGGTCTAAGGTTTGATAAAGGGCGAGGGTCAGTTCCACTACCCCCAAACCTGAACCAAGATGACCGCCGATCTCAGCGACAGTTTGCAAATGTTTTTGCCGAATTTGATGGGCAATTTGCTCAAGTTGGTGAATTGACAGACCATGCAACTGGTTTGGATGAGTCAGTTCACTTAAAAACATATCTATAGTTTGCCCTGGATCAATTGTGCTGACTTCGAGGGATTCTGTAAGATACATACTTTCTTGTTTGTGAATGTTGGTAGCGAAGTTTTCGGTTTTTATAGTCTTTTCTCCTCGCTGAGTGTGAGTCATATTGTGGCGTTAGATAATTGCAGTCAGCGAGGTAGGGATCTGCAAATAGTTGTGGCACAAAAGCGTCAGTTTTAATAGGTGCTGGTAGTACTATAAACGGACAACTAGTGGGACTTAGAGGAATCTATTAACGAATTACCGTAGACATATTGACCAGAAGGAAGTCGAGAGGGATCAGAAACGAGAATATCTTCCAAGCCAAAATTGAAGGCTGCGACCTGGGAATTACCAGTAAAAGAAAGCGAATACTCGGTTAGTTCTGCTACTGTTAAAGAACCAGAATTATCGAGGTCTTCTCCACCAAAATATCCTGGTGCAACTGCACTATCACCATATTCTGAAACCGTGGTATAAACCCTGGCTGCATTCGCCTTGGGTGCATTCATCAAAATAGAAACTGCAACGACACTAACAGTTGTTGCGATCGCTTTCTTAAATGTAAACATTGTCAACTCCAAAATTGATTGAGATTGTACTTCTAGAGGTATGCTTCAACTGCAATGACACTAACAGTTGTTGCGATCGCTTTCTTAAATTTGAACATTGTCAACTCCAAAATTAATTCAAGTTTTTACTTACAGAGGGGATGTTTGAAAAGTTAGGACAGCCCCAACTCTACTTGCAGCTATAACTTCCTGTCTTGCCCATTGGTCTGCTGCAATGATGTCTTCGAGACTTGGGGTAGAATGGTTGTGAGTTTGGTAGCGATCGCACGTTTGTTCAATCAAACGCGGAATATCTAGAAACTCAATTCTTTCTTCTAAGAATAGGGCTACAGCTTGCTCATTTGCAGCGTTGAGTACTGCTGGCATCGAACCCCCAGTTCGACCCGCAGCATAAGCTAGTTGCATACAAGGATATTTTTGGTGATCTGGAGCACGAAAGGTCAATTCCCCGGCTTTCACTAAATCCAACGGCTGCCAATCAGTGGAAATTCGCTCCGGACAGGAAAGAGCATAGAGCAGTGGCAGGCGCATATCCGGCCAGCCCAGTTGTGCTAGCACTGAAGTGTCTTGCAGCTCGATCAGAGAATGGATAATGCTTTGGGGATGTATGACAATTTCAATCTGGTCGTAGTCTACGCCAAACAACCAATGAGCCTCTATTACCTCCAACCCCTTATTCATCAAAGTCGCTGAATCAATGGTGATTTTGCGACCCATTGACCAGTTAGGATGTTTTAAAGCATCACTCACAGTGACTTTTGATAACTTCTCAACTGGCCAATCCCGGAAAGCTCCCCCAGAGGCAGTCAGTAGAATTCGCCGTAGCCCTCCGTTAGGCACTCCCTGCAAACACTGAAAAATTGCCGAATGCTCTGAATCCGCAGGTAACAACTTTATACCATGCTTCTGCACTAAGGGCAAGACAACTGGCCCCCCAGCAATCAGGGTTTCCTTGTTAGCTAAAGCAATGTCTTTGCCAGCCTTAATAGCTGCAATTGTGGGTAATAGACCTGCACAACCGACAATGCCAGTTACCACAACTTCGGCATTACCGTAGCGAGCAACTTCAATCACTCCGGCTTCGCCTGCTAGCAAAATCGGTTGGGGATCGAAATCAGCGATCGCTGCTTGCAATTCTGGCAACTTCTGTGCTTCGCCAATGGCTGCGATCGCAGGTTGAAACTGGCGGATCTGTTGAGCAAGCAAAACCACATTGGAGTGAGCTGCTAATCCCACAACTTGAAACTCATCTGGGTATTGAGTGACAATATCCAGTGTTTGGGTACCGATAGAGCCTGTTGAGCCAAGGATAGATATTGCTTTCATGATAGTAAAATTCCCAATGATTCATACTTTGCCTTGACCAACTTACAGCGTTTCTTTGGTGTTTGAGGAAACATCATACTGTACAGATTACAGGGAAAACTCCTTGTAATATCTCACCAAGTAATTGTTCTAGCTTCTTATGTAACTGCGACTGACTTCCATCATTAATTATGGTTAAATCTGCTATGGCAATCGGGCCTCCTTTTTCAATTTTTTCAATTTCCATGAAATCTCTTTTCTGTGCTTCTGCAAGTGTTAAAGGTCTATCTTGCCTTAAAGTTAGCCGTTCATACCTGAGAGCTTTGGGAGTAAAAATTGCCAAGACTAGTAGTTCATCATTAAACTCTTTCTTCAAGGTTTTATACTCACTGAAACTATAAAGACCATCAATAATAATTAATTGATGTTCTAACAGCTTTGATTTAATCAGTGGTAAGGCCATTTGAGCACATACATCCATTCCGTGCTGTTTTCTAATTTCTTCCCTTACCAGTTGCTCATTCTGTGGGGTTATTGCTAGCGATCGCTTTTCAACTTCACGGATGATAATTTCTCCAAACCGAATCATCGGAAAACCATAAGTTTTCAGATAGCTAGCTATCACACTTTTACCAGAGCCAGGCATACCAACGATAGCAATGATTCTTACCATATCTACTTCTTGAGATAGTTTAAATTGAAATCTTAACTTGTTACATTCGGTGAATTGTCAGATTCACGGGTCTTGGAATGTTTTCTTTTATAGATATCTAAAGTGAAAAATTCTCAAATAAAATGTGTAGTGATTCTCTTTGATAAGAAGTTGCAATGAGCTATGCGCCGACGGAGGCGATCGCAATCAAGATATGAATCTAAAAAGCTGTCAGGGTGAAGTCAAAGATGTGAGGGTGGATGCGATCGCTCAGGGGTCGCAGCGAGGCTTCAGAATCTTTACTGTTGAAATATTGGCAATTGGCTCGGAAATGAGAGTTTTAGAGGCACATGAGGAAGTACACAGTAATTATCTTCTTCATCCTTTAATACCTCTGATTCAATTGATAATCGACAGGTATCGTGCCTCCAAATTGGACATAGTGGAGTTTAGCTCCAGTAATAGACCCCATCGTGTTCTTTGGAGAAAGATAAGAACCCGCCTATGGTTATCCGTGGACGATGACCGACTACCGGAGTGACTCGGTGGTAGTAAGTACCGCCATTGAACAGCACCATATCTCCAGGACGAGGTGCAAAAGCCACGCTCTCCTGCGGGGACTGGAACCAGGACTTGACTTCAAGCATGTAGTTATCTTGCGTAAGCGCGTAGTCAGTCTCAGAAACGCTCGTGGTTGTGGAGTTGCTTGCTTTTTTAGGAGTCCATTCCACGTTGTAGACTTCCAGTTCACCGCCAGCTTCAGGGGCACTCAGGACAATGAAGTAGCTAAGCTGGTCGGAGATATCAATTAAAGTTCTCAAATGATTACTTGAAGGCATATCTCGGAAATCGTTACCAACGTGGACAGGTATTTGGTAACCCTCCGGCAACACCCGGATGGTGGCTGGGGTGTAGGTTTGCCCTTCAGGTCCGATGGGAAGTTTTACGGGCAGTCCACCGCAAAGCGATCGGAATATTGACTCCACCCGCTCCTCAAAGTCGAGATTTTCTTGAAACAATGTGCGGCAAGCTTGCCGGAAGACTGCTGCAATAGCGAAGTACTCCTTGAGATCGGGCGGTTTACCTACGACAGACAAACCGTAAGTCTCGAGTACTTTGACGTGGTAGTTTGGCTTGAAATGGATGGATTTCATGCAGTTGTCATCCGACTCCAGGTGACGGACAACGCGCTCAACTGTGTCCTGGGACAGCACATCGCGGACGATCATACCGTCGAAACGGCGGTTGAGAACTATATCTTGCAAGGCACTGGGATAGTTTTCTACAACTGAAGCATTAATGTCTAGAAAATGCACAACGGGCTTTTCAGAAATTGTGTTACTGGACATGGTTTCTCCTTATGGCTTTTGGCTTTTCCCCAATTCTTTGGAGGGCATAGCAATGTACCAACTGGCGGCAAGATTCAGCGGGTTTTTATCGACCTTTGTTTCCGGTTTAGTATGAGTTAGCTGTTTGTTGTTCTCAAGAATGCTTTTCATTGTTTCCTGCTTTTTTGTCAAAAGCTTGTTTTTTCACGAGTGGTTCAAATCACCACTATGAAGATGCGATCGGCTTTGCCGGTGCGCTCCGCGCAATCGCAACCGAGCTATAAACTTAAGGATTTGTCAGGGTGAACTCAAAAATCTCAGCCCTGTACGCGATCGCACTGAAGGTAGGGGTGCGTAAGCTTACCTTATGCAATGAGTGCCAGCCCAAGGGTTTGTGCCACTAAACTTCGACCTTATCGACCCAACTTTGATAGAATTCTCTGAACTTCAAGAGGGGTCGGTCATGCTTGGTATAAACCCCGCCCTTGTCTGAATTCCAGGTACTCCAAATAGGTAGATCCTGCTCACTAGCAGCTTTGCTTTGCCAACCAAAAGCTACATAAGAAAGTATATCTAGCCAGAAGGAGCCAGTTTTTTTAACTGAGATCCAAAACCATATGATTGTCTTGCTCGACCTTTGTTTCCGGTTTAGTATGACTTAGCTGTTTGCCTTTCTCAAGAATGCTTTTCATTGTTTTCTCCTTTTTGGTTAAAGGCTTGTTTTTTCACCAGTGGTTCAAATCACCTAGAGAAGATGCGATCGCAACACCAAATAACTGTATGGCTTTTGACTTTTTCCCCAACTCTTTGGAGACCATACCAACGTACCAAGAAGCGGCAAGATTTAATGGATTTTTATCGACCTTTGTTTCCGTAGTATGACCTGTAGCTTTTTGACTACCCTGATCGCCGTATTAAGCCGCTACTGGCTGCAAAAATTGAGCAGGTACAACAGACCGATAGCGCCCAGACTGATATGACCAATGTTCTACGGCACGCATCCAGGAGCGTATTGAAGCCAGGTAGCGACCGAGTTCGATGTCTACGGTCACTCCAAAGGATGGTAGCTGCTGTTCAAGAGCGATGAAAGTTTGCAATTGGACATTCCAAAGTTCAGCAGTACGGTTAAGTGCCTCTTGAGCAGTGAGTTGGTACTCATGCTGTAGCAGCAGCACCAAATTATGGATATCCCCGCACTTTAACTCTTTTTCTACCGATACAATATCGTTGAGCCAGGTGCATACATTATTAGCCGAGCGGATCAGGTTTTGCACCTCATCGCACTCGCGTACCTGGGTGGGCAAATTAATCCCCTCGACAAGTTCGGTGATATTGAGACACCAATGAAAACCGCCGGTTATGGAGCGCATTTTGATATAGGTGTCCAAACTAGGCGTGATATTTTTAGCCCGGTTTTCTGCTTCCCAAGTATAAACCTCGAAGAAATCTTTGAAATTATTAACGAAGCGATTTACTAAATTAGAAGAAGCTTTTTGGTGAATGCGCTGCCAAATATCACTTAAACTCGCTAGAGATGGATTGGTGTCAGTAGCGAACAAACTAGGTTGCTTCATCACATCGAGAAATCGGCTAAATACAACCCTTAACTGTTCGGGTTGTTTACCAATATTAGCTTCGTCACACTGGTCATCCAGCAGGTAGAAAAAGGTTATCAAGTCAGAAGCGATCGCTAAGTTTTCTAAAGTGGCCTTAGGACAGGCGCGAACAACTATTTGACCATATTTTGAAGCTTGGAAATGTTGATAGTGCTTTTCTCCTCTCACGAGCTTAAATTTAAGTGCCCACTTAAGAGTGTGTTCTTCAACAGCTTGGGCATATTCATTAATCTGCTCTGGAAAAGGAATATAAAGCCAGGGTATAAAAAGGGCTGACATACGCTCTATTTCTTTTAAGAATTTTCAGTTACGATCCCTAATCTGACAAAAAGCATTGTGAGGACAAGCTTTCTTGAGCGGGGGGAGCAGGGGGAGTGAAAACCTTACTAACAATAATTCTCTTTCCCCCCAGCCTCCAGGCGCCTCCCCAGTTCACCACCACGCAAAGTTTCTGTGGCGCACTACTAGACTTCGACCTTATTAACCCACTTTTGATAAAATTCTCTGTATTTCAGAACCGTGTGATCGAGCTTGGTATAAGCCCCGCCCCCATTGGGCTTCATGGTATTCCAAAGTGGTATATCCTCGCTACTGGTAAAATAGTTTTGCCAACCAAAAACTACATATGAAACTAAATCGTGCCAGAATAATCCAGTTTTATCTATCATATTTAAAGTGTATTCAATTGTATTATTTTCATCTATTGGATTGATGGCTACCAGTGCCTGAAATCTCTCCTTACCTTCTACAAAAATTGTTAACAGATGTCCGCTAGGCCAAGTGTCTAATGTCAGCCGAAAAGTTTCAGAATTTAACCCTAAAACCCCGGCTAATAGACCCGTTATTCCAAAATATTTCTTCAGCCGCATGTCAACTGCAATTCTGAGCCAAACTTCGCTTTTAGTGGGTGGTTCGAGCTGCGATTCTGGGGAAAAGTCATCAAGCAGAGTGATCTGCATGGAGTTAATGTTCCACTTATGTAGTGGGCCTAGATGAGGATAGTCATACGCATTTTCCAACATCCGCCGCGCTGTCGTTTTGGCTTTTAGCGCAAAAAGAAAACGCATATAGTTATGGCTCTTGCCTTCCGCAGCTGGAAACTCAGGCAAGGGGAACAGAGGAGAAGAAGTACCATACCACACCCAGATGTAACCATATCTTTCCTGTGTGACATAAGTCGCCTGACGAGCGGTTGGGGGAATGTTTTCTATGTCAGGTATAGAAACACAATTCCCTTCGTTATCGTATTGCCAGTGATGAAAAGGACATTGAATACAACCGTCTTTTAGCTCACCAATTGCAAGACTTGCACCCATGTGCGAGCAGTAACGCTCCATGATCACTGGTGTGCCATTTGTATCTCGCCAAGCTACCAAGTCCTGACCAAATAATTGTATTGCTTTTGGCTTTTTCCCCAACTCTTTGGAGAGCATAGCAATGTACCAACTGGCGGTAAGATTCATCGGGTTTTTATTGACGCTCGCTTCCGATTTAGTTGGCTTTGGCTGTTTGATGGTTTCGATAATACTTGTCATTTTTTTCTCCTTCTAAATATCTTGAAATATTGGCAGGGCAAATGCACCTGAAAGTGGTACATACATTATTGACAACAGCTAGTTCAAGTCACAAAGGCTAGCCTTCACCATATCTTTACTCGACCTTATCCACCCACTTTTGATAGAATTCTGTGAACTTCAAGACTCCCCGGTCATGCTTGATATGAGTCCTGCCACCGTCTGGCTTCATGGTGTCAAAGAGTGGTATATCCTCCATACCAGTATTTTGATTTTGCTTGGCAAAAATCAAACGGGCAAGCGGATCTAACAAGAAGAAGGCAGTTTTCTTTACCATTATTAAATAACGATTAGTTTGTATGATACTAAGGAGTAAATGAGTCAGCAATCGGCAGATTTTTGATATCCTTTTACTTCTAAACTCCGAATCGATGCATCACTCCTACTACTGCTGAATACACTACCCGCACGGGTACGTATAGCTCTTTGTACCGCCATAACTTGGGCAGTTTGATATCGTAGTTAGCTGAAAACTCATCGAAGTGCTGCCATAGGTAACCTATGCCTCTGTGAATTGCCCTTTTATAGGCTCGATGGTCTGATAGCTCTACCAAGTCTGGAACTGACTGTAAAATCTGGAGGGCATAAGCTGTTTCTTCTAAAGTTGACCTTGCGCCATAACCCCAACCACCATCACTGGTTGACTGAGTTTGCAAAACCCATTCAATAGTAGGTTGCAACTTGTAGCGTAAGGAAAACTCTTCATGCTCTGCAATAGCCATGACAGCGCAAGCTGTGGCATAAAAAGGGCTGAGGTGATTTTTGTCTTCCCAAAAACCTCTACTATCTCTAAGGCTGTATAGTAAGTTAACTACTCCTGTAATATTAGTAAGCAAGTTACTGCGTGCAGAATCCGACAGGCTTAATAGTGCCGCCAGAACATGAGCATTAGCGCTCACTGAAGTTCCCTTTTGTTGGTCATAACAAGCAAAATAATTCAGGCGATCAAAATGCACTAAGTAGTCCCTCGGAATCTCCACACCTACTTTGTTGAGAGCCGCCATGACGATGCCAGTATTGTCTGAGTTGGTAAATATTTCTCCAAGAGCGCAGTTAAAGCTTACACCTTGATGTGTGAGGCTATCTTGCAGCGATCGCACTAATTTTTGTAAGAGCGGTTGGGGAAAGTCTTTGTTAAGGTTAAAGCCACCTTGAGCTAAATTGTATAAAACCCAAGCGCCCTCGAAGGTATCAATTGGATAAGCTGTAGGTACGGCACCCGTTGTGTCATCAAAAGCGCGGTTGGATAAATAGATTAACCACTCAGCAGCAGCACTATCCCACTCTGGACTATAAATCAGGACGGCAGCTGTGGCAGCAGACGAACAGCCATAACTACCATTCTTAAGTTGTTGTTGTTTTAAACGTTTGAAATCGAGAAAAGGAGCGAAAGCTTCTAAAGAAGAAATTAGGTTGGATTGACCGTTGTAAATTAACTTTGGATTATCAATCAACAACCTCTGTGAAGACAACTGCAATAATTCGTCCTTTTTTGGAAACTCAAAGGCTACTCCTAGCTTTTCCAGTTCTCGTAGAAGATTAAGAACTAAGATTTCAATGTTAATGCTTTCCTGCTCTTTAGCTGGCCATTGGCAAAGAGCATGTTGGAGGTAAGCTTCAGCCTGCTTTGCACCATAGCAAATCTGCTCTGTTTGCTCAGGAGCTTTCAGCAAGGCTAGGAGTGCGGCTAAAGTAGATACAAGCGTGTATGGAAATAGATCCCCCCATTTACCATCCATTGCTTGATGGATGAGAAGCCATTTTAAAGAATCTGGAAAAGCAAGTTGTTGGGGATTATACGGGTCACGTACCATTGCCACCCAAGCAGCATCGTAAGCAGAAGCTGTTATTTCTCCACCACCCCACTTCCCATCCAGATCAGCCGCCATTTCTTCTAGCAAAGCTAGTGCCATATCTCGTGGTTTGATGACTAAGGCACGCTCAGCAGTATCTATAGATGCTTTAACTGGTGAAGTCAGTAAAGTTCTCTTCGTTGATTTTTGAATTCGAGGTCTGAAGTTTTTAATGGCAAGTGTATTCAGAGAATACAGCATATTTGCTTTTCCTTAAACAGCACGAAGAAAAAGTTCAAAGTGCATAAGCTCCCACTTTGGCTTCGATAGATAAATTTCCTTTTTAAAAAACTCACATCAGTTTGCTTGATGCTTCCCACCTTAGAGAGAGTTTATTAAATCCAAAGAAGTATTTATATTAAAATTTCATTAACAGATTGCCTATACAAGTACTGTTACTTATATATGCATGCGGGTTGTGACCTAGAGCAAACGCATATTATCAATAACAAAGCCATAATCTCAATAAAGACCTAAATAAGGCTACCTACGAAATGACAAGGGTTTCAAGACTTAATTCAAATTAAACGTAAATCTTTTTTCAAGTCTCTGATTTCAGATTTATGGGTAGATTTTTTCGTTTAAATTTAGACATTTTTATTTCTAAGCTTCGCTATGATTCGGCATTATATATACCTTATCAACACCCTGACCCCAATAGTTGCTCTCGTCGTAAATACGGAGATAAAATTGACTACAATAACATACCTAACAAGTATTTATGTA
>NZ_JAIVFS010000101.1 GCF_020829645.1 Nostoc mirabile CHAB5784 | reverse complement strand
TGAGCAACTCCTCTAGTTCCTCGACAGTTTCTTCAATCTCGATATGCGTTACCCCTGCCATCACATACCCTGAATGCTACTTCTATCTATATTTACCATCTGTCGCATTCTTTTTTCAAATTGGTATTAGTTCCCAGGCTGTTGCCCAGGAACTAGAATCAACTTGCTGAAATTAAGCGTTAGAAAACATGGTAAGCATTACTAACATAACAACTAATGCACTGATCCAAAGAGCTAACGATCCCCAACTAACTGAATCTTTTTGTACTCTTTGCCAGAAATTGGTAACTAAGTTATTCCGAATTGCCATTTTATAACCTCCAATTTTTATTAAACTTGCACTGACTCAATGCATTAAGCCTGTATTGAGTAAAGAAAAGTTAATCTTTGGGGGTATCAGCCTTTATTTACTGATTCCCAAGATTAATCAACAGAGATTTAAATTAATTCATGCAGCGAGTGCCAATGCATGTGTCTCAACGCATTACTGAAATCTAAAAAACGAACAAAAATTTACAAAAAGATATTTGTTGATGCTTAAATTAATTTTCCCATACGTAACTGTTTACACTGAAAAATTTGGTGATTTTGAGAGAATTCTTAACGTTTTCTTAATCAGGTATAAAAGTTAGTGTTTTAAATTCACAATCTACTTAAGTATTGACTCTGTTTCGCTTTTACTCGTGATTTATCTAGACTTGAAAATAGACACAATTAACAGTGAAATGGCAGGTAAATAATGGTGCAACAAATAAGACATGATGAACCGCAATATATCTGTATCATTCCAGTTGAGAGAATTACAGCTAACCAAGACGAAGAAATCATGGCCTTTGGTGCATCAGCCGACGATGCAAAAAAACAAGGTGAGGAATTGTTAGCATCTATCTATGGTTGTAATAAATCACAAGTTTTGGAATTAATCCAGCAAGCACGAATTGAACTAATAGCTCAGTGGTGTGCCCCTCAAGAGCGCTAAAAATACTATGAAGGTCTTGGCAACAGCAAGTATTAGCACCCAAAATGGTATGCAAATATTCGGCTTACCTGCATGAAGGAGCAATGAATCTATGAGCGATGCCAAGCAAACTTCCCTGCGCCACTGTCGCTCTTGGGCAGAGCCATATAAAATCAAGGTGCTTGAGACATTAAAAATCACTACTCGCGCTGAACGCGAACAGGCGGCGATGTCTACGACGGGCTATGACGCTCGAACGCAAGAGCGTGCCGTAGGCAAGACTCGCTACCGCAACGCTTACGGCGTCGCACAAGCCGGGTACAATACTTTTCTACTGCGTTTTGAAGATATGGAAAAACTAATATAGAAAAGTGTCAAAAACAGCGCCGCACTAACAACTAAACTATGCTACCGTTCAAAACTCTGCTACGCGTCCGACACTATGAGATGGACGCCCTTGGGCATGTAAATAACGCCGTCTACCAAAATTATCTAGAACAAGCAGCCATTGAGCACTCAGAATACCTGGGCTTAACTTTGGATGTATATCGGCAAGTAGGTGGCGTATTTGTCATGCGGCGGGTAAAAATTGACTATTTACGCCCAGCAGTAGCAGGCGATACCCTAGAAGTCACTACCTGGTTGAAGGAAATGCGCGGGACTCGTGCCTTGCGATGCTACGAAATTCGGAAACAAAATCAAGATAATTTGTTAGTAACGGCAGAGGCGCTATGGGTTTGGGTGGATGCACAGACAATGCGCCCACGACCAATTCCCAGTGTTATGTTAGACAAATTTTTGCAAATCCAAAACCCAGGTGTTACAAGCTAAAAATGGTTTGTTTGTTATTCGCCATTTAATAAATCTTAATTGTTCTAATGAAAAACAAATGATTGATTTTTTCCCCAGGTAATGCTGACGATCAAGAATACACAACTATGATGTTATAAGTGCAAAATTTAAATTTGTAGGAACTGCAATCAAAATTAGCTTAGTAAATCAGGATTTTTAAGTCAATATTATGGAGCAAAGTCAGCCACAACAGCGCCGTGTCGCCGACCAAGTATTTCAAGAATCCCTCGATCAGTTGGAGGATATCTTACAAGAAAGTTCAACTGAGGATGAAGAAATCCCCCAAGCACAACTGGATACTAGTAGTCTCAGTGAAGTCGAACTCGATCAAGACATGACAGATATTGATTTAGCGGCTCTTGAGGACGCAGTTGCTGATATTGAAAAATATCTCGAAGAAATAACAAAAACCCAATAGGGGTAAAAAGTTAAAATTTATTACTGACAAATTAGTTGCCGTTGAGCTTCGTACAACATTAAAGCGGCTGCGATCGCCACATTCAAAGATTCCACCCCAGGACTCAAAGGAATCCTTACTTGTTTGTCTGCGATCGCTGCTAATTCTGCCGACAATCCAGCACCCTCATTTCCCAGTAAAATCAGACTGGGTTTGCGCCAGTCCACCTCCCAATAAGTTAAAGTCGCACTGGGTAAGGTTGCCACTACCTGCATTCCTGCCTGCTGACTTTGTTGTACTGTAGCTTTTAAATCTTCGGTTACGGCTGTTGGTAGGCGAAACCATTGCCCTGCTGAAGCCCGGAGAACCTTGGGGCTGTCTAAATCTACACTATCTCCACTTACCCACAATCCTGATGCTCCAGCAGCAGCAGCAGTGCGAATCATCGTACCCAGGTTACCGGGATCTTGCACCGTTTCTAAAGCTAGCATTGTACCAGTAAAGGGTAGTTGAGTTTGGCGAACACCTCCGGTGGGCGAGGCGCCAACGCTTCGTTTTGCCGTTGCAACGACACCATCCGGTTGGACTGTGGTAGCGATCGCATCCAAGACTTCTTTACTGACAATTTCGGCGCGATCGCATCGGCTACAAGCTTCTTCCCAGAGTGAGGAGTGGGCTGCTTGCCAATCTGGAGTACAACACACTGTTTCTAATGGGTAATTTACCGCACAAGCTTCCTCTAACAGGTGTGTCCCTTCTAGTAAAAATAACTGCTCCTTGTGCCGCTCCTTGGTGGAGTGGAGTTTGCGGATTTGCTTGACTAAGGAATTTTGTAAACTGGTCAACATCAAAAAGTTAGGAGTTAGGAGTTAGGAGTTAGGAGTTAATTTAGTTTTCTTTCAACTCATAACTCTTCACTTTTAACTCCTAACTTGATAATATGCGGAACCCGGGACTTGAACCCGGAAGCCTTGCGGCACTAGAACCTGAATCTAGCGCGTCTGCCATTCCGCCAGTTCCGCTGGCATTTGTGCTTATTGACAATTTCCTATTATTGCGTATTTTTTTACCTTTGTCAAGTGAAAACATAACGCCTCCTTTAAGAGGCTCAGACTGGAAACAAGTTTTTCAGGGCATTAGGTCGAATCAAAATATTAACTGAACAGTACAGCATTGATTTTTAGAGAACACTTAAGTTATTTTACTGAGTATTTAATTTAGCTTAAAACTACTACTTCTTCGTTCATTTTTGTTAAATTTTTTAAAATCCCAAAACGCTTGCGGTGGCTGGTTTTTAACCATTATTTTTCACCAAAAAACAATTTTTTTATGCAATATGCTGTTCTAAAACGTGGACAATTTGAATCTTTACTGTAGAATCAAAACCAACTTCAAACATATAAAATACGTATTACTTTTGGAGGTAGGCTTATCAATCCTTCTACCAGCTTACCAGATGTCAAAATTGCTCCAGAAGCAGACTCCTCAGTCTTGCAAATTTGGGGTGGGCATCCTTTGGGAGGTCATGTGAAAATTAGCGGGGCAAAAAATGCAGCACTGGTAATCATGGCTGGAGCCTTGCTGTGTCCGGGCGATTGTCGTATCCGCAATGTCCCCTTATTGGCGGATGTAGAGCGGATGGGTCAGGTGTTATCGGCTTTGGGTGTACGCTTAACCCGGCAAGGCGATATTTTAGACATCAACGCCAGCGAAATTAAAACATCCAAAGCTCCCTACGAACTAGTTACCCAACTGAGGGCGAGTTTCTTCGCCATTGGTGCCATTCTGGCAAGATTGGGAGTAGCGCAGATGCCCTTACCAGGTGGTTGTGCTATTGGGGCAAGACCAGTTGACTTGCATGTTCGGGGACTGCAAGCAATGGGGGCTGAGGTGCAGATTGAGCATGGCATTTGTAATGCCTACGTCCCTGGCAGCAGCCGGAGATTAAAAGGTGCGAAGATTTACTTAGACATTGCCAGTGTCGGAGCGACGGAAAACTTGATGATGGCGGCTACCCTGGCAGAGGGCGAAACGATCATTGAAAATGCTGCCAGAGAACCGGAAGTAGTTGATTTAGCTAACTTCTGTAACGCGATGGGAGCGAAGATTAAGGGGGCGGGGACTAGCAGGATTATTATCGAAGGAGTCCCCAAGTTGCATTCTGTTGACTACAGTATCATTCCCGATCGCATTGAGGCCGGGACGTTTTTGCTGGCAGCAGCAATTACCCGTTCCGAACTTCTTCTCTCGCCGGTGGCTCCAGAACATCTTATACCAGTGATTGCCAAGTTGCGGGATATTGGGGTAACGATAATTGAGGAAAAGGCTGAACACTTACGCATTCTGCCAGCAGAAACTCTCAAGGCAACGGATATTGAAACCCAATATCATCCAGGTTTTCCCACAGATATGCAAGCGCCGTTCATGGCTTTGCTGACATTGGCCGAAGGCGACAGCGTGATTAACGAATCTGTCTTTGAAAATCGCTTGCGTCATGCCTCAGAGTTGAATCGCTTGGGGGCAGACATTCGTGTTAAAGGCAACGCTGCTTTCGTTCGGGGAGTACCGAAATTGTCTGGCGCACCAGTATTAGGTACAGACTTACGAGCATCGGCAGCGCTAGTCATAGCAGGACTGGCGGCAGAAGGAAAAACTACAATTCAAGGATTACAGCACCTTGATCGCGGCTATGATCGACTCGATGTGAAGTTGCAGCAATTGGGCGCTAAAATCCTCCGCGTGGGCGAAGCATCAGCAGATTCAGAAATCGCTCCCAGCATCAGTAGCCTGTCAACTTGAAATTGATCAGTTGACACTGACCGAAGAGGCAGGGGAGCAGGGGGCAGAGGGCGGGGGAGAAAAATACTGGAATTCCCCTGCCAAAAGGGTTTAAAGCACCATTATTTATTTATTTATGCCCAAAAGCAAAAATATTTATTTCGATAGCGCAGCGTTAGCGAGTCATCGAGCGTCGCGGAAAGTGCCACCAGAAATAATGCGTCCTTGTTTCAAGCCCCTAAATCTATTTATGGGGTTTTCCCCCCTGCTCCCTGCCCCTTTTCCTCTTAGCTGACGGGATAGAACTATTTCACGTCATCATAGCTTGTAAATTTCAAGTCTTTTGGCAATGGTTTGATTTTTTTAGCATCTTCTTTTCGCCTATCAGCAATATCATCGTCCCTTGTTCTGCGACGGCGAGGTAGGTCAGTTTCTTTTGATTTGTCGTTAGCCATTATGTTTCCTTAGTGGTAGAAGATTGTTACTCGTGTTGTTATGGCAGTCAAACGCCGATGCGATAAACGCTACTTTTTTAATTTGTCTCGAATGAGTTGTACTAAAGCGTCTAAGATTTCATCAGATGTCGGGCTACTAGCTGCTAGCTTTTCCTCCCAATATGATACGTGTTCCTCAATGCGTGTTTTGACTCCTACTACTCCATAATCTATTAGCCATTTTTCAACAGTGCTTTGGTGTGGAACGTATCTACCATGAAGCTTTTCCTTAATATAATCACGAATATTTTTTACTGTTGGTTCTTCGCTAAAAGCCATATTAAAAATCACCTAATAAATTTACTTTGTGTATCTATATTTAAGTTACCCAAAAGCTTGTGTCAAATAACACTTGGCTAATTTAAATCTTTTCAAACCAAAACAAAAACCTCCTACCCGATTCGGGGGTAAATAAGCAATTCTAGGATTACCCAAAATGGCGAATAATTATTGCCGAAACGAGAAAATCTTTGTGCTGTCTGCTATCCGAGTTCTGTCTCCATCTGTGTCTAGTCTGTCCCATGCTGTACAAGGATTCTGTCTACTTCTGTCCGCCCTGTCCTTCTGTCTGATTTGGGGTAATTTCGATGGTATTTGCATCTAGCCAGACGGCCAGACTATTCTCAACCAACTCATTAAACAGTCGCTTCAATTTCTCAGAACTGAACCGTTGACGCGGGGATGAGGGAGACAAGGGAGACAAGATAAAATTTTCTCCCCCATCTCCCCCTGCCCACTCTAGTTAAATCGTTATACTAACTGTGGGAGGCTGTTTATCTAACCAGCCAGATTCCATAGTTGTGTTTTTTTATAGCTTGCTGCACTATGTCCTTCTTCAAAACCCCGCTAATTGGTTTAAAAGCTGACTCATTTCGTCATCCATTAGACCTGGAAGCTACCAAAACGCTCAAGCAAATACCAGGCATAGATATGTTGGTGCGAAATTGGCTTGGGCCAATGGCAGAGCAGGTTTTCTATGTGGAAAATATTGCCTCCAGCATTCTGGTGGGTGAAAAGCAACTGCCCGATTTATACAAGCTGTTGTTAGATGCCTGTAAAATCCTGGATATAGAGCCTCCCCAGTTGTACGTCCGGCAACATCCGGCTCCCAACGCCTATACTTTTGCTGTGCGGGGTAAGCAGCCGTTTGTTGTGCTACACACATCTCTGATTGATATCCTTACACCAGAGGAAATACAGGCAGTAATTGCCCACGAGTTGGGGCATCTCAAGTGTGACCATAGCGTTTACTTGACGCCTGTAAATTTATTAATATTAGCTGCGGCGATTGTGCCCAATGTCGGAACCTTCGTTGCTCAAGCGATACAGGCACAGCTTTTAGAATGGGTACGCTGTGCTGAGTTTACCTGCGATCGCGCCGCATTGCTAGCAACCCAAGATCCTAAAGTTGTCATGTCAGTATTGATGAAGCTGGCGGGTGGTTCCCCCACCTTAGCGCCACAACTGAATCTTGATGCCTTTGTTGCCCAAGCCCGCGCTTACGATGATATTAGCAAAACCGAACTAGGTGAAATGGTCAAAGCTGCCCGCACAGCCCAATTAACCCATCCAGTGCCAGTGCTACGAGCGCGAGAAATTGACCGTTGGGCAAGCAGTACAGAATATCAATCTTTAATCCAAAGTCATGGACTGAAGTCTACAAGTAATGAAGTTGCACCCAAAGGCGGATGGCGAAACTGGTAAAGCTACTGAATTATGTTGTCTATAGAGTGGTAGAGGGACTGAAGATGAGCTATTAAACTACAGATATACTACAAATAAGGTGAGCCTATGAAACCAATCAAGGTAGCGGTTGTTGGTGACTATGATCCAGTGTTTCCACCTCAAGCCACACTAGGTACAGCACTCCGTCATGCCGCAGCAGTTCTTGACCTAGAAGTTACAGAAACATGGATACCAACAGAAACACTTGCCAAGCCTAATTCAAGTCCAATGTTGCAGGATTTTGATGGTATCTTTGGTGGGCCAGGAGATGTTCATGAGTTGGAGGGAACGCTCCAAGGAATTCGCTTCGCTCGGGAAAATGACAAGCCCTATTTTGGAACCTGTGCTGGATTTCAGTATGCAGTTATTGAGTTTGCCCGCAACGTATTAAAGATTGCAGATGCTACAAGTGCTGAATTCGATCCATCTGCTCCTCGATTAATGCTGACTCCGTTTGCGTGCAACATTGCAGGAGAGAAAATGACTGTCAATATCCAACCCAACAGTCTTGCTCACGATCTCTATGGCAACAACGTAGCAGTTGAGGAATACTTCTGTCATTTTGGAATCAATCCACTTTATCGTAATGCTTTTATTGAGGCAGGTATGCAGATTTCTGGCACAGACCAAGATGGTGAACCTCGTATCTTCGAGTTACCAACTCATCCATTCTTTCTAGCAAGTTTGTTCGTGCCGCAAACTTCGTCAACTCCTGCTAAACCCCATCCCCTCATCAGTGGTTTTCTTGCAGTTTGCGCGGTTATTGCCAGTAAAAACGGGCTAACAACCGCGCTGCACCGGAACGCGCCAAAGTTCTAAAGCAGTCAGAAATACAACTAATCTTCAATCACGGTTTAGACAAATTTTGGTGTTGTTGCCAGAGTGGTTCCTTTGGTACCCACCCAGTGGACTGTCACCAACAGTTCCATCCCATAAGGAGTTTCAAAACCAATGATTAGGTTGCTAACTCGCTCTAACCGCTTCTGGGTTTCTGATGGAGGGCAAGTTATCAATGGACTTCTTGCAGAAGTGGGGAAAAGAGTAAGGGGGGAGGGGGGAAAGAGATGGAATTTTGCTTTCTCCTTTCCCTACAAGAGTGCAAAAGGAACTTTTGCAAGAGGTCTAATGTGGGTGATGTGATAAATAGGCGTAGGCATTGATCCCGGATTCTTCACTTGTGAGAAAAAACATTTGAATGAGCAAAATTTAGGATAAACTATGGTTGAGAATTTTAGGTAAGGGAATTCAGCAACAAGCGATAGACGAACTAGAAGCACTTCCCCAAAATAATCCCTTACGTTCCAAAGCAATTGATTTATTATTGAATTTAAAGACTACTTTAGAATTCAATCAGAATATAGACGAGGAGGATAGAGATTTAATTATGCGTTTATCACCCATTTACGAGCAAAAATTAGCAGAAGTTAAACAAAAAGGAATTCAAGAAGGAATTCAAGAAGGAATTCAAGCAGAACGTCGTAATGTTATAGAAAATTTGTTGCGAGTTCGCTTTGGTTCTTTAGATGCAGAACTAAGAGGAATTACTAAAGCTTTATTGGCATTATCTCCAGATGAATTTACTCCTTTATTGCTGCAACTATCCAGGGAAGAATTACTAAATAGGTTCCTTTAGAAGAACTCAGTCGGAGATGCTGGGTTTTCCAGCTTTACTAAGAAATCGATGATTACTTAAAAACGTGAATTAAATAAAATGCAAAACTTCATCAATTATCTAGCTTCCCTCTCCAATATATCGGAGAGGGATTGAGGGTGAGGTAAGCTGTCGGACATAAATTGTATATTATTTAATTCTTATTCCTTAAACTTCTTCAATCGAACAATCGGATTAAAAAACATCCTATTGCTTAACCCACAGCCTCTACCATGATAGTTGTACCCAATGACCATCGCTTTCAACCCATAAATCTCTTTGAGTACGAAAAGCTAGCAAAAGATCATCTGTCTCAAATGACGCTTGATTACTATAGCAGTGGTGCTTGGGATGAAATCACATTACGGGATAATCGTGCTGCGTTTGAGCGAGTCAAGTTGCGACCTCGTGTATTAGTCGATGTTAGCGATCGCAATCTTACTACCTCCATTTTAGGACAACCCCTGCAACTACCTTTGTTAATTGCGCCGATGGCTTTTCAATGTCTAGCTCATCCGGATGGAGAAATTGCCACAGCTTTAGCTGCCGCATCAGCTGGTGTGGGCATGGTGTTAAGTACAATGGCCACAAAGAGCATTGAAGAAGTGGCGAGTGCATCTGATAAATTTCCAGATTCTCTGCGATGGTTCCAGCTTTACATCCATAAAGATCGGGGATTAACTCGTGCTTTGGTAGAAAAAGCCTATAAAGCAGGCTACAAAGCACTTTGTCTAACTGTAGATGCACCTGTTCTCGGACAGCGAGAAAGAGATAGACGTAACGAATTTGCCCTACCCTCAGACTTACATTTGGCTAATCTCGCCACAATATCAGGGCTAGATATTTCCCATGAAAAAGGCGAATCTGGATTATTTACCTATTTTGCCCAACAGCTAAACCCAGCAGTAACTTGGGACGATTTGGAATGGTTGCAGTCTTTATCTCCACTACCTTTAGTCATCAAAGGAATTTTACGGGGAGATGATGCTGTTCGGGCTGTAGAATATGGAGCCAAAGCAATTGTTGTTTCCAATCATGGTGGCAGACAACTCGATGGTGCGATCGCTTCTTTAGAGGCTCTAGCTGAAATAGTAGCAGCAGTGGATGGTAAAGTAGAAGTCCTGTTGGATGGAGGCATCCGTAGGGGTACAGACATTCTCAAAGCTCTGGCATTAGGAGCAAAAGCCGTACTGATCGGACGACCCATTTTATGGGGACTAGCAGTAGGAGGGCAACTTGGTGTATCTCATGTCATCTCACTGCTACAAGATGAGTTAAATCTGGGAATGGCACTTAGCGGCTGCGCCAAACTACAGGATATTGACCCTAGTTTATTGACCCTGCCACGCCTGTAAGCCAGAAAGTTCTTAGACCTAATTATTCCAGCAAAACTTTGAAAATAAATTTTCAGACTTGTTACAAAATCACTTAATTAGAGTATACTAGTTAAGGTTGGATATATGGGCGGGTGGCGAAATTGGTAGACGCACCACACTCAAAATGTGGCGGCCTTGCGGTCATAGGAGTTCGATTCTCCTCCTGCCCACTACCAAACAAGTACTAGAGAGGTCAAAAACTTATGCGCCTGAAAAGATGGGAGTCTCCCCGTAAAGAAGGCAGGAATGACAAAGGTAGAGGCGGTTCTGCAAGGAAGAGGCAACTGAAAAAACAAAGGCAAATGTTACGACAAAGACTCAAAGAAGCTAACAAACCAAACAATGACAAAAATAATAGAGCAGGGGAAGATAAGTTTATCTTCCCCTTATTTTTTGGGATTTTATTTCAGAAAAAAATAAAATTTAGCGATTTTTCAATACATGGATTAAATTAAATTTGTAATAAATTTGGAAAGTCATAAGAAAAAACTGTTAGCCATTCTTTAAAATATACTAATTTGAATTAGACCTCTTAAGCGCATACTTACGTATCAAAATCGGTAAGCTGAGTGTTTGGTATTTCGTCTTGATATGTAGTAAATAAGTATAAAATACTACTTAATTAAAAGGAATTTATCGCAATTGTAATGCTTACATGAACAAATCAAAAATTAATTATGAAGGAAGTATGAATTTTGTCAAACAACGTCTGAAATTCATAGCTTAAAACAGTAAACTAGGACACAGCAGCAAATAATTGTAATATTAACGGTTAAGTCAAAACTATACTAAGAAAGCAATTGCATCTCCATGTGTTAACTTCCAACGATGACACAAGGCTACAAATAGTCAGGAGCCATCTAATCTGAATTATTCAATATTCGGAATGGTCTAGGTAATCTATGGATTTTTTTCTTGGACACAGGAGTTATTGATGGTGGCAAGAGTGCTTCTACCTACTAAAAAAGTACTGGATTTTCCTATTACTGCTTTACGCTTTGATGACCAAGTACAAACAATACTGAAGTGGGCGAGGAGGCGTGAGAGTAAAACTGTATATGTAGCCAATGTACACATGCTCATTGAAGCTCATTGGAATCCAGAGTTTGCCAGCATATTACGAAATGCAGACATAGTTACTCCTGATGGTATGCCTCTGGTATGGATGATGCGAAAGATGGGAGCGCTTTACCAAGATCGTGTGGCAGGAATGGATATTTTTCTAGCATTGTGTCAGCTAACTCAAACACAAAATCTTAGTATTTTCTTTGTTGGTTCCCAAACAGAAGTTCTTTCTAGGATGCGAAAAAGGTTAGAGCGGGAATTTCCGCAGATGAAGATTGCGGCGATGGAACCTCTACCCTTTCGCCCCCTGACTGAAACTGAAGACGAAGCTTTGGTTCAAAAAATTAACTCTAGTGGTGCTAGTGCCGTATTAGTATCTCTGGGATGTCCTAAGCAAGAAAATTGGATAGCTCAACATAAGGGTAAGATACAAGCTGTCATGATTGGACTGGGTGGAGTTTTCCCAGTTTATGCAGGAATTCACAAGCGGGCACCCCGCGTAATTCGAGACTTAGGACTTGAATGGCTGTATAGATGGATTCAAGAACCACGCCGACTTTGCGGTCGCTATGCTAAAACTATTCCACTATTTATGTGGCTAGCTACGAAGCAACTACTATCATCAAGTCGTATCGCAGCGGTCTTCCTTCACGAGACTGGGGATTAAGGAAAACAAATATATGTTCTATTGCACATGACATTGTTGATATGATACATCTGTTAACTCTATTAACTAAAAACATTCAAAAATCTATGTTGTTATAACCAATAACTAGCAAAGTTAGATACCAACTAAAGCTAGAAAATGTAAGTAACAGAGCATTCGTGAGAGGTTAAGGTTAGGCACTATTTGTCAATAAGCAATATTACTTAAAATATCGCTAGAATCGGGCTAAAATTGGGATTGAAAACACTATTTTTGAGCAGGCGATGCCTACGACGGGCTACGCCTACGCGTAATTTTGATACGCATCTTTTATTCTTGATCCATTGGTTCAGTACAAGAGTTAATTTCATACCTCTGCTTGTTCCAAATTTTCACCATAATTTCTAATTGACAAAAGTAAGATTAACTTAACCTCTCACCGATGGTAACAGAGCGTTCTATATAAAAACTCTCAAAATTCATCAGTAAATCTTTAGACCATTCCATGTTTATATTATGGCTGGCTAGTAAACAATTGCTCTGATTAAGTTGTTTAATAGGAGTATTTATTCAAAAAAAATTGGTGATTAAAATAAAACATTCTCAGTCGTTTCATGGGTCAATTCTGTAATGGCACCACCTCAAGGTTCATCAAATTTACGACAACAGGCTGTTAAAGGAGTATTGTGGTCTGCCATCGAAAGTTGGGGACGGCAGGTAATTTCATTCGCTGTTTTCTTTATACTTGCACGTTTGTTAGGTCCAGAAACTTTTGGTTTGATTGCATTAGCTAGTGTATTTCTGGCATTTCTCCAAGTTTTTTTCGATCAGGGATTTACTCAAGCAATTGTTCAACGTCAGGAGTTAGAAGTAGAGCATTTAGATACTGCCTTCTGGGCTAATTTGGGAATCAGCGTACTACTAGCAATACTATGTGTGACTGGTGCTAGTTTTGTTGGTAACTTATTCAAAGAGCCACAGCTAGTACCAATCATCCGCTATTTGTCTATTGGATTGTTAATCACTGCTTTCAGTAGCGTTCAGAACGCAATCTTTCAGCGTAAGCTAGAATTTAAAACTCTTGCCACCCGATCGCTAGTGGCAGTAGCCATTGGCGGTGTAGTAGGCATAACTATGGCGTTTATGGGATTTGGAGTTTGGAGTCTTGTCGGTCAGCAATTATCTAATAATTTGGCAGGAGTTTTGATAATATGGTGGGTAAGTGATTGGCGACCAAAATTAAGATTTTCGTTAAGACACTTCAAGGAACTATTTTCCTTCGGAGTGAATGTGATGGGGATGAATTTATTTTACTTCTTTAGCCGCCGCTCCGATGACTTTTTAATCGGTTATTTTCTAGGTTCTTCTGCATTAGGCTATTACACCGTTGCTTATCGCGTGTTCTCAATATTGACAGAACTGCTAACTAGCACTATAGCAAAAGTTACTTTGCCAACATTTGCAAGGTTACAACACGAGCCAGAAAGATTAAAAAATGCGCTTTATCAAGCAATCCAACTAACAAGTTTGATTACCTTTCCAGGCTTTTTAGGCACATTGATATTAGCACCTGAAATAATAGAAGTTGTATTTGGAACAAAATGGTTACCTAGTGTCCCAGTAATGCAAATTTTAAACCTTACTGGTATTGCTTACGCATATTTCTATTTCAATGGATCTGTGCTAATGGCAGTCGGGAAACCTTCACATAAGCTAGCTATGGATTTTATACAAGCCGTAGCCAATGTTATTGGCTTTTCCATAGCAGTCCGATGGGGAATTGTGGCTGTTGCATCTGCTTTTGTGATTAGAATGTACCTGATAGCGCCTATTGTAATTTGGGTAATTTGGAAGGAAATCCATATTAATGTGCTGACTTATCTACGCCAGGGTGCTGCTTCGTTAGCTGGGACGATACTTATGTTATTTGCCATTTTTGTTATCAAATATTTTTTGAGTAACTTAATAAGTTCTTCTGCAGTATTAGCTATTTCTATAGTAGTTGGTATTATAGTATACGTTTTGTCTATTTTCTTGATTGCACCAAAATTGTTTAGGCAAATAATAAATATAGCCCATTAGCTTAATGCAGTAGATATCAAATTGATTACGATTTGACAAATAAAAGCAAAACAAATACTGTATAATATTATTTAGCTTAAGTAACATTTAAATCTTAGCTGGAGCAATTTTACGTGGAAAATAGTCAAAGAAAAAAAATATTCTTTTTCACTGCCCAGACTCAATACGAAAATCTGGGAGATCTAATGATCATTAAAATATTATTAGATAACTTAAGAAAATATGGAACTATGATTATCAATGAACAAGGAGTTCCAGAGTGGTTTTGTCAGGAATTAGATATAAAAGATGATGAGAAAGTTAGCAAGTACGGAACTAAATTTAATAATCTAATGTTAGTGTTTGCTCTTAAAGCATTATTTTCTTCAAATAACGAAATTTACTATATTCTAACTCCAGGACATCGTTTTAGTATTCCTCTTACTAATATAGGTTATTTGAGGTACTTAATTGAAACAATAAAACAAATGACAACTTTGGCTTTATTTAAGATTATTGGTGTTCGTATATGTAGATTTGGAGTTTCCATTGGACCATTTTCAAAACTAGATCAGCTAGTAGAAAGGTGGAAATCTAAATTTATGTATTTTTATTCAGTTAGAGACACAAAATCAGAAGATTATGCAACCAAACTAGGGATAAATAAAGTTGAAATTTTTCCTGATTTGGCTTGGTTGATGAAAACTCCATACGCGAGTAACAAATTAGCTAAGTTACACGATGAATACGTAATATTTAGTTTTAGAAACTCTACTAATCCTCTTGGTGATCCAGATATATATAAGAACAGTCTTTTTCCGGTTTTAGACAAAATTGTTTCTATGGTTGGTAAGAAATGGCAGAAAAAGTTGCTAATTTCTTATCAAGTTGATCTTGACTATGAATTTTGTAAAGATATTAGTAATAGATATAAAGATGATTGTAACGTAATTTTTATTGAAGAAAAGATAAATACTCAATCTATGTATGATTTGTATTCTCGCGCATACATGATTTTTAGCAATCGGTTGCATGTATTAATGTTTGCAATGCTTTGTGGTTCAATACCAGTTGCAGTAGTAGATACACTAAAGCATGATAAAATCACTAGTATTTTTTCAGATGCAGGTCTAATGCGGATAGTTATAGATATCTCAAATGAGGCGCATATATCTGAAATATTAAATGAAATTGATACTGATATTAATGTGATTAGAAAAGATATTGATTTGTGTATTGAGCATAACCAAAATTCTGCGGATGCAATACTTAAGCAGGTAATGACTTAAGGCAAACATATCTAAATATTGAGCAGCCTGGAAAATAGTTGGCATAAGTACCTTAATCTCTTGCCTTCTCCAAATTCATCTTGCAAGAATCTCAGTGCTAAAGGCAGTTTTTTTTAGTGAGATTGACAAGCGAGAATGTTGTTTAGTGCTTTGGGGACGAGGGACTTTCAATTTAGCACCTATTTTCGATAGCGAACGAGTTTATAGACCATTTTCTAGGCTATGTTCAGTCCAAATTCGGCAATAAGCCATTGTTGAATTTGACCATAGCTATGAAATCCTTGAGGCCCCTGCAACCTCTGTTTCAGCCGTTCTAAGATTTCTGTGTTTAAGTGCTTTCTCCAACTTTTGTTGGCTTTCAGAAATTTCGACTTGCAATGGACGGGTCATACACTTTTAGCACGCACCTATTTAATTTTGGCGCATCTTCATACAGAATTGGTATTATAGGCAGCCGACCGCTGCCTTTCAAAAAACGTAGTATTCTCACAAAAGCTCCAAAGAAGAATTATATTCCCGTTCTCCTCTCTATGGGGCGATCTTGCCTAAAATCACGATTGCTAACCACTTTTTGGAAATAGAAGATCCACACATTGAGTCAAAATTAACACCTAATAAACCAAAAATTGCGTAATTTTTTTAGGCTAAAATCAAAAAAAACGATTATCTAAAATAAATTACTCAAAGTACTTGACATTAACCCAGGAATAACTGCTATATTAAGTAGAGTGAAATTGTTGGGGCGTAGCCAAGTGGTAAGGCAGCGGGTTTTGGTCCCGCCATCCCTAGGTTCGAATCCTAGCGCCCCAGTAAATCAAAAGATAGGCATAACAGCCTGTCTTTTAGAGTTTTTAATTACATTTTTAAGACGCATCTCAATGCATCTAACTGTGTAAATGTTACTTGTCAGGCGATTTGAGAGCTTGATCCAGAGTCTGCCGAGCCTGTTCTGCTTTAGATCGCGCTTCTTGGTAACGCACATTAGCCTGGGCAAAATTTTTGAGAACTTTAAAACCTTCCTTGAGTCGAGTAATTTCCTCTTCTGTCACCGATTCGTCGGTGAACAGAACATCAACCGCTTTGCGAATTTCCAACGCTTCAACTCGTGATTCCTGAACTTTCAGCTTGAGTGTGGCCAGGTTACTTAGAACCTGGACAGCTTGTGTAATGCTATCCTCACCGCTAACAGTATCAATAGTTGACTCTTTAACCTCAATTAATTGTTGAGGGCCAAATCCTTCTTCCAGTTCCGTGGGTAGCTTTCCTGAATCCATCAGTTTTATCAGCTGATCCATTGCTTTATCACGGGCTTTTGCTGAATCTTTTCCAGAAACAGTAAGGATAATTTCTGGGCTTTGAGCGAGAGTATACTGAACCATATTTGAGCAGAAAATTTGCTGGTTAACCAAGCTGAGGCAAATAATTATAACATGTTGCGTGTCAGGTTATTTGTTTGCTGATTTACTATTCACTTTAGTGTTGATTTACCAAATTTATGTAAAGATTTCGTTAATGAACAGCAACTACCTACACCAGCATTAGCTACTATTCAAACGTTTTCAAAACCTTTAACGAGTTGTCGAGCATTTTCCCGTAAGGCTTCAACGAAATATCCACCCTCTTGCACAAATAGTGTCGGTAGATTCAAAGAGCGAATCATTCTACCGATTTTATAGTAGGAATTAGACTCCAGCGCAAAGCAACCCAGGGGATCAGATTTAAAGGTGTCGAAACCTGTCGCCACTACCAAAGCTTCAGCCTTGAACGATAACACCCTGCTGGCAGATTTTTCTAGAGCTTTTAGATAAAAAGCCTCATTGCTTCCTTTTGGCAGTGGAATGTTCAAGTTATATCCTTCGCCATCGCCTGAGCCACATTCGTTTTCAAAGCCACTATAGAAGGGATAAAAATCTCTCGAATCGCCATGAATCGAGATTGTTAAAATATCGCCACGCTGATAAAAAATCTGCTGCGTACCGTTACCGTGATGCATATCAATATCAATAATTGCCACTCGGTCAAATTGCTTACGAAGCTCAACAGCAGCAATGGCACTGTTATTTAAGAAACACATGCCCATTGCCATATCGCGGCAAGCATGATGTCCACTTGGTCTACACAAAGCATAAACAACCAGTTCCCCAGCTTTGATCCGAGATGTTGCTACAATCACCGCAGATACGCTACCTAGTGAGTTTTCCCATGTGAATTGTCCGATTGGTGCCGCACAGTCAGCGATGTACCATCCCGCTAAAGCAACAGGGTTTTCGTTGAAATTGACCATATGACGGTTTGGAGAAATATTGGGAAAGATTTCAGTGCTAGCATTCTGAATTTGTGACCAATGCGACCAAGCAACCCTGAGATAGTCAATATATTTAGTGTCGTGTACTGCAAGGATTGATTCGCGAAGGATTGAGATGCACAGTTCTGGTGGCGGTGCAAATTCTATTTCGCATCCTGCTTCCAACAACCCTAAAAGAATTTGCCGACCCCTTGGCGCTACATCGGGGTGTTCAACGAAGCGTCCCCTTTGAAGAAATTGCGAAGGGCCTTGAGCTTCAAAGTATGGACTGACAATGGCTTTCATATAGATGAAATAGTAAGAATTTCTATTTTTAATGATTTCATGCTTTATTTCTACCCCTGCTAAGTCGCTCAAAATAAAACTTTATACTTAAGAAAAGGGAATTTAAGTTTCAACAGGAGGGGAGAGCAATGGCTCCTAGTCCCACCATCATGCAAGCTGTGGAAAAACTGGGCTACCGTGTCACCGTTGGTGATGTGGCAACCCAGGCAGGATTGAATGTCGCTAAAGCTAATCAAAGCTTATTAGCCCTGGCATCTGATGCTGGGGGACATTTGCAAGTGGCGGATTCAGGTGATATCGTTTACCTTTTTCCACAAAATTTTCGAGCAATTTTGCGTAATAAATACTTCCGATTCCGATTGCAGGAATGGTGGAAAAAGGTCTGGAGTGTTCTGTTTTACCTGATTCGCATTTCTTTTGGAATTTTCTTAACTGTTTCCATCGCCCTTATAACTGTTACCATCTTCATGATCATTACCGCTGCCAATTCAGATCGTGACGGCGACAATCGGGGCAGTAGTTTTGGGGGTGGGGGGTTCTTCTATTTTCCAAATTTATTCTGGTATTTTAGCCCAAATTATGACACTCACTATCAGGAACGGCGACGTGAAAGGCGAGAAGAAAGCAATCTGAATTTCTTTGAAGCTGTGTTTTCATTTTTATTTGGCGATGGTAATCCTAACGCCAACTTAGAAGAACGTCGGTGGCAAGAAATTGCTACGGTGATTCGGAGTAACCGTGGCGCAGTCGTAGCAGAACAAATTGCCCCATATTTGGATGACATTGGCGAGGGATATACAAGAGACTACGAAGATTATATGCTGCCCGTTCTGACGCGATTTAATGGGCAACCATCGGTAAGTCCAGAAGGGCAAATTGTTTATTACTTCCCAGAGTTGCAGGTGAGTGCAGTTAAAAAGCGCCGTTATGCAATATCAGACCACTTGGAGGAATTTCTCTGGCGTTTTAGTGCTGCAAGTTCCGGGCAAATTATGCTGAGTGCTGGGTTGGGTGTACTAAATTTTGTTGGTGCTTTAGTACTGGGAAGGTTGTTAAGTGATGGCACTGTTGCTGCCCAATTAGGTGGACTAGTAGCTTTTGTGCAAGGAATTTATTGGCTACTATTGGCTTACGGAGCAGGTTTCTTAGGCATCCCGTTATTGCGTTATTTCTGGATTCGGTGGCGTAATAGCAAAATAGGCGATCGCAAGCGCGATCGCCTTTCCAGAGCAAGGATATTGGCAAGTCCTGATGCACCTTTGCAACAAAAAATCGACTATGCCCAACAATTTGCAGCAGAAAAAGTCATTGGCAACGAAGATTTAGTGTATTCTAGCGAAACTGACTTACTCGACCAAGAAGTTGAGCGTTCTGCACAAATTGACGCTGAATGGCAACGGCGCTTGGAACGTGGGAGTGGGGAATAGAGTTAATAGTAAAGAGTTGAGAGTCAGGAGTAAATAATTAAGATTTATTTAAAACTCCTAACTCCTAACTCCTAACTTTCTCCTTACTTCGCCTGAATTGGTGTTAAGGCTACACCTTGATAATAATGTCCCAAAATTTGCAGGTGGTTCACTCCCTGCCGAGCCAGATTGTACGCTCCCCACTGACTCATGCCCAAACCATGACCAAAGCCAAGCCCTTGAAGTACAAAACCACCATCTGTTCCCTTGCTGACGCTGAAGCGGGTACTTTTTAGCTTCAGCGCTGTTCGCACTTCCTCGCGCTGTAGAACCTTTGTGCCTTTGTTACCGACAATTCTCAAGACTTTAACACTGCGGAAAGGCGAGTATGTCTCTGGAATCATCGCTGTTACACTGCCAACTTCAGGGAATTTAGCGCTAATCTCACTAGCCGAGAAGGTTTTCACCCAATTACACTCGCTGATATTTTGATCGTAGTCTTGAACAGCACGTAGGTACGGCAACGCATTCCCCCAAACGTCTTCAACGTTTTCGGTGTGTCCTCCAGAACAAGCGTGGAAGACTGAGAGAATAATCTTGTTTTTATAAGTTAGTACTTGCCCTGCTGTTCCATCAACTGCTTTGTAAGTAGCAGGAGATTCACTGATGACGCCTTTGTAAATTTGCCAGCGATCGGGGGTATTGCCTAAATCGTAAATGGGATTATTCCGTTGTTTTTCTCGCTCGTAGAGGGCGTAGGTGCGAGCTGCGATCGCCTGGGCTTTTAAAGCTTCTTGGGGCCAGCTAGCACTCATTTCGCCACCGAGAACGCTGTAGAGATATTCTTGGTCATCAACCCAGTTAACAGCGGTTAAGCCTTTGTCTGTGGGAACAACCAGAGTTCTACCCCGATACCAGCGATCGCCAATATAAACGAATCCTTTACCTGTTGGCTCAATCCAAAATAAACCAGACTGCCACTTATCAAGAGCCACTCCGCCAGGAATAGCTTGGGCATAATATGCACTCATCGCTGGTAACTGTCCGAGAGTCCGGCCGGTACTATCCTTGACGATTCCAGTGGTGGAACTGCCCACTTTTACCTGATTAACCCCCCTCTCAATTGCCACGCGCAGAATTACAGACGCTTGAACTGGGGCAACCAAAGCAATCCACAAAAGGACACTTACCCACCAATGACGTACTTTAATCTGGGAAAATAAAAAGCCTAAGTAAAGTTGGAATTTCATGCTGGTCATCTAATCACATTAGTATCTTTTTAAATTTTTTCAGTAATTTCACATAGATGGGAGGATAACTCACTAATCTAGACCAACGACCCTAAGTACAGTCCAGCATCACAGAGGTTCGGAATTCAATTATTTGTAGGTTGAGTTGATCAACCAAACCCAACAGACCTTGTAGGTTGGGTGATGCGATCGCGTCATCCAACCTACAATCGACATTTCTGACCTCTTTTTCTGGTGACGTGTACTAACCGTCTTCTATTACTCTCACCAAATAAAAATCAGAAACCTTGATTTTAGTCAGCTTTATGAATCTATGGATAGGTTAGTTTGAGGAATGAAGCCCAACACCAAGAAACCTTGATATTGTTGGACAACGCTTACGTTCAACCCAACCTACAAGTATTTTTATTTATTCAGAATCATAAAAGAGCGCTAAGTAAGCAATTGGCATAAGTTTATCGTTATATTTTCTTCCAACTGAGCCTCCTGCCTCCAGCATAGCTGCCTTTGTTCGGTAAGCATGAGTCTAGAATAGCATTTTAGCCTGATTTGGCACTAGTTTTTACGTCCCACTAGGTTCTAGTGTAGAAGCTTTCCTGCCTATCGAGAGACAAGGGGCACTGCTTAACCTGTCAAGGGCTGGGGAAAATACTCTGCGAAGTCTTACGGATAAAATCTCAGGTTATATGAAGTCTTTGTATTGTCTTTACGTACAACTTATGTAATGATGAGATTGTAATAATGAACATAGCATAGCAAAAAACTTCAGTCTTTTTACAGGCATTAGTTGTATTAAAATCAATTGAATAGCGTATTATCACTTATGTTATAGGGCAGTATGTATTTCCAGACAGTACAACATTGCCTAGGATTTTTACCGAAATATCTTCAAACTATAATATGGCAGACCGAGTTACTTTTCTCAACACCGATTTTGACCGTATGTCCACGTCTGAAGCAGTCGAACTACTACTGATGTGGTTAATAAAGGGGAGGGGTTGGGGGAGAGGTTATTCCAGGATTACTGAATCGGTGTTCTAGACCACAGTTATCACCCTGAACATTTGAGGGAGGAGAAAGAGTTAGTTTATTCCCAGATCATGACGAAAATCCGGTTTGAACTTTCGGCAAAACCATCGAAACATGAAAATATTGCCCAAGGGAAATCTGGGTTTGTTCCGGTTACGACGAGATGGGTAATTGAGCGGTCACTCTTCTTGGATGGAGAGATGCAAAATCCTCGTCAAGAACTTTGAGAGAACTCTAGCTAATGCAACTGCCAAAGTTAATCTTTGTTTTATCCGGCTAATACTGAAGAGGCTTGCAGCCCCTTCTTAGATGTCAAATGGGTTCTATGGAATGTCTAGACTTTTGTAGAATATTTCACTTCATTAGCGATAATTCCAATTAAATTCAACTTACTCAAAATTTCTGTTGCTTGAGTCAGTTCAGTTCGGGTCACTTTTCCCATGCGCTCTACCATTACGATTCCATTGCAAAAAGCTGCCACAATTCTGGCATCAACTGTACCTAAAATAGGTGGAGCATCTATCAGTACTAGGTCATAACTTTGCTCAAACAACTCAATTAGTTCTTTCATCCGTTGAGAACTGAGCAATTTCACCGTGTCTTCTGCTTCAGGCCCAGCAGTCAAAATATCAATGCATGGGTGAATAGGCTGGATGTAATCTTGAAAATGAGTTGTCGTCTCATCAACTAATAACAGAGATAGTCCCCAGTCATTGGATAGTTCCAGGATTTTGTGTAGGCTAGGATTATGTAAATTAGCATCAATAACTAATACCCGTCGATGCATCCGGGTAGCGCTAGCTACAAGCCCTAATACTAAGGTTGTCTTCCCTTCCCCTGGTAGTGCTGAAGTCAACATCAACGACTTGAAGGGTAAGGGATATTTTAATATTTGAATATTTTGGTAGATCATATCCAAAGTTTCATGGACAGGTAATTTAGTACTGGCTTCTACTATAGAGGAATCTGAGCTTCGCCGCCCATTCCAAGGCAGGCCCGGCCGCTGTTTTGTGACACTACACAACGGTAGTTTTGGTACTGACCCCAGTACACGTAGGTTCGTCAGTTTCTTTAAATCTCCGACACAATAAATAGCGTCATTAAACTTTTCCAAAATCAGGGCTGCTAAGATACCTAAAATCGGCCCAATTACCGCCCCTCCAACCAAAAATACTAATCTGTTGCTCCCCATATAAGTACCTAGAGCAGGTTCTGCCAAAACTTGCCAGCTATATCCTTCTTGAGTAATTTTCAGTCCTAAGGACTGTTGTGCTTGGAGTAATTGTTCAAGGGTTTTACGACTAGTTTCCACCTTTGGCAGCAGACGGTTATACTCTGCTATTAAGCTTGGGTATTTGTTTAACTCAGAGCGAAGTCGCTGTTCTGACTCGGCTAGATTCTTTTCATTAGCAGTTAGTCCTAAGACAGTTGTTTGTAGCAAAATTAACTCGTCTACTAGCTTTGGCTCAACCCCTAGCATTTGCTCTTTTAAAAGCGGTTCTCCCTTACTGCTAGTAGTAATAGCTTTCACCTCTTGTCGTAATAGCGACAGTTGACTTTGGCGTTGCTGCTTTAGTTTCTGTACCGATGGGTAATCGTCTGTATAGCGCAGCCGCTCCTTAGCTAACGCTAGTTCAGTTTTTTGAATTTCACTCAATAGCGTTTGGTAACGACTTGACTGATTTAAACGAGAAGAAATTAGTGCATTCTGCTGAGACGAGGACGCTATTTGTTGCTCTAGATTCTCGTAGCGAACGTTTACATCTTGAAGGTGGGCACGAGTGCTTTGTAGCTGTTTTTGAATATCAGCTAGAGATTCTAGCAGGATTTTACCTTGGACTTGGGGATCGAGTAATTTATGTTTCTTGCGAAACTGTTCCAAATTTTTCTCAGCTTTACTCACCTCTTTTTTTATTTCAGGTAGGCGAGCATTTACAAAAGCCAGTCCTTGATTGAGACGTTCTTTTTGTTGCTGTTTATTGTAGTTTTGATATACTTTTTGTATAGCTTGAAGTACTCTTTGTGTTTTCACTGGATCGTTATCATTGAAGGAAACTTTAAATAATTGACTAAAAACTTTATTAGCTCCTATACCTCCCTCTTCTGGAGTCACTTCTAGAGGTGCTTTTCTGTTCTGTTCTATTTGACCATTGATATCCTTTAAGGTAATATCAGGATAATCAGAATGAAGTAAATCTACGGCTTTCTCAAGCAACTTAGAACTCAGCATGAGTTTCATCTGAGTAGTGGAATCAACAACTTGAGAATTGGGTTCAGTAAGCTTGGTGTCTGGGCTTTCTGGGATATTATTTAACTGTGTACCTTCAGATAAATTGGAATTTACCAATATCTGCATATTGCTCTGGTAAGTAGGTTTGGCAATGAAAGCTAGGAGGCTAGCACCTGACATTACTACACAGGAAACCCCTAAGATCAGCAAACGTCGGCGAAGCAAAATAGTCGATAGTTGTCTGATGTCAACTGCGCCTTGTGCTGAAGTAATAATCTGTTGCTCTTGATTCAGACTAGTCTTAGCCATTATTAAACTCCTCTAATATCTAAACACTATATTTATTTGGAAGATTGATGAAAAATGTGAAATGTTTTTTTACACCTATAGCCGCAATAGCATACTTAATTATTCTTCCAACAATGACAAGCTCACTTGGCACAATATTATGCCAACTGGCGCTTTCATGTTCATCAATTCATGCATATAAATTCTTAATCAGTGTTAGAAGAATAAATTTTTAATAAATATTTTATTTAAGCAAAAAAAATCTTGACGAAAAATTAATTATTTTTCTTAAGTATTTAAGTATAAAATTCTCTGATTTACAACAGTACTATCCTATTAAAGTTATTAAAATAACTTGTAATATAAGAAATACATTGATAAAAATATCTAAAGCATAATAGTTGTAGATTATTGATACACTTAGTGAAACGTAAATTCTTAGGTAACTATTTGACTTACTCCTCAAGCTAAACTGCTGTCTATTTGCTGGACATGATGAGTTAGACTACTAAACTCCAAGATAGAGCCTGGTTAATTTTAGATTAGAAGGGTTCAATAGGAAATCTAAAATCCAAAATTTAAACGCTTACCTTGGTTAACTCTACTTGCCGCCGCCTAGGTACTTCATGAATCATGAAATCATAAGCCATGTCAGTACGGGGAAAAATAGCACGGGCTTCCTGAAGAAGATCCTTCAATTCCAAGGTATTGCCAGGAGCATAGCGGGGACTGAAATGACTCATAATCAGTCGATGTGCCCCAGCAGCTAAAGCTGTTTGCGCTGCCATTGTGGTTGTGGAATGCAACCGCTGAAAAGCCATGTCTGCATCTTGATGAGCAAAGGTTGCTTCGTGAATTAATACATCTGCATCTTTTGCCAATTCCACTGCACCATCACAATAAATTGTGTCTGTACAATAGGCAATTTTTCGACCAATTTCTGTAGGTCCGCATAATTGAGTGCCATCAATCACCCGTCCGTCCGCAAGCGTCACTGTTTCACCGCGCTTAAGTTGACCATAAACCCGACCAGGAGGAATTTGCAACGCCTTGGCTTTTTCAATATCAAAGCGTCCTGATCGGTCTTTTTCGGCTACGCGGTAGCCGAAAGCTGTAATGCGATGATGCAAATTACCGCAGCTAACGGTGAAGTCGTCGTCTTCATAAATTACCCCAGGACGGATGGCATGGACTTTAATGGGGTAGGAAAAGTGTGTGTAGGAGTAACGGGAGGCGGCTTGAATGTAATCATTTAATCCAGGTGGGCCATATATATCAATTCGTTCCACATTGCCTGCCAAGCCGCAAGTAGCAAGAAGTCCCATCAAGCCAAAGATGTGGTCGCCGTGCATATGAGTGATAAAAATTCGCGAGAGTTGGCTAATTTTCAGTTCACTCCGGATAATTTGATGCTGGGTGCCTTCGCCACAGTCGAATAACCACAGTTCTGCCTTTTGGGGTAATCTCAGGGCGACACTGGAAACATTGCGCGATCGCGTGGGTACACCGGAACTCGTACCTAAGAATGTTATCTGCACAGGTTCTTTAATCTTCCTATTGCTCAATTTGCTGCTCTATTTTCTATAGTGACACGCTTAATAAGCCGGAGAGTCAAATTGAGCGTCCTAAACACGGACAGAAACGCTTTTATAGTGGGAAACAAAAACGACACACTCTCAAATCGCAATTGATTATTGACCTAGCAACGCTAGAAATTCGTTGTGTTGTCAACGGTTATGGTCGCCAGCATGACTACAAACTATTTGTAGACAGTAGTTCTGCACTCTCTTTTATCTCTATTCGGGTTATCCCTGCCATCACACCTTCCAAATTTTGCTTCTATACATTTACCATTTGTCGCATTCTTTTTTCAAATTGGTATTAATTGTTTAATTCTTTTACGGATAGTATTTCTATCCTAATGATTTTCAGCAAAAACAAAAGCCTCCTCAAATTAGTTTGAGAAGGCTTTAGTTAGAAAAATGAATCCTGGCATCGAGCTATTTTTGCGTAGGGCTACCCCTAAACTATCGTGGCCGCAGCAGCGTTTCACCTCTGAGTTCGGGAAGGGTTCAGTGTGGTTCCACCGCGCA
>NZ_JAIVFS010000100.1 GCF_020829645.1 Nostoc mirabile CHAB5784 | reverse complement strand
GATTTATTTCGTAGAATTCTGGTAATATTATCATTAAATAAAGCTTGTTGCGAATGAATGCTCTTTTTCTTTTACCACAAATTGCTACACTCTTTGTAATATAAGCATTCTAGACCATTTTGTCCCCCCGCAAGCCTAATAAGCGTAAGTACTACCAACAAGGACAGAGAGCTATGAGGCTTATTCTATCTGCATCCTAGCCCTTTTTGTCCCCCCGTAAGCCAGCAAAGTTACCTTGGCAGACTACTAGAACAGGTTGATTCAAGATTCCAGGCAGGGCAATGCAAGCCCATTTGAGCTACAAGGAAAGAAGCATTGCCTGGTGAAATTCGTTCTGGGAATAGCGAGGTGACAATCATCAAATCGACATCTTTTGAGGATATCTCTGCGGCTGCGATCGCATCTGATGCTGCGCGATGCTCTAATGTCAGTGAAGACTCATCTGGTGCAAGTACCCGCCGTTCGACAGCACCACGAAAAGGATCTGATAAATATGGTGCCATTTCTAAATCGAACTCGTCACTGTTAACGGTTGGTTGAGTGACTGAAAAAAGTTTAGCTAATGCCTTTTGCTCGGCTTGAGTAACTAATTCTGGGTACTTATTTCGCCAATAATCGTTTGTTTGGAGAACGCTAGGAAAGTTAACTGCAAGCGAACGAATTCCTACTGGTTGGTTAGTCATGATAAATCTCCTTTTGATTCTGTAGCTCCTTGGGCAATCAAACTTTGAATCCGATTCCCAAACGGTGCAGTCTGATTCGAGTCTATGATGACATCAACTACAAACGGCACGCTTGCAGTAAGTGCTTTCTCCAATGCAGATTGGAGGTCAGTCTCTTTTTCAACACGGATACCATCGGCTCCCATTCCCCGCGCGATCGCCTTGCCGAAAGTACAGGAATTAGAGTCAGCATCTCGACAATGCATCGTGCGGTAGAAAAATTAGACTTACGTAGATAAATACACTTTTTTACACTCCTTGGTTTATTTAGAATCACCGGAACTGGGCAAGATGCGTTTGATACTCAATGGGTTTGAGAGGTGGAATGGTTGAGGGGAGCGATCGCATAACACGAAACCACATTGATATTTGACTGGGATGCAGACCTTTTTCAAGCGAACGCGAAGAGCGTCTCGTAGAGAGGAAATTTCAGGCTGTAGCTGTTGCTCAGGCATACCTCGCAGCGCCGCACTTTGACATGATCCATCTGTGAGATAGCCACTTAATAGATGCTTGAATATAGAGGTCGAACAAAAAACCAATTATACCCATGTCAGAAATTGAAAACTTCGGAGTGAGTGTAGAGGAATATTTGGATGGATTGGCAGCAGGCATTGACGTTCTGGAATTGAAGCGGTTAGAAGCAAGGGGAATTCCCACAAACCTGGCTTTGGAAGTGATAGCGATCGCTCAAAAGACGATAGATGGCACAGCCACTCCTGAAGAGATTGTCAGGGGACTAATGATTTTGACACCATCCCTTAGACAGCAAATTGAATAGTTTAGAGAATTACCACATTGGTTTACTTTGGGTTGTCCTCTTCTATCAGCGCCTTTAATTGAGCCAAGAGCTTTTCTACCTTTGCCTTTTTCTTTGGGTCGTCCCAAACTTGAGATTTTTTTAAGCGGCGAAATGTGTCATCAGCTAGGTCTTTTAATGATGGAGTCTCTGATTTAGACTGCTGCTCAATTTCTTGAATCTTAGGCTTGATTTCGCTCAATGAGAGATTTAGGACTTTCGCATCTTCTAAGAGTTGTTTTCTTGTTTTTTCATCTGGAATTCGGGCGATTGCTCGTGCTTTAGTGTATTCGATTTGTCCAGAACGCAGTACTTCTAGCACATCTAGGGGTAGATTGAGCAGTGGTAGGCGATTTTTGACAAACGATTCCCAACTCATCCGTCCCAAAGACGCAAATAACTCTTCAATTATCTTGGTTTGGGCTTGAGACATAACGTTATGTCTCAGTTCGGAATTTTCTTGTTTATAGCGATCGCAAACGTTTCTCATCCGGTTGAAAGGGTGAAAGTTGTTCTGTGATAGCTTTCATTGTTCTGCTTTCTTGGGCAGTACGTGCATCATACATTGTGGGGATGAAGCCAGCAATGGTGAGTGTTTTATTAGCACCTTTGCGGAGTGTGGCTACAGTTCTTAATAGTAAGTCAGTTCCTTGAAAGGATTTGAATTGGCACTGAATAGGTACTAAGACATGGGTGGCTGCTACTAAGCTAATAACGTCCTGTTGCCGCGTTATCAGCAGTTATCAAGCATTTGTTCCAACAGATACGACTAGTTGGTTTTACTTGCCTCTCTCTTCTTTCTTTTTGAAAAGTTTTGAGAGAACGAATCGCACTAGTGCTTCACTACATACATACTACTTAAAGTGCTACAAAATGTCAAGGTCATACTACAAATTTTTTAAAAGAACTGAGAGGCCAGTGTTACGTAATCGAGCTTATTGCCCTTTCTGACTAGGTTTGAAGTTAATTACTCGCTATCACTTAGGCGTTGTGCGTTCCAAAACTGTTCAGCAAATGCTACTGCTGGGTGAATTGGGGCTTTAGGCTTACTTTTGAGAACCATTCCAGCTTCATGAGGTAGGCGATCGCTCTTAGTTTGGTTGCACTTCTCACACGCAGTTACAACGTTGTCCCAACTGTGCTGCCCACCTTTTGAGCGGGGAATTACATGGTCGAGCGTTAGATGCTTGGTGCTACCGCAGTATTGGCAGGTGTGGTTGTCTCGCTTGAGTACCTCACGCCGATTTACAGGTGGTACTTTCCAGTGGCGTTCGGGATTGCCAATGGTCAAGCGAATATGTTCGGGAACTTGTAGTACAACACGCTTGTGAGCGGACTTCCCACTGCTTTGTAGTGCCAAAATTCAACGATTCTGCCTGACCTGTGACTAACAGCACGATTGCTCGTTTGATATTGATGCGTGCCAGTGGTAGGTAGTTTTTGGAGAACACCACCACCGAATTTTGTAATATGTGTGGTTGAGCTTGCATACGTTAAATCCACTCCTCAAAAAATAACCCCCGCCTCTGAGATTCAGGAGCGGAGGTCTCTTCGTTGATACTTTTTGCCCTATGTTGGTGCTGTAAGACATTTGCACCTCCCGCTTTGGATAAGTTGATCTAGATTCAGCCATCCGGTAATCGCTTCAAAAATACTTTCACGCTGCAATTTTCCGCCGCCAAAACAATACATTCCCTCAAACGCAAATAGCACGATTACTCTGCCTAAACCCTTGCTGGGTCGGCAATGCATCACGCTGCTAATGGTTGAGGAGAATCTGCTTATCATTGAAGGCTTGTAGTATTTGTAATTGAGACTTATATCAATAATACAGTTGTAGTATGCGTTCGTCCACTAACTCTTCTATGAGTGGGAATAACAAACCCAGTTGGACAAAGTAGGTTTGTATACCTGGTGACATTATCTGCAAGGAGGTTATTAATTTGGCGAAAAACCAAAAACTTATACTTGCCCACTATTTATATACCAGTTACAACCAGACAAACTAGTGGTCAGTTAAAAGCTGGTCTGGTTGCACCCAGACCAGCATCACAAAACCTATTTAATAAGGAACTTCCAATGGTTAAAACTAACCCTGCACAATCTAATAATACTCTTGCCCGATTACTAGTAAACGTAAAGCTAAATATCGTTATTCCGGCAGGAGTAATGCTTAGTTTTTTAGTCTATGGTTTTCAAACTGCTTTTCATCCTCAGCAGCTTGAACAATCTGCCCAAGTTCAACTTCGTCCCTTTGGTCGAGCAGAGTATGAACAGTTAAGGATAGAAATGTCATTAACGGATGTGCGGTCAATCTTGTATCAAGGTACTGAGGTTAACAGCTCTGCAACAATGGCAACTTTTGTCTGGCAAAATCCTGATGGTTCTAAAATCACCGTCATTTTTGAGCATGACAAGCTCAAAGGTAAATCACAGTCTGGATTGAAGTAAGAAACCAGAGGTAGGCGATCGCACACAAGTAGACAGCTACACCCCAAACTGCGATCGACTTTTTTCTTAGAGGAAATGTAATAGGTGTGATCGCAGTACAGCATATAGAAGCTTTTCCAGCAAGGGATTTGCTTTATACCCCATGTATTACGATGTCAACAATCATAAATATAATCCCTAAAACACCTATACCCATTGGAAAGTAAGTTACTTTACCATTAGCAGTGTTCAAATCAAAGGTTATATTGAATCCTGCAAATTTTCCACCTACTAATCCCAATATACTTATGATTAAAAGAACGAAACCCAACTTTTTTAAGTCATAGATCCAATCCATATATATAAATCCTATATTTTATCTTTTTGTAACTTTGCACAGATCATAATTTTACTATTTGAGGTGCAAAAAACGTAATTTTTCAGCCTTGATGCGTTGCGGCTCTGAATATCCCGATTATCCTCTAAGAAAATTGTTAGTTGAGTGCAACAGCGATCGCTTCCCTAATAAGGTTGCTGTTCATTAAATAAGTGTACTGGAAAGGGCGATCGCACCCCCAACCCGCGTAGCTTGCCGCCGTAGGCATCGCCCTTTTCCTCTAGGAAAAATTACTACTTCTTACCTGTTCTAAGAAAGTAGGTAATGAAGATTTCAATGAACTATCTACCACAATCTCCTTCCTTTTCACCTTCTGAAGGATAATTCTGGTTGTTGCACAAGTCTCATCAAATGAGCAATCAAGCTGGTCTTTAACAGGCGATCGCCACTTCGATAGAGTTGAGTCTCAATGGCTTCCTGGTGTACCTGCTGAGGTTCTAGAAAAGAAGTTTGTAGCTAAGAAGTCTGAGCAGATTTTGGCCATGTTCCGTCGCGCTGGGTTGCTGCTGCGGTATCGGGTTGATAATGGCATTCGGTTAAATCATCCAGAGTGTAAGGGATTCAAGCTTATTTGTGATGAATTTGAGTCCTTTTCGGCGAAATGTTCTTGCAGCAGTTTATGGACGAAGCGGTAGCGACCACCTACACGCTGGAGGAATAAACGCTCAGTGCAGTAGTCGAGGAAGCGGGCGTAGTTCCAGGGGATGTAACCACTGCGGTAGAGAATAAGGCGTAGGGTGAAGTGTTTAATAACAGGTGTTCCACTTATACATATCTCCATCAATAATCCCGCAAATAATCCTGATACTAAGCTGAGAATTAAGGCTTCATTTAAACTACTATTATTAAATATAATTAGTTTGATAAAAAAGATTAATATTGTAGACGGTAAAAAAGTCAATAAAAATAATGTTGCCGTATTTTTAACTGATTGCCAAATCCCTTCGTTAGGAATAGTTTTACTGGCTTCGTCTACAATAATTGCACTATTGGGTAACGGATTAGTGCGATCGCGTTTAAAACTGCGAGTTCTGGGGTCAAATTCCAGTAGGCGATGAATGGTCTTAGCTTCTAGTCCCGTCATCTCGCCTAATCTTTGGGCAGCGCGTCCAGTTGGTGCAGCCAGAGCGATTGATTTACCCATTGCCTTCCATAAACTGACTATGGTGCTAGTGCAGAATGTCTTACCGACACCAGGGCCACCTGTAATTACGGTGAATCGAGAGTAAGCAGCCGTCTCTACTGCTTGTTGCTGTTCGGGTGATAGTGAAACTTTGCGGCTACTGCTAAAACGTTCCAACCAAGCACGGACGCGAGGAATATCAGAACTGATGGGGTAGGAGAGGCGATGGCGTACCAATTGGGCTAAGTTTTGTTCGGTGTAGAAGTAAGTAGGCTTGTAACAATTGAGCGTTTTATTGGCATCACGTTCTCTAATTAGCTCATCTTTCAAAGCCATATCTTTAATAGTTTGAGCGATCGCATCTTCTGTTGGTTGATGCTCCTGGGTTGTAAACAGTTTAATCACGTTCTGACTCAGTTTGCTCTGTGGTAAGTAGCAATGTCCATATAAAGCGGCTTCACTCAATACATGGGTCATCCCTGCACAGTAGCGAAACTCAGAATCGAAAGGAACGCCTAAATTACGGGCTATTTTATCAGCAGTTCAACGGCATCGCCAAAAAGCGCATTGCCATGATTCAAAGAGCCTGGAATGAGCAAAAAGTCATTAAAGAAGTAATGGTATTTCTGCAAGGTCACGGCGTTAGCACAACTTACGCAGTCAAAATTTACAAGCAGTATGGGGATAAATCCATAGATACAGTTACCCATAATCCTTACCAGTTAGCGACTGATATCTATGGCATTGGTTTTTTAACTGCAATACCTTCGCCAAAAAAAGAGTATAAACCCGGATTTGTCACCACAATTCTCAAAGCCTTATAAAATCTAGGTTCCAGTTTTTCGCACTGGGTCAAAAAATAACCTATCAAAGCCCGAAACATATTCTGGGTAAGGATTCTCAAGAGTGCAATGGCGCTTTTCGCCCGCCTGAAAGCTGAAACAGCGATCGCAGAACTTGTGAGAAATGAGGGTAAAGCCATAAGTTCTGCATGAGTTCCCTGTTCTGCAATTCGTCCTTGGCTCATCATCAAAATCACATCGGCATTTTGAATGGTTCCTAGCCTGTGGGTAATGAAAAATACTGTCCTTCCCTTAAATACTTGGGCTAGATTCAAGCACATTTGACGTTCAGTAGCATAGTCAAGTGCGCTGGTAGCCTCATCCAGAATCAACAGTGGTGGGTTTTGTAATACAGTACGAGCGATCGCAATTCTAAAACTGTACGATGCTTTTTGATAGCAGGTAGGAACCAACTTAAGCCAAATCGCTTTTGAGGAGTTTCTTTAGTGGGTTGCAATAGAAGTACTTGCCCTTCTTCCCCCCAAGTTTCAGCAAAATCGGCTGGCTTTTTGCGGACAATGCCTTGTTCTGGAATGCCAAGAACTAGTTCAAATTCAGTAGCTTTGTAAAGAATTGCATAGCTATCTTGCCAAGGAATCAAAACTGGCGTCGGTAGTTTAGAGATAGCAACGGCAGGAACATTCACCAGTTGAGATGTCAATCCCATTAGTTCTGCCAAAGCACCATATAATTGAATGGAAATGCTGCCTGTGCGCTCTTTATTACTAACTAACGCACGGCGCAAGACATCGCGGCGAAATGGCATTCTTAAGTGTTGTGCTAGCATTTGGAAACAAGCAAGAGTTCCATCTACAGGGCCACGACCGACTATGTGGGGGTATTTGATTGGTTGCGATCGCTCAATTTCTTCTACTTCTTCTGGGCGCTCTGGGGCAAATGGTGCGTTTGACCAGATGAGAGTGTCTGAGGATGAGTCGGGAAGGAGTGAGGGAGTGAGGGAGTCAGGAAGTGAGAGAGTGGGGTCAGTAAAACCAACTAAGCGAACTTCTCCAGTGATATAGGCTTGCGCTTGCGTTAGATTTAGGCGATCGCCTACTGTATAGTTTGAACCTTTGCTGCTAACTAGCCATAACTTGTTAGGGTCTAATTGCTGGAGCGGTGTTTTGCCTGGAGGCAGGTTAAGGATAGTGCCTTGTTTTGTTGCAGCAGTAGCGAGTTCTTTGAGATTGTCTGGAATCTTACCTCGACGTTCTAATTCTGCGCCTAACAGGTCAAAAACTTCAATTAAACTACAATAGTTACGAAAAGCGTTGGCTATTGCTGGTTCGAGTTCTAGTAGACTTAAGAAATCCGAGGCTTTGAGGGTTAGGCAAAGAGTTTCAACTGACGCGATCGCTGTTTCACTTGGTACACCACGTAGCAAACTTGTCCAGCCAATGATTGACCCTGGTTTGAGTAATTCTAGGGTATCCGGGGCGAAAGCACCTGGGGCATATCCCAATAAACGGGCTTGACCAAGGTATAGGATGGCTATTCTAGCAGGAAGGGTTTCTCGCACAAGGATAGCTTGCCCCATACGGTAGCGCAAAGGTTCAAGTTTTTCTGCAATCTTCTCAACGCTGGTAATCGAAAGCTGACTAAATGGGTAGATGCTGGCGAGGAATTCATGAATTGTGGTGGTGCTTTCTATCATCTTGTTACCAGGGCTAGGGAATTAAGAGTGTGGGAGTGAGGGAGAGTGGGAGCGTGGGAATGTTCCATTTCTTTCCCTCCCTCTCCCTCCTTCACTCCCGGACTCCTCCTCATGTATGGTCAATTGCGCTTTATTCATTTCTTCAGCTAACCAAGTCTCAAACAGATGATTCAAAAGTGTAGAGCGCATTGCATCATCTAACTCGCCAGGCATAACATGAGTCCCTTTCCCCTCTTGCAAAAATATATTTTTGCAAGAGGTATAGTGTACCCACCTGTTGTAGGCAATTGTTTGCTATGTAATTCATAATTTTGTTCTTTAAGAAGATGAGAGATACAGAGGAGATTGCACTGCAATGGGCTACGCCCGACCGTAGGTCATCGCTCGCTGTGGTGCTGTTTTCAATCTTGTGAAATATTGGTTACATTTAACGGAATGGTCAGATTGAGAATGCCTTTAACGTGAGAGATAGGGGTTGGTGAATTCTTGATTAAATCGAAAAAACCGTCCAGTCTGAGTACAATTTGATTAGACATAGGTAAGCGTGATCTTCCATGACTCCAGCAACCGATATTCGTAGAAGAGCGATCGAACTGATTGAGCAGTTGTCAGAAGAGCGGTTAACTGCCGTAGTTCAATTATTAGAGTTTCTGTCTGAACCCTCTAAGTTTGCTGCATCCAATCCGATTGAGTTAGCCCTGGTTGAAGTCATCCAACGTCGCCTGACTCCTAATGAGCAGAAACGATTAGAAGAGTTACGCAAACGCGGTGAGTGGGGAGAACTCACCGACATGGAACATGAAGAATTGATCCAGTATGAGGATCAGCTAGAACAGTGGAGGGTAGAACGTCTGGAAGCTCTCATGGAATTAGCAAGGCTAAGGAATATCGATTTGCTGACCTTGAATCGTCAATTTGTGTCGGAATCTCAGCTATTCCATGCCGTTTGAATCTGAGAGAGTATCTGCTGCAATGTGACGAACAGTAACCAGCAGAGCCAAAAATCTCTGTGAGTATTGCCGATGTCCAGAAGAATTTTCTCCTGACAGCTTCACTATAGAACACATCAAACCCCGTCAGGCAGGTGGAGAAACGATTGCAGAAAATTTAGCTTGGTCGTGTTATGGCTGCAATGGTCGAAAGCATACCAAAACCAGCCATTGCGATCCAGAAACAAAACTTGAGGTGGCACTGTTTCATCCTCGTCAGCAGCTTTGGTCAGAGCATTTTAGCTGGAACGATGATTTTACACAGGTTATTGGTAAAACTCCCTGTGGTCGAGCAACGGTGTCAGCTCTGCAATTAAATCGGGTTGGAGTCGTTAACTTGCGTCGCCTTCTGACCTCGGCGGGACTGCATCCACCGCCATAAAAATGTTGGTAGTGGTAAATATCTAGCGATCGCCAATTCTCATTTTAAGGTTTCATGGCATTAAACCCCTCGCAGCACGCAGGTTTGATAAATTCCTAACCAATGCAGCGATCATCTCTGTAATTAATCGGGTGAGCTTTGTGAGGATGTGACCTATACCGCCATCAACCAATCGCACACCACAGACTTACACCCACCAGCGAAGTTAACCCAAACTTGCCAATAGGCGGAAAATCGAATCACGCTCATCATCGGGTGGAACAAACTGGTAAACACACTCCCGATTTTCCCTCGATCCCAAACGCCCGACATAATCCAACCTCAAATCAATTTTCTCCAGCAATTTCTGTGCGATCGCAATCGGTGTATGTTTTTCAGAAATGGAAACATTCAAGTAATTCTTGATAACGTGCCTGTGCTGAACAGCCAGCGCTTTAAACTCCACCATCTTCTCATCAGACCCCCGCAACTGAACGTCTGGTGTAAGAAATTGCAACAGATTCAGATTTTCGAGTAACAAAACAGCAGGTAATAGTTGCCCCTTGTTAAAATCTGGTTTCCAAATCGAATTCTCCCCAGCTTCTAACTGCGCTTTTGCTCGTTTCGCATCACGGTTGGTCAGAAATTCCCGCCCCAGCGTCAAATAATAGTGCATCCGCAGTTGGGGATACCACCCATCGTCATCTTTCTCGACCAAATCAGGGGTTACGTCAATTTCGTAGCGACGAGACAATTCCGCCTTGCGTTGCTGATGTCGTTCAGTTTTCGTTTTCGCCCTTTTGTCTTGCAGTTTCTTGAGTTCAGTTTGAGAGAGTTCAACAGAATTAGCGATCGCTTCACACTCAGCAGTATACAATTGCTCACTTGCCGCTTTAACCGACTCGATTACTGCCCCACTATCATCATCATCAGCATCGTCGGCATCAATAATGGTGTACCCATCCTCGACCAATCCCCCAAGCACAGACTCTCGATAACGTCGCATTTCTACGTTTATAACAGAACCCCGCTTGCCCCAAGTCTGCAAAGATTCGGGCTGAAAATTCTGGTCAACAAAGCTGTAATCGTCATTGTCCGCCGCCGACAACAGCGCAACGACAACGTTCTTCTGTCAAGTTAATAACTCGCTTAACTCCTTGCATAATCAGAACGTGAATTCCTTGAAAGCATTGAAATATCCACCGCCAAGTAGGACGTTCAGTTAATTTATTTACTTGGTTTTTAACTGTGGCTTTTTCGGTTTTTAAAGAGCTTCTTAGTTGTCTTTGTCCTAGATTATAAACCAAAAGACATAATCCCATTAACATCATCATTGTCTCTACTCTTTCTGGATTTTTCACAAAAAGACTATCTGCAAAAAATAAAGGATCTTTGATAAACCTAAATCCTCGCTCTGAGGATTGCTGTTGTTTATATATTCTCAGGATTTCTGGGGCTGATAACTCTGTTAGCTCCAAAATATTAGTTGCTAAAATAAATCTCCCAGAAGAGTTTTGATTTTCGCTAATTAATTCCTGATTTTCTCTCAAATCACCTGTAACTTTATAAAGTACTTTTTTATCTTTAATTTGCCGCTCAATAATTTGGACTTCCGAAATTTTATGATATTTTAGTTTGGACTCAAGTTCTTGAATTCTAGATATCGCTAACGATGGCTGTTCAAATTCATCTGCAGCTAATTTAGCTATTTGTTTTCCAATTTTCAGGAATTCTTCATTAATTTTTTGTGTTAATTTCTTCAGATCTGCTTTTTTTCTAGATATTCCATATTTTTTGACGACTTCTAAGGCAATTATTAGGAATAGCTTAGTTAATCCATATTTGTATAATTTATCCATCACTCTGACTAATTTATCATCATTTAAATCCTCTGCCTTAATCCCCTCCCCTAAAAAATGTTCTATAGCTTTATCTTCAAAAAACTGTGAAAATAAATACAATGGTTTAGAAACAAATCCAAGTCCATTCAAAATAATTGTTTTGACGACTTCCCCGGCACTAACTCTTTCCCTAGTATCGGTTCCTAGCAGGTCATTGATTTTCTCTACTATTCCTATCTCATCAACAATTCCAGCTACTATTCCTAAATGATCCAAATTTTTAATGAATGTTTCTTCTTTTTGATGATTCATTTTTTTTCGATTTTATTTATGAAAGCTTTCTCTTGATTTTCTCATTTTTTTACAACTAACAATACTTTTAACAGTTCGGCTAAGTTTAGCTTTTACAACGATCGCACGCCTACCAACTGCTCTCAGTATTAATACTAGGTAATATTTTTATTATTGGTAATATTAATTGAAACATTAATGTATTGCATTCTGAAGTGCGGAATGTGGGCTGTATGCATCTACTACGTACAGAGAGCGGTTTATCTGTGTGCCTATGGCGAAAGCCCTCAAAAAGATACTAACTGGTCATCAGTGAGAGGTTAAGGCTGTAGAGCATTTGTCAATAAGTAATAGTACTTAAAACTATGCTGAAAATCCGGTTATTCAACAGAATTTTTGGGCTAGCGATCGCGTCACATTTAAAAACATCATTCATTCTTGCCTCAAAATTCAGTAGAAACATTAATTTAATACTTACTATGTTAGCAATTTTGCAGTAATATTACTAATTGACAAAAATGATTTTGTCTTAACCTCTCACGAATGCTAACTGGTATAATTTTCGCCTTGACCACATTCGGAGTTTGGTTGCTCTAGGACAGACCCTAAACTTCCCTCAAACTTACAACAGCAATATCAACAGAAGTCTTTACCGAACCCAGATGATATCGCTTTGGAAATGTCTAAAGCATGGGGATTTGATTTTTACTTGCCTTCCCAATTGATGTTACTCCGATTTGACCGCCAGTTCTGCGATCGCTTCGTTAGTGTGTTGTATCAATAGCAAGTACCAGTAATATTACGGCTAAATAGTTATTGCGGTAATTACGTAGCTAATTGTTAAGCAAACCTAAAAACAACAGTATATTAGCGGGTTACAATGCAGCTTGTAGTAATATAGTATGTAGCAAAATGTATGTTATTCACTATTGACCAGTAATAAAATGCCTTGCCGTTGATGAAACCCCGCTTAAACGAGAATAATATTGGGTAAATAATCGTCTCCTAAAAGTAATTAAAAATCATAACCCATGCTTACTAATTCAAAATACAAAATTATAGAGAAAATTTCGGATAGTCTCGATACTGTTGTTTGTCGAGCAATGGAGCTTGTCAATGAAAGAATGGTTATCCTAAAAATTCTTAAATATGAATCTTCTAATATTGAATATATAACAGAGTTTAAACACGAGTATGAAATTTCTAAATCATTAAATTTACCAGGGGTTATTCAAGTTTATGGATTAGAAAATTATGAAAATACTATTGCCTTAGTTTTGGAGGATATTGGAGGGCAAAATCTAAAACAATTTATCGATCGGAGTAGACTAAATATTATAGATTGCTTAAAACTAGCTATTCAGCTTACAGATATTATTATAGATTTACATAATCAACATATTATTCATAAAGATATTAAACCACAAAATATAATTATTAACCCTAAGTCAAAGCAGGTAAAAATTACTGATTTTAGCATTGCATCACGCCTATCAAAAGAAAATGTAATGCTCAGTAATCCTAATTTCCTTAAAGGAACACTGGCTTATATGTCTCCAGAGCAAACAGGTCGGATGAATAGGTCGATTGACTATCGCACAGACTTTTACTCTTTAGGCATCACTTTTTATGAAATGTTGACCTCTCAGTTACCATTTAACTTTATTGATCCTTTAGAAATAGTTCACTCCCATATTGCGAAACAGCCTCTACCTCCTGATCATATCAATTCAGAAATTCCAGAGGCAGTATCTAATATTGTGATGAAACTATTATCGAAAACGCCTGAAGAAAGATATCAAAGTGGTTTAGGGTTAAAAGCAGATATAGAAATTTGTTTAGAGCAATTATTAAATAATCGAAAAAACGAAAATTTTATTCCTGGTAAATTAGATAATTTTAGCCAATTTACCATACCTCAAAAACTCTATGGTCGCGAGGAAGAAGTAACATTTCTCTTATCAGCTTTTGAGAGAGTGAGTGTTGGAATAAGTGAGATAATGCTAGTTTCAGGTTATGCAGGGATTGGTAAATCTTGCTTAGTTAATGAAATTCATAAACCTATCCTCCAAAAAAAGGGATATTTTATTTCTGGTAAATTTGACCAATTTAAGCGCAATATTCCTTATGCGGCTCTAATTGAATCATTTCAAGAGTTGACACAACAGCTACTAACAGAAAGCTCTGAAAAAATAGTTATTTGGAAACAGCAACTTTTAGAAGCATTTGGCGAAAATGGTCAAGTAATTATTGATGTTATTCCTGACATTGAAAAAATTGTAGGTCAACAGTCACCTGTAGCACAATTAGGTACAACTGAATCCCAAACTCGCTTTAATCGAGTATTTCAAAAGTTTATTCAGGTATTTGCCCAAAAAGAACATCCTCTTGTTCTGTTTTTTGATGATTTACAATGGGCAGATATAGCCTCTTTCAAATTGATTCAGATGCTAATGGTTGATGATAGCCAATATTTTCTGATTATTGGAGCTTATCGAGATAATGAAGTCATCTCAACTCATTATTTGAATCAAACCTTAAATGAAATCCAAAAGGCAGGAGCAATTGTAAATAATATTATTTTACAGCCTTTAAATATTAATAATGTTTATGAGCTAATAGTTGATACACTTCATAGTGCAACAGAAAAAACCAAAATGCTAGCTGAATTTATTTTTAATAAAACTCAGGGAAATCCTTTTTTATTAAATCAGCTTCTCCAAACCATGTACCAAGAAAAGCTATTAAACTTTGATTTTAATACTGGAGCATGGCAATGGGAACTTAATCAAATTGAAACAATTGGTTTTACAGATTATGATGCTTTAGAATTAATTGCTAGAAATATTAACAAATTACCTCAAAAGACGCAGCATATCTTAAAATTAGCTGCTTGTATTGGCAATCGTTTTAATATAGATATTCTAGCGATAATCAATGAAAAGTCTCAGTCAGAAACCGCATCTGAATTATGGGAAGCACTTCAAGCAAGCCTAATTTTGCCACTGAATGATAACTATAAAGCTCCACTGCTTTTTGACGAAGACACATCTATACTCTTAAAATCTCAGGAATTAAAAGTTTCATATAAGTTTTTGCACGATCGCGTCCAGCAAACGGCTTATTCCCTAATTCCAGAATCGCAAAGAAAACAAACTCACCTGAAAATTGGACAATTATTACTAAAATCTCTTCAAACAAAGGAGATTGAAGAAAATATTTTTGATATTGTTAACCATCTCAATCTTGGGATTGAATTGATTTGCGATCAAACTCAAAGAGATCAGCTAGCTAAATTAAATCTGATAACTAGCCAAAAAGCAAAAGCATCATCAGCATACGAAGCAGCTCTTAACTATTCAACAATCGGACTAGAATTACTTACATCATCGAGTTGGGAAAGTAATTACGACTTGATGCTAGCACTTCATCTAGAAAGCGTAGAATTAGAGTATTTAAATACTAATTTCGACCGAGCAGCTTTTTTCACTGAAACTATTTTAGAAAAAGCTAGTAATCTACTCGATCAAATCAAGGCTTATCAATTACAAGTCCAGTTTTATATGGCTCAAAATCAGATGATTAAAGCCATTGATACTGGACTAGAAGCGATCGCAAAGTTGGGTGTTTCTTTATCACCCACGCCAAATAAGCAAAGCACTATAGCTAATTTACCACAGCTTCAGGATTTAGCAAATTTTCCAGAACTGAAAGATCCTTATATACTGGCGGCTTTAAAAATCCTTGTTACTATTGCCGGTGCTGCTTTTATTGCTAACCCGACAAAGACAACTTTTCCTCAAATAATCTTGACTGTTGTCAATCTCTGTATTAAATACGGTCATTCAGCTTTAGCGGCTCACGGATATGCTTATTATGGGATGCTGTTATGTGGCTATCTAGAAAATATTGATGCTGGATATCATTCTGGTCAAATAGCTTGGCAAATATTAGAGCAGTTTCAAGCTATTGAACTTAAAAGTAAAGTATACGCGCCGTTTTACGGTTTTACTATTCATTGGAAAGAACATATTAGAGAAACAATTGCTCCCTTGCAGGAAGGAATTCAAAGTGCATTAGAAATTGGAGATATAGAATACGTCGGCTACTGCTCTGTCCACTATTGCGGTCATATATTTTTTAAAGGAGAACAGCTTGAATCAGTAGCTCATCAGCAAGCATTATATATTGATTTGCTGGAAAAATTTAAACTAGATTTCCCTATAAACTACATTAAGATTTGGCATCAAATGGCACTAAATCTACAAGGGTTATCAGAAAATAAACAACTTTTAATTGGTGATAGTTTTAATGAAGTAGCAATGCTGCCATATTTACAAACTACTAATAATGCTACTTCTTTGTCTGCTGCTTATGTTGCTAAATTGATTCTTTCTTACTTATTTAAAGATTATAATCAAGCAATTGATAATGCCAAATTAGCTTCAGAATATATAGTTAGTGTGATGGGGATGATGACGGTTGGCATCCACAACTTATACTATTCATTAGCTCTAATTGCTTTATATCCAAATGTTGAACCTAAGACTCAACATGAATATCTGGCTATTATCAATGAAAATCAGAAACAAATGCGGTTATGGGCTAGTCATGCTCCTGCTAATTATCAACACAAATATGAACTCGTGGAGGCGGAAAAAGCAAGAGTTTTAGGGCAACCTTTTCTAGCTATGGAGTATTATGAGCTAGCTATTCAAGGAGCAAAAGAACAGGGATATTTTCAAGAAGAAGCACTAGCAAACGAGTTAACAGCAGAATTTTACTTTTCCCGTGGTAGAGATCAGCAGGCAGGCTTCTACCTAAGAGAATCTTATCATGCTTATGTACGTTGGGGAGCCATTGCGAAAGTCAATGATTTAGAGTCAAAATACCCTGATTATTGCCCATTAAGAGTAAATTACGAATCATCTACATCTACTACTTGGAAAGCTAACTCAGGAACTACTTCAAGTAAGATAAATAATTTAGCATCTTTTGATTTATCTACAGTTTTTAAAGCTTCGCAAGCTATATCTAGTGAAATTATGCTAGATGAGTTGCTAGGCAAGTTGATGAAAATTGTTATGGAAAATGCTGGGGCACAAACAAGTTGCTTACTTTTAGAGAAAAACGGTCAAATGGTAATAGAAGCATCCGTGGGAATTAATAAAAATGAGATACTTTTAGAAACTTCTATGCCTTTAGAGAATAATCTCTATTTACCAATATCTATACTCAACTATGTTATTAGAACTAAAGAAAGTGTCGTTATTGGTGATGCTAGCCGTCAAGGAATATTTGTTAGCGATTCTTATATTATTAACAATAAATGTAAGTCCATTTTATGTACACCGATAATTCATCAAACTAAACTCATCGGAATTTTGTATTTACAAAATAATTTAACAACGAATGCATTTACTACTGAGCGGTTAGAAGTTTTAAAAATTCTTGCCTCTCAAGCAGCTATTTCTATTGAGAATGCCAAACTATATTCTAATCTATCTAAAGCAAATGAGAATTTGCAACAGGCTAAACAGGACTTAGAAATTTATAGCAAATCTTTGGAGCTAAAAGTTGAAGAGAGAACACAGGAATTACATGATAAAAATGTCCACCTGGAAGAACAAGCACAACGCTTAGAGTTGACATTAAAACAACTACAAACTACACAGTTACAAATGATTCAAAAAGAAAAAATGTCTGCTTTAGGTCAATTAGTCGCTGGTATAGCTCATGAAATTAATAATCCAATTAATTTTATTTATGGCAACATTTCTCATGCTAGTGAATACATTGAAGATATATTCTATCTAATTAAAAATTATCAGCAGGTATCACCGAATCTGAATCCTCAAATGCTGGCAGAACAAAAGGGCATAGATTTAGAATTTTTGCTTCAAGACTTACCTAAATTGCTATCTTCAATGAAGGTTGGAGCCGATCGCATCCGTCAGATAGTTCTGAGCTTGCGTAACTTCTCCCGTTTGGATGAAGCAGAAATGAAGCCAGTTGATATCCATGAAGGTATTGATAGCACTTTGCTAATCTTGCAGCATCGCCTTAAAACTGAATCAGCCAACTTTAAGATTCAAATTATTAAAAATTACGGTTCTTTACCATTGGTAGATTGTTATGCAAGTCAGCTAAATCAAGCATTTATGAATTTATTAACTAATGCTATTGATGCTTTAGAAGAGTATAACTCTCAATCTTCATTGCAGGGAGTTGAACTGAATTCAGTTTATATCAAAATAACTACTGAGTTATTAGATAACAATCTGCTAGCTATTCGCATTGCTGACAACGGTTCTGGTATGACATCAGATGTACTTCCTCAGATTTTCAATCCTTTCTTTACTACCAAACCTATTGGAAAAGGCACAGGCTTAGGATTATCTATTAGTTACACAATTATTGTGGAAAAGCATAGAGGTAAAATCAGTTGTCAGTCAGTAGCAGGGCAAGGAACCGAATTCTTAATTGAACTCCCAATCCATCAGAATAATTCTAAATTAATCGGCTAAAGTTTTACTCTAAAAAAAATTATCATGATTAACAATTATAAATCTACAGATGTTTCTACTATCTCAATTTCAGAAGTTTTAATGGCTTTGGTAACAGGAACTATACTAGATAAGCCTTGTGAACCTTCAAGGATTGGAAAAATATCACGGCTAACAACTACACAAAGAGATTTATATCTGGATAATATACTCTATCCAGACAGTACTGTATTTACTTTGGGAATGTCGGTAAATCTATTGCAAAACCTAGACAGATTTGTTTGGGAACAGGCAATAAAAATAGTATGTCAAAAAGATGACGTTACTAAAACTAGGTTTATTTTTTATAAAGGTGAAGGTTTTCAATTTGTAGATAAAAATGCTGATGTTAATTTTGAATTTATAGATTTAGCAATTAATAATTGCTATTTTAATAGCTTAGAGCAAATTATCGAAGAAAAAATTAAAACTAAGTTAGAATTGGAAAAAAATGATTTCTTTAAAAATATCTTAGTCAAAGATAAACAGGGTAACTATACTGCTATTTTAGGTGCGCCTCATATCCTTTTCGATGGATATTCCGGGAAAATTTTCTTTGAAAGGGTAGGTAAAGTCTACCAAGCTTTAAAAACAGGCAATAATCCTCAAAACTTTGAAGGTAATTCTTTTCATGATTTTATTGATGATTATGTTATCCGATTTGATACGCCAGATATTCAGCAGTACTGGTTGGAAACTTTAAGTAATGTTATTCCTGTTACGCCTTATGCCAGAGTCGAAAGAGAAAATAAAGCTAAATCAAGAAAAATACAAATTGCTGGAGATGAATTAGCACAAATTAGAAAATATTGCCAATTAATTAATTGTAGTGTTCCGGTATTTTTTAGAGCGGTTTATGGCATTTATTTGAGCCAATATTTACAAACACCAGCAGATTTTGTCTTTTACGACATTATTGGTAAAAGAGATAAGCAGTTACTGGATGTTTTAGGTTGTATTTACCAAGTAGTTCCTGTTGTTGTACCTCAAAAGAGTATAGAGAAAAGCTCAAATATTATCAATTACATTTCTTATATCAAGAATTATCGAAGAAATCTAGATAATTTACAAAATATTTCTGTTTTATTGCAAAGGAATTATTTAAAAGATGAACAATCGAAGTTCTTTTATAACTTTTATAATTTTAGTATTCTTGATCTACCTATTAACGAAGAGTATTCTAAATTAACTATCCATAATTCTTTCGGAGAAAATGAAGTCCATCTTATAATTAACGATTTTAATGATAATTTAGAAATAGAACTATTTTATAATAAAAAGCGTTTTTTTGATATAAATTTTTTAGAAAGATTACTATTTATAGCCGCTCAAGTTAGTCAAGGATTTGAGTATTTTGATCAGCTAAATATATTACCAGAAAGCGAGCGCCAAGAATTAGTAGAAACTTGGAATGATACCAGTACGGATTACGCATTAGATAAATGCGTTCATCAATTATTTGAAGCACAGGTAGAGCGATCGCCAGATGCTGTAGCAGTAGTCTTTAAAGAGGCACAGAAGCACGAACAATCTTCACTTACTTACCGAGAGCTAAATCAGCACGCGAACCAGTTAGCACACTACCTGCAATCGCTAGGCGTGAAACCAGATATGCCAGTAGGAATCTGTGTAGAGAGAACGCTGGAGATGGCGATCGCAGTTTTGGCAGTTCTCAAAACTGGTGGTGCTTACGTACCAATAGATCCAGCTTATCCCAAGGAACGTTTAGCCTTTATGCTTGAGGATACTCAAGTATCAGTATTACTCACTCAACAACAACTATTAGCAGAGCTTCCTAAACATAATTCACAGGCTATCTGTTTAGATACCGACTGGGACAAGATTAGCCAATCCAGTCAAGAAAATCTTGATAGTGAAGTCACAGCCGAAAATTTAGCTTATATCATCTACACTTCTGGTTCTACAGGCAGACCGAAAGGCATCTGTTTAGCTCACCGTCCTTTAGTGAATTTACTGCAATGGCACTTAAACTCACTATTAACAGGTGTACGTACCTTACAATTTGCCTCTTTAAGCTTCGATGCTAGCTTTCATGAAATGTTTGCTGCTTGGTGTTCGGGAGGAACTTTGTTTCTCATCTCAGAAAACTTGCGTCGGGACACTACAGCCTTAGCTGACTTTATTCACAACCAAGAGATTGAAAAAGTTATCTTGCCTGTTGTTGTACTACAACAGATGGCAGAACTAGCAACATCTCAGTTGCAATTATTTACTAGTTTAAAAGAAGTTACGACCACAGGTGAGCAACTGCAAATCACCCCAGCTATTGTGAAATTATTCAAGTCGCTGCCACACTGTTCATTTCATAATCACTACGGGCCATCAGAAACCCATGTGATAACGGCTCTAACATTAGATCGTAACCCTGATTCCTGGCCAGTTTATCCCTCAATAGGTCGTCCCATCGCTAACACCCAACTTTACTTACTTGATGCAGAGTTAAAGCCAGTTCCTATCGGTGTTGCAGGAGAGTTATACATTGGTGGCCATAGTTTAGCTAGAGGTTACCTCAATCGACCCGATCTGACTGCCGAACGTTTTATTTCTAATCCTTATGCAAAATCGGATTGCTTGTATAAAACAGGTGACTTAGCTTGCTATTTACCTGACGGGAATATTGAATACCTTGGTCGGATTGACCAGCAGGTAAAGATTCGCGGCTTCCGCATTGAGCTAGGGGAAATCGAAGCAATGCTGTTGCAGCATCCTGACGTGCGCGAAGCCGCAGTTATAGCGCGTGAGGATGTGTCAAAGGACAAGCGCCTAGTTGGTTATATTGTTTCCAACCTAATTCCGGAACGAGTACCTTATCAAAGTGTTTGTCGAGTGGAGACTAATGATAACCGGCCAGTAGAACTGCTAACAGAGGATATCTCCAATAGTGGCGTTTGCTTGGTAGGGGTGCCATTTAGTTGGGCAAAAGGTAAGCAAATCCGTATTTGCCTAAAGTTACCGATGATATCGCCAGAACTATGGTTAGAAGGCAGTGTTGCTTGGAGTCAGGGTAAACGGGCTGGTATTAACTTGCTTCTAACACCTACAGAAAAAATGCTCTTTCACCAAAGCATAGAGCATCTCTTAGAAACCCAACATCTATGGAAAATTTTGCAGCGTACAGTTAGTAGCAATCTCCGTAAATTTCTTAAGGAGAAGCTGCCAGATTATATGGTGCCTTCTAGTTTTGTAATGTTAAATGGATTGCCACTAACCCCAAATGGCAAATTAAATCGTCGGGCACTACCAACACCCGATCGCACTGGACGAAATCTAGAGCCAGATTTTGTTTCACCTCGTACCACCATTGAGGAAGCACTAGCAAAAATTTGGGTGGAAGTTTTGAGATTGGAAGAAATCAGCGTCCACGATAACTTTTTCGAGATTGGGGGACACTCACTGCTAGCAACTCAGGTAATCTCTCGTGTCCGGGATACCTATCAGTTAGATTTGCCATTACGGCGATTATTTGATGCACCTACTGTTGCCACCTTGGCTGAAAATATCGAGGCACAACTCAAGCAAAATCAAGAATGGCACACTTGGGCGATCAGTCCTGTAACGCGTAACCAAAACTTGCCTCTTTCCTTTGCCCAACAGCGGTTATGGTTTTTGGAACAGTTGTTACCTGATAATCCTTTTTATAATTTTCCCCAAACTTTTCACCTGTTTGGTAGGGTGAATCTGGTTGCCTTAGAACAGAGCATCAACGAAATTGTTCGGCGGCACGAAGTTTTACGCACCACTTTTGCTTCATCAAATGGGCAGCCTGTACAAATTATTGCTCCTGCTCTGACTGTACCTTTACATTTGGTAGATTTGCGTTCACGAAGTGTCTCTTTCAGAGAATCGCTCTCTGAATCAGAAAAAGATACAGAAATTCAGCGATTGATGATTGAGGAGTTTCAGCAACCTTTTAATATCAACTGTGGGCCACTATTACGAACAACCTTATTGCAGTTAGATTCAGAAGAATATCTACTGCTTTTGAGCATTCACCACATTGTTTTTGATGGTTGGTCTGTCAGCGTATTGTTTCAAGAATTGACATTGTTGTATCAGACTTTCGCCAATGGTCTGCCTTCTCCTCTGACTGAACTGCCCATCCAGTATGCAGACTTTGGTGTATGGCAACGGCAATGGTTGCAAGAAAAAGTCATATCAGAGCAACTAGCCTACTGGAAGCAGCAGTTAGCAGATTTACCTATTTTACAATTACCTAGCGTTAGCGAAGCTCGCCGTAGGCATCGCCCCCGACCAGCAATCCAAACTTATCGCGGCGCACGTCAAACTTTAGCATTCTCCAAATCTCTCAGTGAGGCAGTAACTCGATTTAGCCAGCAGCAGGGAGTTACTTTATATATGACGCTCTTAGCAGCGTTTCAAACACTGCTATTCCGCTATACGAGTAGCGAAGATATCTTAGTAGGTACATTAATTGCCAACCGTCATCATCAGGAAATAGAGAGTTTAATTGGATTCTTTGTTAACTCTTTAGTAATACGTAGCAATTTTTCTGGCTCTCCAACTTTTTGCCAATTGCTGAAGCAAGTTCGAGAAGTGACCTTAGAAGCTTATGCTCATCAAGACCTACCCTTTGAGAAACTGGTAGAGGAACTAGAACCAGAGCGTGATTTGAGCCGCCATCCCCTGTTCCAAATCTGCTTTGCACTGCAAAATGTACCCATGCAAGCTCTGGAACTTTCTGGTCTAAGCATTAACCATCGCTTAGAACACAATGGCACAGCCAAGTTTGATTTGTTTCTAGAACTATTTGAAACACCAGATGGTATTAGTGGTTGGTTTGAGTACAGCACTGACTTATTTGACGCTGCTACTGTCTCTCGCATAGGGGAACATTTTCAGACTTTAGTTGCAGGTATTGTTACCAATCCAGACCAGAAAGTTGCAGATTTACCACTTTTAACAGATGCTGAACGTCAGCAACTATTAGTGGAATGGAATCAAACTCAAGCCGATTACCCGCAGCAAACTTGCATTCACCAACTATTTGAAGCACAAGTAGAGCGATCGCCTGACTCAATAGCAGCAATCTTTGCACAACAGCAAATAACTTATCGCCAGTTGAATACTAGAGCCAATCAATTGGCCCGCCATTTGCAAGCTTTAGGTGTAGGGCCAGACGTATTAGTAGGCATTTGTGTAGAGCGATCGCTAGAAATGATTGTAGGTGTGCTTGCAATCCTCAAAGCTGGTGGAGCTTATATACCTCTAGATCCAGCCTATCCGCAGCAGCGTTTATCCTTAATGTTGTCAGACTCTCAAGTATCAGTACTACTGACCCAACAACATTTATTGGCGCAACTTCCTGAACATCAAGCACATATTCTCTGTTTGGATAGAGACTGGCTAGATATTGCTACACAAAGCCAAGATAACCTTAATATTAATATTCATCCTGACAACTTAGCGTATATAATCTACACCTCTGGTTCTACTGGTAAACCAAAAGGTGTACAAATTATGCACCGCTCTGTAGTGAATTTCCTTCACTTCATGGGTCAGCATTTAGAACTGACAGAGCAAGATATACTCCTTTCCGTTACTACTCTATCCTTTGACATTGCAGTACTAGAAATTTTCCTCCCGATTACTCTCGGTGCCCATGTACTTATGGTCAGCCGAGAAGAGACTATGGATGGCACAGAGTTAATCGCAAAGTTAACCAACTCCGATATTACCATCATGCAAGCTACCCCAGCCACTTGGCAACTCCTTTTAGAAGCAGGCTGGCATGGTAACAAGCATTTGAAAATACTGTGTGGTGGAGAAGCTTTACCAAGAAAATTAGCTAAACAATTGCAACAGCGATGTGCTACTTTATGGAACGTCTATGGCCCTACTGAAACTACTATTTGGTCAGCTACATACAAAGTAGTTTCTGAAGACGGACAAGTTCTGATTGGTCGGCCTATGGCTAATACTGAGTTTTATGTACTCGACTCTCAGTTACAGCCTGTGCCTGTGGGTGTGCCAGGAGAACTCTATATTGGTGGTGCTGGTTTAGCGCGTGGCTATCTCAATCGTCCCGATCTGACGGAAGCTCGGTTTCTTCCTAACCCCTTTAACAAGGCAAAAGGAAGCGATCGCCTTTATAAAACAGGGGATTTAGTTCGCTATCTTCCCGATGGCAATATTGAGTATTTCAGCCGTATCGATCATCAAGTGAAAATTCGCGGCTTCCGGATCGAGCTAGGAGAGATTGAAACTGTGTTGATGCAACATCCGTCAGTCAAGACAGGTGTTGTGATAGATCGGGAAGATGTACCAGGGCACAAGCGTTTGGTAGCTTATGTAGTCCAAAATCAACAAGATGAGAAAGCCCAAGAGTTAATAGCAAATTGGCAAACTGAACACCTTTCCCAGTGGCAAACACTTTACGATCAAACCTACAAGCAAACTACCGAAGAACAGAACCGAGTATTCAATACTATTGGTTGGAACAGTAGTTATACAGGTCTGCCCATCCCTGCAAAGGAGATGCGCGAGTGGGTAGACCACACCATTGAACGCATTCTTTCTCTGCAACCTAGCCAAGTGCTAGAAATTGGTTGCGGTACAGGTCTGTTACTATGCAAAATTATTTCCTGTTGCAGTAAGTATTGGGGTACTGACTTTGCGCCTGAAGCACTGCGACAAATCCAACAGTTACAAATGTCTGGTCAGGATTGGCCACAACTGACTTTGTTGCAAAGACCTGCTGACAATTTTGAGGGTATTGAGGCAGATACGTTTAATACGGTAATTATTAACTCGGTAGTTCAGTATTTTCCCAGCATTGACTATTTGGTACAAGTTTTGGCAGGAGCTGTCAATGCCGTGAAGCCTGGGGGTTCTATCTTTGTAGGAGATGTGCGTAGTCTACCCTTACTAGAGGCTTACCACGCTTCTGTAGCACTATACCAAGCATCATCTTCACTTTCCACTGTGCAGATAAAAGAGCGCGTTCGACAACGCCTCAACCAAGAGGAAGAACTGGTAATTCATCCAGATTTTTTCATCGCATTGCAACAACACTTACCCAAGATCGGTCGCGTTGAAATTCAAGTTAAGCGTGGTCAGCATCACAATGAACTCACAAAGTTTCGCTATGATGTGATTTTGCACATAGGAACAAGTACTGATAACAATACAGATATTCCTTGGCTTGATTGGCAAAAACAAGAGCTAACCCTGTCATCTGTTCGTCACCTGTTATTAGCAAATCAGCCAGAAATTCTGGGAATTAGAAATGTGCCTAATACTAGGGTAATTAAGGAAGTCAAGACTGTAGAATTGCTGAATAACCCAGATGGCCCTAAGACAGTAGGTGAACTGCGATCGCATCTAGAGCTACTTCCCGATACTGGGATTGATCCTGAAGAACTGTGGAATTTGAGCCAGGATTTACCCTATTTGCTCGATATCATTTTGTCTGAATCTAGTGTCGTTGACTGTTACGAGGTAGTTTTTAGACATCACCAAAAACAAAGCATAAATATAGATATATTGTCAGTTAGCCTTTCACAAGATACAGTTCACAATAAGCCTTGGAATTCCTATGCTAATCAACCGCTAAAGGGTAAGTTTACCCGCAACTTAGCATCAGAACTTTGCCGCTTTCTCGAACAAAAGCTGCCAGAATATATGATACCTACAGCTTTTGTATCCCTAGAAAAGTTGCCACTAACACCCAATGGCAAGTTAGATCGTCGAGCATTACCTGCTCCAGATCAAGTCAGACATACTCTAGAAGTAGCGTTAATTAGACCTCATACTCTTACCGAAGAAAAAATGATCGGTATTTGGTCACAGATACTTGGTATTGCTCATGTACGCATTCAAGATAATTTTTTTGAACTTGGCGGTAATTCTCTGTTAGCAGTGCAGTTAATGATGTCTGTGCGAGAAAATTTCCAAATAGAGTTGCCCGTCAGATATATTTTTGAGCAGCAAACTGTAGAAGGACTCAGCCAACTTATTGATAAAGTACATCAAGAAGGCTCTACTGCTCTCAATAGTGTTGTTAATCTCAAACTTGAAGCCGTTCTTGATCCAAATATCTATCCTCAGGGGATAATAACTAAGGATATAACTCAGCCAAATCATATTTTATTAACAGGGGCAACTGGCTTTTTAGGTGCTTTCTTAATCCACGAATTGCTACAGCAAACTCAGGCGAAAATATATTGCCTTGTGCGAGCTAATAACGAAACTGAAGGTTTTAAAAGGCTACAGCAAACCCTAGAAAAATATTTAATTTGGGATGCAAGCCAAAGCTCAAGAATTATCCCTATACTAGGAGATTTAGCTTTACTCCGTCTGGGACTTTCTGTAGAGCAATTTCAGAATCTAGCAGAGCAAATTGATGTGATTTATCATAGTGGTGCCCAAGTCAACTTTGCTAAACCATATTCTGTAATTAAGGCAGCAAATGTTCTTGGCACTCAAGAAGTTCTCAGATTAGCATGTCAGCATCAACTCAAGCCAGTACATTACATCTCAACAATTGCTGTCTTTGGCACAATTGCTTGTTTAACTGGATTGAATGTCCTTTATGAGGACGATGATATTGATCATAGTGAAACTTATCTATATCAAGATATTGGTTATACCCAAAGTAAATGGGTAGCTGAAAAACTTGTTTGGATTGCTAAATCTAGAGGTATCCCTGTAACAGTTATTAGATCGGGATTTTTAATGGGTCATTCACATACTGGCGTAACTAATACAGATGACTACATATCTAGATTGATCAAAGGTTGTATACAATTAGGTAGTTTCCCAGATTTAGTCAATCAAAAACAAGATTTAATTACTGTAGATTATGCCAGTAAAACCATTGTTCAAATATCTAAAAAGAAGGAATCTTTGGGTAAGGCTTTTCATTTAGTGCCTTTAGCATCGGAAAATATCGATTTAAGTAGATTATTTGAGTTGATATCGGCTTGTGGATACCCACTCAAAAAAGTATCTTATGCTCAATGGACAGATGAGTTAATCAATCAAGCTCAGTATTGTCAAGAAAATTCTTTGTTCCCTCTTATATCTATGCTGACTGAACAAGTGCATCAAGGGCTAACTGCATGGCAACTCTATCAAAATACCCCTAATTTAGACTGTAGCAATACACTTGAGGCAATTGCTGACATTTCCATTTCCTGTCCATCAATGGATACTGAATTACTCAGTAAATATCTAGCTTATTTTTTAGATAGTGGATTTTTGAATACAATACCTTAGCCAAAATAAGAGGATGAGGAGAGAGGGCCGATGTAGTAGAGTTATTGTCTCTCACAACGACAACTCAAAAACCACAATCAGCCCATGTCCGATATCTTATCACTGCTACAATGCTT